>JBFXGX010000066.1:0-2502 GCA_050177605.1 Candidatus Izemoplasmatales bacterium | reverse complement strand
TCGTTATAGAAGCAAAAGAGTTCATAGTAAACAATTATGGCGATTTGAATGCGTTTATAACTAATCAAATTGAAGCTACAATTTCATTGTTAAAACAATAAAACTCAAAAATGACCAAAATGATAAATATATATAGCAGAATAGAATTGTAGAAATATGGCGGAATAAAATGTAGGTAAAGAGAAAAGGTTATAAAAGCTTTTTTGGATAAAGAAGTTATCCACAAAAAGCAAAATTAGCCTTTTGAAACTAACAAAACATTTTCCGACACATGAGCTATAATTCTATTTTTTTTGATATAATCAAAATCACAAAAACGTGATTGGAGGATATCAAAATGAGAAAGGACATCTTAGAATTCGTGGAAAGAATGAAGAAAGAAGGAATAAGACCAAACTACAGTTTGATTGCCAGAAGATATAACTGTGATTATCGAACAGTAAAGAAATACTACGAAAATGAAGAAAAAGATGAGAAAGCGAAGAAAAAACGACCATCAAAACTAGACAAATATAAGGAGGTAATCAAAGAGAAGGTAGAATATGGAGTGACAGGATCAGAGATATGTAGGTTTATCAAGAAGAAAGGATATCTAGGGCAATATACAATCTTAAGAGACTATGTAAAAGAGATTAAAGGCGAGATGCAAAAGAAAGCGACAATTCGATTTGAAACTAATCCAGGATTACAAGCACAGGTGGATTGGAAAGAAAGAATGAAACTGATTAGCAAGAATGGGGAAATATATACAGTAGATATTTTCTTAATGATATTAGGTTATTCAAGACTAAAGTATATCGAATTGACCATTAACAAAGAACAAGAAACATTATTCAGTTGTTTAGCAAATGCGTTTCAGTACTTTGATGGGGTACCGCAGGAAATATTGTTTGACAATATGAGAACAGTAATCGATCAATCGAGAACGAGGTATCAAGAACCGGTAATAAACAGTAAGTTTTATCATTTCAGCAAGGATATGGGATTTGAGGTAAGGAGTTGTATAGCGTACAGGCCGCAAACAAAAGGTAAAGTTGAAGCATTAGCTAAACTGGTAAATAATTTAAAAGTATATAACAATGAATTTGAAGATTACGAGGAGCTAACAAACATCGTCAAGAATTTCAATGAAGAGTTGAACTTAAATATCTCATTAGCTACTAATGAAATACCTTGGGAAAGGTTTGAAAAAGAAAAAGAATATTTGAATCCATTACCGAATCAAGAACTTCTCCTTCACTTCCACACAAGACCAATTGTAAGAAAAGTTTCAAAAGAGTCAATGATTACATATAACAAATCCAAATATTCCGTACCAACGAAGTATATTGGAAAACTCCTTACTGTCAAAGAAGAAAATTCCATACTTCATATCTATTATAACAAGGAATTAATAAATTCGCATAAAATATCAAAAAGAAAATTCAACTATAGAAGAGAAGATATGATTGATATTTTAGAATCAGACGCTTTTAAACACTATAATGACGAAGAAATTGAGAACTATATAAATCAAAACATTTCCATCTATGACTATTTATGAAAGGATTAAAAAATGAGTCAATATATCAACTTAAAAAATAATTTAGAACGATTAAAACTTAATCAGTTTAACGAATACTTACCAATATTACTAGATGAGCTGAAAACAAAAGAAATGTCCCTAATAGAAAGTCTATTAGTTTTAACCGACAAAGAGATTGACTTTAGAGAAAACCGAGCAGCACTTATTAATATTAAAGTAAGTAATTTCCCTTATCGAAAAACAATCAGTGATTTTGATTTCAGTTATCAACCTAGTGTGAGCAAACAAGAGATACAGGATTTGTGCAGTCTAAGATTTTTGGAAGATTCACAAAACATCTTATTCATTGGATCAAGTGGTGTAGGCAAAACCCATTTAGCAACCGCAATCGGTATTGAAGCAAGCAGTAAAAGAGTCAGCACTTATTTCATTCATTTTAATGATTTAATTGACAAAATCAAGAAAGCTTATTCAGAAAATCGCCATGAACATATCGTTAAACATTACTCAAAATACAAGCTACTTATAGTCGATGAAATTGGTTATCTACCAATAGAAAAACAATACTCAGATATCTTCTTTCAGTTGATAGCTAAACGTTATGAGAAAAAATCAACCATCATCACTACTAATCAACCTTTTAGTAAATGGGGTGATGTATTTGGGGACAACATTATCGCTTCAGCTATTATTGATCGTTTAGTTCATCACTCATCAATTATCAAAATAACCGGCAAATCTTATCGTATAAAAGATAAGTTAGCTTTTATGGAAACCAACTCTAAAACTCAATAATCTTTACCCACATTTTTAACCGCCATTTTTATGCATTTTCTAGTTGACAACTACAATAAAATCATTGGTCATTTTTTATTTATCAAATTTTCTCTAGTAACCAGTGATATAATTAAATAAAAAGTACACAAACATCATTAGAATCTAAATGTGGGGTGAGTTGTTTGAAAGTTTCCAGGTTA
>JBFXGX010000065.1:0-2520 GCA_050177605.1 Candidatus Izemoplasmatales bacterium | reverse complement strand
AAACCGTGTTTCGATAAGATGATTTCAAGTGCTTTACGATTTAACTTGTTGTCATCGACCACTAATATTTTTTGTTGATGCAAAGTAATAAAATGATTGCTGAAGTCGTCGAGATTCACATCTTTTTCATGATATGTTTTGTCCAGATACGTAGCTATTTGTCCGTAAATGTGATCTCTCGTGGTGTTACTGTCGATGAAGACATTAAATCCATAACCTTCATATTTATCCCGTTGCTCAGAACTAAAATTGGAACAACAAAGCATAAATAATGGTTGTTTACTAGCGACAGACTCTTTCATTTTGTTGATTTCATATTGAAAATCTAAACTACATCTAGAATTAATCACAATAATGTCATATTTCGTTTTTGATAAATAGAGATTATGAATAAATTCTGGATAGATCTGTGTCGCATTCGCGCTCATGGAAGTGAATATTCGATTAATTAAACAAGGACTTTCATCATCTGTAATTAACAAGATTTTTTTATTTTGGATTAGATTATATTTGGTTTCTATTTCCTGGCTATAGGCAATTGGGATTGCAAAACTAAAAGTACTTCCATGATTTTCTATAGAAGTGATTTCTAATTTTCCACCGAAAAGTTCAATCAGTCCATTGGCGATGGTTAATCCTAAACCAGTACCCGAATATTTTTTGGATACTGTAGAGTCAACTTGGAAGAATTTATTCGTTATTTTTGAGATATTATCTTTGGAAATGCCAATGCCAGTGTCGATAACTGAAAACTCAACTAAATATTGATGATTCAGTTTTTCAAGTAATTCAACTTTTAATTCAACACTACCTTGTTGCGTAAATTTAATGGCATTACTAACCAAGTTAAGAATGATTTGTCTTAATTTTGGAGAATCAAGAAGTACTTCTTTGTTAATTTTATAATCAAAGTAAAAAGAAAGTTGAATATTCTTCTCTTCGGCAGATAATGTCTGCATACGAATAATTTTATATAGCTCATTTTCTAGATTGCAAGGTTCAGCGTATAATTCAAGTTTTTCTGCTTCGATTTTCGATAAGTCAAGTATAGAGTTCACAATGACACTTAACGACTCTACTGAAGAATAGCCGATATCGATATAGTCGACTTGTTCACGATTTAATTCGGTTGTATTAAGCAAATAATAGGAATTATAAATCCCAGAAAGAGGTGTTCTGATTTCATGAGACATATTCGCAAGAAAGTCCGTTTTGGCTTCATTGGCTTTTTCAGCCTGAATTCTCGCTTGAATTAGTTCTTCCTCACGCTCTTTTCGAACAAACAAATTCGTTAGAATTTCAGCGAGTACTTTTAAAAGTCCAATCTCATAGTCATTCCAGAATCGATCATCTTTTACATCATCAAAACCGACAAAGCCAATCAGCTTGCCTTCACTCATAAAAGGAACGCTAATCACTGAACGAATATTTTGAGATGAAAGAATTTGATAAAGAACGGAGTCATGATCAAGGTTTTCTACGTTTGGTATGTAGACTTCTTTTCCTTGTTTATGATAATCGACCCAATCAGTCACAAACTCCTCAATTGGTAAATCCTGAAGGTTGTCAATTTCATGGCTTACGCCTTCATTACACCATTCATGGGTATTTGTCGTAACTCCCTTAATAAAATCATAGGTAAACACATAACTACGATCCGCTTGAATGAATTTGCCAATTTGCTCGAGCGCTTCATTGATTACGAAGTCAAAGTCTTTCACATCAATATTAATGAAATTGGTCGCAATTTTAACGAGTAGTTCCTGAAAAGCTGAATTCCTTTTCAAGGTTTCTTTCATATGAACTGATTCAGAGATGTCACGTCCAATCGAGACAATACCAATCAATTCTTGATTTTCATCATAAACCGGTGTTCGGATGGTGTCATAATTGACATACCCATGGTCCGTTAACATCTGTACTTCACGCCTGACGATTTGTTTTGTTTTAATCACTTCTTCATCAAGTGCTCTGACCACTGGTCGTTCATGTTCTGGATACACATCAGATATCGTTTTTCCTTCAATGGATTCAAATCGTGCTGTGTATTCCATATTCGTACGTCGATTGGTTAATTGATAGGTTTCATTCATATCTTTGAATGCGATTGTTTCTGGAATCGCATCAATAATGGTACGTAATAAGGTTTTTTCTTTTTGTAACTCAATCTCTAGTTGCATTTTTTCGTTTCGATCACTAATCGCACTAAAATAATCCGCAACAAAGTGGACAATATGATTCAGTTCCGTTAAGAAAAGGGGATGAAATGCTTCTTTTGGCTCGATAACAATATGACCAAAACCAGATAATTGGAAACAATAGAATAAACTTTCCTCATACATAAATTCACAGTAAAGATTAGAATTATAAGGATCCTTTTTTGATACAAGTGCTTCAAAAAACGATTTTTTTGTTTCTGGAACAGATAAAGTGATGGTTGTTTTACCCCCATCTTCAGAGCCAATCATCGCGATACTTTTTAAAGATAATACCTCATAAAGTTCTTCCATCATCTCATAG
>JBFXGX010000064.1:0-2716 GCA_050177605.1 Candidatus Izemoplasmatales bacterium | reverse complement strand
CGACTTGAGGTATATAACTCATCCTCCTATGGTGTCTGGTCATTTATAACTGGAAGATTCATTTGGACATTTCTATATCAACTTGTCATCCAGATCGGTGTCTTGACTTTTGCCATATATGTCGTTGGTGTGAATGTGAATGCTCATATTCCGGTGATTCCACTCATTTCGTTTTACTTATTATTTGTATTGATTTGTTTAGGTTTTGGGTTGATAGGTGCAAGCAACTTCTTTAATCTCGAAGTAAAGCAAGGACGCGAGCCGTTTACATGGTTGGTCGATGTTTTAGCAAGAATTTTTTCAGGTATCTATTATCCCCTTGCTATTTTACCGTTTGGAATACAGTTTATTTCACGGCTTATACCACATACTTATGCACTAGAGGGAATTAGGCTCGTGATGATAAGTGGGTTCGGCTTTGAAAATGAAATAGTTCGTAATAATTTATTAATTATGTTGTGCTTTTCTATTGTTTCTATGGTGCTTGGTATTCTCACATTTAGCAAAGCAATAGATAAAGCATATAGAGGTAATGGAGTTGGAATGGTAGTATAAAAAAGGAGAGATTATGATGAGAGAAACAATCTATTATCAACGCAATGCTCAAGATCCCATATTGGATCAATCGATTGTACTTGAGATTGTTCATCAATATGTGCCCGAAGCAAAGATGGTGAGTTCAGTAGACGAGTCGGGAGGAGAGGCACGGACTTATGTGATTGATGATAAAATCATCTTGAAAGTGCAGCGTCCGCAGCAGTTACGATCAAGCACTAGCTTAGAAAAAGAAGCTTTTTTTCTAAACCAGATTGCAAAACAGACCGATGTATCCGTTCCCCGTGTACTTGGATATGGGAAGAAAGACAGCATTGAATACATATTAATGACGAAAATGGAAGGGATACCCGTCGAAAAAACGAAACTTTCCAAAAAAGAAAAAAATGATTTATTGTTTAAATTAGGAACCGAGTTAAGAAATATTCACAACATGGATTTACGTCCTTTTTTGGAAAGCGGACTATTTCCCCATGACGAGCCAAGTGATTTAACTGATAGAATATACCGTAGATATCAGTATGCTATACAAAAAAAAGATAACTTAAGCCCGGAAGAAATGAATAATGCTTTGACTACTATTAAAAGCAATTTACAAGATATTCATCATGCTGATGATTTTGTCGTGGTACATGCCAATCCTTATATTCCCCATGTGTTTGTAAATGAAAGAACGCATCAATATACAGGCATCATTGATTTCGGAGATGCTTACATTGGCCATCCAATATTCGATATGTGGTACTGGAATCCTAAAAGCCGTCAAGTACTTTTAAGCGGATATACATCTGAAAGACCGATCAGTGATTCCTTTCGAAAAGTATTTGATATTCTAAATTTGATTTCTACTACAATTGAAGAGTTATAATGAAGATTGTTTAAACCTTTTCATGTATTTAGAATAGTCTTCTTTCGAAAATGTACCCTTTAGGAGGAAGTAGGAATAATCCACCTTTATTTGGGGTGCTAAAAATTCTGATAGCGTACTAAATTGTATTATAGCTCTTTACTTTAGACAGTACAGAAATGGGGATTTGAACCGTCGGTTGCTCATTTTAAAATAAAGAAAAAGACTGCTTCATGAAGCGATAAATATTCAAAAGTATATGTATAAACTTCGGGTTCTCTTTTCGGCACCATTTTTTGAATAATTAGTTTTTAGAGAAAGATCATTGAAGTTCAATGGTCTTTTGTTATGTTGGTCGAAGACTAACATAAAACCACCTGCTATGCGGGTGGACTCAAGGAAGCGGAAGCGTTAAACAAAAAGAATCCCCTTGATTGGTATAATGGTAATGACCAATTGCCTTACACCAAGTTAATCAAGGAGGATTCTATCATCAATGCCAAAAAGAAATGATGACACTAGTAGTTTATCACATACGAAATGGAACTGCCAGTATCATATCGTGTTCACCCCGAAGTATCGAAGAAAAGCAATCTATGGAAAGTTGAGAGCAGATATCGGAAAATATTTGAGACGTCTTTGTGAATACAAAGGCGTTGAAATAGTCGAAGCGCACGCGATGAGTGATCACATTCACATGCTCGTTAAAATACCACCAAAAATCGCAGTGAGTTCGTTCATGGGATATCTCAAAGGAAAGAGCAGCTTGATCATCTTTGACGAGCATGCGAATCTCAAGTATAACTATGGATCAAGACACTTCTGGTCAGAAGGGTACTACGTTTCGACCGTAGGTCTAAACAAGAAGGTCGTTGAGAACTACATCAGGAACCAGGAACTCGAGGACCAAGTTAAGGATAAGAGAAGTCTGAAGGAATACAAAGACCCGTTCACGGGTAAGTAAGGGTGTCAAAGGCAATTGGGCCATCAAAAAGGCCCTCAAATGGGGGCCGCCAGTAATGAGCCTTGTAGGCGTGAGAGAAAAACCACGTCTTGAAGGCGTGGATTTTTATTTATATGATCAAAAAAATGATTATTTTTTGATGTTAAGGATAGGAATGTAAATTATGAATTTCTAGGGTCAAAAGTGATGATTAGACTTTTTATCTCACCTATGAACTTCCATGACCTCCATCTTGTATTTTGAATTCTTAAAAACAAACCACTTAAAAATATTGATATTCTCCAGATAATGTTATACAATACAATTAAGTGGAGGAAATAATATGATTTTGACTACATTAAATCTTAAAG
>JBFXGX010000063.1:0-2864 GCA_050177605.1 Candidatus Izemoplasmatales bacterium | reverse complement strand
CCTATAAATTATATCTAGGTGGAAGTAGTAGTAATTTAAACAGTGAAGGATATGCTAATTCAGGGAATTATACTTATGGAACACTGAACCAAAGCTTTACGATTTCATCCAATATAACAAATATTGGTAATACTTCATTTAACCCCTTTAATCCGCGAGGATAAAACAAGTGTTTCGGCACTTGTTTTTTTTACCCTCTAGGCATATAATTGTAAAAGGTGATGATTATGCATAATGAAAACAAATTGGCAGCTTCTGGATTCCGTAATATCTTTTTTATCGGATTAACTTCTTTTTTTACCGATCTTTCTACGGAAATGGTTGCGCCACTCGTTACAATTTACCTTTCTACCTTTGCCAGTGTCGCAATCATTGGCGTTATCGAAGGAATCAGTGAATCTTTAACTTCTATTTTGAAAAGTTATTCTGGATACATTGGAGACCAGTTTTCCAATAAAAAAATGTTGGCATTTATCGGATATGCTTCGACTATTCTCTATAAGATTTTGCTTTTCTTATCTTTTAGTTGGGTCGGTGTATTAATTGCGAAACTGATTGAGCGAACTGGAAAAGGAATTAGAACAGCACCAAGAGATGCGCTGGTTGCGGGAAGTGCGCCTTCTTCGCTTGGTAAAGCCTTTGGCTTCCACAAAATGATGGATATGCTTGGCAGTGCTGTTGGAATCGTTGTTTCCATCGTATTAATCTCGTTATTTGTCGATAGTACCTCGGGGAATTTAGATACCACTGGATTTAAAACAATATTCTTGTTATCGATTATTCCGGCACTGTTTGGTCTTGTGAGCTTATTGCTTGTGAAAGAAATCAAACATCAACGTCATGAACTTAAAAAGTTCTCTTTAAAAGGACTGAAATTAGACCGTCAATTAATCATGTACCTAATCGTGATCTTTATCTTCTCGGTTGGAAATTCATCGAATGCGTTTTTAGTCCTAAGAATCAAAAGTATTGGATTTACGACCATGGATGTCTTGCTTCTATATCTCGTTTATAATTTGGTTTCAAGTATTGTGAGTTATCCACTTGGTAAATTATCCGATAAGATTGATCGCAAGCATTTAATTATTCCTGCTTATCTGATTTATTCTTTTACTTATGTGGGGATTGCTTTAACAGGGAATATTAGCTTATTATATGTTTTATTCGGTATTTATGGTATTTATCAAGCAATCATCGCAGGAAGTGAAAAAGCTTATATTGCTGAAATCGCTCCGAAAGATTTAAAAGGAACCGTCTTAGGACTTTATGGAACGGCCCAAGGACTAGGACTATTAGTTGCCTCCTTCGTCGCAGGATGGATTTGGATGGCAGTTTCTGAAGAAATGACTTTTTACTTTGGTGCACTGATGAGTTTTATTGCTATGATCTTGTTAATATTTGTATTTCGTATGAAAAGCGAGAAGATTTAGTTCTCGCTTTTTCTTTTTTTGATTACTTTATGTTATAATTTTTTATGAGGATGGTGAAAAAATGAAAGAATATAGCTTAATAGAATTAATAGATGGTCTTTCTTCTAAGAAATGGACATCCCGTGATTTAGTCACAATGTATTTAGATGAGATCAACAAAAATAATCTTTCAGGGAAAGAATTAAATGCTGTGGCTTCGTTGAACCCTGATGCCTACCAAATAGCTGATATGCTTGATTTAGAACGGAAAATTAAAGGTCCAAGAAGTATTCTTCATGGAATTCCAATTTTGATTAAAGATAATATTAATACTGCTGATAAAATGCCTACAACGGCATCTTCATATGCGCTCCGTGATTTCTTTAGTCCTTATGACGCGAGTGTTGTAGAAAAACTAAGAGAAGCAGGAATGATTATCTTAGGAAAAACCAATTTGTCTGAGTTTGCTTATTTTATGAGTTTTGATGATATGCCTTCTGGATATGGGTCTCTTCACGGACAAGTCAAAAACCCATATAGCGATAAAATTGATCCGCTCGGATCTTCGACAGGGTCAGCGGTCGCTGTCGCAAGTAATATGATTCCAGTATCAGTAGGGACTGAAACAAACGGATCACTGATGGCTCCTGCCTTAGCGAATTCAATTACATCGATTAAACCAACAGTAGGACTTGTATCACGTTATGGGATTATTCCAATCTCACCAGATCAAGATAGTGCTGGGCCGATGGGCAGAAGCGTTCTTGATTGTGCCATTTTGCTTCAACATATGATAGGTAAAGATCATCAGGATGTTCATACATTAACAGTACCTAAACAAAATTTTGATTTTATCAACGCCTATAAATTGCCGATTGAAGGTTTAAAAGTAGGCTTTATTCAGTTTGAGGGTTATCCATATGAAGAAGATGAACTAGCGATTATTGAAGAAGCTAAACAAGTCTTTTTAGCAAAAAAAGTAGAAGTTGTGGACATTCCTTTTACACCAAAACAAATGAGAAATGATATTACGCTTGTTTATGAATTTAAGAATGCACTCAATTATTATTTTAAGACAGTTTCGTCAACTTGTCCTATTCATACATTAAAAGAATTGATTGAATATAATCATCAACATGCAGATCGTTGTTTAAAACATGGCCAATCGATTTTCACGAAGTCTGAAGAAACTTCCGGTTCATTAAGAGAACTAGAATATCAAGAAACAAAAAAAGAAATTATGATTGAAGCAGCTAGGTTTGAAGATATCATGAACGAAAATCAGATTTCAGCGTTGATTTCAACCAGAAGAACGAGTTATGCGCCGGTCTATGGAAATCCATCCATCAGTGTAGTAGCGAAGCCTTTAACGGATGAATTGCCAAGAAGTTTAGTCTTTGTTGGAAAGAAATTTGATGATGAAATCCTCACTGCACTCAGCCATCATTATGAAAT
>JBFXGX010000062.1:0-2948 GCA_050177605.1 Candidatus Izemoplasmatales bacterium | reverse complement strand
TTGTTAATTAAACAAGTTCAATGACCGCCATTGGACAAGCATCGCCTAAACGATTGCCTGTACGGTAGATTCTTGTATATCCACCATTACGATCTTGATATTTAGGTCCAATTTCTTTAAATAGTTTTTGTAAAGCTGTTTGATCATCAATACTTAATTCTCTTACAGTTTCAGAAGCTATTCTTAAAGAATTTAAATCGCCTTTTTTAGCGAATGTAATTAATTTTTCTACAACTCGTCTTAATTCTTTTGCTTTCACAACGCTTGTTTCAATCTTGTCATGTAAAATGAGTTGTGTAGCTAAGTCACGTAATAATGCTTTGCGATTATCACTACGACGATTGAGTTTTGTATATCCTCTAGCCATGATTATCC
The DNA here is from genome assembly GCA_050177605.1 of Candidatus Izemoplasmatales bacterium. Taxonomy (GTDB): domain Bacteria; phylum Bacillota_I; class Bacilli_A; order Izemoplasmatales; family Hujiaoplasmataceae; genus JAHIVB01. Next base: position 2,573 of record JBFXGX010000062.1, on the reverse strand, counting down.
TCCTAACAAAATTAGTGTTTCGACAAGCTTAAATTTAATTCTTCAAGCTTTTGCTTCACTTCTTTTAATGATTTCTTTCCTAAGTTTCTTACCTTCATCATATCTTCTTCGGTTTTTTCAATTAGTTCACCTAAAGTATGAATTCCAGCTCTTTTTAAACAGTTATAACTTCTCACTGATAAATCTAAATCTTCAATTGGTTTTTCTAAGTTTCTCGTTGTTTCTTCTGATTTACGTTCAATCATGAAATCTTCGCCCATTGCTCTTGTAGAAAGTTCAACGACGGAATATAAATGATCGATTAACATTTTTGAAGCCATACCAATTGCTTCTTTTGGTCCAATGGAACCATTGGTCCAAATTTCAACTGTTAATTTATCGTAATCTGCAGAGTCATCAACTCTAGTTTTGTCTACCGTATAATTCGCTTTTACAACTGGTGTATAAATACTATCGATTGGAATAACGCCAACCATATTTTCGTATTGAGCATTTTTATCTGCGCTAACATAACCATTTCCTTTTCTTGCATGGAGAACCATACGGAAACGTTTGCCTTTATTTACATGACAGATGTAGTGATCAGGATTGATAACATCTACTTCGTCATCTGTAATAATGTCAGAAGCTCTAACATCAGCTGGTCCATCAACGATTACTTCTAAACGTTTTTCAACATTTGGATTTGGATTGTCAATGGTTAAAACGACACCTTTTAAATTTAATACGATTGTAGTGACATCTTCGACAACATTTTCAATAGCAGTAAATTCATGTTCCACACCATCAATTGTGACATTCACAATTGCGGCTCCAGGTAAGGAAGACAATAAAACTCGTCTTAAAGAATTCCCAATGGTGATACCGAATCCACGGTCAAGTGGCGTGATAACAAATCTTCCGTAAGTATCATCGATTTCTTCAGTAATTGTTTTTGGTTTTTCGAATTTCAAGTCCTTCAATGGTAAACCCTCCTATCCGCGAGGTCGTTTTGGTGGACGACATCCGTTATGTGGTACTGGTGTTACGTCTTTGATTGCAGTGATTTCTAATCCTGCTACTTGTAAACTACGAATTGCGGCTTCTCTACCAGGACCAGGTCCTTTAACAGAAACTTCAACTTTTTGAACACCGTTTTCCATCGCTAATTTCGCTGCTGCTTCACTAGCTAGACCTGCTGCGAATGGCGTAGATTTACGGCTACCTTTGTATCCGATAGCACCACTTGAAGACCATGCGATTGCATTTCCGTGTACATCGGTGATTGTGATAATTGTGTTATTGAAAGTCGAATGAATATGCGCTACTCCAAGAGGAATATTCTTTTTGACTTTACGTTTTTTGGTTACATTACGTGCCATATATATTCATTCCCTCCTATTTCTTCTTATTCGCAACGGTTTTTCTTGGACCCTTACGTGTTCTTGCATTATTTCTTGTATTTTGACCTCTTACTGGAAGTCCTTTTCTGTGACGGATTCCTCTGTAGGATCCAATTTCCATTAAACGTTTGATGTTTAATGCAATTTCTCTACGAAGGTCACCCTCAACTTTGTACTTTTGTACTTCTTGACGAATTCTGATAACTTCATCGTCTGTCAAATCTTTAACTCTTTTGTCTTCAGAAATACCTGCAGCAGCCAAAATCTTTTGTGATGTGGTTTTGCCGATACCAAAAACATAAGTTAAAGAAATCACAACGCGTTTCTCTCTAGGAATATCTACTCCTGCGATACGTGCCATTGTTACCTCCTATTTACCTTGTCTTTGTTTGTGTTTTGGATTTTCGCAGATGACCATTACATTGCCATTGCGTTTAATTACTTTACATTTGTCACAGATTTTTTTTACAGATGGTCTAATTTTCATACCATTACCTCCCTAAAATCTTTCATTAATTCATACGATATGTAATACGTCCACGTGTTAGATCATATGTTGATAATTCAACTTTGACTTTATCGCCTGGTAAAATGCGTATGTAATGCATGCGGATTTTACCAGAAACGTGACCGATAATGCGATGACCGATTTCTAATTCGATAATAAATTGGGCATTAGGTAATACTTCGATTACCGTTCCAACCATTTCGATTACATCATCTTTTTTTGCCATTGAATCACTCCTCTACTTATACTTTCGTGAGAATTTCATAGCCGGTATCCGTGATTAAGATTGTATGCTCGAAATGAGCGCTTAATGACGAATCTTGTGTAACTGTTGTCCATCCATCAGATAACACCTTTACTTCTTTACGGCCGAGATTAATCATCGGTTCGATCGCTAGTGTCATTCCTTTACGTAGTGTGACTCCTCTTCCTGGTAATCCAAAATTTGGAATTTGTGGATCTTCATGAAGATGAGCACCGACGCCATGTCCGACAAACTCTCTCACGACGCTATATCCTAAACTTTCCGCATGCACTTGAATGGCGTGGGAAATATCTGTGAGTCTAGCACCAGATTTTGCTTGTTCAAGACCTTTGAATAGACTTGCTTCTGTACCTTCTAATAACTTTTGCGCTTTTAACGAAATCTCTCCGCATGCATATGTCCATGCTGAATCGCCGTG
>JBFXGX010000061.1:0-3101 GCA_050177605.1 Candidatus Izemoplasmatales bacterium | reverse complement strand
CAATACGTTATATATTGTTATACTTGCAGGACTGATTGCGGTTCCGATTAGCATTGTGACAGCACTATTTATTGCCAAGATGACACCCAAACCAATTTCAAATTTTTTTCAAACAATTATTGAATTGTTGGCAAGTGTTCCTTCAATTGTCTTTGGGGTATTTGGGCTTGGAGTTGTGACTAAATTTGTCATTTCTTTATCAACGTTGTTTGGAAGACAAACCGCGGGAGGAATTTCCACCATCACCACAGTCATTGTATTAGCGATGATGATTTTACCAACAATCACGCTTTTATCAATTACTGCGATTAAAGCGGTCAATACAGAATTAGAAAAAAATTCTTTAGCGCTTGGTGCATCTAAAATGCAAACATACTTTAAAGTGACCATCGTCAGTGCTAAATCAGGAATATTCGCGGGAATAATTCTCGGAATTGGACGTGCTTTAGGTGAAGCTACTGCTGTGAGTATGGTGGCTGGAAACGCAGGGAGCGGACCTACATTTGATATTTTTGCGACCACACGAACATTGACTTCAACCATGCTTTTAGGATTAAAAGAGACCACAGGTGTCGATTATGATATTCGCTTCTCAGTTGGAATCATTTTAATTGTTTTGATTATTGTGACCAATCTTGGTTTAAATTATATTAAAAAGAGAGTAGGTAAGTTCTCATGAAAAGAAGACGGCTGGATTACCTGATTCAAGGTGGCGTTGGTGTTGTCTCTTTGATTGGGTTATTTATCTTAATCGCGATTTTTGCTTTTGTATTATCTAAAGGTTCAGGGTTATTGTCGTGGAAATTACTAACAAATGATTATTATAGTACAACGTATGATGCTTATTATGACGGCACCTTGCCTTCAGAACCTTTTAGTGCACCAAGTAATTTAGCAAACAACGAGTATTTTTCATCAAAATGGGGTATTGCTTTTACCGAAGGAGTGGACGCTGAAGGTAGTACTTATATATTGATTAGCTATGTAGCTGAGGATTCACCATTAAAATCATTAGTGGATAAAAATGATAGTTCGTTATCTGTAACAATTGAAGAAGGGCAAGCATTAAATAAAGTTATCTTCAGTAATTATACAATTATCCTAAGTTCAAGTTCTCCTGAATCAGCTGCGAATATGTTTGATCAAGCATCAGGAATTATCGATATTTTAACAACCACTGAAGGAAAAGGAATTCGTGGATCAATTATTACTACGCTTTACCTCATTGTATTGACATTAATTGTTGCTTTACCAATTGGTGTTTTAAGTGCAATCTACCTACACGAATACGCACCGAAGAACAGTAAAGTGGCTAATCTATTAAGACGATTTGTTGAGATGTTAACAGGGGTTCCATCAATTATCTTCGGACTTCTCGGTGCAGCGGTTTTTATACCACTGACTTCGACCTTTACAGCCGCGGACGGCGGGAATCTCTACTCGGGTGCTTTAACTTTGGCCGTCATTGTTTTACCGGTTATTATTACCTCAACTGAGGAAGCATTAAAAGTCATTCCCGATGATTTTAGGCAAGCCTCTTTAGCACTTGGCGCAACAAAAACACAAACGACATTTAAGGTAGTTTTAAGATCGGCAATCCCAGGAATTTTATCTGCAGTACTTCTCAGTGTTGGGAGAATCATTGGAGAATCTGCCGCACTTATATATGCTGTAGGTACAGCGATTAAAGATAAAATCATTTTAACAGAAAGATCAACTTCATTAGCTGTTCATATTTGGAGTATTATGGCTGGAGAAACACCGAACTTTGAACTTGCAAGTGCGATTTCTATCATTATCTTAGCGGTTGTCTTTATTATGAGTTTGATTGTCAAACTCATCGCAAAACGATTGTCCTTTACAGGAGGGAATTAACATGAAAGAAAACAATGTATTCGAAATCAAAGACTTAAATCTATTTTATGGGGATAAACAAGCTTTGATTAATATTAATATGGATGTTCCTAAAAACCAGGTTACAGCTTTAATTGGTCCTTCTGGTTGCGGAAAATCAACGCTACTTCGTTCTTTAAACAGAATGAATGATTTAATTGATCATTGTACAATCAATGGGTTAGTTACATACGAAAACAACGATATTTATCATCGTAATTTTGATGTCATTAGTCTTCGAACGAAAGTAGGAATGGTGTTTCAAAAACCAAATCCATTCCCGATGAGCATTTATGATAACATTGCTTATGGCCCAAGGTGCCAAGGAATCAAAGATAAAAATGTATTGAATGAAATCGTCAAAAAATCATTAGAAAACGCTGCGCTTTACGATGAAGTGAAGGATCGTCTAAAAGAAAGTGCTACCGCTTTATCGGGTGGGCAACAGCAACGTCTTTGTATAGCTCGAGCGATTGCGATGAATCCAGATGTAATCTTAATGGATGAACCTACCAGCGCTCTTGACCCGATTGCAACTGCAAAAATAGAAGATTTAATTCAAGATTTAAAGAAAGAATTTACGATTATTATTGTTACTCATAATATGCAACAAGCACTTCGTATTTCTGATAACACGGCGTTCTTCTTAATGGGAGAACTCATTGAGTTTGATAAAACCGATTTAATCTTTTCTAGTCCTAAGCACCAAAAAACAGAAGATTATATTACGGGTCGTTTTGGATGATTCATTTGTTTTAAATACTTAAATAGCATATAATAGAATATAGTTAAAGGAGGTCACTTTATGACCTATCGTACACAGTTTGATAAAGAACTCGAAACATTAAAATTATCATTAATTCATATGGGAGATATGGTGATTAGCCATATTCATGAAGGATTTCAATCCTTCTTAAATTTAGACACTAAATTAGCAGAAGAAGTGATTCAAAAAGATAAACTTGTCAATGAGCAAGAATACGCCATAGAAAAAGAATGTATGCGGATTATTTTACGTGAACAACCAGTCGCAAAAGATTTGCGACTCATCACTGCAGTTCTTAAAATGATTACAGATCTAGAACGGATTGGCGATCACGCTGCGGATATTTCAAAAATGACTATTTTTATGGAAAACACCCATGCCGCTTTCCCTCTAACAAGAATGGCAAAAATCACAGACGCATGTGGCATGATGATTTCAAAAG
>JBFXGX010000060.1:0-3655 GCA_050177605.1 Candidatus Izemoplasmatales bacterium | reverse complement strand
CTCTGTAGCTCAGTTGGTAGAGCAAAGGACTGAAAATCCTTGTGTCGGCAGTTCAATTCTGCCCGGAGCCACCATCCATACCTTTGCGAAGCCAATCGATTGGGCTTTTTTTTATTTTTAAAGTAAATTACGATAAAAGTCTATATCATAATTAGGGTGATATGATGACAATAAAAAGTATGTACCATTTTGAAAGTGCTACTAGATTCAATCGATTTACAGAATATCTAGAGAAAATCAACTGGAAAATTGAAAAACAACTACTTAAAGAACGTGTATTAAAATACAACGAAGATGAGCTTTATGTTGATCTACAAAATCAATTTAATAAAAACAATCTAACTATCTGGCCATTGAAAGATGAAGAGACTATAACGTGGATGGATACATTATTAATTATGAGAAGAACGATGACATCCTTGTTTAAGAAAGGTATATCTTCAGATAAACTTCATATTTTTATGGAGTATCCACTTGTTTATGGCAATCATATGAGAGCAGATTACCTTATTGTTTATGATCGGTTAATTATTGTCTTGGAATTTGGCATGTTTAATCAAGACGAGAAGCGTAGCGAAGAACGTTATACGAAAAAACTACAAGATTCAATTACACATAGACAGGTCTTAGCAAACATGATGAATGAAGGTGTTAAAACTGTCAACTATGTTATGATATATCGACCTGAATATGATCGTATAAAAAACATAGATATTAAAGAAAATGTCATATACAATAATCAAGAAATTGATTTATTAACAAATTTTATTTCAACACATGCAAATGAACAAGATAAATTGGCAGCAATAAATCAGTTAGAGCTTATAAATATATATTAGAAATGAGTTAATGTTCTTGAATTAATAAAATTTTGTGTTATCATATTATTAGTACATTATTTGAAGTTCAAATAATTTGAAGGAGAAAATAATATGAGTGAAAAAATTGGACTAGTTGTATGTGGTAATTCTGGTGTTGATTATATGAAATTAGATTATCCTGTAAAGATGATTAGATCAACATTAAATCTTGATGGAAAAGAATATGAAGATTATGTAGATATTCAAGCAAAAGAGTTTTATGATATTATTCAAGCCAACCCGGATATTGATGTATCAACTTCTCAAACTTCAACAGGAAAAATTGCTAGTGTTTATGAAGAGCTTAAAGAAGAAGGGTATACCGATGTGATTGCTATTGTGATCTCTTCAAAATTAAGCGGAACTTATCAAGGTGCATTTCTTGCGAAAGAAATGGTTCAAGGCATTAATGTGTATGTTATTGATTCAAGAAGTGTATCTTATGGTGAAGCCTTTTTGGTCCTTGAAGCCATTAAAATGATAAAAAGTGGTTTCAAAACAAGAGATATCATTGATAAATTAGAGAAAATAAGAGATAATGTATATATCTATGTATTAGTCGACACGTTAAAATTCTTAGTAAAGAATGGTCGTTTATCTGCTGCTAGTGGATTTTTAGGCACGCTTTTAAAGATTAAACCTCTGCTTCATGTTCAAAGGGACGGTAGTCTTGTTCCATTTGAAAAAATTAGAACAACAAGTAAAGCTCAACAACGCTTGCTTGAAGTCATTAAACATGATATTGACGGTAAAAATGTTATAATGTTTATTGCATATACAAACAATTTGGATAAAGCAGCAGAGATTAAAGGACAAATTCAAGCTTTTAGACCTGATATCACTGTAGAACTTGTACCTCTTACTCCAGTCGTTGGAGCTCACGCAGGTCCAGGAACCCTAGGTGTTGGCTATATAGTTTTATAAAGGGAAGGTGGTTTTTAAATGGTTTCACCTAAAGTTGTAATTAATGAGCTTTTGGTAGATGTATTTAATCACATATTGAGTATTGAGTCGGATGTTCTAAAACAAAAAGGTGTTAGATTATCCATGACAGAAGTCCATGTTTTGGAAGCAGTAAGAAATGTTGATGTACCTACAATGGGCAATGTTGCACACAAACTTAGGGTTACATTGGGGACCTTAACAACATCAGTTAATGTACTTGTCCGTAAGGAATTCCTAAAAAGAGATCGAGATGAAGCTGATCGAAGAAAAGTATATTTATCATTAACGGATAGCGCACGTAAAGTTTTGTCTATTCATGATGAGTTTCATGATGAGATGATTGACTCGTTATTTAAAGATTTAGATCTTGAAAAAGACGAAGTTCTATTAAAATCACTTGAAAATATCAGTCAGTATTTTAAGCAAAGATACTAGTTGTAAGAGCAAATGAGCACTTTATGTGCTCTTTTTTGTATAATTTTCTCTTTTCCACTTTTCTTTTTGTGTATTTATAGGTATAATAATTTAGAATGGAGATGAAGGGCATGAAATATACCTTTGGTATAGATATTGGTGGAACTAATATAAAAATCGGACTATTTAGAATAGATGAATTCAAAATGATTGATAAAGCCGAGATTCCCACACCAAAAGGTGATCATGCTGTCTCAATCTTTCAAGAAGTGTTTAATCTTATATGTCAATTAATTGACAAAAATGCGTTATCTTTTAACGATGTACACGGAGTAGGTTTAGCTATTCCGTGTCCAGTAAAAAACGGTTATGTGGAAAAATGTCCTAATTTAAGTTGGCAGCAATTAGACATTATTCATCATATGAAACGTCTTTTGCCGCAACACATTAAAGTCGTAGTGTCTAATGATGCAAATATCGCAGCATACGGTGAGAACTATTCATTAGAGACCCCCTTTCAAAATGCAATTTTATACACGTTGGGAACAGGAGTTGGTGGTGGAATTATTGTAAACGGGCAAATTGTTGAGGGAAGAACTGGTTCTGGGGGAGAAATTGGGCATATGCCTATTTTTGAAGGAACAGAAGTCTGTGGATGTGGGCATACAGGATGTTTAGAGCAAGTATGTGGTACTAAAGCTATATTAAGTTATGCGCGTGAACTTTCGACACAATATGAAAGTATTATTGACTTTTCACATCTAACAGTGAAAAGTATTTTTGATGCTGAAAAATTAAATGATCCCATTGGTCATCTTGTTGTAGATCGTGTAGCAAAACACATGGCATTGAGCGCTAGTATGCTAGCAGTAAGTTTAGATCCAGACATATTTATTATTGGTGGGGGTATTGCCAGAGCTGGACAAGGTTTAATTGATAGAATTAGAGAATACTATAGTCATTATGCACGTTTTGGAACCAAAGACGTTCCATTTGTTCTAGCAAAAACAGGAAACGATGCAGGAATTATTGGAGCTGCCAAATACACATTATAAAAAATTTAAGAAAAGGAAAACGTATGGCTTACAAGAGGAAAAAAACAATAGAAAGACATCCAGAAAGCTATGAGTTAAATACTAATCTAATTTTTCAAAAATGGGCTTTAGGCACGGTTGTTATTTATAGTGAAGAGACATTCACAAACCATTTAAGTGTTAAAGAAAAACAATCAACCATCAGAAAAATTACATCACTTGTGCAAGCAGATATCAATCGATTAATTGAAAAAGATCGAAATAAATATCTTCGCTTACTAACAACACCAGCACGCGTTATCGATAATATATTTGATTCATCAAGTGTAACTGAGTTGCTCAATGAATATGTTTTTGATAAAGGAATGCTCATTTCTGAAGCATATCAACTGGCTTTTAAAG
>JBFXGX010000059.1:0-3753 GCA_050177605.1 Candidatus Izemoplasmatales bacterium | reverse complement strand
AGTCTACCGCGTTTAGCCACTTCGCTACCCCTCCATTTTTGGGCTTGCTTTTATATTCTATCGTATCATTTACAAAAAAGCAACAACTTTCGTGACAAAAAATGCTTTTTACGTTTTAAACCATTTTAATACTGAAATGAAAAAGCCAATTAACCCTTATATATGATATATATAGACGGTCAAAGGCTTTATTTTTTTAAGTCTTATTGATTTGCTACTTGATTGGTTATGACATTCTTAATGCGTTTATCAAAATCCATTTTCAACATCATAACTTCTCGACCACATTTCGTGCATTTGATCCTTACTTCTGCACCTATGCGTTCAACACTCCAACGATCATTTCCACAAACGTGTGGTTTTTTAGTAATAATTATGTCTCCGATTTGATATTTCATTTCTTCATCATACTTTCTACAATCTCTTGAGGAGTGGCATCTTTAAGATAAATAACTATCTTTTTGTCGTCAATCTTGACCTTTAAACCAAGTTTATCTGAAAGTCTTTTTTCATCTTTACTGTATTTAGCTACGGTATTTCTTTTAATCTTGTTTGTTTTTACTTCAACTTTTGCAAGTTCTTCGATTTGGCGAACACTCAATTGATGACTGACTATACGATGTGCAAGTTTAATAATTTGTTTTTGATCTTCGAGTTTGCTTAATGATCTTGCATGACCCATACTAATTTGATTTGTCAGCAACATTTCTTGAACTTCTATCGGTAAATTTAACAATCCTAAGGTATTCGTAACGTGAGAGCGACTTTTACCAACTTTTTTGGCAAGTTCAACTTGAGTTAGTTTTAAACTCTTCATGATGATTTTATAGGCTTCTGCCTCTTCAATCGGTGTTAAGTTTTCTCTTTGAAGGTTTTCTGCAAGAGCAATTTCTGCGACTTTTGCTTCTTCATACTGACGAATGATTGAAGGGATTGTACTTAGTCCAACCTTGAGGGCTGCACGATATCTTCGTTCACCAGATACAATGATGTATCCTGTTTTAACTTTTTTTAATATAATAGGTTGAAAAACACCGTGTTCTTTAATTGATTGTGCTAGTTCATCGATTTTTTCTTCGTCAAATATGCGTCTTGGCTGAAAAGGATTGGGTTTAATCTCATCAAGTCTAATTTCTTCAATTGTTTCTCCTTCAAGCACATCATCAACATGATGTTCATGCAATAGATCGGTCAATGTTCTAGCTTTCTTTTCTTCGCTCATTATTGTTCACAATCTCCTTTGCTAAAGATTTGTACAATTTTGCTGCTGGTGATTTCGGAGCAAATGTCAAAACTGGTAGTCCATAAGTTGGAGCAACCTGAGCAGCAACATTACTTGTAATGATCGTATCAAAAACGCCTTCTTTAAAATAATCTTTGATTTCGTGTACAATTTCCCATCCTGCTTTAGTTCGTTTATCAAGCATGGTGAGAAGTACACCTTCTATTTCAAGTACTTTATGATTGACTTTCATCTTCTTCTGAACAATGCGTATTGTATTAAGTAACTGTGTCAAACCGTCAATAGCCAAAAATTGACATTGAACGGGTATTAAGACCGAATTAGCCGCGTAGAGTGCGCTGGTTGTCAAAAGTCCTAAACTTGGTGGACAGTCAATCAAGATAAAATCATAGAAATCAGAAATTTCTGATAGTTTTTGACTTAGGATATATTCTCGATCATCATGGTCCAATTTAACCTCAGCATGAGCCAGTTCAATCGTAGCCGGGATAACATCAATTTTGATTTCAGGTAAATGAATGATGCTCTCTTGTATACCCTTTTGATCAAGCAATACATCATTAATCGAAGAATATAGCATGCTACGGTTAATTCCTAAGCTGGTAGTTGTACTAGCTTGAGGGTCGAAATCTACTAAAAGGACGCGCTTATCGTGTTCTGCTAATGCTGCTGAAAGATTGACACTTGTCGTTGTTTTACCAACGCCACCTTTTTGATTGGAAACAGCAATTATTTTTCCCATGAGGCACTCCCTTCTTTTTCTATATTTATTATAAGGCTTTTTTTATCATTTGAGAATACGGCCTTGGGTAACCTTTGACATGTTTTTCTTTTTTTAATATAAGATTAGCTCTTTGCCCATATTCGTATGGTAAATCAAATTGTTTTATATCTAAAAGTTTCATACCTAATGTTTGAATCGCGTTTTTTGATTCGTTAACCTCTGTTTCAAAGTGAGATCCTTTGGGTGCAATAAAATATCCATTGAGCTTTAGCATTGGAGTTCCCATCTCCAAAATCAGTGATAGATGCCCCAGTGCTCTTGCAGTAACCAAGTCATAAGTGAGTTGATGTGTTAATGCGAATACCTCACTTCGATCATGTACTAGTTTGATATTTGTTAAATGCAATAAATCAACTAACTGTTCTAAAAATGTAATACGCTTGCCTAATGAATCGACGATGGTTATATGCAGATGTGGAAAAAGAATCTTAATGGGAATGCTTGGAAAACCAGCTCCAGCACCCATGTCACATACGGTTACAATCGATTTAAAATCTAGAACATTAGTCAGTGATAGCGAATCAAAAAAGTGTTTATAATAAACTTCTTTTTCATCTGTGATACGTGTTAGATTTGTAATTTCATTGTATGCAACAAGAAATTGATAATAATCCTGAAATTGTTTTAGTTGTTCATTGGATATAGTTAAACCTAATCCTGTAAATAAATCTTGACTAAAGTTCACGATTCATCGCTCCCGATTCAAGATAAACAAGTAAAACCGAAATATCTGCCGGATTAACACCACTAATTCGTGATGCTTGACCAACGGTTTTTGGTTTAATTTTATGTAGTTTTTCCCTTGCTTCTGAGGAAATATTCTTGATGATTCGATAGTCAATAGTCTCTGGTATTTGTTTGCTTTCTAGACGTTGCATTTTTTCAGCTTCTCGAAGTGCTTTTTGTATATAGCCCTCATACTTGATTTTAATTTCAAGTTGTTCAACAATATCTTCGTTAACATCGTCACCTAAAAAATGGAAAACATCCTCAACACCGATTTCTGGTCTCTTTAATAAATCTGAGACAGAGACAGCTTCAAAAATGGGTGCTGAATTTCGACTAGCCAGATACTGATTATTAATGTTATTAGGCATAATTTTTGTTTCTTCAGCTTTTTTGACTAACTCATCAAATTGAACTTTTTTATGAAGGAATTTTTGATATGTAGCTTCATCAACTAAACCCACTTGATAGCCATAGTCACGTAAGCGAAGATCTGCATTATCATTTCGAAGAAGTAATCGATGTTCTGCTCGTGATGTTAATAACCGATAAGGATCAAGTACACCTTTGGTGACTAAATCATCGATCAATACACCTATATAGGCTTCATGACGCTGTAAAATGAGTGGTTCTTTGCCAGAGACAGAAAGCGCAGCGTTAATTCCTGCCATTAATCCCTGTCCAGCAGCTTCTTCATATCCGCTTGTTCCATTAATTTGTCCAGCACAGTACAAGTTCTTAATTTTCTTTGTTTCGAGTGATGGATAAAGTTGTGTTGGATTAATTGCATCATATTCAATCGCATAAGCATAACGAATGATTCTAACATTTTCAAGCCCTGGTATGGTTCGAATCATTTCATCTTGTACATAGCGAGGTAAACTTGTTGAAAAACCTTGAACATACATTTCGTCAAGTTCAACACTCTCTGGTTCAATGAATAACTGATGACGTTCTTTATCACTAAAGCGAACAATCTTATCTTCAATTGATGGACAAT
>JBFXGX010000058.1:0-3904 GCA_050177605.1 Candidatus Izemoplasmatales bacterium | reverse complement strand
TTGTGCCAGGAAAAGTAATAACCAATGTTCCAATCGATACGATGATTAATGATCTACTCAGTTCGTAAGATGAAGTGCCACTGATTCTGTAGACTCCTGGTGAAACCGTTGTCGGTGTCATGACTTTCGGTTCGGAATCAGACCGTATTTTTTGTTCAAGATTAGATACCACTTCTGCATTTGAGATAATCGTTGGTCTTTCATATCCAGCTGTCAGTGTTACGGATGTGGATGTTTTGCTATACGACGCAAGTGGAAATTCATAGAGTCCATCCACTAGATTCAATTGAGCAGTTATTAGTGAAGGGAATCCTCCGCTGAGTTCTTTCAAATAAAGACTCACTTCATTTGTAATTGTGTTTACCCCTAAAATGACATAACCATTCTTTATGGAATCTGGACTCACTTGAATGGATGTGTTCCCTTCAACATAAATTAACCGTCCAAAAATGGCTACATAGCCATCTTGAAAAGTAATGGAATTATTCGCCAAGGTATAGGTAACTCCGCTCTTAATCCCCTTAAGAACACCTGTACGATGCGATAATAGAAAGTAATACAGATCAGCATCTTTTTTGGCAGAAACATTGCCACCTTCAAATGTTATTTTTTGTAGTCCCATTAAAATTCTCCTCCATCTAAATCAGTAATGCTGCTTTTATTAATTGAGATATGTCCTATTTGAGAATTGACACTTTTACTAAGAATTTGGATTTTTTCAGTTAACTTGATTCGATATTCACCTAATGTGATTTGGCAAGATTGAAGTTGGTTCTGAAACCGAAGTCCAGTGACAATTGAATCATACGTTTTCCCTTTTGAATGAAACTCGACAAAGTCACCAATATTAGTATTATCAAATACACGAATTATCTTATGCCCCATAGATACAGTAAACGTAATTTGATGATTAGTTCTAGAGACATTCAACTCACTTTGGGCTTTCCCGATCAGTGTGTCATATTCTGAATCATTATATGTTTTCGTTACTGATTGAACATTGTGATACCTAAGAGAGTTTGTGGCATCTTCTGTAATAGTACCGTCTGTTAAAAGATAAAATGTTCGTGTTTCAGTGAAGAGTATATTTTCATTTTTAGGGTAGTATATGACTTTATTCACTGATGTTTCAGTTGTGTCATTAATAACTAAATCGCTTAATCCTAATTGATCAGACTTAATCTTAATACCTTGATTCACGTTAACAATTCGAAGCAGGACACCCATCAATTTTCCATTCACAATCACAATTTCTTCTTTGATATTGACCCCATAGCTTTTCGATATGAGTTCAATCACCTCATAAATGGTCATTATTTTATCTGCTTCAAATGATAAATCTCCCATTTTTGATGTTTCTTTGCTTATACTTAAGTATGAGATATTCTCCAAACCATCAGTATTTATAATGAACTCGCTTCTAATTAGTGTTTCGATGTAATTTGATAGGTTTCCAGAATAAGATTCAACTTTGACACTTCTTTTCAAGATTTCCTTAAACTCTATCGTTCCAATAATCAGTCCATCATCAGCGTTGTCAATACTCTCGATAACCCCTAAGTAATCAAATCCATCTGTATGAAGATAGACAATATCTTTTGGCGTTGCATCTATTGATATCGACGAAACGTTAAAGGTCGATTTTTGAGAGATAACTAAATCTAATTTAATTTCGAATTCACTAGATATTGAAACATGGTCTTTAATCTGAAAATTAAATCTATCAAGGATAATAAGTTCCATAGATTACCCCAAATAATATTCATAGATTTTTATTTTGCAGGTGGTTGAACTTGGTACCCCAGGTTTAAATTCAAACGCTACTGCACCAGGTTCTACTGAGAGAAAGTTATCTTTTTCAAAATCTTGAAATTGATAGATGTCATAAGCAATTCCATCCACCACTTCTACCATGGATAAGTCATGAATCAAACTTGACACAATGATTTGACTATTCTGTCGATTGATGAGTAATCTTAAGTGACTTTTGACTAGATCGTTTTGTTTTACAATCAGTTCAGGCTCTTCCATAGCACCAGTGATTTCGATAATCATGTTTGCTTTGAGATGTCCACCTATTTGAGTGTTCATCATACCTTGTGAAGCATTTGCGTATGTAAATTCATATGAATAAGGATAAACTTTTCCACCACCATCCACATTAGCAGTAATCATGAAGTGATGTTCTTTAATCCAATAAGACTTTTTGTTTAACACAATTTCTGACTGCAACCCACCTGCTTTTAGTTCTGATTTTGAGAGATGTACAATATCAACATAGCAATATTTCACGTCATGGCTTTCATAGAATAGTTTCAAATCATGCTGTCCTTTTTCAAGAAACTGCATGAATTTATAATAACCATGATATCCATCAAGAAAGGTAATCACAGCTTTGATTTCTGATAATTCAAAGTTGTTCTTTAGAGTTGTGTAGTGAATATCATGTTTTAAGTAACTATAGTTTTTAGAAAAACCTAATCCGTTAACGCCAGTTAGTAACACTTTATTAAAGTATGTGAAATGAAATCTCTCTCCATATTGATTCTCTAGGAGGAAAACTCTCATAAGTAAGCACCTCCCAAAGCACGATTGAGTGCATCTACATCGATGGTTGATGCAGTTGTATTGACAGTAACGTTGTTGGTTGTATAACTGCTGTTTGATGAACTTGAACTCGATTGAAATATCTTCCCTGAGAATAGATCGCCAAAGAAATTGCCCACTTTACCAAACACTTTTCCGACACCTTCGAATGCCTTAGCGATATTATCGATAATCCATTTGACGGCATCGATGATTTTTGTTAATAGCCATAAAACAGGTTCAAGAACGGCCATGAGAAGTCTAAGTGCTGGTGCTAATAAGACACCGATTACTTCTCCGATGATGGCAAGTAAAGGACTAAATGCTTCAAGTAAGAGCTTGATCATATCGAGTTGTCCAATCAGTGGAGCAAGAAGCAAGTCAATGAGTGGCATCAGTAAAACCATAACACTTGCTATCGCTTCAATGATAACTGTAATCAATGCCAAGATTGGTTCTAGTACAGCAATTAACACATCGAGGATTGGGGTCAAGATTTGAATAAGAATATCAACCAAGATGAGTACTACATCTGCTACCACTTTAAATAACGACCCCAGTACTTCAAGCACACGATTTAGTGGGTCAATAAAGGACATAATTAAATCTGCAATTGTATTCATGACAATGCCTAAAACACCAATGATTACTTCCAAAATAACTTTTAGGGGTTCCAGGAGCTGTACAAGTACCACTAACACTTTTGATAGAACGTTGCCAAGAAGCTCGACAACCATTTGAATAAAAGGAACAAGCGATAGAATGACACCGGATAGCATCTTCAAAATTTCGATAAACGGTGGAAGTAATTCTTCAAGTAATCCTAATAAGGCGTTCATTAGTTCGCTTAAAACTATAATAATCACTTCAATCACGTTGATAAGCGGGTCTAAAATGCCATCTAAAAGTTCAACAAAGGCGTTGATCAAGGAATCAAGAATACCAACAATAACTTCGAAAACTGGTGTGAGTTTAGATGCAAGTTTTGATATGAGTTCTGTGATCGGAACTAAAAGCATTTGGAGTGCATCAAATACTTTTTTCAATAGTTCCTGGAACTTTTCGTTTTTGAGTAATAAAACTACCAGTGCTGCAACAAGACCAACAATTGCAAGTTTTCCAATCGCTAGTCCCTTAAACAGTTCTGCACCTTTAAAAATAGATAAAGCCGATTTCAATTGTCCAAATAATGGAATTGCTTTTGCTACAATTACCAAGATTGGTCCAATACTAGCTAGTACTACTGTAAATATGCCGACCATTTTCTTTGTTGAATCGGATAGATTAGCCCACCAATTCACCATACTTCTAGTTGCTG
>JBFXGX010000057.1:0-3929 GCA_050177605.1 Candidatus Izemoplasmatales bacterium | reverse complement strand
AAAAAAACAGCAATCATTCATTGCTGTTTTTACTCGTAATCGGTGAAGAAGAATCGAACTGATGAATTTCATTGCAGTGAGGACAAATAAACTCATTATGCTCATTAATCTTTGTAATGTTTCTGTAATACATTAAAGACTCTAGTTGTTTTTCCATATACCATAGTTCATCATATTCTATTTCAGATCCGCTAAGCGAAAAATGTTTATGCTGCGTATTATCGGTATAGAAATAACTCTTCCCAGTTGTTGGACATGTTTCTTGTTTAATTTGTATCAAACAATCATGACATTGATGTAATTTTTTATGTCGATCATAGACTAATTGTCCACCACAGAATGGACATACATCTCTTTTACTATCCGAATAAATCATTCCTTTTAAAATGA
Source organism: Candidatus Izemoplasmatales bacterium (assembly GCA_050177605.1). Taxonomy (GTDB): domain Bacteria; phylum Bacillota_I; class Bacilli_A; order Izemoplasmatales; family Hujiaoplasmataceae; genus JAHIVB01. Next base: position 3,539 of record JBFXGX010000057.1, on the reverse strand, counting down.
TCTGTTGGATTCTTCTAAAAGAGTCAATGTCTTGCATACTAATATAAACATCTTCCCTTTTTAAATACTCCTCATAAGACGGACTTACTCTAATGACCTCATCTAGACGATACTCTTTGATTAATTTGGCTAATTCCTCTTCGTTATACTCTCGGTTAGTAATAATTATTTTATACGTTTCGTCCTCTTTAAAAAACATCAGTAACAATTCTTTTTTTGGATTATTAACAATATCAAGCCGCCAATCCTTAAACTTGAAAGATACATCTAAATCATTCAAATTGATTTTTGTTTCAGGCGGAATTTCAAAATTGAAATGTCCCACAGCGAAAATCGTTAACAACTCCACATAAGTTAAGTAATTCATTCCGATTTGTTCATAATCTACCACTTCAGTAGACTTCCCTTTATCAGAATTTTGATTACTTAATAAATGTTTGTATGTCTTGTAAACTTGATGATAATCTTTTTGCATTAAAAAGATATTCGTCTTTTTTAATGATAATCGACGGTTTCTTTTATTGTTCTTTTTATAGACAGGTTTATATAACCTTGGCGTAATTGCTTGACTAATGCTTGTTAATTCATGAAGAAGTTTTTTTGCAAGTTGATAATATTGATTAAAATCACGGATATACCCCGTATGAAGTTTTCCTAGCGCAAGGAAGTAGTTCATATGATTCACTTTCTCAAGCAGATTCAGTTTCATAATGTCACTTGCATAGAGTAAATCGTCAAAGATTCTTCTGTTTTTCTTTACAAGAGCTAAAATCTCATCAACGTAATTACAAAAAATGATATTCTCATAAATTGTATAGTCATCCTCATAATGCCTTGTAAGTAGTTTTCTTGGTTTAACCCCTCTTTTGGTAATATTAGCCACATGCTGAGTATGATTAGCTAAATGAAGTAAAGTGTCCTGGTTGATTGTTCTTGCATTTTCTACAGGCAATACATCATCTGTTTCTTTCAAAATGATGATAGGTTTACTAAAAATTCTTTTTATTGCTGGAACCGACTTTCTAATTTTTTCGATTGTTTCTTCGAGTTGATGAAAATCAAAATCTGGTTCAATCGAAAAGAGTGTCATTTTGTGCACTACATAATAGTCAAATTCAATGTATGATAAGGATTGATTTTTTTTGACAAAGGAATTAATGTCTTCAAAAAGCGAGGCAAAACTATTTAACTCTTCTAGTTTTGCCTTTTCAGATTCTTTTAAAAAACTATTCATTGTCTAAACGCTTTATAAATTCTAAACATTGATTTAATTTCAATTTTTCGAATTCAAGTTCAAGTTTTTCTTTGTCATCAATCGTTTTGACCTCTAATTTCGATACTACTTTACTAAGCAATATTTTTTCGACAGCTTCTTTCTCTTTATCTTCGCCTGCAAAACATGCTTGATAGATATTAACAAAGTCTTCTATTTGTTTTAAGATACGGTTACCAAATGAAATATTATAAGGCGCAAGAAGTACTTCTACGCTTTTGATAACTTCGCTTCTTTCCGCATCAAAGGTTCCTTCTTTTTTCGCTGCTTCAAATAAATCATTGATAACTTGATAATCAAAATATTGTTTTGAAATCGGATCCTTAAAATTACGAACTTTCGGCGCACGTTTCGTAAAGTTCATCGTATGCGCACGGTCATACACTTTATCCGAAATAACGAAAGTAGATTCATCGCGGTTCGCAGTACCAATAAACCATACATTGGTTGGCACTTTTAACGTATGCCCATAGGAAAGTGCACTGTATTCAATTGAGTTTTCTTCTTCGATACGCGATAATTTGATATTGACGAGCTTAATCTCTCGACGGTTTTCTTCATTTTCCATTAAGGATAAGAAATCAGAGAAATAATATTCAATACGAGACAAATTCATTTCGTCTAACAAGATGAATGTAAATATCTCCGGATTAAGTGCTGCTTTATACAAAGCTAACGTAAATTTCTTAGGTGTATATTTGGTGGAGAATTCATTATAATATCCAAGTAATTCATTCTTATCTTTCCAAGAAGACTCGACTTCGATGATATCGCAGTTACCAAAAATCGCTTCAGAGAATATTTTTGGCAGACTGGTTTTACCAGTACCTGACATCCCTTGTAAAATCGATAAACGACTCGCGCCAAGTCCAGAAACGAAAGTTGCGATATCTTCCACCGTATAAGATAAATGCAGTTTCGAATCTCTTGCATACTCCACCACAAAATTCACAAGTGAGTTCAATGAAGCTTCTTTTGCTTTTAGTTTTTTTCTAGCCGCTAAATCTTGTTTAAACTCAGGAATTCGTAAATCCAATTCTGTGAATGCAGGACATGGATCATAAGAATTTGGAAGTAAATCCTCTTCTGATGAAACAGTGTTTTCACCACTTGTTGGTAGATTTGCGCCAAGCGCTAATAAATCTTCCGTAGTTGGCACTAAATTATCTTGATCAAAGCTTTTTCTTAAGAACATCAAAACCACTACAACGGTCGAAGCAAGTAAAGCATATATTGCATAAGTATTAATTTCATAAGTATACTCTAGCCAACTTGGTATAGCAACTTCATAGAAATCAACAACCGCCCTCATTGCAGTTTCATTAATTTGTTGCGCGATTTGGAAATAGAACCCCGAAATTGAAACAATGAATACAAAGAAGACATTAATTGATGTCGTTGTTTTAACAACCGCATTGAATCGTGCATATTTTGCTAGATAGCTTGTCAGTGCTATCACAAGTGCAAGTCCAATCGATATGAGCATGAGCACTAACATGAAAGCGATGAAACGATATCCAGTTTCTAAACTAGCGTAATCTCTTAATATCGCAAAACCGGTTAAATTCACATCATAGGTATATGCTCCTGCGGTAATATGGAAATTTACGATTGGTAAAAAGAGCATAAATACAGTAATCGCTGTGATAATAAATACATAAGCAAGGGCCTCAATGCGAGGATATTTCTGTCTATACTCTTTATTCCCTAGTTTATATACAGCGTAATACTTTCCACGGAAAATGGCATAGATAAATGTAATAAAGATCATGATGATGGATGGAATATAAGCAACAGTGCTCGCTTCAGTTCCATTGATTGCATAATAGATGCTTAATGTGAGGCCTGACAAGAAAAATAGAATTGTCGTAAAAAAAGCAAAATGGATTAACGTTTTTGATTGGTTAACAAACTTATTTTTGTCAAAGAAAAAGTAAGATAAATTGTAAGAAAAATAAAATAGGATCGTTAAGAATAAGACAAACTCCACAAAGAATCCAACAATCGCATGTATATTTGTATCAGAGGAGAGTAAGACATTGATCGTTGTAATATTATCTGGATTAAACGATCCATTCATCGTGTATAAAGGAATAAAGAAAATAGTAAGAAAACCAACGATAGCGACGATATCAATTAATAGTACAAGAAAAGAAATTCTTGAGTTTGTACGATGATTCAGGATTTTTGTTTCATTGATTTTTTCTCCTTCGTCATTGTCTGATAGTAATCTCATTCGAAGAATCATTAACACAACAATCCCCAT
>JBFXGX010000056.1:0-4035 GCA_050177605.1 Candidatus Izemoplasmatales bacterium | reverse complement strand
ATTGGTGATGAAGCTTTCCGTGGTATAACGAACGTCAATTACGTTTTTATTCCTGATTCTGTAGTCACTATTGGTGATCACATCTTAAATTTGACCCTTGCAGTCAACGCTGTATTCATCGAGTCTAGTGCACCAAAAGAAGGGTGGAGTGAGTTTGCTTTTGAAGAGGCATTGACACTCATCTATGGTTACCAGAGTATGGTTGAAGAAAATAATGCGATATTCGCTATAACTAGCAACAACGAAGCAATCCTTATCGGTATGTTAGTGGATACAATAGAAGGGGATTATACGATTCCTGAAACTGTCCTTGGGTATCCAGTCGTGAAGATTAGTTCTTGGGCATTCCACAGAACATCTATTTTTGGTACATTAACGATTGCTGATAATATTGTTCAAATTGATAGTTCAGCTTTCACGATGGCATATGCTACACAAATCGTGTTTAGCTCCACATCAAAATTAGCCTATATTAGAAATGGCGCATTCTTTAGCTTTGGATCCACGGAAATGGTCTTGCCTAACTCTGTTCTCACGATTGAAGGTAGCGCATTTTATAACGCTGAAATCAATCAAATCTTTATTCCTTCTTCAGTGACTGAAATAGGCGAGTATGCATTATCGAGTTATCGTATCCATGTTATCTTAATGGAATCTGATGTCATTTCTAATGAAATCGTGTCTACTTGGATCAATCCATTATCTCAAATTTACTTTAACCAAGATAACCCTTATGTTGTGCACAATGATTATTGGACCTATGAATAAAAACTTGACGAACATTGACAAGTACTAAAAGATGGGGTATGATTTGATTGGTTCTATATTAATTAAAGGAGGAAAGCAGATGGATCAATCTTCGATTCAAAAAAAGAGAAAATTACTTGTCATGTACTTTATTCTTTTCTATCTCCTCGCTCAGTTTCTCATTCCTTTTCTGCTTCGAATCCTTGATCTAGGCATTCCTTGGATCATTGTCGTAGTTGCTAATATCCCAATCGTTATCGTCGGATTCCTCATGTACAGATGGAGTTCATATAGTTCTCAAATTCGAACCATTTCTTTTCTTTTAATCGTTTTAAACTTTCTAACGATACTGATTGACATAAGGTTGATTCCTTATCCATTTTCAGGGTTTTTCGTTCTTGTACTTTTGATTATCGCCTTTGGACTATTATTATTTAGTCTAGCCGCTAGAGGGGAACTGATTTATACAAGGTTTAGCACATTTCTTTCAATATCGATGGGAATCATTATTTTACAACGAGCTTTCTTTGATGTCATTATTACGATGTATGACACGGAAGTATTTTCGGGCAACAGTCAATTGATCACAGAAATGATATATATCTTTCTTGGCCTCAGTATCTTTTTACTACAACTTGCAGCCTTGGACGCTGTCAACCAAGAGAAACGAGAGTTTTTTGATGAATAAAAAAGCGACTTCAAACGTTGAAGTCGCTTCTTTTTTAATCAGCTTTGATAACAAATACATATCGAATTAATTCTGAGATGTTCCCAGATGAATCTGATAAGAGATAAGTGATAATATAATCTCCCTCAATGTTCGTGTTCACGGTACCAATGGTTTCAATCGTGACGGTTTCACCACTGTTATCTTGAGCACTAACGGATGCATCCACCCAAGAACTACCGATAGACACGGTGTCAATCCCTGGATTTAACGTACCTGTAGGTGCTGTTTCATCCACAACAGACACAACTCTTGTCATCGTTTTAATCACATTTCGGTAGTCAACTTGGTAAATGATTGTATAACTTCCTAAAACAGAAGTATCTACTGTATTTGAAATCACTTCATTCTTAATGATGAATCCATAGGCTTTACTCGTAGCTCCGGGATCTTTGTATTCTGTATTTATTTCTACAGTATCCACACCTGGATTGAGTACAATCGAAACATCAGATTCATCGACGGTTGTACAAGCCGCTAAAGAAAGAATCATTAGAAGCAGAAATAGACTTAAGCATATTTTCTTCATAAAGTTTCATCCTCCTTTTTAATGACTTGTAGAATGGTTACTTGTAATTGATCTGTACTGAGCACAGTCACAATTCTCGTTTTTAAGTAATAGACATTTCCGATTTCAACTTGATAATAAATCAGATAACTACCAGGGATCAGATTGTCAACTTCTCCAATAATCTCAATGGTCCCTTCATTTGTTTTTGCGCCAGCTTCAACATAAGGAAATCCTACATAAATTGTATCGATTCCTGGGTTCAAAGTAATCACCACATCGATAGGACTTTCCAGTACTTTTATATAGCGAATATATTGGTAGACCAAAGTATCTTCTAAGTATATTTGATAAGTAACACTATATTTACCGGCGACTTCAGTATTGACTGAGTTGATGATTGATATACTGAGCTGTGGATCTAAAACAGAAACACCACCATCAATGTAGTCGCTTCCTGTATAAATCGTGGTTACCGCAGGATTCACAGTGAGAGAGGACTCGATAAATGAAGGCGTGAAGATTGGATAAATCGATAAATCTTCAGTGGCTTCACTCACAGATTCACTCCAAGATGAGAAAATGTATTGAATGGAAGAAGTAGCTGTTTTTGTTGTAGAAGGAGGGTAGATGATTCTATCACCATAGGATAGATTCAAGGTCGATAAGATAAATCCATCGCCAGTATAGAAAGTGATGATATACGTTGTATCTGTTAAAGAAGCGTAGAGTGAAATATCACTATCAATACTTGTCGCACTAAATAACGATGTCATTTCTGCATTACTATACCATCCATCAAATGTTTTACCAAGTTCGGATATTTGTGGAATTGAGATCGTTTCATCTGTTTCAAAATAGATTCGATCATAAAACTCTGTGTTTACGTAAAGCGTGACTTCGTAAACATAACTAACAAATTTTGCATATAGCGTAAAAGAAGAAGTGGTTTCAGATAAAATATATCGCTCTTGATAGTTTGAATCCAGATACCAACCTGCAAAAACTAGATCTGGAGCACTCGGTTCAAAGAGGTTCGGATAATCAAGGTACAGTACATCTAAAATCGTTGTTTCTGAATTAGCGACTAATGTGATTTGATAAGTATTGATCTCAAAATCAGCGAATAGTGTGATGTTACTGGTAATCGTTTGACCCGTGAATGAAGTTGAAAAAGTATCATTTAAATACCATCCTAAAAATGTATAGCCTGTTTTGGATGGCTCATACAATGTATAATCTGAATTTTCTTCAACGCTGTCAACACGCACTATTTGATTGTCAATGATATAAGTTACTGTATAATAAATGATTTCTTCAAACTTGGCATATAAAGTGATATCGGTTAAAACCGGACTGGAAAGGTAGATTGTTTGATAATCAGCGTCTAGGTACCATCCGATAAAACGATAACCGATTTTTGACGTTGTAGGAAGTGTAAAGGTATCAAAATGAGCCACAATTAGATCGCTGACTGTACTCCCTGATGTTACAAAATGGACTGTGTGGAAGGAGTCACTATAAAGTGCATATAAAGTAATGTCACTTGAAACAACCATTCCTGGTTCAAATGGAATACTTCTTTGCTCATCCATGTACCAACCTAAAAAGACTTGATTAGTAAGTGTTGGCGCTGGAAGCGAACTAATCATCATTCCAGAAAGGATATAGATTGGTTCAACCTCACTTCCTGGAGACGAATCAAACGATAATTGATAATAAGTACTTGTTAATAGCTTATCCGCATTCACTAAACCATTGCCATAATAATCATCTAATCCAGAGGATCCTAAATCTGTCGCTGTTAAATAGAGTTTCGATCTGACTTCATCGACAGATGCACTAGGATATAAACTTAAGTATAAGGATAATATTCCTGTAATATGAGGTGCAGCAAAACTCGTTCCAGAACCACTGACATAACCGCCATCCATACTGGTGGTGATAATATCACTTCCTGGAGCAGCAATGTCAACGGCCTCATTATAATTTGAATAGGCCGCAACCGAACTTAGACTGTCAACTGCACTCACAGAAATGACATTTTCAAACG
>JBFXGX010000055.1:0-4281 GCA_050177605.1 Candidatus Izemoplasmatales bacterium | reverse complement strand
ATTCGGAGTATTGTCGAACATTCTGAAATCAAAGACTTAATTCATTTACTTGTTAATTACAAAGTTGAACTTGTGGATCAAGCTTACTATCGTCTTAAAACAAGCGATAATATTAACAAATATAAACTAAACATTATTTCGAAACTAGAAAACTATCAACAAGATCCATTTATCATCGAAACCATCGCAAGAGAGTATCTTCCAAAATCAAAAAATAATATGGAACTCGCGAAAGTGAAAGTCAACAAAAAAATCGATGATATGATTGATATCTATAATGCACTTGACTCGATCATTGATGAAATCGATGAAAAGAATAAAGTGTACGTCAATTCAACGATTGCGAAGATTAAATTCTTGTTAAATGATGACGAAAACATCATTGGTAAATTAACAACCATTCTCAAACATACCGCAAAGGAAATGAAACTTTATCATACGGATTCTGCTTTAAAGACCATCAATCCATTGTTTAATATCCGAACGCATGCAGTGATTGGAGAATCGTCGATTTTTACACCTCGTGGTGCGTATGCAAGAAGCAATGCTCAGTTCCTTGTAGAAAATGATTTAACCCCATCTGTGGAGTTACAAGAAGCTTTTTATAAGGAGTTTGAAACAAACTATTCCGAAGATGTTATCAAAAAATATTTACTCAATATCTTTATGGCAAAAAACAAAGTGAGGGCGTCAGAACTACTTCATAAAGATATGTCTGAAGAAGCCGTACTCAGGTTGTTATACATCCTAGTATATGCAGGAGATGAAATGAATTACTTTATTAATCCATTAGAAGATAAAATTGATCATGACCGATTCTTAATGGAAGACTTTGAAATTGTAAGGAGGAATGAACAATGATTTTAGATAAATTTGAAGAACTATCTAGCGCTCAAAAACAATTATTTTCAGATACTTGTAATAAATTACTCTCAAGTGGTTTCCTGGCGCGTGATAAAAAAGATAATAAGGAACAATACTATTTTCTTGTTAGCTACAAAAACTATTTTGATGAATATTTTGGTGTCATCAACTATGAAATTGTGCTAGACCGCGAACAAGGTGCAATTCAACTTGTCCAACAAGAGAATAAAAATGTTTTAAAATTGAAAAAAGAAGAATCCTTAGTGTTATTGATTTTAAGAATTCTTTATCATCAAAACTTAGTGAAAACATCGATTAACGAAAATGTTATCATCACCGTGAATGAAATACATGATCGATATGATAGCCTTGAACTTAAGAGAAAAATCAATAAAACCGATTTGGTAAGCATTCTAAGACTATACAAAAAACATAATCTCATTGAATCGCTTGGTGATATCACCCAAAGCAATACAAAAATCATTGTATATCCAACGATTCTACTTGCGCTTAATACATCAATGATCAATGATGTTTATGAAACAATCCAAAAAATTGTCGCATCAGAAGGAGGCGCTGAAGAATGAAAAAATTAACAAAAGTCAGATTAATTAACTGGCATTTCTTCTCCAACGAAACCATTTATGTTAGAAACAACACCTTAGTTACAGGACAGAATGCGACTGGTAAATCAACGATTGTCGATGCGATTGCATTCGTCGCAACTGCCGGAGATCAAATTTTTAATCTAGCTGCCAACGAGAAGAGTAAACGTGATCTACGTGGATACGTCAAGTGTAAACTTGGTATTGATAATCATGAGTACCTAAGAGAAGGCGACACAACAGGTCATATCGCTCTTGAGTTTTATGATGAAACGAAAAACGAATATTTTGTCGTTGGGACAGTAATTGATGTTTTTGGAGAACTCTTACCACCAAAAGTGATTTTCTACCAACTAAACGGCAAATTAACTGAAAGCTTATTTGTCGGAGAAGGCGGCGAAATTCTGACAACACTAAGCTTTAAAAAAGCAAAGAACGCTGATCATGTATACATGACCAGAAGAGAAGCAAAACTTGCCTTTAGAAGTGCTTTTGGTTCGATTAACGAAGCGTATTTCAGCTTGTTACCAAAAGCATTAGCTTTCAAACCGATTCCAGACGTGAAAGAATTTATCTATCATTATTTACTTGAAGAAAAGGAACTTGATGTAGAATCTATCAAAGAATCAATTCATTCCTATAAAGATTTAGAAGCGACACTAAAAATCATTAAAGTCAAAGTCGCTGAACTTAAAGAAATCAAAGAATTATACGAAGAGATTGAAAAGAATCAAGATCAAAAACAATTTCTCGAGTATTTTCTTGATATCATCGATCTTGAGAGTATCAAACAACTTATCGCTGTTAAAAATAGCTCTTTAACGAAAATCGCAATTGCGAAAGATAAGAACAAAGGCTTACTAGATGAAATCGATAAGCAACTAGATCTACTGGATGATCGAAGTAAAGAAATCTTTAGTTTATTACAAAGCGATAATACGTTCAATGCAGAACAAATCTATGACAAAGAGATTCTTTCCTTAACCAAAAAAATCGAAGAACAAGAAGAAATTAGAAGATATTTACAACGTAAAGTTGAAAAAGTCAAACCGCTCATTGAAGAGTTAAGAAAAGAATATCCAAATAAAACGTATGATGATTTATCAAAACTAGACTTTCTTGGCATCACGAGTGTAAACTTCGATAAAGTGAAACTTGCATCGATTGAGATTGAAAAAGAATTAAAGCAAATCTTGGATGAAAATGCGAAGGAATCAGGTAGACTGGAAGAAGTTAAAAAAGGATTAATTACTGAGATTAATGATATTTATCAAACCTTAAAAGATCTTGAAAATCATAAAATCAGATATAACCCAATGATTCAAAAACTAAAAACAAAAATAGAAGAAGGGTTAAAACAACGATTTGCTCAAGATATCAGTGTCCATATCGTTGCAGAACTACTTGAAATCACAGATAAATCCTGGAGTGATACTGTAGAAGATTATCTTGGTCAACAACGCTTTAATCTAATTGTCGAACCTAGATACTTTGATGAAGCATTACAAACCTATAATCGTATCAAAGATAGTTTAAACATCTATGGTATCGGCTTAATCAATACCAAGAAAATACAACACTTCACATCCCACTCGCCAAACTCCCTTGCTTCAATCATCACAAGTGAAAATGTCGACGCAATGCATTATATCAATATGGTGTGTGGTAATTTAATTATGGTAGATGATGTTGCTGATTTAGAAAAACATCCTCAAGCAATCACGAACACAGGCATGGTATATCGTTCCTATACTGTCAGAAGTCTAAACCGTAATACAGAGAAACCATTCATTGGGAAGAGAGCTGGAGAAGCGCAACTAGAAAAATGGCGTGTAGAAGCAATCAATTCGAAAAAGAAATACAGTGAAATCACAGATAAAATAACAAAACTATCCGAAGAAAATAAAGTGATTCAGTCACTTAACTTACCTGATTTACTAGGAATGGTTGAATCTAGTATGGCACTCGATGCCATGAAAACCCAACGCAAATCACTCGTTGATAAAAAACATAATCTTCCAAAAGAATCCTTAAATAGTTTAAGAGAAGAATATGAACTCGTCAAAGAAGAAATCAGAGGATACAATAATAATCGAAGAAAAGTCTATGAAGAAAATGGAAAATTGTCTTCAGATGAATTTAAAATCCATGAGGAACTAGTTACTTTAGAGGCGAATATTCAAACTATTGAACTCAAGATGAACTACATTTTAGAAACGCGTCCACTCATCAAAGATGAAGCGTATGCTTTATTTGAAAAAGAGTTTAAGAGTGTGAAGGATGCGAAAAAAGTCGAAAGTGACTATCGCGCTAGAATTGAAGTGGAATTATCAAATATCGAAAACCTTGAAAATTCACTTAAAACAAAACAATTTAAATATACAGCGGCCTATAATTTAAGTTATAGTTATGGTGTCGAACATATCCAAGTCTATTTAGATGAACTCAATAAACTGATCAAGTCTGATTTAGTGAAATATGAAAGTAAAGTAAGAGAAGCAAGAGAAGCCGCTGAAAAATTATTCAAAGAGGACTTCATTGCAAAGCTTAGAAACTACATTATTTCAGCACAAGAGGAAATCAAGAAGATCAACGCAACACTCGCAAGTATTCATTTTGGTGAAGATACTTATGAATTTATCTTCCCTAAGAGTAAAGAATATGGCGATTATTACGACATGGTCTTAAGTGATGAATCCATGCTAACAGGTAGTGAAATCTTTAATTACGAGTTTGAAATGAAATATGAACGACAACTCGAAGAATTATTCATTAATCTAGCAAGTGAAGATTTAGGATCTGGAAATTCAGT
>JBFXGX010000054.1:0-4452 GCA_050177605.1 Candidatus Izemoplasmatales bacterium | reverse complement strand
ATATTGATAAGGGGGAACAAAACTAATGGCAAAAATCGTCGCAGTTACATCTTGTCCAACTGGGATTGCTCATACTTATATGGCCGCTGAAATGTTAGAAAAAGCAGGCAGAGAACTAGGTGTTAAAGTTATCGTTGAAACAAATGGTGCAATCGGTGTTGAAAACAGATTAAAAGAATCTGATATCGCTGAAAGTGTCGCTGTTATTGTTGCGGCTGACGCAACCGTTCAAATGAAACGCTTTAACGGAAAACCGCTGATTGAATGTGGCGTATCTTACGCAATCAAAAACGCGAAGAAACTTGTTCAAGATGCATTAGACGGATTATATCCAGTGTATCAAAAACAATAGGAATTTCTTAAACTTTACATATAGAGGAGGAAAATGAAGTGAAAAAGAAATTAAATCTTTACAAACATTTAATGGGTGGAGTATCCCAAATGATTCCATTTGTTGTTGCAGGTGGTATCTTAATCGCATTAGCTTTCTTATTTGATGCATCAAATGCAGGGGCATCAAATTACGGATGGGGTAACGCAGTTGCCGCATGGTTTGGCGATACAGGAAAAGTAGCATTTGGCTTTATGTTACCAATCCTTTCTGGTTTTATCGCATATTCCATCGCTGACCGTCCAGGATTCGTACCAGGATTTGTTGGTGGAGCGTTAGCTAGCACTGGTGGATCAGGATTCTTAGGAGCATTATTAATTGGTTTCATCGCTGGTTATTTGGTAGAATTACTAAAAAAAGCATTCTCATTCTTACCAAGAAGTATGAATGGAATCAAACCTATTTTAATCTTCCCTTTATTCGGTACATTACTTGCAGCACTTGCAATGTTAGGCGTGAATGTCATTGTGACACCAATCACCAATGGCTTACAATCATGGTTAACAGGTCTTGAAGGAACATCAGCTATCTTAGTTGGTCTTGTTCTAGGTGGTATGATGGCTGTCGATATGGGTGGTCCGATTAACAAAGCAGCTTACGTTGTAGGTACAGCTACTTTAGTTGGTGGAGCATCAACGACTTTAATGGCAGCGGTTATGGCTGGAGGAATGACACCTCCACTAGGTATCGCACTAGCCACTGTTCTTTTCAAAAAGAAATTTAATAAAGATCAAATCGAAGCTGGAAAAACAAACTGGGTGATGGGTCTTTCTTTCATTACTGAAGGTGCAATTCCATTCGCAGCAGCGAATCCAAAAGCAGTTTTACCTTCTATCATCGCTGGTTCTGCATTAGCAGGAGCACTTGTTGGTCTATTCGGTGTTAGTTCACCTGCCCCTCATGGAGGATTATTCGTTATTCCTGTGATGAGTGGTTGGGTATGGTTTATTGTTGCACTTGCAGCTGGTACTGTATTAACAGCTTTCTTGTTAAAAGTATTACTTCCAGATGCTGTTGAGTTAGAAGAAGAATAAGATGAAACTTGTACGTTACCTAGTCAAAAGCGAAGAAGGATTACATGCAAGGCCTGCATCACTACTTACTGGTGTAGCGTCAAAGTATCCTGATCGTGTTGATATCATCTATCAAGGAAAGAAACTTACTTTAAAGTCAATTATGATTGTGATGGGTTTGGGGATTCCACATAACGCAGAATTTGAGATTGAAGTTGAAGGTGCTCATGAAGATGAAATCGTCACACTTCTAACCAAAGTATCAACAGATCATTCCATTATTTAATTAAAAAAAGCAAACTCATCAGCGAGTTTGCTTTTTACATATTTAAATATTTTCTTAAGAATTTTCTGACGGTATCTTCTCTTGCGGTCTCGTCAAGAACGATGTCCGCAACCGCGAGTAAATCTGGGTGCGCATTCTTCACCGCAACCCCAAGTCCTGCACATGAAATCATTTCAATATCATTATGACCATCGCCAATTGCGATGATATTTTCACAAGGTACTTGATAGTAATCCGCAACGTACTTTAGCCCTTTTCCTTTATTAGACTCCGGTGTAAATATTTCCACAATGGAGTCAAACTCACCTTTTAAATCCCAGATTCGAGATAAGACTTTTCCTTGGTAGTTTGCATTGACATAATTTTCAATATATTTCCCGTGTCCTTGTTTTCCAATGATAATAAATCCATTTGGATTTTCTCTTAAGGTATCTTTTAAATGACCAAGATATAATGGAGAATTTGCGGTTTTATGAAGCAGTGGTTCGATGGCTTTTTCTTCTTTGAAGAGATAGATGGAATCTTTCACTTCAGAGAAGGCATTGCGAATATGATCCAAATTATTTTCAAAAATATCAATAATTGCTTCCTTTGGAACCGTATAATTAACAGGAATAAATTTCTCATCTTTTGGATGAGTAATTAATCCGCCATTATAGTTAATAATTGGTGTATCGAGTCCGAAACGACGATAGACGAATTCAGAGCTACGGAATGGACGCCCCGTTGCGATAACGATTTTGTGACCTTTTGCTTGAACTTCTTTCATAAAAGTACAGACAGATTCATCGAGTGTATCAAAGTCATATAAAAGAGTTCCGTCGAGGTCTAATGCGATTAAATATTTTTTCATATGTTCACCCTTTCTTTATTATCTCATATGCTCGTGAAATAAGCAAATGATTAATCATTGATTAAAGTTCGTAGATACGGTATAATTTGTAGCATAAGAGGTGAGAGACTTGAGACTATTTTTACCTGATTTAGTTTTTCTTGTAACGTTAACGGATATTAAAAATTTCTTGTTAGGTTTAATGACAGGATTTGTTTTGCTTGCCCTCTTTGTTGGTTTTATCTTCGTTACGGAACGACAAACAAAGATTAAGATTAAACGTTCTAAAATGACCAATTTAAAAGATATTGAAGTTCAAGACTTAATTGAAAAGCGTCAGAAAGAAATGATTGATACGGTGAAACTAACCGATGCCGCTTATTTCAAGGTTGCCTTTGATTTGTCTTTTGAACTGATGAACGAAATCGCTCGTTATTATTTCCCAGAGTCAAAATATCCAATGTATGAACTATCGATTCAAGAAATTGTCGATTTATCAAAATATATTACTGAGCGTATTGAAGGACTCATTGATAGTCGCTTCATTAGAAGATTTAAAAACTACCGCGTTTCAACCATCATCACCATTATCAACAAAAAGAAAGCTCTCGATAATTCAAAATTAATGAAGCTTTCAAAGAAACTTCAAATATCAAAATTTTATTCTGTGAGTAAAACCGTTTTGAATTATGCGAATCCAATATTTTGGTTCCGAAAACTTGCGATTAAACCTTCCACAACTTTCTTAACAAAAGAGGTATGTAAAATGGTAATCCAGATTTTTGGTGAAGAAACCAATAAGATTTATGGTAAGAAAATGAATCAAGCTCCTGAAGATATTGAAGCTGCAGAAGCGAAGTTTGATCAAGTTATCGAAGAAGACTATGAAGAATTAGAAAAGAGCGAGGAGGTTGTCCCAGTTGAAAAAACAAAAAAAGGATAAGTTTATTTCGCGTATTGTTCCGGGAACGAGCCGAACGCCTGACACCCGCGAGTTTTTCATTCCTCAAATTTCCAAACTCGAGGATAAAGAGACAAAAAAACAAAAATTCGTTTCACCGATTTTTGGTAAATCAGTGAAAGATGAAGTCAAGGTGCCTAATGATCATTCCAGTCGTGGAGACATTGATAAGAAATATGATGTCTTCCGAAAAGAAAAGAAATTAACCAAAGAAGAAGCTAAAAAACGTTATGGTGATTCTTACTATGAATTCTTTAGTGTCACGAATAAAGATTTATCTAAAATTCACCAACATGATCTTTCTGCCGATGATTTGCTTAAAAAGAAAATGATGGAAGAAGAAATCGTAGAGCCTGTCGAAATCAAGAAACCAACCAACGAAGCTCTTGAAGTTCCTATGGACGACTTCTTTAAAGCAGTCGAGAAAAAGGAAGTCAAAGAAGAATCCTATGTCGATAAAGTATTACGTGATTTAGAACTCAGCGATGATGGTGAACTTGAAAAAGATCGCTTTGCGCCAATTGAAGATGAAGAAGAGCTTGATGATGATATATTGTTTGCTTCTCCAAAACTAACAACCAACCCAGTCGAGAAAGAACCATCCTTTGATTCTGATTTTGATTATGTCGAAACACCACCAGTCAAAGAAACAAAGAAATCAAGTATTGACACCGCTGTTCTTGAAAAACTAAAAAAACAAGTAACAGATGATTTTAATAACTATGCCTATCCACCAGTTTCTATTTTTAAGAAAAGCAAGCGAGAAGAAGGCAGTGATGATTCTTGGATTCAAGAAAATATCGATGTGATCAACCAAACGATGTTAAGTTTTGATGTCGATGGTCAAGTCGTGACATATACCAAGGGTCCAACAGTCACAAGATATGAAGTCTCGCTTGGATCGGGGGTTCAAATAAAGAAACTTACGAATATCGCTGACAATATTCAAATGAATTTAGCAGCGTTATC
>JBFXGX010000053.1:0-4811 GCA_050177605.1 Candidatus Izemoplasmatales bacterium | reverse complement strand
ACGCAGATAGAGGGGACATTATTGATTAAACCTACACCTTACTATGAAGGATTTTTTGTATGTAAGTTGAAGAAGAAGTAATGATCGTTTAACTTTATCATGTTAACTAAAATATTATAAATGAAAAAGAATCCATAGTTCCATCGATTATCAAACGCCTTATCAAGTGTATTACTCAAAGTAAGAAATTCTCACTTAACGTGTCCACTTTATTGACTGTAAAGCATATGATGACTTATTAATTATTTTGAAGGAGAAAAACATGCCAGAATTTATTAAGATACTATTAGTTATATTCCCCTATATTGTAATAGGGATTCTCATAATTTTTATAATAGTTGTTACCATATATCTAAAAGTTTGGGATAATTCGATTGTAAACTTATATATGGAGGGGAAATACCAAGAAAGTTATGAAAAAATAAAATTATCTAAGAAAATGGCTTTTGGAATCAAAAAACAATGGTTACACTATTACGAATCCTTAATTTTAATCAGTAAAAATAACTACATTGATTCAAAATCTTTGCTTCTTGAGATTAAGTCAAAAAAACTCGAGAGTTCTAAGTTATTTTGGTTATGCTTTATTGAGGTGAAATCGAGAAATATTGATAAAGCAAACTCTTATTATGCTTTATTAGTTCATAAGAATAATGTCGACCATGAAATCAAATTACTAAGAAAAATGATTGATTCGATTATCGAAGAGGATATTATCATTAGTACACAAGAACTTTCAAAAGTGAAAAACCCAGTTATACTTGAATACATTCGTGAACATTTTCGATTGATTAACTAATCAATCATAAGTAGTATTACCATGCATTATATAGCGATAAATATATTTGATATTTTTGATATCAATGATATGAACAATTTAACTATTGTTTAATAATCGCTTAGTCCAATTACATCGATTAAACATTATGCGTATACAATATACACACCATCAGGTACTCCTTTAAGTGAAACAAGACTGTTCTATAAGACAACGGGATGGAAAGATCAAATAACACATGTTCAATATTTCGTGAGTGGTTCTTTGCAGAGAACATCCTACTATACTTACGATCAAATAGGTAATATAACTGGTATCACTTCCAACATCAATCAGTCATTTGACTGGGAGGGTAGACGATTAATCGAACACAGTATCGGTGGGACAACCTATACATACACCTATAACGATCAAGGGATTAGAACATCCAGATCAGATGGAACACAGACAACAACGTATTTTCTTGACGGTTCTTTAGTATTGTTTGAAAAAACAGGAAATGATGTTATATACTATACGTATGATGCTGACGGTTCAATACTATCACTGAATTACCTCGGGGATGAATACTTCTATATCAAAAACCTTCAGGGAGATATCATAGAAATCGTTGATGCATCGGGGACCTCGGTAGCAAAATATCGATACGATGCGTGGGGAAATATTATCTATCAGTGGGACAGTGGATTGGGTATAGCCAATGCCAATCCATATCGCTACCGAAGCTATCGACTCGACAGTGGGACAGGACTTTACTATCTGAACGCAAGGTATTATGATCCGAGCATTGGCAGATTCATCAGTGCGGATTCGATTAACTATTTGGATCCCTCAAGCGGCCAGGGGTTAAACCTCTATGCTTATTGTGGAAACAATCCAGTGATGTATACGGACAGCGACGGATATGCTCCGATTTGGAATCAAATTTTAGCTGGGGTTGTTATAGCGGCTTCAGTAATTTCTGTGGTTGTAGGAACTGCGTTGTTGTTAACTGGCGTAGGAGCAACTGCTGGAGCAGTGTTGATCGGGGTTGGTGTTGGAGGGTTAATTGGATCAGGAGGAAGTATTATTTCTCAATGGAGCGCAAAAGGTTGGGACAATATAGATTGGGGACAAGTTGCTTTTAATGGAGCAATTGGAATGGCAACGGGCGCCCTTATGGCATCTTCAATTGGCGCAGTTGCGACAGGTTTTGCGGTTGGTGGATTAGGATTCACCCAAAGTGTCGGCAACGATTTGTTCGGAAGTAATGGTGATTGGGGTCAGGTCAGTTGGGGGAGAGCCATTGTACTTGGTTTAGCTAGTGGAGTGATTGCGGGTGCTGGTAAGTACTTGACAAATAGCGCTACAGTAATGAATAAATATGTCAATGGATCATCATCGATTCGATCACTTGGCTCTCAATCCCTAAGACTTGGAATTGCTGGCAGGCAGACCTATACCGCTTATTGGATGAACGTAATGATAGAGCAGACTGCCTACAGAACTGCTACATCCGTAGGTATGAACCTTATCCGAGGTGGTACAAATATGCTTATTAACTACTTGTGGTGAAAGGAGAAATAAAAATGACCGAAGCAGATTTATTGAGAAAAGAAGGGCATTTATTTACAGAAAAACAATACAAGACTACATTATTTATGATATTCTTGTCTCTTATTGTTTCAGGAACATTAATAATTTTGGGTGCAATTTTGGCAATTTTTGCACAGGTTCAAAGTGTTTTCATCTCGGGTTTTATTATTGGATGCGTAGGATTCTGTTTAATGATGATTTCTATGCTATTCTCATTTAGGAAAGCATACAAGATCCAATTATTCCGACGGTATCAAAAAAAACCGGAGGACTTCGAAAAAGAAATACTGTGAAACAAAAAGACAGTCATTAATTTTCGACAAGAGAATCTTGATAAGTATTTGCTTTGCAAAAAGATGGATCAAATATAGCAAAGGCAAGCAGACTCTATTTTCATAACTATTGAAGCAGCATCGCTGTGTTTTTCATCCATGAATAATAGAGTCTTACCGCCGGATAAAGCGGTTTTTTGATTTGCTTCACCTGATGTATAATAGACTTATCGAGTCTGTTTGAATCAGGTGTAAATCATGGAGAAAGAAAAAATAACCGCACTTTATTGCAGGATTTCAAGAGAAGACGAACAGAATGCAGTCAGTTCAAGCATAGAAACACAAAAAGGATACTTAAAAAGATATGCCAATCAGCAACGGATGACACATACCAAATACTATATTGATGACGGGTATTCGGGCACTAACTTTGAACGTCCTGGATTCAGCGAACTCCAAAGCGATATTGAGAACAATCTAGTTCAAATTGTCATAACCAAAGATTTGTCACGCCTTGGAAGAGACTACCTTACAACGGGGTATTATATTGAGCATTACTTTCCAATGAATAATGTTAGGTACATAGCCATAAACGATCAAGTCGATACACTGCTTGACGAAAATGATTTTGCCCCGTTTCGCAATATTATTAATGAATGGTACGCGAGGGATATCAGCAAGAAAATACGAAGTGCATATCATACCAAAGCTTTGAATGGTGAGTTCACCGGACCATATCCTCCATTTGGCTACGACAAAGATCCAAGTAATAAGAATAGGTTGTTAATCAATCCCATTCAAGCATTGATTGTTAAAAAAATATTTCGTTTGTACGTCTCTGGGATCAGTGTTTATGGAATCTCAAAGGAACTTCGAAGAGACAAAGTGCTTACTCCAAGAGCTGACTTATATAAACGACTGGGAAAGTATAATTCAAACTCAGTGACTCATTATCCTTTTGATTGGTCAACCAAAACAATACTTGCGATTCTTGGAAACGAGGAATACACAGGCAGTGTAATCTGCAACAAACATCAAACGAAAACCTTCAAAAGCAAGAAACTGCTCCAAAATCCCGAAAACAAATGGATAGTTACGAAAGACAAACACGAAGCCATCATTGATCGAGATCAATTTACTCAAGTGCAGAAACTAATACATGAGAAACAGATCCTTCCTAAGACGCCTCATGAGAATATTTTCAAAGGAAAAGTCAGGTGTGATGATTGCGGAAAAACTCTTACACTTTCAATCCGACCGGGGCGAAAGGATGCAAGGACATACGAGTGTAGCACCTATCGTAGATATGGTAAGATCAGATGCAATAGTCATTATATAACATATGAGTGGCTGGAAAAATCCTTACGTGAAAAACTGAATTATATCATTGGCTTAGCTAAACAAGGAGAGAATTCCCTACTCAAAGAAATCAACAAACAAAAGGATCTAGACTCCACACTCAGCGATCTTGGTATAGATATTGAAAAGAATGAAACAAGACTACACGAAATAGACAAATTGATACAAGCACTCTATGAGAATTATATTCTACGGAAAATTCAAGAAGATAAGTTTTATTGTCTAGATAGATTATTCGAGGAAGAGAAACTGTCGCTGATTAAGGAAATAAAGCTACTGCAAAAGAAACAAGACGATCTGATGAAGCAAAAAAAGAATGTATTTGCATTTCTTCAGATTTTGTCTAATTATGATAATCTATCTGAAATCAATCAGATTATTGTAGATGAACTAATCGATAAAATTGCCATATCAAGGCAAAAAGGCACAAATCATTTCAGATCTATTGAAGTGTTCTTCAAATATGTTGGCAAAATATAGTGTCTACTCATGGATACATTACTCCAGTCATGTATGTAGATCCAAGTGGTGAATTTGCTTTATCCATATTGATAGGGAGTATTATTGTAGGGGCAATCATTGGTGGTAGTCTAGGTGGATATACAGCAACACGAAATGGAGCAGAACTCGGAAGTCAACAGTTTTGGATTGGTGTAGGAACGGGAGCTTTGATTGGTGGTGCAGTCGGTGCTGTTGCTGCTGTAACGTTGGCTGGCGGTGGAGTGGGATACTTAATGGGGGGATTATCCTCTATGGGTAATAAGTTAATCTCAGATGTTTCATCTTCAGTATTTTATGGTACAAACAATTTCGGTTCTTGGGAAGAT
>JBFXGX010000052.1:2882-4874 GCA_050177605.1 Candidatus Izemoplasmatales bacterium | reverse complement strand
TTAGTGCATTTAAATATCAAGGGATCGTTGAAGAAAAGAAAAGTCTTAATGAATCTACATTTGAATTAACTGTGAAGTTAAGTAAAGATTATCGTTTCAAACCTGGACAATTTGCATTTATCAAAATTTATGGAAAAGGAATTTCCAAGGCAGCACATCCATTCTCCATTTCGTCAGGAAACGGAAATGAAATCAAATTTACGATCAAGTCATTAGGGGACTTTACTGAGTCACTTAAAACATCATTACAAACGCCTGCTAGAATTAAAATCACAAGACCATTTGGAAATATGACATTTAATACAAAAAAGGAAAAACAAATATGGATTGCCGGAGGAATTGGCGTCACACCATTCCTTGGATATGTAAGATCAGCGATGAAGGAAGATAAAAAAATCCATATGATTTATTCTGTTAGAGAAGAAAAAGAAGCAGTCAATCTCAATGAAATTATCGAAGCAACGAAAGACCTAAGAAATTTTGAATTTACGTTATTTGATGCATCTAAACGAGGATTTCTAACCGCAAGTAAACTTGATTTAGATGAAAATACATGTGTATATATGTGCGGACCTAGACCGATGGCGATGGCTCTTTCAAAACAAATCAAAGAAGCTTCACCAAAAACTGAGTTAGAATTTGAAGCGTTTAGTTTCACGGGTACTCTGGTTGAAGATATTTTAAAAATTCTTAAAAAATGGTACAAGAAATTAAAAACACAAAAAGCATAAAATAAACCCCTTGTTGAAGGGGTTATTTTTTTAGAGGAAGCATCAACGTAAACTTTGTACCTAGACCCAGTACGCTCTCAACTTCAATATGACCTTGATGCATTTCAATAATTTCTTTAACCATCGCCAGACCGAGGCCCAAGCTTAAGTCGTTATTATGTGATCTCGCTTCATCACCACGATAGAAAGGGTTAAAAATCAGTTTAAGATGTTCTTTAGCAATTCCTTTTCCGGTATCTTCAATATGGATTTTTACATCAGAGGAAGTTACCTCAAAGTAGATGTTGATAGAACCGTTTGGTTTGTTATATTTAATTGCATTACTGATAAGGTTAGAAATAGCGCGGATCATCATTGTTTGATGACACATAATCATGACTGGTCGTGATGGTTTTGTCACTTTGAGGGAGATGTGATTTTCATCACATTTTGATTTGTAAGACTCTGTTGTTAATTCAACCAAGTCGTATATATCAATTTCATCCATCTCAGTTTCAGTCCATTTTTTATTCCTTGTAAATTGTAACAATTCAGTGACAATATGTTCCATAAAATCAATTTGGCTCATCATCGAAGATACTTCTTTTTTTAGAGACTCTGTTTTGACGAGTTCATACAAGTATTCAGATTCAGCTTTTAAAACAGTGAGAGGAGTACGGAGTTCATGGCTTACATTGGATGAGAACTGCTTTTCTCGATCAAGTGAGTTTTCCATGCTTTCTAACATTTGATTGACCATATTTGCTAGTTCGTGAACTTCATCTTTTCCGGGACCAATATTTATTCTTTTTGTAAAGTCTTGATTCTCTTGAATCGCATTTGCTGTAGCGTAGATTTTTTCTATTGGACGGAATGATCTTTTGATGATAAGATATCCGCCTACAGCAGCTAATAGGATAAAAATAGGTGACAATATCGAAGCAACTAAAAGTGTACTAGAAATAGAAGCATCTAAATTGCTGATATTGTACATTCCTCTTAAGGTATATCCCCGATTGGTGAGGGTATCATACACTAACCAATGAACGGTGCCTGATTCATAACTTTGCACTGTATCTAACTCAATCGGTAGAGAAGAATCGAACCCAGCGGGAACATTCCCATAACTCAGTGTTTGATTAGAATTATAGACGAGAAATAAGACGCCATCATGATAATAATTAAAGAGTGTATCATCATCTTCAAAGTAGATGGCATCATCTTCAATTTGTAACTGTCCAGAGACTTCGTTCGTAAATAGAACAATATCTGTTTTTGCTTG
>JBFXGX010000052.1:0-2782 GCA_050177605.1 Candidatus Izemoplasmatales bacterium | reverse complement strand
GTCAATAACATAACCTTCTTCACTGAGTCTTACTTTTAAGATATTTCTCAATTCATTTTGATCTTCTACAATGAGTAATTTCATGATTTTTCACCTCAATATACCTCTTATTATAGCACTTTAGATTAAAATTAGATTAAAATGCATACAATCGGCTTTTTTAATGTTATTTTAATGTTCGTATTTTAAAATATAGACATCAAATAAAAACAAAGGAGAATTTAAAGATGAAAAGACTATTTTCTATATTAGCAATATTATTCGCAAGTTTCGCACTTGTAGGGTGCGGATTATCAGCAACAGACACTGCAAATGTTACAACGAATTCTGACACCAGAGTCTTTACACTAACAGAATTATCTCAATATACAGGTTTAAATGGCACAGAGGCTTATATCGCAGTTGGTGGAGTCGTCTATGATGTTTCAAATGTTTTCGTTCATGGATCACATCAAGGAATGCAACTTGGTGGAACAGATTGTACAGCTGTATTTGCATCAAGTCCTCATAGCGCATCCTTATTAAATACATTGCCTGTGATGGGCGTGATTGGGGATGTATCTTACAATCCAGCATTGGTTACGGAATCAGTATCAACTTCCGCAGTCACTACTACACAAACAACCACACAAACAACGACAGCAGTTAATACAGGTACTACTTTACCAGTATTTACTTTAACAGAATTAGCGAACTACACAGGCGTTAATGGAAGCACTGCTTATATCGCAGTGAATGGCGTAGTTTATGATGTCACAAATGCGTTCGTGAATGGTACGCATCAAGGGATGCAACTAGGTGGAACGGACGCGACAGCTGTATTCGCTTCAAGCCCGCATTCACAAGCTACATTAAATAGTTTAACTGTAGTTGGATCTTTAGAAGGGTATCCTACCATTACTGTAAGTTCTACAACCACAACCTCTACAAATACATCAACTTCTACGAATCATGATGATGACGATGACGATGATGAAAATGAGGATGAATACGAAGACGATTAATTAGTCTCTCCTGAGGACCTTCTGGGTCCTTTTTTTATTTAGATTTTCACTGGTTTTCATGAATGACTTGATTTGCTACTAGTCTTTCGATATAATCATTTTATGCGTGTCTAGAAAGGATATCCCATGGAAAAACAAGTCAAAACATTACAAGAAAAACTTGCGGAAAGAAAAGTTAAGAAACCTCCCTTTGTTATTTATATGGTTCTAGCCTATTTATGGAAGTGGATGTTCAAGAAGAAATACAATATTCATTATGATTACAAAATTGACATTAAATCCTATAAAGGACCTTATATTGTTATATCGAATCATGCATCACGAGTAGATTACTTATATACTGGAATTGCATTTTTGCCTCATAGATTGAACTACGTCGCAGGATACAACGAATTCTTTCGTTCTCATTTAGCGTTTGTATTTCGACTATTACAAGTCATTCCGAAAAAAAACTTCGTTCCGGAAATCACAGCAATTATGAACATCTCACGTATTCTCAAAAAAGGTGGAAGAGTTATCGTTTTTCCTGAGGGAATGAGTTCGATTTCCGGTTCTAATCAACCTTCAGCGATTGGTTCAGGTAAATTATTGAAACATTTTGGTGTTCCGGTACTCA
Organism: Candidatus Izemoplasmatales bacterium; assembly: GCA_050177605.1. Classification (GTDB taxonomy): domain Bacteria; phylum Bacillota_I; class Bacilli_A; order Izemoplasmatales; family Hujiaoplasmataceae; genus JAHIVB01. The sequence goes on along the minus strand of JBFXGX010000052.1, from coordinate 1,162 downwards.
TGACTCATATCGAAGGAGGATACTTAACAAATACGAAATATTGTTTAGATGATCGTCCTGGTAGAGTCAATGTTACGGTATCTGAACTCTTTTCATCCAATCAATTAAAATCGCTGACCGAAAATGAAATTCAATTAAGAATTGACGAAGCAATTCATCATGATGATTACGAATGGAACAAAGTCCAACGTATCAAATTTGATGGGAAAGGCGAGTTAGCTAAAAATATTCATACATTGTTATATCGTTGCCCTAAATGTAATCATGAGTTTGAGATGGTAGGGGAAGGAAATACCATTGTATGTAAACACTGTGGAAATAAAGCAAAACTTAATGAATATTATGATTTATTACCAATGAGCGCGAACGATGTGATTCCTGAAACGCCAGTGAAATGGTTTGACTGGGAAAGAAAAGTAGCGTATCAAGAAATTGTTAATAACCCAGATTATGAATTAAAAGAAGAAGTAAAGATTGGTGTTCTTCCTAAATATGAATATTTAAAAGACTTAAAAACATCAGAAATTGTTGGTGAAGGGACGCTTTCCATATCCAGAAAAGGTTTAGCTTTTGAGGGTACGAGAGACAATCTACCTTATACATTCATCATTCCTACATCAGCAGTTCCAACCTTTGGTATGTGTACTGATGTATCATTTTTCTCGACTTATTTAAATGGCGAATATATTGAATTTTATCCAAAACGAGAATCGACAGGTAAGTGGCTACACATCACAGAGGAAATGCATCGTATTAATGGCGGAAAATGGTCTAATTTTCCAGATGCAGATACTTATCAATAATATAAAAAAACACCTTTTTGTAAGGTGTTTTTCTTTTGTAAACTATAGAACAAGTAATACGGCAAAGAAATGTAAAATACTTCCTGCAAGAACTGCTAAATGCCATATAAAATGTGCGTATTTGAATTTAGATGCAAAGAAGATTACTCCGAGTGAGTATGCGATTCCACCATATAATACTAAATCAAAATTATTGATGTTATTTACAAAATCACGATATACAAACAGAACGCTCCAACCCATAAAAAGATAGATGATTACTTGAATTACAAGGAATTTTTTAATCCATATCGATTTGATAACGATTCCTACGATGGTTAGTGCCCAGAGGACTCCAAGCAAAATGTAACCAATCGTTG
>JBFXGX010000051.1:0-4950 GCA_050177605.1 Candidatus Izemoplasmatales bacterium | reverse complement strand
GTAAACTGTCAAGTCCATGTACGAAATCTATTCGAGTTTTTTGATGATTTATTAGATATTCATCTAAAAACGACTGAATATCCTTAATTGCGATAAAAGGATTTAAACTATGGTTGAATAAAATCTTCTTATTTTGCTCATAAACGAAGGAATGACTTAGTCCTTTCATACGATTTAATAAAAGCGGAATAAAGTCAGGTTCAACGTTAAACAAGACGCGATGAATCGGTTCAAAGGTGAGCCCTTCATCGTAGATGCTAATCACTTCGACTAAGGCATACCTAGCAGGATGTGAAAGTTGTTCTTCTTCTGTTAAAGTCTTTTTGAGATTATCCCAACATACTTTTGCACTTGCAAGACTGTGGTTTCCATCCCCTACGACCATTTTGATGTTACCTTCAAGGCGGTCAAAAGAAGATATAATCTCCTCTGTATCTTTGATATAGTACCCTTTTAGGTGTCCACCATTCATATTAAGGTCAAAATCATATAGTACAGGATATTTTTCTTTTTCCTGGTATAATTTCTCAATGATTCTTGAAGAAGAATCATTAATTAACACCAAGATATGTGGACTTTCTAAGACAGCATTTTCGCGAATTTTCACCCGTGGTGGTATTCTTTCAGTTACAGTCATTTCAGAGGCGACAATCGATGCGGATGAAAGATTTGAAAAGCTATACTCTTCAAGATCAATCGACAGGACTAATCCTAGTCTTTTATCCGTGTAAGGTGTTTTTCTTTCCACAAGAACCATTCCTTCATACAGATCAAATAAATCTTCTTGGAGATATTCAAGCATATGACGATTGGCACTCTCTATTTGGGCAGTAGTATCCTTCTCAAGAAATACTTCCGGTAAAATCAAATGTAAAGTCGAAACATTCGACTTTACATAGTTGTATAGTTCATTCCAGTACTCTGCTTCACTTGTATATTGATCACAAGCGATACATGCCCATTTTGATAAGTTGATATTCTTTTTAGGTATGAGGATTTTTGGGACTGAAATAATTGACATATTAAAGGATTCCTTGATCTAACATTGCTTGATATACTCTCATAAATCCAGCGATATTCGCTCCGACAACCAAGTTACGATGGTCGGTATATTTTCTTGCTTGAGAATAGGATTTTTTAAAGATATCGGCCATGATTAATTCTAGTTTTTCATCGACTTCTGCATAAGTCCAAGGATAATGCATTGCATTTTGGCTCATTTCTAAACCAGATACTGCAACCCCACCAGCATTTGCTGCTTTTCCAGGAGCGAAAAGGATGTCATGATGTTGTAAGTATTTTGTTGCTTCTAAAGTGGTAGGCATATTTGCGCCTTCCGCAACCAAGAAACATCCATTTTTAACTAAAGCTTTCGCACCTTCAATTGGTAATTCATTTTGTGTTGCACATGGAAGTGCGATATCACAAGGTACGCCCCACATTTCAACAGGTTTAGGATTAAAGGTCGCGTTTGGACGAAACTCTGTATATTTCGTTGTGAATTCTGCGCCATCTTCTAATAATTGTTTAACAATACTTAAATCAAGTCCATTTGGATCATGAACGAATCCATTGATATCTGACATCGCAACGACTTTCGCACCAAGTTCATGTGCTTTTAACGCTGCGAATTTTCCTACTTTTCCAGAACCAGAGATAATGACATTCTTTCCTTTGAAATCATCGTTTCGATATACTTTTAACATTTCGTTAACAAAATAACATACACCATAACCAGTCGCTTCCATCCGGACCAAAGAGCCTCCATAAGATAAGCCTTTACCTGTCATTGTTCCTGTTACTTCATTACGAATCTTTTTATACATACCATACATATAACCAATTTCTTTATTTCCTACACCGATGTCTCCAGCAGGAACGTCAGTATCCGGACCAATGTGACGATATAATTCAAGCATGAAATTTTGAGAGAATCTCATAATTTCAGTATCACTTTTTCCACGTGGGTCAAAATCTGATCCACCTTTTCCCCCACCCATAGGTAGTCCTGTTAATGCGTTTTTAAAAGTTTGTTCAAATCCTAAGAACTTTAAAATTGATTCATTGACAGAAGAGTGAAAACGAAGTCCGCCCTTGTAAGGTCCTATTGCACTGTTGTATTGTACACGGTATCCACGGTTGACATGAACTTTTCCTTTATCATCTTGCCATGTAACTCTGAATTTTACAGTTCTTTCTGGTTCGATAATACGTTCCATAATGGCGTTCTTTTCGATACGAGGATCTTCAAGAACAATGTAATCCATCGATTCAAAGAATTCTTCTACTGCTTGAAGATATTCTTGTTGGGATGAATTCCTTTCTGACACACTTTTAAATAATTCATTTAGGTACTCACTTTTAAACAATTTAGTCGCCTCTCTTATGTTATATATTTTTAATCAGTTTTACTGATCTACTTCGTCTAGAGAATAAAAAAAAGCCAAAACCTATCTTTTTAGCTTCACTTTTAGAGAATCTTTTCTCCTTTAAATTATCATTAATATTAAAAGCACTTTCACCGTAATTATTATACAATGAAAGCGCTTTTTTAACAAGGAAAAATTTATGTTTTTTTTGTGTTTTTAAAATTTGTTTGGTAGATAATATTGTAACAAATTAAAGCAATGAATTGAAATATTCCAACATTAACTGGATGTTTGAATCCTTCGCTCCTTCAAAATGTTCTAATACACTTTGAAATTCTTCTAAATCACCGTTTACCCCAGGAAAGATTTTTTGATAGCTTTTTGTTTTTTCTTTCTGATTTACAGCATATCCATGATTATTACAAACTTCATCCAGATTGGGGAAGTTATATATCGGAATAATATAGTCATATAACCAGTGATTTTCAAACATCTTTTTATTTTTAAACGAATCTAGAATGGCGTCGGAATGAACATCATCTGTATCCATAATGATGAAGCAAAAGAAATTGATTATTTTCGTTTTTGAGATTTCTAAAATAACATTATTGTACGTTTGGAAATTTTGAATGGAAGAGAAATCTTTTTGACGTAACAAATGATCTAACCCTTCAATTTGAATTGAAGTCGAGCCATTATTTTTAGAATAGATCTGTATAGGTAGCCTTAAATTCGACTTAATACTTTGGGCAAGTATATGTTCGCTTTTTCCATGACATATCACAAAAGCTCTTGTATAGTTAACTTTTCTCTTTGTGACTCTCTTCATATCCCCGACTAACTTCGTTTGCAATATAGCCCATATCTAAATACCCTACAGATGGAATCCCTTGATATAGCCCAGATAGATATCTCGACTGTGTGTTATGATGTTTTTGAATTCTGCCTTCATAATCTGACAATGGTTGAATTATTTTATTGCCTTTAGCGTCTACATCGATGACATATGCATTTAAAGGTGAAATGCTATTCATCAGTAATGTATTATGAGTAGTAATGATTAGTTGTCCTTTAATTTCGCTCAATGTATATTTCATAATTGAATCTACAAGCAAATCATGAATGCCACTATCTAATTCATCAATCGCTACCACTTTTCCATTGATAGCCTCAATAAACATTGGTAATAGTTGAATTAGTTTAATCGTTCCGGTTGACTCATAATTAAATGGAATATCTCGTACTTGTCCACCAATCATCTTACTAAAGAATAGTTTATATTCATATTTGTCTTCTTTTTTTGTGATTTTATAGTAGGTTTTTTTTACATCAGAATAAATAGATGAGAAAAAATCGGATACGACTGCTTCAATAGAATGAAGATATTCTAATTCTGACGGTTTAACTTCACCTTCGTCTATATCTTGATCAAAATATCTTGATGAAATAAAGCGTGAATCATATTGATCGTTTTTATAGGAAACACAAATATCAGTAAGATCTTCATATACTTTCAGAAGATTTGGATGGACATTCATGTTCATGAATTCTTTATTATTATTTTCCAGTTCCAAAAGTAGAATTGAAAAAAAACTGTGCTTTCCGAAATATTTTTGTACAAGTTCAATAAAAGATTTTTTATAACTGTTGGTTAAGAATAATTTAGGATTAAAATTGATTGAGGATTCTGTGATATCAAAAACCATCGTGGAGTTATTTTCCAAAACATATTGAAGTGATTCACGAACTAGTCTTGTCGATGAAAATTCAACATAATAATCACATACTTTTCCATTTATTAGCATTCTATAATTGATAGAAGTATTTTCTGAACAATCAATCATATGATATTGTTCAAAATAGAAAGATAAATCATGTTTCAATATTTTCTTTACCAAATCTAGGTCGATACTACTGTCATTCGCGTTTGAAATTAAATTTTCCAAATAATTTCTTTTTGAAAGTGTAGTGAATACCTCATTAAAATAATTGAATAAAGCAATGATGTTAGATTTACCAGACCCATTTTCCCCATAAATGAATACAGTATTTTTGGGACTATTCTTTGTTTTTGTAAAATCAATGGTAACATCTTTTAATGAAGCAAAATTTTTTGCTTGAATAGATAAAATCATATATTTCACCTCTTTATGTTACAAATTGTATCATGTTTTACATTTATGTTCAATATATTTAATCAAAATATTGAAATATGTCACAATTCTAAAATACAAAATCATGTGAAATACAAATTTATCCGATTATCTAGTAAAAAACGAATATGCTTTATCATATTGTTTGACATTCCTATATACTAGGTATATAATACTCCTGTATACACCCCCCTATCCCCCGGGGGCTGTATCAAAAGTTGAGGTGATACAATGAGAAGCTATTATCATATCGATGGAATACACTGTGGCGGATGCGCAAATGCGATTGAACGAAAACTATTTTTACTTGGCGTAGACAGAGCCGATCTAGATTTTTCTACTTTCACTTTGAAAGTGGATTATCAAAGTCCTAACATCAGTGTGGATAATGTTATGAATGCTATTTTGAGTCTTGGTTACACTCCTAT
>JBFXGX010000050.1:0-4994 GCA_050177605.1 Candidatus Izemoplasmatales bacterium | reverse complement strand
ATTATTATAGAATATATCTGTCTTATCCAAGATTACTTTTGAACCACAGTTAGAACAATATTGTTCTCCGTCTTGAATTTGATTCCCACACTTACTGCAATACATGAATTTCCTCCCTTTTAACATGCAACTATGAATAGTTTGTCACGAAAATATACAAATGTCAATATCGCAAATCAGATATTTTGTTTAATTCGTATTTATGAAGTCGCGAATCTAAAGTAATGATTATTTGTCGTTTTATTTGTAACACAGCCTTCCAAAACAATAATCCACGAATCATCATTGATGTATTACCTATAAAAAATGCCGATATTATTCGGCATTTTATATTTGTGTTTCTAGTAAAGCCCATAACTGTTCTGGGCAGAAATTTTTCCCTTCAATTTCTTTTTCAATTTCAGACCAATCTGTCTTCAAACTATCCGAATAAATTCTTGCTAAAAGAACTTTATGATCAACAACCTTAAGATTTAACGAAACCATTCCGATCGGGTATCTTTTTTCTAGTACAATACTGAATGTTGGTGTTTGTTCATAAAGCCAATGGTGAGATTTTAATTCCTCTATCTTTTGTTTATCAACACTGGTTTCATCAAAAAATATGATAGATTCCGCTACTCCAAATTCCTTTTGAAATGCATCATAAAAGGAATTTTTGACCCGCTCAACTGTTATCTCATCGTTTATCTGATGTAAATTCGCTACTCTAGATTTGACAGATTGGATTCCCTTTGATTGCAATTTTTTCATCGAAGGTGTAAGTGTTTTGCCAAGCTGTTCTAAATGAAGATCAACCATAATTGTGCCATGAAAAACTTGAATTTCGTTTTCAACAAAATAAGCATGTCCTGAAAACTTAGCACCTTGTATTGTCATATCGTTTTTTCCAGTAAATTCGCATTCAATATGAAGATTTTGTGTCATCCTCAGCAAAAAGCGTTTCACTCGCTCAATGTCAAATGCCTTTTCTCTCATTATCAAAGTATAGTTTACATTTCCTAAATCATGAAATACAGCGCCACCGCCCGAATATCTTCTTGCTAGTCGAATGTTATACTGTTTCATATAATCGAGATTGCATTCCTGATATGGATTTTGATTTCTCCCAATTACGACCGTTTGATCATTTTGCCAAAGAAACAAGAGAATTCCATCCACCAATTTCTCAGCTAGTTGCTTTTCCATTGCTATATTTACATAGGGGTCATGTACCTTTGATTCATAAATGTAATTCATTATTGATGCAATGTTCCTATTCCCAGTCCCATTGCAGCCTCATGAATGACTTCACTCGTGGTTGGATGAGGAAATACAGTTTCTCTAATTTGCTCATCTGTAACACCGTTTTGAATTGCTAAAGTCAAAGTGCTTATCAAATTTGAAGCGTCAACGCCAATAATGGATGCACCAATTAATTGATCAGTTTTCTTGTTTTTAACTAACTTAACATATCCTTTTGTTTCCTCCATACTCAGCGCTTTACCGTTTGATTGAAAATAAAATTTACTGACTTGATAATCAATTCCTTTTTCTTTACATTCATCTTCTCCAATACCAACACTTGCGATTTCAGGTGACGTGAAAATGACGTTTGGAATTGCAGTATAATCCATTTCATTTTTGTTTTGGACGATATGATCAACCGCCACAATTCCTTGATGGCTCGCTACATGAGCTAATTGAATAATATTTGTAACATCACCAATGGCATAAATGTGATCCACGTTGGTTTGCATATGACTGTTCACAGCAATACCACGTCTTTTCGGATCCATTGCAACATCAGTAGCTTCAAGATTTAATCCATCGAGGTTTGGCTGTCTGCCGATAGCAACTAATACATTCTCGGCAACCAAGAATTTTTTTTCTTTGTCTTTTTCAAAAGTGACTATAGCTTGTCCATTGACGTCACAAGAGACTTCTAACACTTTGGAACTTGTGTAAACCTTAATTCCTCGATTAACAGCTTCCGTTTTGATTTCTTCGGATAAATCCTTATCTATCATTAACAATAAGCGATCCATATATTCAATAACAGACACATCAACGCCTAAATTTTTATAGATAAAAGCAAATTCCATACCGATGACTCCGCCGCCTACAATGGCAATTGATTTTGGTAATTTTCGGTTGGACAACGCCGTTGTACTATTAAGAACAAATGGTAATTCTAATCCCGGAATAGGGATTTTAGATATTTTTGAGCCCGTGGCAATAATGATGTCCTCAGCCTTGATCGTATATAAAGTATCATCATCCTGCGCTTCAACTACGGTGTTAGAGACAAATTTCCCTAGAGCTTTGATAACGCGTACTTTATTAGAATTCATTAATCCTTCAATGCCCGATACTAATCGATCTACGACAGAATCTTTGTGTGCAACGATTTTATCCATATTAGGTCTAATAGCTTCTTTTGGGATTTGAATTCCAAACGTCTCTGATGTTATTGCACTATGATGCACTTCGGAAGACTTCACAAAAGACTTCGTTGGAATACAGCCGACATTCAGACAAGTTCCGCCTAAAGATTCCTTTTCTAATAAAACAACATCTTTCCCGTGTTTCGCTGCATAAATCGCTGCGACATATCCTCCGGGTCCACCACCAATAATCAAAATATCTGTTTTGATTTCTTGCTGTTTCTTCACTTCAGAAATTACTTTTTTGTCTGATTCAACAACAACTTCTCTTACTTTAAATAACAAATCGCCATTTTTAATCGTTTGACTTTCTAAAAAAACAATTTCCGTGATTTGTCCTGCTACTGAGGATTTAAAAGGACGACTACCCTTTTTTGTCTCATAATAAAATAAAACTTGGTCTTTTTCAATTGATTCTCCACATTGGACTGCAATTTTCCCTACGATGGCTTCCTGTGCGCCAACAATAGGTGTCATGTAGAGTTCGGTCATTTCACTCGATGAAGCGACAACTTGGTCTTTTTCCTCTTCAAGTTCAAATAATACATCATCTTTTTGAATGGTATCTCCTTCTTGAATCGTTACTTTCACAATAACTCCATCAAGAGGGGATTTGAGACTACGATTACCCTTTTTTGTTTCGTATTGTAATAGTACATCATCTTTCTTGATGTTTTGTCCACAGCTCACAAGTATTTTCCCTACGGTTGCTGTAGATGCACCAACGATAATCCCCATTTTAACTTCCATATATATTCCTCCATTTGAAAAGCTGATTGTTAAAATCAGCTTAGTTTAATGAATTTTTAAAAAGAAAACCTATTCTGTAGTCATAACAAAATAGGCCTAATTCTAATTATTCAACTACAACGCCTGCGTTAACTAGTTTAACACCTGTTAATGTATCACCAACAGGACAAGTTTTTTCGATAAACTCAACAAATTTCTCTAATTTTTCTTTTGGTTCTTCCGATTTGAAATGAATTGAGAAACGAATTTCTTGGAATCCCTTTCTTACATCTGCTAGTCCCATGAAACCATCTAAATCAATATCGCCTTCCAATTCAACGAATACTTTTTCAAAAGTAACTCCTTGAGATTCTGCAAAAGCGGCAGCTACGATAGCTTGGCATCCACCAAGAGCAGCTAATAATGCTTCTACAGGGTTCATCGCTACATCAGTTCCACCTAATTCTGCTGGTTCGTCCAGTAATGCAGTAAATTGTCTTGCTTTCGTTTCAACTTGCATTCCGTCTGATAATTTAGTTGCAGTTGCTTTGAATGTTGTTAACATGATTTAATATCTCCTTTTCTAAGTTTTCACATCTACGACCATTATAGCACTTTAAAACTTATATGTCAATTAATTTTACTGATGAATCAAGGTAACCTAAAAAAAACGCATATTATAATTTTATAAGACTATTTTTACGTTTTCTATCATTCATAGACAAACCCGTTTTTGTCTAGAATTCCATTCCTTTTAAAATTTATTGAATCTATCCAATCAATGGAATATTCTGCAGTTCCATGGGCATGTCTAATCTGTTTTCATTATTCTTTCAATTATTGTCCTATGAATTAAATCATTAGGAGATAGTTGTTTTCTTTGATACATATAATTTCTTCTTTTTTTGATGCTTTTGATATCTTTTATTTTTTATATCGTATTTGATATATACATTTTATCAAGAAACATAATAAACTTAAAACAGGCCAAAAAGTCAATCCTAACATAATTACAAAAAAAGAAAAGGAAAATAAATCCAGAGTAATTGACACCATCTGTACTATTCGAAAAATTACTGTTGAAGTAGTAGAAAGACGCTGAAAATAATAATGACTATGTTGCGATGACTAGAAGTATCAAATTTGTTTTATTTATCTATATGAACATAGGAATCTCCTCTTTGAAAATATTTATTTTCGTCAAATATTTGTAATATCTTATTAATTGCCATAAAAATATTTGTGTATAAAAAATGATATCTTAATCGACTATTCTATCTTTGCAATCTTTCGTTAAATAAGAAAAAAGCTTAGGTTCTTCTGGACGCCCTAAGCTAATAATCCATCTACAATGAAAAGACAATACTCGATTTACAACTTATATATTCATTTTTTTATTTTATTTGTTCGCATATTATAAAGGGCTACCACAATATTCACAATTTGTGTGTGGAGCATCTACAAAATTGTCTGCACCACAAGCTTTGCATTTGATAACGGTTGGCGTAAAAGTTGGAATTGGTTGAGCTGTCGCTTGTACTTGATCTTGGTTAGTCGCAAACACTGGTTGTTGCTGATTTTGGGTAGCATGTGCTGGTCTGCGTAAAACAACACTCATCCCCGATGGATCAAGAACGGCAGAACCCAAATTTCCACTACTTATCATTTCTCTCAAGTCATCTAATACTTCGCTGGCTGATTTTCCAGTATAGATAGCAAGCTGAGATATATCTGTAATTTGTTGATTAACAATTAGTTGAATATATTTTTTATACTTCAGAGACTTTGCTTTTACTTTTTTTCCTTTGATGATTAACATAATTCCCGGAACACCAACTA
>JBFXGX010000049.1:0-5730 GCA_050177605.1 Candidatus Izemoplasmatales bacterium | reverse complement strand
GGAGGAAAGAAACATGCTTAATTTTGTTGTTGCGCTGATGCTTTATTCCTTTTGGTTTGCCCTAGCGATTAATTTTGTGATTCTTTTTGGGCTTCGTATCGCGAAAGTCGTTATTCATCACTATCCACTTAAAAAAGCTTTGATGGTTGTATTACTTCCATTGTCCATTGGCTACTTTATTGGGTACCAAGAAAAAGATTCACTTGATAAATGGTATCGTCTATCCATTTCATTGATGACCTTCTTTATTTTGATTGGAAGTATCATGATTTATTACACTCGATTTGAGTAAAATCTCGGAAATCCGAGATTTTTTCTTTTATATAAAGCGATGAAATAAACAGTGATATTTTCAAATTCGGCGTTTCATCTTTATGAATATTTGATATAATACATGTATACTAATCGGGGAGTAGTTGCGTTATGAAAAACCATGTATCCATCGTATTGTTTTTAGCAATCGAACTCTTTTTGTATTTATCTATTCTATTTTTTCATTTTGGACTACCAAGTGGATATTTACATTATCTTTCGATTGTTCTATGTTTTGTTTTTTTAATTATCCATTATCAAAAATCATTGGACTACCAAATCATCTTTATCGGGTTGTTTTTCACTGTGATTGCGGATTTTTATTTAACATTACTTGGTACAGAACAAATTTTAGGCACTTTTTTCTTTTTTTTAGCGCAAACAATGTACATGATTCGGTTGAATTATTCAAAGAAAAAACATTTCCTAGAATCCCTTATTCCTTATTTGTTTGTTTTTATTTTACTCTTGGTTTTTGTGGGAATCGTGATACTTCAAAAAATTGATTTGTTGTTAATCGTTAGTTTTTTATATTATTCGTTCCTGCTCACAAATCTAGGCAATGCCTTTGTTCAAAGAAAAGCAAATCCGCTTCTCTTTTTAGGGCTTATCTTTTACTTGTGTTGTGACACGCTCGTTGGTCTTTCAATGAGTACACCTTACATCACCTTTGCGAGTGGTGGGTTCATCGACCAAATGATTCATTTTCCAATAAACTTAATTTGGTTCTTTTATCTACCATCTCAGATACTCATTACCTTATCCGCAAAAAGAAAGAATCAGGAAATCATATGAAAATTGAATTAGCATGGAATCATACATTGAAAGATGCTGAAGCGATTGAAAAATCATACCTTCACGCAAAGACGATTTTAAAAGACTTTATTTCTGTCAATCATTTACCAGCCCTTGGGTCTCTCGAACTCATTGACGAAATCATCGTTTTTAATAAACATTCCGATTTTAAGAAAATACTTATTTCAACATTATCGATGAATAAGGAAGATATTCAACCTACATGCGTTGGAACAATTTGGAAAAAGACGCTTTATTTAATGACAAAATCGTATTATTTTGATCATTATGCAAGTGGAATTGAAACTTTTGGTTATGAGAAACTGATTGCCCATGAACTAGCGCATGCTTATCATATTCATTTACTTGATGGAATAGAAGAAAAGATGGGACCCGTCTGGTTCTATGAGGGGTTTGCTATTTTTGCCTCTGGACAATTTGCCTCAAAAATTGAAAAGGTTTCGAATCAACATCTTGAACGTATTCTGTTTAGTGAAGATAGAATGTTCTACCAACTATACGGTGCCCTTTTTCATGAACTTGTTGTGCATGAAGACTTAATGTCTCTTGTAAGTGATGCCGCCAATCCCCATTTTTCTCAGTCGATTTATGATTTGCTCACAGAAAAAACTTCTCTTTTTTATGAGACTCCAGGTCAGAACAAAATAGAGTCCTTTTTCCATGAATCTTTAAAAAGAGATTATATCCTTCTATTTACAGGGAATCAATATGAACAAGAAAATGATTCCACGAGTCAAATATTAAAAAATGCATTTTACCTTGCAGGAATGCATGTAGGGATTTATCATTATAGAAATCAATTACTCCGATATCCTTTTTTGTTTGATGAGGGAATAGAGTTCATCAAACAACTAAGAAAAAATTCAATGATTCGTAACCTATATCTTTTTGGAGAAGGAAGTGGAGGTCACTTTGCACTCTATTTGCTTGAAAAAGCATCTCAATATTTAAGTGGGGGTATTTTAGTATCGCCCTATGTATCCACTCAAGAGGGAATAAAAGAGAACCATACAATTCAAAATCTGCTTGGAAAAGAACCATCAAAACTGGAACTAAAGAAGCTCTCTCTTGAAAATGAAGTTCATCAAGGTCTTCCGAAGATTTATTTATGTCATTGGATGGATGATGCGATTACATCGCCAAGACATAGTATTCTTTTGCTGGATCAACTAAATCGTTTCTCTATCTTGTCGCACGCCCATTTTTATCCAAAGGGAAATCAAGGAAAATATCAATCCATCCAAACGAATCAAACGAATAGTCAAAATTGGTTCACTGAAGCAATCTCGTTTTTAGACAAATAAACATCAAACTAAGGGAGTACTCTCATGTCGACACTACTTTTTGCGTTAAATGCAGTTTTACCCATATTGTTATTAATCGGACTAGGATACTTTTTAAAAAAAGTCTCTTTCATCAATGAAAACTTTTTATCGGTTGGTAATAAGTTTGTTTTTACTGTTGCATTACCGACGCTTCTTTTTTATACGACTTATACAATTGACGATATGTCACTGTTTAAACCAGGGGTCATCGTATTCGCTGTTTGTGGTATTCTCTTTCTCTTTATTTTTGGACTCGTAATTTCAAAATTATTTATCAAGAATCCATTACAAAAAGGAGTCATTGTTCAAGGAATTTTTAGAGCGAATTACGCAATTATTGGTATTCCTTTAGCTGAAGCTTTAGGAGGTGCACAGGCCGTCGCAGTTGTGGCGATTATTTCTGTTTTTGTGGTTCCGCTGATGAACGTCTTAGCGGTGATTGCTCTTGTGATGTATGTAAAGCCAGCCGAAGGAGTTCATCCAATGAAATCGTTGGTAAAACAAATCTTACTCAATCCACTCATTATTGCGACAGTCCTTGGATTAATCTCTTTTGGTATTCAGTCGATGATGCCACGCGATGTATTAACTGGTGAATATCTATACTCAATGGAAAAAAATATCAACTTTCTCTATACCTCCATTAAATGGATTGCGCAAATTGCGTCTCCTTTAGCCTTAGTTATTCTTGGAGGTACGTTTGAATTCTTTGTGATCAAAGAGATGAAACGGGAAATCAGTATTGGTGTATTCTCACGTGTTGTGCTTGCGCCACTTATTACGCTTTCCATTGCCGTTTTTCTTTCGACATACACAACCTTCTTTTCGTTCTCACGTTATGATTATCCTGCGCTAATTGCTTTGTACGCTGCACCATCTGCCGTAGCGAGTGCTATCATGGCAAAACAAATGAACAATGACGCTTCTTTAGCGGTTCAACTGGTCGTTTGGTCGACGAGTCTTTCAATTATTTCTGTTTTCTTTGTCGTATTAGTTTTCAAAATCTTAGGCATCTTATAGGAGGGACTATGGAACTTATTGTTTCGAAAACGAATCAAGATTTTTTAAATCTAGCTGGAGAGTATCTTAACCATTACCCTGAACGAAGTCAGCTCTTAATTGTGAATACCATCATGAATAAGGAGGGGTTACTCGAAAGAAAAGAGTTCAGAGGAGTGGTGCTGGAAGGCAAACAAATCGTTTGCGTTTTTTTGAACGCAAACCCATGGAATCTACAGTTATATGGAGAAACTTTTCATCCACAAGCAGTGGATTTGATTATTCAAAAAGTCATCATCGATAAGATTGATTTTGTGGGTGTACAAGGAAATAAAGAATACACCGAGTATTTCATTAAAAAAATGGATGAACTAGTTCATCTTAAATTTAAACTTAGAATAGCGATGGATATCATGAGACTTGACCAACTTACTCCAGTTGATTTAAAGGCAAAAATGGAAGTAGCTACCATGGATGACATTGAAACCATCACTTCGTTTGAAATGATGTTTATGAAAGAAGCCTTACATGAAACAGTGCTTCAAAGTGATCAATATGAGAGAGCAAGAAAACATATCGCTTCGAATCGGTTATATAAATTAGTAGTAAACAACGAAATTGTTTCTATCGTTATGGTCTCTAGGGAACTACAGGGTGGAAGAGCGATTAGTTTGGTCTATACATTAGAAGACTACCGAAATCTTGGGTACTCTAGTACACTTGTCTATCAAGTATGTGAACAACTACTTCATCAAGAACACTACGATTTTGTGACGCTTTTTGTGGATAAGAGCAATCCTGTATCAAATAGAGTCTATTTAAAAGTTGGATTTTATATTAGTGAAGCGAATTATGACTATGTTATAGCATAAAAAAAACGGAAGATTTTTCTTCCGTTTTAAACTTCATTATGTTTAATTTCAAGATAGATGCGGTTTGAATCAAAATCACGAATCAGATAACCATTTAATGTCTCTTCAATCGGTTTCTTTTGAGTCTTAAGTTCATTCAAAGAATGAATTAGTTTTTCACAATAAGGATATTGAATCGTAAATGATTCAACACCTATATGCTTACCTTGTGGATAAAGGGTTGACTCTGCCAACCGATTTAAAGCAAGGTGATGATGGTAAGATGCATCAGCTAAAAAAACTGCACCACCAAAATCTTTGGATGTAATTTCAAATCCGATGGTATGATGATAGAAATCACAAGCTTTTTCTAAATCACTGACTTGTAGATGTAAATGACCGATAATGGTATTTTGGGGTAATTGAGTGAATATTGAATGATCTTTATCTTCATAATATACACCAGGATAGTCAAAAGGAAGTGTATCCATAGGTACAGATAACTTATCATTATCCCAGTAGATTTGTTCACGATCACAGGCAATTTCAATTCCAATTCCATCGGGATCTTGAAGATAGATCGCTTCACTGACTAAGTGGTCAGCAGCGCCAGTAATTGGAATTTGTTTTTGAATGAGATGTTTTAAAAAGATACTTAAATCTTTTCTTGTTGGCAATAATAATGCAAAATGATATACCCCAAGTTTTCGATCGATTGGTGAAGCATCTTTTGTTTCATATAAACGAATCATTTCATTCGTTTGATCTACAGTTAAAGATACAAACTCATTGGTTCTTTTTAACACGGTAAATCCAAGGTTATTTATATAAAAATCGAGACTCTTTTCGATACTGGAAACATTGAGTTCAATCTTATGAATATGAATGGCTAAAGTATGGTAATCTAGCTTCATGAGTATCACTCCTATCAATTGTATTATACCAAATATTTTTATTTGTTGGGTAAATTTGCACTCATGATGCTCAGAGCATTATTTTTCAAAAATATAATAAAAAAAAGTTGCATTTTAAGATAATATTTGATAATATATTAATCGGCCTTAAATTTCGGATGTGCATATAGATTATATATTTCGGTGTGTCACGAGCATTATCCACAACAGGACCGCACAAGGATGCGCTCATAGCTCAATTGGATAGAGCGTTTGACTACGGATCAAAAGGTTTCGGGTTCGACTCCTGATGAGCGCGCCATATATAACGGGAAGTAGCTTAGCTTGGTAGAGCGCCTGGTTTGGGACCAGGAGGTCGCAGGTTCGAATCCTGTCTTCCCGACCACTATTAACACCGAAGAGTAAGTATATCCACTTACTCTTTTCATTTCTCTTGGACCCATAGCCAAGCGGTAAGGCTCGGGACTGCAACTCCCTCACCGTCGGTTCAAATCCGGCTGGGTCCTCCAGGTT
>JBFXGX010000048.1:0-5886 GCA_050177605.1 Candidatus Izemoplasmatales bacterium | reverse complement strand
GGTACTTCTTGATGAATATTTTTGATCCAATCAAGTTGATTAAAAACATAAATTTGTTGCTCATTGATATATAAGTCTTCGGGCATATAAGCATCAATTAATAATGGATCCACTACAGTTACTTGATCGCTTAAGTGGATTGGTTGATACCCTTGATAAAGAAGAAATAACAAAGACAAGAACCCAATAATAATGAGTGTTTTTTTCATCGAAACCTCCAATAAATTATCGTTTATCAATAATAATATATCACCATGAGTATCAATAATCAATATATAATCGAAATATTTTTATTTTTAAAAAGAAAAAGGACTAATCATTTAGTCCTTTACCATCCATAATTTGTGGTTTCATTTTTTCGATTCGCGAATATCGTGTGATTGACTGCTTTGCACCATTGAAGAAAAGAATATATGCCCTTCTTCTTCCAGGCGTTAGTTTCTCAAATTCAACCTGAAATTCAGGGTCTTCTCCAAACATTTGTGCTAGTTCGTCTGGATAAACTAATTCTTCCTTTTTTTGTACTTCAATTTTTACATTATTTTTTTCTAAATCAATCGCTTCTTCTAGATAAGATAGAATCAATTCTTTGGAAGATTCGATTTCATGAATTGTTTTAAATCTCAATTGTCTTGCCGTTTGTGAGTTTTCCCCTGGTGCAGAAAGTAAATGATGCTCATCTTTTAGTAAAACACCCTTAAAAAACATTAATGCGATATAATTTTTAAATCCTTGAATAATCGCAACGTTTTTTCCATCATAGGAAAACGTAGGCTTCCACCACTTAATTTCTTCATCCGATAATTTTTCTAGACAGAAATCTCTGAGTAAGGATGTTTCTTCAACCCATGTTTTATTTTTTTGAAGCCATGATTCAACTGAAATTGTTGCCATATTACCACCATCCTATATGCATCATTATAAATTAAATGTAGTGATTATACAAAGGAATCGACTTATATCAATAATAGGTGAGAAATACAATACAAGAAATAATAATAATATAGATTACACTTAAGAAAGTGTAGGTCTTTAAGTAGGACTTCTTTTCACCTGGGTAGGACTGGATTACGAATTTAAATGTGA
Organism: Candidatus Izemoplasmatales bacterium; assembly: GCA_050177605.1. Lineage (GTDB taxonomy): Bacteria > Bacillota_I > Bacilli_A > Izemoplasmatales > Hujiaoplasmataceae > JAHIVB01. The sequence continues at coordinate 4,800 of JBFXGX010000048.1, read as the reverse complement.
TTAAGCTAGCTAAGGATCCAACAATACTACCCATCGCACCAACATTCGCTCCTTGGACTAATGAATAAGCAAATTCAGGCGTTACAAAAGGTGATAGCAATATGCTTGCTGGAACATTTGATATAAATTGACTTGTGATGAAAGATACGAAATATACACTTATTTTCGAATTCAAAAAAGATGAAAAAAAGTGGTCAAAGATGCCTGAACTCGTCATATTCCCGGTAAAAATAAAAAACATTACAAAGGTTAATAACAAATGATAATCAACTTCTTTAAACAACTTTGGAAAGAAAACAATTGTTAGTACTAAAGTATTTATCAATGAAGTATACGCTGGCACTACGCCCAATACAGTAAGTAGTGTTAGGAAGAAGATTAAGAAATAGAACGGTAATTTTCTATAATCCAATTTTGGACTTACCATCATCGGATGAACAAATTCATTCGGAATCAAAAGAACTACAGAAAGAATCAGTAATACAAGTGCAGAAAGAGTTATTGGAATCATGTGCATAATAAAATCTGAAAACTGCAAATGATAATATGAATACAAATAGATGTTTTGAGGATCCCCCATCGGCGTGAGTGTCGCCCCCATGTTGGCCGCAAATGTCTGTAAGATGACAATAAGTAATGTGTTCTTCTCCTGAGAAGTCTGTTTTGTAACAATAATGGTAAAAGGAACTAGTGTAAGCAATACCGCGTCATTTGTTACCCACATTCCAAGAAAGAAAGAGGACAAAACAAGCGTCATTGCGATATAACGAATCGTAAAAAATTTTGAAGTTAAGAATATCGCGATTTTACTAAATAAATTGGCTTTTTTCATTCCCGCTACAGCAATCATTAAGGAAAACATAATGATGATGACCGTCGTATTGATGTAGCCTAGATAACTTCGTGATGGTGGAACAAGAAAGCACGAAAAAATCGCGAAAATCATCGCGATTGAAAATACAATATCTTTTTTAAAAAATAGGATTAGTTTGATCATTTTCATTCCTCGAGATTATTATACTCCAGTGGATAAAAAACGCAATATAATAATGGTTGAAGTATTAAAAAAATAAGGTTATAATAAACCTGGAGATGATAGAATGAAAAAAAGGATTAATAACTTTTTGAATTGGTTTGAGTTAAAATTTAATTACTTCATAGAACTGCTTGCATTTGTTGGTGGATTATTTTCAATTTTACTCGCGATTTTCTTATTCTTTGCGATATTAATTGATGTCGAATGGTTAAATTCTATTCGCATTGAGGCCATCTTTTTACCAGGTATTATCGGATTCTTCGGAGTGATTATTTTATTTGCTTTACGAATTACGAGACATTTAACAAAATAGCCATCAATTGATGGCTTTTTTATTTGAAAACAGTTTCATCAGATGAACAAGGATCTATTTCGTTCAGCCTTATTGAATTAAGAGATAAGTTTTGATACAATAGTGAAAATATTTCGTCGTGAGGTGAATTTGATGAAAGAAATTTTTTTAGGAATGCCAACATTGATGGAGTATTCTACCGTCAAAGAAAACATCCTTCTTGCTAAAGAACTACATCTTGATTTTGTGGAGTTAAATATCAATATGTTATATTGCTATCCTACTCCTGAATTTCGTTATGAGATGTTAAGATATAAGGATCAATATAACATTCAATTTTCGATGCATTATTACGATACTGTCGATGTATCGACTCCAAATCGAAATTATCAAAACTATTTATTTAAAGATATGCATGAAATTGGATACACTTTAAACGGAATTATTGACCGCATGGTGATGCATATTGAACCCGGTGCTTATATGACAATTTATAGTGAAAAAGAATATGTCTATAAATATGATCAAGACTATGTCTATCGGACAATTGATAATTTAAGAAAAATGAGAGATATCTTACTAGAATACGATATTGAACTTGTTCTAGAAAATGTTCCAATTCATCCATTTATGGAAAAATTATATGAGGCGCTTGGTGAAAATCATTTTAACTTTTGCTGGGATATTGGGCACGATGTGATCTATAATTATTTCTTATTCTCTACGTGGAGAGAAAAATACAATTTAAACGTTAAACATATGCATATGCACAATGTTCTTTACGGTACGAAAGATCATCAAAAATTGATTCTCGGTGATCTCCAAATTAAAGAGTACTTAAAATATGCAATGATAAATGATGTAAGAATCGTTGTGGAAGTAAAAGATATAGCCAATTTAAAAGAATCAATTAACTTTATTCGCGCTTTTGAAGCTGAAGTTGAAGCTAATACTTCTCTTAGCGCTAATATTGTAAAACCAAAAATAAATTATGCAAAATAAAAGATTGCCCGAAAGCAATCTTTTTTAATTATTCAGCTGGTTCAGTTATCTCAAAACTTATTTGTTCCATACCGTATCCAGTACGATAATAGATTGTATAATACCCAACCTCTGACAGTTGAATTTGTCTTGGAAGATCAATATATTCTCCTCCATTAAACTCCATATACCAATATGGATTATACATATCAAGTATCAGATTCACTGGATGGTCATACACGCCAAAATTATCTACACCCTCGATTGTTGGATAGTCATCAATAATGAGAACGTCAGAAATCGTACTTTGGACGCCTAGTGTTTCACCCGTGATAAAATACTGACCTTCTGCACTAACATTAATACTGCTATATTTCAGCTCGCACGATAAAGATGAGTCTGTAATCGTACAGAAGTTCATATTCGTTGAACCAAACGAAGAGGAATATCCATACTCAGGTGAGAGTTTGTCAGCGTTCATATAATATGTTGCACTAATCGAATATTCAGAACCATTCCAGGAAAGTTTTAAGACTTGTTCTGAATAAGATACTTTTCCATTAATAATCGCGTACGCGCGAAGATATAAGTCATTCTCATTGCCATAGATTGTATTGTTCGCTTCGAAATAGTCTCTACTTCCATCTAAAGTACCCCTGACTTTATTTACTTGATACAAGTCAAGTTTTAAGTACGGATGATGTGTTGAATAAAGAAAGCCAACTTCACTCACAGGATAACTAATAAATTCATCAAAATAATACTGAATTTTGTAGACTGGTTTCAAAGTGTCCCCATCAATTCCAAGATTATAACTAGTTAAAAGAACATCTGGAGTTTGAAAATCAAGATGAAAAACATGTAAGTATTCTTTACCTGTAACATCATCTTTTGTTATTAATGTTCTGATACCTTCTCTATATAATAAAGAATAGCTACTATAAGGTGTATGGTCAAGCCTTGCAGTGTATCCTTCCAATATTTCTATAAACATCGAAGGACGGAATGAAGAATTTCCATTATCATAGGAATAATATCCACCTGATAAAACGTAATTTGCTCCGACTGCAAGACCACTTTCTACTGTAATATATGAATTGAATGAATAGGTTTGACTTAATACAAGATAGCCATCCCATCTCAAGAAAAAAACAACTTCATAAGAGGTATCACTCATTAATGTATCTGTATGAAAAATGTAAGGAACATATGTTAAATGATCCATCTCGTTTTCAACGATAGAATTGGTTACTTTTGAAGAGGTGTAGTCATAATATCCCATCGTAATCGCTTGGTTCGTGTAGAATACACCATATTCAACCCGACTTGAATCGATATTAAAATCATCCTCAAATTCATCCGCTGAAAAGGTAATATTGAAAAGGAAGAGTTGATTGACCCAACCATCCGTGATGGTAGAGTCTTCTTCCGCATAGAAATCATTAAAATAATTCGTACCATCTAGAACAGTAAATGAATAATGCCATATTGCATACAATGTGGTGTCATTTGAAACTGTCACTTCTGACAAAACTAATGGTTCGACCGTATCAGTTTGATATCCCCAGCCAGCAAAAACAAAACCATCTTTAATTGGAGTAATTGATAAGCCACTCGGATGTGAACCAGAAGTAATAGTTTCCTGAATCATTGAAGTTTGTAATGCACCATTCAAATCATAAGTGATTGTAACTGGATTTAATATTTCTTCCCAAATTGCATATAGTACAAGTTGACCTTGAATAGTTGTATTTTCAAAATCAAATAATGTAGTGGAAGATGTACTTTCTCCCCAGCCAACAAAAGTATATCCGTCTTTAGTTGGCGCAAGAGCAGGTTCAGTCACATGAGAACCGAGTCCGACTTGAATATCAGGAAAACTACCAACCCCTCCATTTAAGTCAAATGATACAATTGTCACAGCTGTTTCGTTTATAATCCATCCAGCATACAATATGATATCTTCTATCAATTCTTCTCCTTGGTATAAACTAGTACAATCTGAATCCGTGTACCACCCATTAAATGTATATCCTTCTCTTAAAGGAGTAACAGTTAAATCTGGAATCGTGTTGATATCGATGAATTCTTCTTGAGGATATCCAGTTCCTCCGCTTAGTACGTATGTGACAGTTACTTGAGATGGAGAAGTTACCGCATAAACCGTAATCGTCTTCTCCTTGCTTTCTCCATTCATCGTCAATTGAATCGTAACCGAATAAACTTCATTAGCTTCAACAACAAAAGTATTACCAGAAACAGAAACAACTTCATCTGATTTGTTTAAAACAGTAATTGTTACTGTTGCGTCATAGTCCTTGATTAAAGAATTCAAGTCATCAATCGTATAATCGACGGTATAAGTGCCTGCCACAACATTATACTCATCCTCTGCATGAATCTCAATCGTTGAAAAATCGATTGTATTACCAGTACATCCAAACATAAAAAAAGATGCCATCAAAATTACGGTGACAACAGATAAAAAGTG
>JBFXGX010000047.1:0-6138 GCA_050177605.1 Candidatus Izemoplasmatales bacterium | reverse complement strand
GCTTTGTTGTTCATGAGTTAAGGATTATTGAGGGGAAGAATGGTCTTTTTGTAGCAATGCCAAGCCGTAAGATGCCAAATGGCGAATTCAAGGATGTAGCTCACCCTATCAATACCGAAACGAGAAGCGAAATTGAAAAAGCAGTATTAGATGCTTTCGGTGCGCTTCCAGATGACAAAACAGAATAATTCTTGTAATGCATAAAAGTGCTTTCTTTCAAAAGTTAGCACTTTTTTCTTTGACGGTTTTGGTGTATAATATAGTGGGTAAAAAAAACAAGTTTAACGGAGGGTTCAAATGGCGGTCTTTCATGGATCAAAAGTAAAAATTTTCTCTTTATCATCAAACAAAAAACTAGCACAAGATATTGCGGATTATGTCGGGGTTCCGATTACTGACTGCGAAGTGCTTCATTTTGCGGACGGTGAAATCAATATTAATATTCCAGAAACAGTACGTGGACATAAGGTGTTTGTAGTTCAATCTACGAATAATCCAGTGAACGAAAACATTATGGAACTACTCATTATGATTGACGCTTTAAAAAGAGCTTCGGCGAGAGAAATCAATGTTATTATGCCTTACTATGGATATTCTAGACAAGATCGTAAAGCCAAAGCAAGACAACCAATTTCAGCGAAATTAATAGCTGATTTATTACAAACCGCCGGAACTACAAGAGTGGTATGCATGGATTTACATGCTGCGCAAATCCAAGGATTCTTTAATATTCCGATTGATAATTTTAGATCCTTACCAATTATTGCTGAATATATTAAATCAAAAAATCTAAAAGATGTCGTTGTTGTATCGCCAGATCATGGTGGCGTTGCAAGAGCAAGATCTTTAGCCGACGTTTTAGGTTCTCCAATTGCAATCATCGATAAAACAAGACCTGAACCAAATGTAGCCGAAGTAATGAACATCATTGGTTCTGTCAAAGGAAAAACATGTGTTATCATTGACGATATGATTGACACTGCAGGATCAATCTACGCAGCTTCTTTAGCTTTAAAAGAAGTCGGCGCAAAAGATTTAATTGCTTGTTGTACACACCCTCTATTCTCGGGGAAAGCAGTAGAATTATTAATGAAATCACCATTATCTGAAGTTGTATGTACAGATACAGTTGAATTGCCAGAAGAAAAAATCTTCTCAAAACTAACACAATTATCTGTTGCGAAATTATTAGGTCAAGGAATCATTAATATTATTGATGACCAAGGTGTTTCAACGTTATTCCAATAAACTGATGAAGACGATCCTCGGATTGTCTTTCTTTTTTTAAAAAAACAAAAAATTGAATTGACACATCCAAATTACTGTGTTAAACTCTTAACAGAATTTTCCTTTAATCTAGTCCAGAGAGGCTAAAAAGAAAAAATAATCTTATGTCATGATTAATTTCTTACCTAAGTCTCTTTTGACTTAGGTTTTTTTATGGAAAAAAATAAAAAAAGGAGAGAAATCATGGCAAATTTAGTATTAGATTACAATCAAAAACCAAAAAAGAGTCAATGGGTATTACTTTCTTTACAACATGTTTTTGCAATGTTTGGCGCAACAGTATTAGTTCCAATTTTAACAGGACTAGACGTAGGGGTTGCTTTAGTCGCTAGTGGTATCGGTACATTAATCTACATTTTATGTACTAAAGGAAAATCACCGGTATATCTAGGTTCAAGTTTTGCCTACATCGCTGCGATTAGCGCGAGCGCAATTAATAGCGCAAACGCCTTAGGCGGGGGTCAAACGTTCACAACTATTTGGGGTACAGATACTGTTTATGGTGTTATGGACGGAATCCATGATGGATTATTTACTTTCTCACAAATTTATAGTAGTGCGTTTATCGGATTGATTTTAGTCGGTCTTGTTTATGTGACGGTTTCCTTAATCATTCGTTTTACAGGTAGTGGTTGGTTAAAAAAATTATTACCGCCTGTCGTGATTGGACCTATGATAATTATTATCGGACTTGGTTTAGCGCCAGTAGCTATATCGAGCGCTGGTCTTGATGGGGCATCGGGATTTATTACACCACTTATTGCATTTATCACTTTTTCAACCGTTGTCGGATTAGCGCTTTTAGGTAAAGGATTTTTTAAATTAGTTCCATTCATCATCGCCGTTTTAGTTGGATACACTTTCGCAGCTATTTTCGGGCTTGTCGATTTCTCTACTTTTGCAAATTATTCATTCTTCCAAATCCCCAACTTTACTTTCATTGGGACTTACTCGATTAACTGGACATCTGTATTAATGTTCTTGCCAATATCCTTTGTGACGATTGCTGAACATATTGGAGACCATACTGTATTGAGTGAAATCGTCGGAAGAGATTTATTAACTGAACCAGGATTATCTAAAACCTTATTAGGAGATGGTATTGCAACATCGGTATCTGCTATGCTAGGTGGACCAGCAAATACCACTTACGGGGAAAACACAGGGGTTGTCGCAATGACAAAAGTTGGATCTGTCTGGGTAATTGGACTTGCGGCGATCTTCGCTGTTTGTTTAGGATTCTTGGGTTATATTCAAGCCTTCATCAATAGCATTCCATGGGCTGTCATTGGTGGTATGACGATTGTGTTATATGGACTCATCGCAGGAAATGGTGTCAAAGTATTAATTAAATCAAAATTGAATCTAGGTAACATGAAAAACTTAATCATTGTCGCAACTATGCTTGTTATCGGGCTTGGCGGAGCTAGTCTACCGATTAATGACGTGGTTAGTTTCACTGGTATGAGTTTAGCGGCAGTTGTAGGGATTGTGCTGAATTTGATTTTACCAGACGAAAAAGAAGCTGCTGAATAACGGATTCTATTAAGCCCACAAATTGTGTGGGCTTTTTTCTTTGAAACCATGATATAATGTTTTTAGGTGATAATATGGCTTTATTTATCGAATATGAGACCATTATAAAAACATTAAGAAGAATGACTCATGAAATTATTGAAAAATCTAATTCACTTGAAGATACTGTTTTAATTGGAATATTAAATAAAGGATATCCGATTGCTAAAATCATTCAAGAAAATATTTTGAAATATGAAGGTATTCAAGTTGCGACAGTTGCACTAGATATTTCCAATTACCGAGATGATGAAAAGAAGACCCCTTCACAAAATTCTGTCTTTGAAGTGACAAATAAAACCTGCATCATTATTGATGATGTTCTTTATACAGGAAGAACAGTACGTGCTGCGATGGATGCCCTTGTTGATATGGGTCGTCCGAAAAAAGTAGAACTTGCAGTTTTAATTGATCGAGGACATCGTGAATTGCCAATTCGTCCAGACTATATTGGAAAGAACATTCCAACATCGAGTGACGAACAAGTTTCTGTGAGACTAGAAGGAAATAACCCTGGAGTATTTATTGTTAAAAAAGGAGAAAAATAATGAAAAATTTACAGTTTGTGGATCATGAAATTGCAAAAATTATTGAAAGAGAAACACTAAGACAAAAAGATCATTTAGAATTAATCGCTTCTGAAAATTTCGTCTCTTTAGCAGTGCTAGAAGCAGACGGATCCATTATGACAAATAAATATGCAGAAGGTTATCCTGGAAAAAGATATTACGGTGGTTGTGAGTTCGTTGATGAAGCTGAACAACTTGCGAAAGAAAGATTATGTGCATTATTTGATGTGAAGTATGTCAATGTTCAACCTCATTCTGGGTCTACGGCAAATATGGGTGCTTATCGTGCAATTATAGAACCGAAAGATAAAGTTATGGGAATGGCTCTTGATCAAGGGGGACATTTAACGCATGGACATCCACTTAATTTTAGTGGTGTTGATTATGAATTTTTCCCTTATTATGTTTCTAAAGACACTGAAACAATTGATTATGATGCCTTGGAAAAACAAGCTTTAGAAATAAAACCAAAATTAATCGTGGCAGGAGCATCTGCTTATCCACGTATTTTAGATTTTAAACGATTCAGAGAGATTTGTGATAAAGTAGGTGCGCTTTTGATGGTCGATATGGCACATATCGCTGGACTGGTTGCGGCTAGACTTCATCCAAATCCTTGTGATTATGCAGACATTGTTACATCAACAACGCATAAAACTTTAAGAGGACCAAGAGGCGGAATTATTCTTACAAATAACGAAGAAATCGCCAAAAAAGTCGATAAAGTAATCTTCCCAGGGATTCAAGGCGGACCATTAATGCACATTATTGCCGCAAAAGCAGTGGCATTTAAAGAGGCGTTATCACCTCAATTTAATGAATATCAAAATCAAGTGATAAAAAACGCAGCCGCATTTGCGGATGAATTTATCAAACTTGGTTATCATGTCGTTTCTGGCGGAACAGATAATCATTTACTACTTCTTGATGTATTATCAAAAACAGGATTAACTGGTAAAAAGGCAGAAAACTTGCTTGATACTGTTAATATTACATGTAATAAAAATACAATTCCCTATGACAGCCAAAAACCTTTTATTGCTAGCGGTATCCGTCTAGGGTCACCTGCCATGACGACAAGGGGATTAAAAGAGGCAGATTTTAGAGTAATTGCGAACTTAATTGATAAAGCACTAATGAATCCAAATGATCCTGATATTTTAGATGAAGTTAAAAATCAAGTATTAAAAATAACTTCGCTTCACCCCTTACCTTATCAACTATGAAAAAAATCCTCGTTGGGATAAGTGATTCTCTGCTTTCGATAAGAATTGCACGAGTGTTAAACGAACAAGGATATTCAAGTGAATTTGTATCAACGCCAGTGAGGAAAGACGACTTATTTCGATATGAGTTATTTATCGTACACTCTAGTTATCCACTCACTGGGTTATATGCGTTTTTAGATAACATTTTGATTCACCATGAAATTCCTGTAATTTTTATCTCAACCAACACCATTTCAAGTAGTGTAAATCAATTTTCTAAATACAGTAGTTTTGTCGCAATCGATGAACTTAAAATGGATACTTTGCTACCTTTATCTATTCAAATGTTTTTGAAGCAGCAACAACGCACGAAAGAACTAGAAAAAGAGAACATCGCATTTTCTAAAAAAATTAAACTACAAGAAGCGATGACGAAGTGCAAGAAGATGTTAATGGACCAAGGATTGACAGAAGATGAAAGCCATCAAAAGATCTTAAAATATGCGATGGATCACAAATTGTCTAAACTTGCCGCGTGTCAAGCGCTTTTATTTCAAAAAGAATAAAGAAGACATTGAACTTTCAATGTTTTTTTTGTATAATGTTTCCAATTAAAAGACAAAGGCGTCTTCTAAAAACAGAAAGGTTATATTGATTTCTTGGATGAGTACTCATTGGCAAGAGACAATGTAAAACAAAAAAAATGGCAAAATACACAAAGGAAGAGATTTTAAGAGTTGCGAAAGAAGAAAACGTTCGCTATGTCCGTTTGATGTTTACCGATATCAACGGCACCATTAAAAGTGTTGAAATTCCAGTTACTCGACTAGAAACCGCACTTGATGGAAAAGTAATGTTCGATGGATCCTCCATCGAGGGATTTGTTCGTATCATGGAAGCTGATATGTATTTAAAACCAGATTTTAATACTTGGTTAATCTTAAGTTGGGAAGAAACAACCTACGGCAAAGTCGCAAGACTTATCTGTGATGTTTATACACCTGATGGGAAACCAAGCGATGCAGATCCAAGATCAAATTTAAAAAGAGTAGCGAAAAAAATGGAGAAATTAGGATTTTCCACACTTAATATTGGTTTTGAACCAGAATTCTTCTTATTCAAAATCAATGATAAAGGTGAAATTACTATGGATGTCACTGATAATGGAGGATATTTTGATCTCTCTCCAATTGATGGCGCCGGAGATTGTCGTAGAGATATCGTTTTGGAACTTGAACGTATCGGATTTACTATGGAAGCATCTCATCACGAAGTAGCACCAGGACAAAACGAAATTAACTTTCAATTTTCTAACATTGTTGAAGCTTGTGACAATGTACAAACTTTCAAACTTGTGGTTAAGAATATAGCAAGAAGACATGGATTACATGCCACATTTATGCCAAAACCAATTGCGAAAATCAATGGTTCTGGAATGCATACCAACTGTTCTTTAGCAGATATGGATGGAAACAATGCTTTTTATGATCCAAATGACC
>JBFXGX010000046.1:0-6268 GCA_050177605.1 Candidatus Izemoplasmatales bacterium | reverse complement strand
TGTTTGAAACCCTTCAAGACTGCTAGTTGCATTGCTTTTCGAATCTCTTCTTTTTGAAATGATACATCTTCAATTTTTTTTGAAATCTTTTTTATCTTTTGCCTAGACTCATCTGAAATTGCAATCGCTATTTCATCAGATAATAACAATTCACAACCCAAAACGACACCTTTGATATAAGGGGTTTTATTTTCTGCATATAGAATTAGGCCACACTCATCGAGGTAGTCAAAGATGGCTTCAATATTTTTAGAATTTACCATAGTCTCACCGATATTTAATTTTATCATATTCTATAGTCAAAAACAACCTTTTTATATATATAAAAATATATAGCACTGGTGCAAGGAATGGCTAAATTGCGTGTTTATTAATGTGAATATTTATTCACCTAATAATAACGCTGTTGAAATAAGTAGTAAAAACTGTTAAAATAGACTAGAAATCAGGTGAAAATATATGCGAAAATTAGCCATAAAATTTATTCATTGGTACCAAAAAGCATTTTCAGGAAAGCAACCTACTTGTAGGTATAGTCCGACTTGTTCAAACTATGCAATCGATGCCTACAAGAATTATAACTTTATTTACGCCACTATTTTATCTGCTTGGAGAATACTAAGATGCAATCCACTTTCTAAAGGTGGTTATGATCCTATTCCAAAATATAAGAAAGAACTAAAACGCCAATTAAAAGAAGAAAAGATGGCGGCGCATCATCATGATCATGAAACTGAACATCACCATCATCATCAAGAAGGATAAAACCTTCTTTTTTTCATAAAAAAAATCAACTATTCCTAGTCGACTTTCATTATCATTATAAGAAATACTGGTGCGGGTAACAGGACTTGAACCTGCACTCACTGGGAACTAGATCCTAAGTCTAGCGCGTCTGCCAATTTCGCCATACCCGCAGTTATAATGATGTAAAAAAGATGGTGACCCGCAGGCGATTCGAACGCCTGACCCTTTGATTAAAAGTCAAATGCTCTACCAGCTGAGCTAGCGGGTCAAAAACATTGGCTGGGCTAGGTAGATTTGAACTACCGATCTCGGAGTCAAAGTCCGATGCCTTAACCACTTGGCCATAGCCCAATGTCTTTTTTTTAGAATGGGGCGATTGATGGGAATCGAACCCACGGGTGTCGGAGCCACAATCCGATGCGTTAACCACTTCGCCACAATCGCCAGTTATGATGTTTTTCGCAATATATAGTTTACTAAATCGTTGTCTTATTGTCAAGCATTATTTGTTTGAAGTTGACATTTAAAGAAAAAGATTTGCGGATGTCCTCCGCAAATCATTTTAGTTATACGCCAAGATTGAAACGCCAAACCCTTGATCTCCTAGATGAACTGAGAAGACTGGTGAAACAGCGCGTGTTAAATGATACTGGACTGTCGGATATTTTTCTTTCATTAAATCAACGAATTTTGTTTCCCAATCTGGACGATTCATTTGGATAAAATCTATATAAACATTCGAAAATCGGTTCACATGGTCATCAACCTGATTCATAAAATATTCAAAACACCCATGATTCGTTCGTTCTTTCTTTGTTAATTCTAGTTTGCCTTCAACCATCTCAACGATTGGTTTTATTCGTAACACGGTTCCAATCAAAGCAGATACTTTGCTTAATCGTCCACCTTTAAATAAATGCATTAAATCTTGTAATGTGAACATTACTTTTGAGTTTTCGTAGATTCGAACAGTTTCTTCGTCTAATTTTTTAAATGGGGTATTGGCCTTAATCATATTCGCAATAAGTGGAATTCCTAAGGCTACACCAAAAGATGCGACGGTACAAGAATGAACCCTAATATCAAGCGGGAAATCAATCATTGATTTAGCAATTAATGCCGATTGAAATGTGCCGCTTAATTTTTCGCTGATTGTTAGTACGAGAACCTCGGTATACCCTTCATTATAAAATTCTTGATATAGTTCTAAAAAAATTCCTGGTGCAGGTTGACTTGTAAGCATCTTTTTTGCGTGCGGAAGCAGTTCGGCCATTTGTGTTTTAGATAGTGTTGCTTCTGTATATTCAACGCCATCAATACTAACTCCTAAAGGAGCAACTTTAATAAATTCATTCTCAAGGATGTCATCTCTAGTAATTGTCGTGCTATCCAATAAAAGTCCTATTTTTCCCATCATTATACCTCAATATATAAATTACTCTACCACACATAATACTTTATCAAATTGTATAGTAAATGTCAAGATGTTGGAAACCAATATTTAAAAAAAGCAAGTTCAACAAGAACTTGCTTTATATAGCCCCAAATCAGCGTTTCCCAGCATCATATGGTTCGCCTTCAGCTTTTGGTGCAGCACTGTTTTTAGAAACAAACGCCAATACTATCAACGTAGCAATATAAGGAACCATTAAATAAAAATTATCCGATAAGCCTAAATTTCTTAGGAAAGGAACAACGTAGAACGAGCTAGCAATAACGCGCATTGAAGCAAAGAATAATGCCGCAAGTAATATTCTTCCCGGTTTCCAGTTACCAAATATAAGCACAGCTAAAGCCAAGAAACCAAACCCAGCAACGCTCACATTGAATTCATTCGCAAAACTGAGGACAAAAATTACTCCCCCCATTCCAGCTAAAGCACCAGATACCATCACACCTGCGTATCGAACTCGATAGACATTAATACCTAAAGAATCCGCAGCTTGTGGATTTTCTCCACAACTACGTAATCGTAATCCTTGCTTTGTTTTATAAAGAATAAAGGTTGCGATGATAAAAATCAATATTCCAACATACGTTGACAAGTATGCCGATTTAAAGAAGATATCTCCAATTACAGGTATTTCAGATAAGAAAGGAACAGCAGGTATTTTATAAGTTCCAGAAATGGAGACTTGTTGAACACCATAGATTGTTCTTGCGATAAATATCGCGACCGCTGGTGCAATAAGATTCAGTGCGGTAGCAGAAATAATCTGATTTGCTTTCATATTAATCGACGCAAAAGCATGTAATAGAGAGAATAATAATCCCACAATAGCTCCAACAAGGATACCAATCAGTGCAATCAGTTGATAAGAGATATCTGCTAACCCAGTTGTTTCCAAATATCCGATTACCATGATACCAACGAATCCTCCAAAAATCATAATACCTTCTAAAGCAATGTTCACAACACCGCTTCTCTCACTAAACAAAGCTCCAAGTGCTACCAATGATAACGGAACCATGGACGCAATGACAAGCGGTAATAAATAATAGATGATTTGAGTCGTTGTCATGAGGTTTCACCCCCTTGTTCCGCTTTCGCTTTTTTCTTTCTAAACTTATCAATGAAGTACTTCATTAATGCCTGAATCGCAAGCGAAAGAGCACTAGCGTAGATTACCACACCAATGATGATATCAATGATGGTATCATTAAAATCTAACGTTTGTAAATAGTATCCCCCTTGATATAAAGAGCCATAGAACAACCCTGCAAACAATACGCCAAATGGTGAATTTAGTCCAAGTAAACTAATCGCAATTCCAGTAAAGCCTTCTTGCAATAGAATATTTTCAGGTTTCATATTTTTTCCTTGAATCAAGAAGATTAAGGCACCTGCTATTCCAGCAACAGCTCCACTGATAATCATTGAAAGAACAATATTTCTCTTTTCATTAATTCCTGCATACCGACTAGCGTGTCGATTAAATCCAACGGCTTTGAGTTCATAACCAAAAGTTGTTTTATTTAAAACAATATGTAATGTGATAACAATGATGATCGCTACGACAATTCCAGCATTTACACTTGAATTTGGAAATAAATAATCTAAATTAAACGTTGGCGTTTCAGCAGAAGGTAGAATCGACATTGCTCGTGCATAGGTTACATTATAAATCAGTTTTTTAATAAGGATTGAATTAAGATACATCCCAATGTAATTGAGCATAATCGAAGAAACGACCTCATTCACATTACGATAAGCTTTTAAAAAGCCAGGGATAGCCCCCCATAGACCACCAGCAATTCCCCCGACAATTAATGCAGTTAGCCAGTGTAACAATGGTACAGAACTTAAAAAGCCCCACTTCACTCCAACATACACTGCAAAGAATGCGCCTACAGTTAATTGTCCAGTAGCACCGATATTGAAAAGTCCGGTACGAAAGGCAAAAGCCACACTGAGTCCTGTCAATATGACTGGGACAGCGTAATAAATCATGTTT
Source organism: Candidatus Izemoplasmatales bacterium (assembly GCA_050177605.1). GTDB lineage: Bacteria > Bacillota_I > Bacilli_A > Izemoplasmatales > Hujiaoplasmataceae > JAHIVB01. Next base: position 2,066 of record JBFXGX010000046.1, on the reverse strand, counting down.
CCAAGGCTAAACATTCCTTCATTGAATCCACCTTGAATAATCACAATAATTCCTTCAAGTGCTTGTGGTGGATTGGTAAACATCATGACGACAAAGCCAAACAAGATACCAAAGATGATTGCGATGATACTACCACTTACGTTTAGAAATGACGTTATATCCTTAACTTCTTCTTTTTGTTGAAGTAATTTGGCTTCTTTTCTTTTTTTCCAAATAAAATAAACAACATATTGTAAAATTAAAATAACCAATAATCCGTAATTAACTTGCGTTAACGTTTCGTCCTGATAAGTCCATTTTGGTAGAAAGAAAACAAGAATGAGCGTAATGAATGAAATAACAATTTCGTAGATATGCTTTTTTGAAAAAAGAAGTACTTTTTGGACTATTTCGTTCATACGGATGCTTCCCTCCTCTTGGACCCGGCCATATATAAACCTAATTCATTTTCAGTTACGGTCTTTGGATTAAATTCTCCAACAATCTCGCCTTCGTACATGACTAAAATACGGTCGCTAACATTCATCACTTCATCTAATTCTAACGAAACAAGCAAGACTGCTTTTCCTGAGTCGCGTTGTTCAACAAGTTTTTTATGAATGTATTCTATTGCGCCAACATCAAGGCCTCTTGTCGGTTGAACAGCAATTAAAAGGTCTGTTCCCCGAGAAATTTCGCGAGCGACAATTGCTTTTTGTTGGTTACCGCCACTCATACTTCTTGCGGTAGTTGTGGGGCCTTTTCCACTTCGAATATCGAATTGTTCAATTAGCTTCTTGGCGTTTGAGCGAATTTCATCAAATTTAAAAAAGCCTTTTTTATTATATGTTGGATAATAATACGTTTCTAAAATGAGATTTTCTTCGAGTGAATAATCTAGGACAAGCCCATGTTTGTGACGATCTTCAGGAATATGGGATAATCCATGATCATTGCGATGTCGAATGCTCATGTGAGTAATATCTTGACCAAGTAACTGTATTTGACCTGAAGTAATATCCATTAACCCTGTGATGCCTTCTACAAGTTGAGTTTGACCATTTCCTTCGATTCCTGCAATACATAATATTTCACCACGTCGTACTTCGAATGTGACATCCTTGATAGAGTCCTTACCGAGTAAATGATTATGAATTGTGACTTGATTTAGTTCCAGAACTGTTTCTTGAGGTTTCGAAGATTTTTTCTTCACCTCAAAACTAACCTTTCGTCCCACCATCATTTCTGCAAGTTGTTCTGGAGTAGAATTCACTACTTCAACTGTACCAATGTACTTACCTTTTCGTAGAACACTGCATCGATCAGCTACTTGCTTAATTTCATTTAGTTTATGCGTGATAAGAATAATTGATTTGCCTTCATTTACAAGGTTTCTCATAATCAGCATTAATTCAGTAATTTCTTGTGGAGTTAATACTGCTGTTGGCTCATCAAAAATCAATATTTCCGCATCCCGATATAACATTTTTAATATTTCTACGCGTTGTTGCATACCAACACTGATATCAGAAATGAGCGCGTCTAAATCAACACGCAATTTATACTTATTGCTTAGTTCAGTTAATTTTTCTCTTGGCGCTTTGTAATTTAAAACGTTAAATTTCGTCGTTTCAGCACCTAAAATTATGTTTTCAAGTACTGTAAAATTATGAACTAATTTAAAATGTTGATGAACCATACCAATTCCTAATGCATTGGCATCATTTGGATTGTGGATTTGGACTTCTTCCCCACGGACATGGATTGTTCCTCCGTCAGGTTTATAAAGACCGAACAAGATGCTCATCAAAGTCGATTTTCCAGCGCCATTTTCACCTAAAAGAGCATGTATTTCCCCTTTTTTTAATTGTAATGTGATATTATCATTTGCACGAATTCCCGGAAAATCTTTAGTGATATTTTTCATCTCGACAATGTAATTCATGATTTCACCTCTTCATTTATATGCTTGTTTTAGACAAGATATAAAGTAATTTGTTATGAAAGAAAAGATTGAGTGAAATCACCCAATCTTTTTTTGTGTTAAAGATGATTATTTTTTCTTAAAGAAGAAAAATGCGCCGACT
>JBFXGX010000045.1:0-6888 GCA_050177605.1 Candidatus Izemoplasmatales bacterium | reverse complement strand
GAACGGATTGGCGATCACGCTGCGGATATTTCAAAAATGACTATTTTTATGGAAAACACCCATGCCGCTTTCCCTCTAACAAGAATGGCAAAAATCACAGACGCATGTGGCATGATGATTTCAAAAGCACTGGACTCATTTGTAAAAAGAGACATTGAACTTGCTGGTGAGGTCGCAAAAGACGATGATATTATCGACGGTTATTTTGAAGAAATCAAACAAATTGTCGCAGAAAACATCCGAAAGGGTACGATTGATGCGGATTATGCGTTATACTTAATGATGGTGGCAAAATATCTAGAAAGAATCGGTGACCACGCAGTAAATATCGGCGAATGGGTTATCTTCTCAATTACTGGAGAGCACAAAAAACAAATGACCTTTTAGGAGGATATATCGTGAGTACAATTTTTTCTGTTGAGGATGATTTAAATATCCAAAACGTCATCAAAATTGCATTAACTAATTCTGGATACGATGTATCTTTATTTAGTGATGCTTTTTCACTGTTTAAGGCGCTTGAATCGCAAATACCTCATCTTGTATTACTCGATATTATGCTTCCTGATATGGATGGATTATCGATCATTAAAAGAATGAAAGCCAACCCAAAATGGGCAAGTATTCCGATTATGATGGTATCCGCGAAAGGAACTGAAATTGATAAAGTCATCGGATTAGATCTTGGTGCAGATGACTATCTAGCTAAACCTTTTGGCGTGTTAGAACTCGTGAGTCGAACAAAAGCCTTACTCAGAAGAAACAAACAAGCATCTTCGGATGATACCATTACGATTGGTGAATTAGTATTAAATCCTAGTGAATATGTGTGTTCGTATCAAGGAAACGAAATCACTTTTACATCAAAAGAGTTTCAGTTATTAAAGTTATTAATGCAAAATCATCATAAAATTGTTTTAAGAGAAGAAATACTCAATATTGTTTGGGGATATGATTTTATAGGCGAAACCAGAACGTTAGATGTACACATTAAAGAAGTTAGGATGAAACTCGCTGCGGCAGGAATCGAGGAAACTTGTATTCAAACGGTTCGAGGCGTCGGGTATAAATTTGTTTTATGAGAAGACGTCTATCCTTTCAATTCGCCCTTGTCATTATCCTATCCATCCTTATTTTTATCTTAGGTTCTAGTTACCTTGTTCAGCAAAATTTAAATCAAGTAAGTGAACTTAATTTAAATCAATACTTATCGATGATTCAAACCGACATCGATGCAGGTTACACTGTCGATGAAATTGTACTCAAATATGAAGACTCAAATGACTATCTACGAATTACCTTTATGGATAGCACTGGAGTTGTATTAAAAGATTCTCTTGCGGAGGATCTTGAGAATCATTTAACTAGACCGGAGTTTCAAAATTTAGGGACAGCCTATATTCGTCATAGTGCGACATTAAATAAAGATATGATGTATCTTGCGACACAAATTAACGATAATCTATATTTACGTGTTGCCATTCCAATTAGTAGTGTATTACCTTTTTTGAATGATTTTATCGGTTTCACGATTATTGTTGGATTATTATTAGTTGTTTTATCTATTTTTCTTGTCTCTCAATTAACGAAAAGTGCACTCCGTCCATTAAAGGAATTGCGCACAATCTTAACATCGGTATATACTGGTGAATACATTGAAATAATGCCAGTCGAAAAATATGAAGAAATCAATGATATGATTAACGAAATTAATGATATTAGTCGATTGATTTCATCCAATATTGTCTCTTTAAATCAAGAAAAAGAAAAAAACGACTTTTTGTTAAATCATATGAACCAGGGCTTGTGTGTACTAGATAAAGAAGGGCACATCATCTTGGTTAATCAATTTATTCGTGATTTGTTTTTGTTCAAGGAACCCTTGGAACTAAGAAAAGACTATTTGTATTTATTTAGAAATCAAGTCATTCAAAAGGCGATTGAAAGTGCTTATCTCACACAAACAAACACCAGTTGTTTGATTCAAGTCCAAAAAGAGTTTTATTCTGTCATGGTTTCCTATCTACCAGAAAGCTTTGATCATCAGCCAAATGTTGTACTGATTTTCACAGACGTGACAATGGTAAAAGATATTGAAACCTTGAAAAGAGACTTTTTTGTGAATGCATCTCATGAACTCAAATCTCCGCTTACGTCGATTATGGGCTCTGCAGAATTAATTACTTCAAAAATGGTAACAGACCAAGCAACAATCCAAGATTTAATGAATCGGATCTTGGAGGAATCTTCTCGAATGAATCGATTGGTTATGGATATGCTGAGTTTATCAAAATATGAAAATCAACTTGCGCCAGTCGAAGAGGAAATGGTTAACTTGAAGACGGTTCTTGAAGAAATCAAACAATCGATTACTCAAAAATTAGATCAAAAGAAAATGACTTATATTCAGAACGCTGAAAATCTTACTTATTTAGCAAATCATGAGCATATGACAGAAGTATTCCGTAATTTAATTGATAATGCCATTCAATATGGGAATAATGGAGGAACAATTAAAGTTACCTTAAAACATACGCAACAATCAATTGTTTTTAGTGTTGAAGATGATGGTATTGGAATTCCAAAAACCGAACAAGCTAGAGTATTTGAAAGGTTTTATCGCGTCGATAAAGCGCGAAGTAAAAAGAGTGGAGGAACCGGGCTTGGGTTATCCATCGTCAAACATATTTGTATGCTCTATCAAGCTCGCATTGAACTTGAAAGTAGCGAAGGAAAAGGGACAACGATTACGATTGTTTTTCCTGAAAGAAAATAACAAAAAAAGGTGCGCGAGCACCTTTTAGTTTTTTGTACAAATATATACGGATCCAGTCTTATGTAAGTCATACTTTTGAACTGAATTAAAGTTCGTTGTTAATTCATCCATTACTTGATTGATAAAACGAAAATAATCTCCGCCTTCGGCCCATTCAACAATGTCGGATAGAACCGTTCTATTTTGATTGTATTCAAATAAAATTACTTTTTTTAGTGAAACGCGCTTCATTTCATCATACATCTTTTGTCTTTCTTCTTTGCGAAGCCCGTGTGCAACATAAGAAGCTACCGCATAATCAAATTCTTGATTTTCAAAAGGTAATTTTTCAAGAACATTTCCTTGAATAAATCGCATTGGCAATCCTCTATTTTTTTTCTTTGATACTTTAATCATATTTCCTGTGGGTTCAACGCCAGTAACGACTAATTTGTAATCATCATAAAGCACACGCGCGAGTGCCCCTGTGCCAGAACCAACATCAAGCACAGACTCTCCTTTTGAAAACATAAGCAAGTGTTCTGCTTTTTGAAGAGATTTTTGATAGTTTTTTATTTGATGGCGATAAAAAAGCCCATATATTGGCGCAATCAACTGGAATAGCAAAGGATAGTTTTGGTATTTTTTTAGTTTTGTTTCGAGATACGGTGGGATATAGACAATATAAATGAATAGGATGACGGCTGTTTTTAGAAAAACAGATAGGGTTAGAACATCAAAATAATTCAATATAAAAAATAATAAAGATATGAATAACGTGACATATTTAATTGGCTTTCTTACAGGCTGAATAACAAGGCCAATCACTGGATACACTGAGAATAAGTACCAAGCTTCTCCCCAGGCTCCGCTAGTGATACCTATATATAGGAAACTATACATTGCGATAATAGGCAATATATTTAATAGTCTTTTTCTGAACGAACCAAACATTAAAACAATAGAAAAAGGTAGAAACGAACCAACGAATATTGCGGCGGAGATATTTGAGTTTATCAAAAAATAGAAACTGGTCGCCATAATCAAAAAAGGAATGAATAATTTCGATAAGTGCTTTTTCATTGAGTCACCTCATTTTTAATCATTATATCACAAAGGGGACTTGAAAGTGCTAATCAAGCATTTTTGTTTCAGTAAATAGCAAATTTACACACAATATTTTTTGAAAATAAGGAAAATTTTTATACTTTTATTGTTCTCTTTTTCTTTGTGAGCGAATTCATAAAAAAAGAGATAAGAAGTCCTTTTTTTATGCTCAAAACTTGGTATAATAGAGTCAAGCAAAAGGAGGTGCCTTTATGGAAGAATATCAATTACATCGCCATATTTTATGTATTGACCTAAAAAGTTTTTATGCTTCTGTAGAGTGTGCCTTATTAGGTCTTGACCCATTTGAAACACCGTTAGTCGTTGCGGATAAATCAAGGGGTGGAGGGTCAATTGTGCTCGCTGTTTCGCCATATTTAAAGAAATTTGGTGTTCCAGGAAGATGCCGCATTTATGAATTGCCAACCAATATTAATATTATGTTTCAAAAGCCAAGAATGGAGAAATATTTAGAATATTCGACAAAAATTATTGAAATTTATCTTCGTTTTATTTCAGAGGACGATCTATATGTTTATTCTGTGGATGAAGCTTTTTTAGATGTCACAGAGTACCTTGAATATTATCAAAAAACAGACCTAGAAATGGCGAAAATAATCCTAAAAACGATTCTAGATGAAACCAAACTATACGCAACATGTGGCATTGGGCCAAATATGCTTATGGCAAAGCTTGCGCTAGATATTGAATCTAAAAAAGCACCAGATTTTATTGCAAAATGGGACTATGAAGACTTACCTTCAAAACTTTGGACGGTCACACCGCTTTCTGAAATGTGGGGCATTGGCCGAAATATGGAACAACATTTAAACCATATGGGATTTAAGAAAATTGGAGATATTGCTTCTTGTAATGTAGAACGATTGAAAAAGAAATTTGGCATCATTGGAGAAGAACTATATTATCATACCCATGGCATTGATATGAGTAAAATTCAAGATAAAATGAAAATTCGACCCATCAGCAAAAGTTATGGTATCGGACAAACGTTGTTTAGAGATTACTACGCACCAGACATTTTCCAAATTATTCGTGAAATGGTCGATGATGTTTGTCGGCGCCTTCGGATGAATAAGAAAGCCGCAAGAACGATTCATTTTGGCATTGGGTATAGTAAGGAATTCGGGGGTGGTTTTGCACGACAAATCACCTTAGAACAACCAACTGCGAGCGAGGCATCAGTATTCAGAGCGTGTCTTGATTTGTTTGAGTTTTATTATGAAGGAGACCCGATTAGGCGAGTACACGTTAGTGTTACAGGGCTTGTCGATAATAAAAACTATCAATTTAGTTTGTTTGAGGATGCGGAAGAAGTTATTAAAGAACAACAAATCTTCGCCGCAATGGATGAAATTAAATACCGTTATGGTAAAAACAGTGTCAATCGCGCTTCCACTGAATTAAAATCATCCACGGCGAAAGCAAGAAATGATATGATTGGTGGACACAATGCTTAAACAAGTTTATGTAGACCGTGGCATCATTAAATGGAGCGCATTTGATGCATTAGTTGGTTATCATTCTATGTTAGAGGAAATGAAATATCGTTTAGGCAAAAAAGAGCGTCCTGTGCTCAGTGAGGATCAGTTAGAAGACTTAAACCGCAAATTACAGGAAGCAAGAACCAATGATTTAGAATTTGAGCTTCGCTATTTTAGCGATGGCTATGTCCGCTTTACTTTCGGAAAAATCCGAAAAATTGATTTTTCATCAAGAATGATTGTTTTATCGACAATGGAACGCTTTCGTGCGGAAGACATTCTTGAAATTATCCTTCCATAAAAGATATCCAAAAAAGTGATTGATGGATATCTTTTTAATTTAGCCATCTATGAAAAAAAACTTGAATATGATAGTATAGAGTTAAGAGGGTGATGATATGATTTCAATGAAAGCTTATGCCAAAGTGAACTTGTTTATCAATGTGCTAAATAAAAGAGAAGATGGATATCATCTCCTGGAAATGGTCAACGCCAAAGTTGATTTGTATGACCAAATCACGGTGAGCGAGAACCCAACACCAGGAATGGTTCTTATCAAATCGAATGATATGTTTTTATCTAGTCAAAACAACATCGTAGTTGATGTGGCCCAAGACATGATGCATCGATATGTTGAAGGCAAGGGAGTCACGATTGAAATTGACAAGAAAATTCCATTTGGGGCAGGACTCGCTGGAAACTCAACCGATGCCGCAACCATCGTGAAAGCAATCAACGAATTATTCGGAATTGGTTTAACAAAAGATGAGATGATTCGATTTACCTTACCTTATGGGGCGGACATTCCTTATTGCTTATCGAATGATCTTGCGTTTGTGGAAGGAATTGGAGAAAAGATTACACCCATCGATTTATCGTTAAAAGAGAAACAAATTTTACTTGTGAATCCTAAAATCTTTACATCCACGAAAGAAATATTTGATGCGGGAGACAAACACGGATTTGATAATGTAAGTAGTTCTTTGATTCGAAAAGCTATTGAAGAGAAAAATACAGAAGAGTTTATATTAAACATGCACAATGCACTTCAAAAAGTATCGATTGAATTTCATCCAGAAATAAAGGAATTATATGAAATCATGAATTCTCATTTATCATCAAAGGGATTAGTGATGACAGGTTCAGGTTCAACATTCATCTATATAACGGACAAAAATGACTTACGTTTAAAGAAGTTTATTGATGAGTATAGTAAAAAATATTTTATTAACATTTACAATTTTTTATAAAATATTAGAAAAGTGCTTGGAAAACGTTTTCTTGCGTGATATAATCACTTAAAAGAGGTGGTAGTGTGAAGATAACAGAAGTTCGTGCAAAAAGAGTTAATGGAGACAATCGTCTTGTCGGTATCGCGGCCATTACAATTGACGAATGCTTTGTTGTTCATGAGTTAAGGATTATTGAGGGGAAGAATGGTCTTTTTGTAGCAATGCCAAGCCGTAAGATGCCAAATGGCGAATTCAAGGATGTAGCTCACCCTATCAATACCGAAACGAGAAG
>JBFXGX010000044.1:0-8017 GCA_050177605.1 Candidatus Izemoplasmatales bacterium | reverse complement strand
ATAGCGATAGGACGAAAACTTCTTTTTACTGAGGATTTGATTGCTTCAACTTTTTCTTTGGTTTCTCTTTCTTCATAATATCGATGAATCATAAAAATTGAATAATCGATTGACAAGGCAAGTTGAAGTGCCATGCACATTGTTTGTGTAATATACGATACATTCGGAAGAAGGCCATTTGTAATAAGATTAAACCCTACCGCGAATCCGAGGGTCACAAGAATTAAGAATGGCTCAAACCATGACATCGAAGATAAAAATAGTAACAAGATTACTATGGGAACAATCACAAACAAGATTTTGGTCATCTCTTGTCTTGCAATGACTCTTGATGTTTGATTAATAAGAACTTCACCACGCATATGAATCGTTTTATCTGAAAAGATGTCGTAGATTTGGAGAGTAACATCATCAATTGAAGTAGAATAGGCATCAAAATCAAAGGAAACTGTGATTAAGGCATCATCGTCAAGATAAAAAGAGTTGAGGGTATTAAGAGGAATATATTCAAGGGGTGTAGTGCTTAAGTCAACATAATCATCAAGCCATATTACATTTGTTACATGAGAAATACTTGATAATTCATTTTCAAACTGAATTACATCATTCACTGAGACATTTTCTATAAGGATTTGAATCGTTGATTCACTTCCAAAAGAATCCGTTAATACTTGAATCCCTTCTAAGGTATTGGAGTCACTTGGTAAATAGGCTGATAAATCATAATTGACATTGGTGCTGGGAATAAAGAGATAGGATAAAAATAATAAAATGACAATAAATATCATTGAAATGATTCGTTTCATAAGCCCTCCTTTAAAATTTCAAATAATTATTTTAAATATCTATTTTAATTATACAATTGAATATGGTAAAATAAGATATGAAATATCATTTCAAACGTCATTTCAAACGAGGTAATAAACGTGTCTAGTGAAGATATTAGAAGAAAAATTATTGAAAACACAAAACAGATTTTAAAAGAGAACAGTCAAATTACTATTAAATCGATTGCGGATAAGTCCTGTGTCAATATTGCGGCAGTTAATTATCATTTTGGAAGTAAAGATCATCTTATGCAAATCGTCGTAAGTGAAATTCTCGATGAGGTGAAGGCTTATATTCTAAATGAACAGTTTTTTACGACGGATCAGATAACCTTTGAAAACAAGCTTGAAATGATGATTGAGTATCTTTATAATTTTGCTCTTGAAAACATCGGTCTTTTAAATTATCTATTTCTATCGAATGAATTACAAAAGGACACAACCAACTTAATCGTGAAAGAGTTCTTTACAGATAATGACTTTACAAGACAAGTATATACATCCTTATCTGAACGCACAAAGATTATGAATCCAACGCAGTTACAAGCGAAATATATGGTTTTGTTTTCTTCATTCTGTATTCCTTTGTTTATTCAAATCTCACAGGCTAAATTAAGTAACTCGATGAAACTAGATATTTTTAAGAGCGAGGAGTTCCGTAAATACTTTATAAAAGATATTATGAAGATGATTGAAGCATAAAAAAAAGAAGACTGCTCGTCTTCTTTTAAGATAGCTTTAATCGGTAACAAATTTCTGTTTCTGAAGATAAATCCGGTGCACTGACAAATCCCATTTTTTGAAGATACTTTTCGTGTGAAGAGTTTGCTGTGTAGGTCACTAAATATTTATATCCTTTATCCACAAACAGTTGTTTTTGTTTGTTAAAGATGTAAGAACCCATCTTAAAGTCACGGTATTCTTTGGTGACATAATCAAGATGAATTTCTAATGTATCATCATCGAATCTTGAAGAGACAAATACACCTGCTAAAACAGCATTTCTTAGGATATAGAAACTGATGCCATCTTTATCAATTTTGTAATCATTTTTTGGAAAGAAGAAACGAATATCGTTTTGATGAAAAGATACAAAGTATTCGAAGTAAGGTGTTGGACTATCGAACTCTAATAATGTAAAGTATTCTTTCGATGTATATATTTTGTATAGATAGTAGAGATTGATGAGAGAAGTTCCAATATTCAAAAATCCTACTGGAATCGATCCAATCAGAAATCCATACACTGCAAAAGTAATTGATCCAATTAAGTTGATCCATCTTAGTTTAATAATTGAACTCATTAATAATGAAATTAAGACAATAACACTGGCTAAATAGCCTAAATATTCTAACATATATTTTACTCCTTTTTTGTGGTGCCTTGTTAGTATATCATAAAGCGCTTTTAATCGTAAAGTATTTTTATTGTTTTATCTTCGTTTTTTTCGAGTGAAGGGAGTGAATTTTTTGACAGCATTGATTGAAATTATATTCTTTCTTGTTTTGTTTACGATGTTTTTAGTTTTTACCAAGAAGAAGTGGTTTATCAAAGCCTTGCTACTTGTAATGTTTTTGATCACCTTAGTATTATCATTCTCTATCAGTTATAATGTTACTTCATCTTTTGGAATTAGACAACTTTTTTCAAAAGTCGATTATCAGATACGTGAGATTGGTAGTGTCGGCGATAAGTCTTTTTGTATCTACGAAAGTCCCAATCATTATTATGAAATCGATGTGTATGATTCCATCCTAGGACTTACTTTCTATAGTTCAAATCAATTTGATTTTGATTATTTTACGAGTGATGAGAATGTTGTTCTTTATGTGTTTTCATATGTTGAAGGAGATAGTACCTATTTATTAATCTATTTACCATCCAACTTGGAGATTGATGAACTCAAGTTATATGATCAAACGATTACCAAAACTGAAGATTATTTTTTCTTTGAGACATCCGATTCACTTGATTCCCAGACAACATTTACAATTGGTGAAATAATCTATCATCTTCCATAAAAAAAAGGCGACTATTTAATCGCCTTTTTATATGCTTCATACACATCACCAATTGTATTAAAAATATATTTTGGAGGAAAAACGGTCGTGTTAGCTTCTTCGATCGTTGATTCTCCCGTTAACACTAAACAAGTATCTACGGATGCATTGATTCCTGAAAGAATGTCTGTATGTAGGCGATCTCCGATGACAAGTGTTTCTTCTTTACTAAACGGTGTTGTTTGAATCGCGTAGTCAATCATCATTGGATTCGGTTTTCCGATGAAAAACGGGCGCTTCTTGGTTGCATTTTCAATCATATCGACAAAGGATCCACAATCGGGAACAAACCCGAATTCGGTTGGGCAGGTTTTATCCGGATTGGTTGCGATATAGGGCAAATCTCTCTTTGTTAATAGATAGGTAATATCATAGAGTTTCTGATAAGTTAATTCAGTGTCATATCCAATTAAAATGACTCCGATGGAATCTTCGATTGATTCGGTAACGAGAATACCTTCTTGTTCTAATTCCTCTTTTAAAGAAGTTGTTCCCACGAGATATACTAGTGCATCTTTATGATGGTTCTTTAGATAACGGGCGGTAGCCATGCTGCTTGTGTAAAAATCCTCTTTTGTCGTAGAAATACCAAAATGGTTTAGTTTATCGATATAAGCGCTCACTGACTTTGAACTATTATTTGTGATATATTTCACTTTCCCTTGATTGTATGCAATCGTTGAAAGCATTTCTTTCACATAAGGAAATAATTGATTACCGAGATAGATCGTTCCATCCATATCAAGTAAAAAGAGTTTATAGGGTTTCATAGCGACCTCTTTCTAAGGGTTGATCAGTCCTACTGTATAAGTATAGTTTGTTAAATCTAGTGTTCCCGTCGTTACACTTTCTTCAATCGCGTCTTTATTTAAATAACTAAAGATTTGATCAAGCAACGACTGGTCAATTTTAATCGTATCGAGATAGACATCTGTTAACGTTAATGTAAGTGACATATCCGGCGCGCTAACATCAATATCGAAATAGAGATGCAGTGCTGAATCTAGCATTTTAAAACGAGAACTACCAAAACTAATCGTGAGTTCAATTTGATCATTATCAGTTATCGAGGCAAAGATATAGTCGATATAAAACGATTCATAAGTGTAGATGAACTTTGTGGCATCCGTTTGTGTTTCTGCAAAGGAATCATAATCACTATTCAGTTCATGATGAATTTCATACAAAATATAATAATTTAAAAATTCTTCGATACCAGTATAGTCATCATCATTCATATGAAATACAGCGAAACCGATGAGCTTAGCCTTGGCAATTGCAAGAAGATCACCATTCTCTTCATAGACATCTTGTGGTAAATCTGCATTGGTTACTTCAACTTGGATATCCTTGATTACAAATAATGTAATCAGAGAAAATATCACAAGAATTCCTAAAATCAAAATCAATAATTTTTTAATTAATTTCATCGTTATCATTCCTTTATTAGTATTATATCAAATATTTATAATTCAGAAAAACTATTCTTGCATTATTTTTCTATAGTTTGTATAATGAATATAACAACGTGTGAGGTGAACTGATGGCGAAGAGATGTCCAAATTGCAAATCTGAAATATCTAGATATCAGGAATTTTGTTACCAATGCGGTCAGGAAATTAAAAGGACTTCAAAAAGACCAAAACATGAGTGGAGAATCCACTGGGGATACTTTTTTATTGGGCTAATCGTTCCCCCACTTGGATACTTACTATTCTTTGTTTTGATGTCTTCTAGAAGTGAAGAATCCAGGTCCGCAATTATTGGAGCGTTAACCTCATCTGTGCTATGGTTTGCATGGGCCAGAATCAGTTATTTAATTTGGCCAGAAGATGTTGATATGTCAGAAATGATTTTATGGTTTATAAAATAAAAAAAACAGGGATTTTTCGTTCCTGTTTTATATTTTTACATTATCTCCACCATACAAATATTCTATTTGATCTGCCAAAACATTTTTTAGTTCTTGATAGGGGCCAAGGCCCGTACAATGCATCGTATAATATTTTGTTTTTCGCTTTTTGAGTTCACTTGCGATGAAGCGAATTGATTCTATGCTCTCAGTCTTTCCTGTAGAGTGTGAATAAAGATGAAAACCTCCAAATACATAGTCCATCGTATGATTTGTTAGTTCTTCCGCTTTTTCCAAGATATTCAATATACCCAGGTGAGAACAACCACTGATGAGACAATATTTCCCGTTTTCGTAAAGCACAGCGCTTTGTTCATCTTCAAAGAAATCTAAAACATAACGGTTATCGATTTTTTCAAACAAAGATTTATTATTTTCTGGCATTGGATATTTGGGAGATACATTTGAAAAGAGCAGAAGCGATGAGTCAATCTTTGAGACATGATTCAATTTGGATAAACGTTCAAAAGAGAGGACCTTTCGATCAAAACCTGAAAAACGATAGTCACCATCTTTTGTCTGCGAGTAGCGATCTTTAAATGCAGTTGTCTGCATTAATATTTTTGCTTTTTCGTTATTTTCTAAGAAAGCTTTGACGCCACCTGTATGATCATAATGAGAATGAGAAATAATTAAATAATCGATATTTTTGACATCTTTATTTAAGATGGCTAGATTCTCTATGACTAAATCTGACTTTCCTGAATCAAATAGGATATTATGACGATCCATTTCAATTAAAAGAGACAGACCGTGTTCTGCTTTGATTCCTTCTTTTGATACATCATTTACAATACTAGTTATTAACACAAAAAAATCCTCCATAGAGTTTGTTTTTTGAGAAATGGTAGTATTCCCTACATTTCTTTCTGATTTATCACAATAATTGCAAATATGGCAAAAAATCATATGAGTATTGTACTAAATCAATGTCTTCTCTGCAAGAAGTTCTATGAAAAATAATAGGATAACACAAATTTTCTGTTGAGTTTCTATTCTCTTATATCATTTTATTTTATTACTCTTGTTTTATTTTAGTAAAGAATGGGATTCTATGATAAAATAGTTTTAGTAAAGAAAGAGGTTCGTATGTCTTTAATTAAAAAATTTCCTTATTCATTTCTCTACTTATTTCTTTTAAGTGGCGCGACATTATATCTATGGCAAAATCATTTAGAGCGTTTTGGTATTCCAGCCATTTTAGCTTTAATGTTTTTGTTTTTCCTTTTTTCAAAAAATACAGTAATGACGATTCCATTATTATTCAATGCCATGTTTATGGTATCGACGCTACCGACGAACTTTGCTGAAGTCCCTACCTATCTTTATTTTGTACCTGGTGTGTTGATTGTTGGGATGACTTTACATATCTTTATTTATAAGGTTAAATTATTTCATGGAAAAATGCTGCTAGGGATTGGACTTATGGTTCTCGCAATGTTGTTATCATCGATCAATGTTGTTAAACTAGATATCTATTATTATTTTTATGCATCTGTTGGAATACTTTATGCACTATTTTATGTCTTTTATCGTAATACGATAGAAGGTGATTATACAGACTACCTCATCAAAATGTTATTTGTTTTAGGACTTTTAATTAGTGCGCAAATCGTTTTATATTATTTAGGAGTGGACGATGTTCGGTATGCACTTGAACATAAGATATTTAACCTTGGATGGGGAATATCTAATTATGTAGCTACCTATTTAATCATATTTTCGGTGATTCCTTTCTATTATGCGAAGAAAGCACCGACGGGGCTTCTATATTTTCTTATTGGATTTATGGAGATAGGATTAATTCCATTTACTGGTTCAAGAGGTGGAATGGTTGCTTTCGTAGCACTCTTTCCAATTCTTCTATTTATTCTATTTTTTAAATCCAAGAAGAAGTGGTTACACTTTCTATCGCTCTCACTTGTATTTATCTTGTTTGTCTCGATTGTTTTTATCAACTGGGATTTCGTAAAAAGTGTATTTTTCCGTTTTGAAAGCATTATGTTTGATGATACTGGTCGGTTTGATATCTATGTCGATGCCATTCATACATTTTTAGAGTTCCCACTCTTTGGCGGAGGATTATTTGCAAGAGACGCGACAAGGGATTTCAATATGTTCCACAATACGATTTTACATACTGGGGCAACCCTTGGAAGTATCGGACTCATTAGTTTATTGATCCAACTTTGGCAACAATTTCGAATCACAGTTGGAAAATTTACGAACGAAGGATTGTTCTTGGCTGCCGCTTTACTTGGAGCCCATATTCATGGTATGATTGATAATGTTTATTACATGCCCCAGTTTATGATTATGATGCTTGTTATTGTGGCAATAAGAGAAAAGGCAGAAGTTCATCATCAATTAATTAAAGACTACCAATAGACGCGAATCTGCGTCTTTTTTTTACAACTTTTCCACAAATTTTTATCAAAGTACTTTTTTTATCGTTTTATATATGCTAAAATACCGTAAAAATAGAATTAATTGATGATAAATTCAATGTTGATAGGGGGGTATCCATTTATGAAAATGTTAAAGAAAATTGTTTTATTCGTCCTTTTTGTCTTTATTTTAGGTCTTCTTTATTCTTGTCAGGAAGATACCACTATTACAAATGCAGCGCCGATTATCAGTGGCGCTACAGAGGTCGATATCTATTTATTTGATTCATTCGACGCATTAAACGGTGTATCCGCAAACGACTTGGAAGACGGAAATATCACTGCTTCAATTCAGTTAAGTGGCGATACTGTGGATACTTCTGTTGTTGGTACCTATGAAATTATTTACACTGTTGAAGATTCTGCAGGTAATACCACGACTATTCGAAGGATTGTCAATGTGTTAGCTATTGATGAGTCACTTTATCCTTTAGCGGATTATCCGTTAGGAATTGATTTATCCTTGTTGCCAGCTTCACAAAAAGCAATTTTGTTTTCTGCTCTTGAACGATATTTAACCGAGCATTTATATGGAGGAATTCCACTATACTACCGAGGAGAAGGCAGATTATATTCCTCTAGATTATCTTTATATTTTGATGAATACAGTTCTCTTTTTTCATATGGTGAAATGTATTCTAGTATGACAGGTGATGACTCATCTGTTTACATGATTGGCGATCAACTTGGGAATGAACTTGAATATACACTTCGATTAAGCTATCGATATGCGGATGAGAGTTTAAATCCATGGACAGCTGAATCTGGATT
>JBFXGX010000043.1:0-9155 GCA_050177605.1 Candidatus Izemoplasmatales bacterium | reverse complement strand
TCGGGGTGATTGAAGCGGATATTGATAGTGATGTTGATGCTTTAACGATTGCTGAAACAGGCGCAAGAGTTATTCAACTTCATACAGGAGGAATGTGTCATCTTGATGCGAATATGACAAGAATCGGGTTAGAAACATTAGATATGACTGATCTCGATATTATTTTTCTTGAAAATATCGGGAATTTAGTTTGTCCAGCCTCTTTTGATACTGGCGCATCCTTTAATTTAATGATTTTAAGTGTTCCAGAAGGCGATGACAAACCACTCAAATATCCAAAGATGTTTAAAATGGTGGATTGTTTGCTTGTCAATAAAATCGATACATTGCCGTACTTTGAATTTGATTTAGAAGCGGTGAAAGAACGTGCCAAAGCACTCAACCCAAATATTCGTATTTTTGCGATTAGTGCTAGAACCGGTGAAGGAATGAGCGAATTTGAAGAATACTTATATGCCACGTCAGTTGCTTGGAGAAAAGGATAATGGTTAAACTTAAAGTATTAGAACTAGCGAATAAAATATCCAATATCAAAATGGGATCGAAAGGTCAAATAGGACCAGATGATTCTCGTTATATGATTTTAGAACCTGTCGTAACAGACGAAATGGCAGAGGTAGCGCTTTATTTAAAGTTTAGAGTCAAACAATCCGCAGAAGAAATTGCGAAAGCATCAGGAAAAGATTTAGACCATGTAAAAAAGATGTTATGGGATTTATCGGTAGCTGGTGTATGCTTTGTCAACCAAGTGGATGGCATCGATGTTTTCTGGCATGACACCTGGATTCCAGGCGTCATGGAGATGATGGTCAACAATCAAGAGAATGTTGATAAATATCCTCAAATAGCGGAAGCTTTTGAACTCTATGGAAGACAGAGAGGTCCGATGACAGTTGGTAACTTCCCGGTTGGAAAAGGGTTAATGCGCGTCATACCAATTGAATCTGCGATTGATGGAAGTTCAAGAAAAGCAAGTTATGAAGAAATCTCTAAATACTTAAACGAAGCTCATGTTATCTCTGTTTCTGATTGTGCATGCCGCACCAGTAGAGAAGCGATGGGTGAAGGATGTGGGCATTTGAAACACGATATGTGTATTCAACTCGACCACGCAGCCGAGTATTACATTCGAACGAAAAGAGGTCGTGAGATTTCAAAAGAGGAAGCCTTTGAAATCATCAAAAGAGCGGAAGAAGATGGATTAATGCATCAAATTCCTAATCTTGATGGATCTGGAAAAACACACGCTATTTGTAATTGTTGCGGATGTTCTTGTTATTCCTTAAGAAGTGCTGAATACTTTATCAATCCAGATATGGTGAGAAGTAATTATGTAGCGAAAGTCGATTCCTCAAAATGTACAGGATGCGGTGAATGCGTTGATAATTGTCCAACCAATGCCATTAAATTATCGACGAAACTTCATACCCATAAAAAAATAGAAATACCTTTTAGAGTTGATACTCCAAGGAACTCAAACTGGAATGAAGAACTCTTTAATATCGATTACCGAACTGACCGTACGGAAACCTTAGACTCTGGAACATCTCCTTGTAAAACGAATTGTCCTGCGCATATATCGATTCCAGGATATATTCGACTAGCATCGCTTGGTAGATACAAAGAAGCTTTAGAAATGATAAAAAAAGAAAATCCATTCCCAGCAGTATGTGGAAGAATCTGCCCAAGGCTTTGTGAACAAGAATGTTCAAGATGCGGCATCGACAGTGCTGTCGCTGTCGATGACATCAAGAAATTTATTGCCGAACAAGATTTAATCAATGAAAATCGTTTTATCCCGAGAGTGAAACATCAATATGCACAAAAAATAGCGATTATTGGTGCCGGTCCTGCGGGATTATCCTGTGCTTATTATCTTGCGATTGAAGGCTATCAAGTTACCGTATTTGAAAAAGAAAAAGAACTAGGAGGAATGCTTCAATATGGTGTTCCTGCTTACCGTCTAGGTAAAAAAGTATTACAAGCTGAAATTGATATTTTAAAAGAAATTGGCGTAAACTTTGTGTTAAATACTGAAATTGGAAAAGATATCACTTTATCAGCGTTGAGAAATCAAGGATTCATGGCATTTTATATGGCTATTGGTGCTTGGGGCACGAGAAAACTTGGGCTAGATAATGAAAATCATCCAGCAGTGAAGAGTGGCATTACCTTCTTAAAAGAAGCACATCAGGATGAAACACTATTAACTCCAGGAAAAACGATTGTCATTGGCGGAGGAAATGTAGCGATTGATGTGGCGAGAACTGCGATTCGTACTGGTAGCGATAAAGTAACGATGTTCAGTTTAGAAGCAAGAAATGAAATGCCAGCTTCCCTTGAAGAAGTTGAAGAAGCCCTATTTGAAAATGTCTTGATTGAAAATAGTTGGGGACCAAAAGAAATCGTTGTAGAAGATGGAAGACTAAAAGGTGTTCTATTTAAGAAATGTGTTTCAGTGTTTAGTGGTGAAGGAAAATTCGCTCCTATCTATGATGAAACACAAACTCATTTTGAAGAAGCAGATCAAGTTTTATTATCGATTGGTCAAAGCATCGATTGGAAAGAACTCCTAAAAGATGAAAAGATTACACTTAATAGAAATCAAACTTTACCAGTAGATTCATTCACCTATCAAAGTGCAGTAGCTGATATCTTCGCTGGTGGAGACGTCGTTACTGGACCACGTTTCGCAATCGATGCGATTGCGGCAGGAAAACAAGGCGCAATCTCCATTCATCGTTTTGTAAATGTTGGTCAAAGTCTAGTCATTGGTAGAAATAAAAGAGCCTTTATCCAGCTTGATAAAGCAAATCTTGATTTATCAAGTTATGATTCTATTCCAAGAGAAAAAGTAGAAAATCAAGAATTCCATAATTATCTTCATAACTTTGAAGATCCAAAAGGAATTTTAACTGAAGAACAAATTCAAAAAGAAACAAAAAGATGTTTAAGTTGCGGTGTTTCTGTGGTGGATGAGTTCATGTGTGTTGGCTGCGGTCAATGTACGACAAAATGTAAATTTGATGCGATTCATCTTGAAAGAGTATATGACAGTGAAGGTGTTTCATTTGAACACTTAAAACCACAGGTACTCAAACAAATGATTATCAGGAAGTTTCGAATTGCTTCACATTCACTTCATAAAAAGTTTTCAAAAAGTAAGAAGGCATCGTAATGCATGAACTTGGGATTATGATGCATATCGTCTCCCAAATGGAAGACTATATGAAAGAGCATCAATTAACAAAAATGGGTTCATTAACCATTGAAATAGGCGAGATTTCAGGGATTGTGCCATCGTATCTTTACGATATTTATCCACTCGCTATCGAAGGGTCAATACTAGAGGGCGCAGAACTCGTCATCGAAGAAATCAAAGCGAAAGGTCTATGTAAGAAATGTCACTATGTATTTGATCTTGTAAAACATGAAGGACATTGTCCAAAATGTCATGAGAAGAATTACAAGATTTTATCAGGGGCAGAGTTTAATATTAAGCAAATCACAGCATACTAAATAAAAAAAAGAAGAAGGGATAACATGTATATTTTTACAAACGGTGATAATTCAAGTTTTTTTAGCACACTTGGAATTTGGATTGTCGTACTAATGGGTTTATTTGCTGTAAATGAACTTGTTAGAAGATTCAAATGGGCTGGGTTTTTTAGTTTTATTATTTTACCACTTGGGTTAACTGTTCTTTGGTTAACCGCTTTAAAGGATACAACTTACACAGATTGGTTTCATCTGTTTAAAGTGTATTCCGCAACCATCGGATGCTTAGGCTTCTGGGCAATTAGATTTGTGAACAAAAAAGATAAAAATACGGGAGAAATTATTTGGAGATTAAGTGATCAAAAATGGGCACTTTACTTTCCTCCACTGATTCTTGCGATTAATATCTTAGAAGCAGTCATTCGTGATTTTGAAATTGGATCAACTTATTTCGGTGTGAATAGTGGCGCAATCATGGGAGAAGTCACTGGTGTTCTTGGTGGATCATGGAATTTTATGAACGGTATCGCAGGAATCCTTAATATCATCGCAATCACAGGTTGGGTAGGAATTACCATTCGTAAGAAAACTAAAAAAGATTCAAGCCAAGATATGATTTGGCCAGATATGTTATGGTTTTGGATTATTGCCTATGATATTTGGAACTTTACGTATACATATAATGCAATTCCAACGCATTCATTCTATGCTGGATTAGCTTTATTATTAGCTCCAACACTCTGTGCATTTACACTTGGAAAAGGTGCTTGGCTACAACACCGTGCGCAAACACTAGCAATTTGGTGTATGTTTGCTCAAACATTCCCAATGTTCCAAGATAGTGGAAAGTTTGTTGTCGAGTCCGCTTATAACAGTACTGTTTACTTCATTTTTGGACTAGTATCCTTACTCGCTAATGTTGCGGTTGTAGGATTTATGGTCTATAAAGTGGTGAAGACAAAGAAGAATCCATATACTGATGAACTTTATACGGATTTAAATGAATATAAGCAATTAAAGGCTCTTGCAAAATAGAAAATTGGTACCCATTTCCCCATGGGTACCAATTTCATCTTTATTATTTAAAAGAGTATGATAAAATAAGACTATAAAGAAGGTGAAACCATCGAAACGAATAAACGAAAACAACATATTATAGATGCAGCGAAAAGAACGATGAGACATCATTCGATTCAAGAAGTCTCGATGAGAAAAATTGCTGAAGAAGCAGGAATGACAACGGGGGCAATTTATCATTTTTACTCTGGAAAAGATGAACTCCTTTTTGATGTAATGAAAGAGCAACTTCATTTTACAACGAAGCTTTATGAGAATGTTCGAAATAACATCGAAACCAAACGAGGAGAAGAACTCGTTGGAGAAATTAATTCATTAGTAGAAAAAAGAATTCGTAAAGTTGAAGAACAAAAAGTACATATTCAAGTCATCGGCGATATCTTAAAAGGTAAATGTAAAATTGAAAGCGAGTTTGTCAAAAATTATCAAAATATGATTGATAGTACTGCTGAACTCTTTTATCAAGCCTTTGGAATTGAAAACAATGAAGATAAATTAAAAGTAGCTTCATTACTTGTTGCAGCAATTGATGGAATTGCAATTCAACAGTCTTTAGGTGTTTTACCTTCAAATCTTGATGATACAATTGATAATTTCATTTCATTTTTTAATGAAACTATTCCCTATTATTTGAAGAATCATCAATAATCGATTCTCTTGTAACATTTAGATTATAAAAAAAGAGACGAATGTCGCGGATGCGAAATTCGTCTTTTCTTTATTCATAATAGATGACAGAATTGATTTTTTCGATAATCTTTTCTTGATTGTGATTAGAAAGCATCGTGATAATAAAACCTTTAAACGTATCAAACATTTCTTTGTTATCTTTGACGACAATCGTATAAAGACATTTCATGAAGTTTTCTTCAGCACTTTCCCAATCTTCGATTTTTATGGAGATGAGTCCAATTAAATAGAAGAAGTTACGGATGGAAATGTAAGAATAGAATTTCTGACTTAATTCAATCCCTTTGTAGCAAAGTTCTAAAGCGTGTTTCTCATTCCCCATTTTATTCTCATGTTTTGCGATTAAATCAAAGATGGGTAGGATCATATGAATTGTATCATTTGAGATGGATGTTATTTTAATGTTTAACAAAGAATTGGATAATATGTTTGTATAAAAGTAATCGTGACTTTTTTCTCTTACTTCGATTGAAGCTAATTCAAACAATATAATGAAATCAAGATTACTATAGGAAGATAATTCAAGGCGTTCTAATTGTAATAAAGATTTGAGCTTTTCATAATAAGTATCTGATCGAAAAGTTTGTGTATAAAATTGGTACTTTGTTAAGGAATATTCGTAGATATGAGTATAGATAGGACTCTCAATAAAGTCTGGGTCTATTTGATCTAGTAATTGCTTGGATTTCTTGATGTCTCCTTTTTGAATCGTAAAGAGTAATTCATAAATATCGCTATAGAGTGGATTTAATCTTTCTTGATATTGTAAATACAGTTCCTTCACTGTAATATTTAGTTTATTGCATAAGAGTTCTAGGGTATTCCCTGGAATTTTTTTATTTTCATCACGATATAAATAATAGGATTTTCTTGAACAGACATCTTCACATAAAAAGGAGATTGACATTTTTTTCTCATCTCTGATTTTATCAAGTATATGAACGATATTCATGTTATTCCCCCTATTATTTTGTGTAATTTTTGAAACAGTGTTTTTCCACTCACCATTATATAATAAAACCACTTTAAAAAGAAAGGAAGTTTAGACATGAAAAAAGTGGTTTTTTTGTTTTTTCTGTTCATGCCGATGATTATGATGAATTTTAGCATCCATAAAGTCTACGCCTGTGATGAATATCCAGGATCTTATCCACTTCCTCCTAATCTCGTTTGTCAGATTCTAGACGAACAAAGTATGGTAGATCCAGAAGCCGATCCATCAATAGAAAGTTATGTTACGGGTTATTCTTCAGTCGTTTTACTTAATCAAGTTTATGCACAAAATTATCATAATACATCAACTTACAAATCACAAATTGATATTGTAACATCTTATTAGGATGACCTTATATCCTCATGAGTAAGAACAACTGAATTTTTGCCACCTATTTCTGTGCTTAATGCTGCATAAGTACAGACCTTTCATTTCCCTGAAAATCAAAAATCAATCAATACATTTTTTTATATTTGCGGTCTAGTGTAGCTTTACACACCCAAAAAAGCCTTCTTGATTATCCCCATAATCAGAATGCATTCAAAGTTATCCTAGACATATGTATTAAGCATGGAAATAGGTGTCAAAAGATACATTCAATTGTTTTATAAAAAAATGAATAATAAATATATATATCTTATTGAAAACTAAATATATATGATGTAAAATAAAAATATTAATGATAAATTTACTAGGAAGAGTATTTAAAAGTTTAATTTTCATTTTTTGAGAATGAAATAAACAAAGCTACTCTTTTATTTTTTTTGTAATTTTTTCATTGTTTATTTTCAAAGGGGGGATTTATTATGATTTCAAATAATGACTTAGTGTATTTTTTAGACATGGCTAGATCTGAAAGAAATATATCAATTCAAGATTTTGTTGAAGGAATTACATCGCGAAGAAATTACTCGAGGTTTTTATCTGATGAAGCAGAATTATCATTTGAAATGTTAGGCGACTTTTTAACAAAATTAGGGATACCATTATTTGAGTTTGGATTATATATTTATAATAAAAATTTTTATAATCATATTAACGAAATATGGTTTCAAGAGTTTATCAAAGTAGAGAAATACGACATCGCCTACAATCAATATTATCCATTGATAAAAGATAAGTCACTTGGGTCTGTTTATGCAAAAAAGACTATACCAATTGGAGTTTTATTAATGAAGCTACATCTAAATCAAATACATAAAGCAAATGCTGTTCATCAAATAATCAATATATTAAATCTTGATTCCATTACAAACTCATCATTCTTATCAGCTGACGATTTGGAAGCAATCTTTTTATATTTGAGGGTTGCAAATGATTCTGCAAAGAAACAAATTGCAGATTACTTGTTTAAATTTATCTTTGATAAAAAAATAACCATTTTAACAACGACTGTAGAAATAACAACGATATTAATTTATTTGTCAGCACTAAAAGCACTTACAACAAAAGAAAAAGCTGATCAGTGGGATTACTTACTGATCAAAAAAGTATTCATAGAGGCACTCAAATACCATATTAAATCGAAAACATTACTATATGATATTTTGATCTTTGAAACAATGTATCTTTATTACAAAAAAAATCAAATTGAAAATAAATATATTAAGTATTATTACATTGCCTCAATTGCATCTTCATATGAAAACACTTATACAGAGGGTAAATTAATCGAAATAGATCAAGAAGATATTGATGCTTACTTATCCTGTGTTAGAGACACGGATATGATGTACGAATCGATGTATGAAAGGATAATTAATGATGAACAGTTCTAAAGTATATAGCAAAATTCTTGAAGAAGTAAGAAAATCCAAAAAAATGTCAATTTCTGATTTGTGTGAAAATATCATTTCTGAGCGAACCTATTTTCGTTATATGAAAGATGACCAATTCATTAAATATGAAACATTTGCTAAACTTGCTTTACGTTTGGGTATGGAACCATATGAAGCAATTCAATATGCAACTTTTATTCGAAAAGGTGATCCCGGGGTCACAAGATTTATCTATCGAGTTAACTCAAAACAGTTTTTTGACATTGAAGAAATCTATGAACGACTCATTCCATATCATGAAGTGGTTGAAGAATATGATGTATTATTACAAGCATACTTAAATAAATATCGTTATCAAAGTAATCGGATTTCAAAAGAAGAATATTTAGCTAGACTTAATTTATCCATCCATTTTTTTCACAATATTCCTCTATCTAACATATATTCATTAGCGTTCCATGCATTATTTCTAGAACAAAGTCCACATTCTGAATGGATTGATATCGTAACATATACAGAATTTCTAGTCAAATATGATCACAGTATGGGGATATTGCTATATGCTGTGACTCTTGATCTTATTACTCAAATTGTGTATGCAAATAATTTAGTTGATATATCCCTATTTCAAAAAATAGTTGATAAGCAAGCGGTAATACTGCAATTTTTCCCTCAAAAATATTTTATGACCAGATATGGGCTTTGTTATGTTCATTCAATGTATAATCAAGGAAAGTTTGATGAAGTCCAAAAAGAATTATATCAAACACTCATTTCACTTTCTGTCATGTTCTCTTCAACACAATTGAAAGAACAAATAGATAAGATTGAAAAATTATATGACATCAATGCAATCGAGTTTATGCAGGACTATTCAACTAAGTATTTACACTCGAATCAATTTTTAATTCGATAATAACCTTTGAAATTTAAAAATGGGACGAAAATGTCATAGTATTCATTTATCCTTTATTTTAGAATGGAACTAAATATAGCAACCGGTAAGTATGTCAAGAGATAAAAAATAAAAAAATCACATAAAAGTGATTTAAAACTTAATAAAAAGACATGCTTAAAAAAACTTGTTTTAAAAAAGAAAGTTATTCAAATATTACTTA
>JBFXGX010000042.1:5335-10728 GCA_050177605.1 Candidatus Izemoplasmatales bacterium | reverse complement strand
TAGAAAAAGAAGCTGTTTTCACACAGCTTCTTTTATTTTATTAAATATACGGAGTGCATTTTCACTTGTAATCCTAGCAATCTCTTCCACAGGAACATCCCTTAATAAGGCGATTTCTTGGGCAACATAAGGAACTAGAGAAGGGCTATTTTGTTTCCCTCTAAAAGGATGAGGCGCAAGATAAGGAGAATCTGTTTCAATCAGTAAGTAAGGTAAATCAATTCCAGATGCAACCTCTTTTGGAACACGTGCATTTTTGAATGTCACCGGTCCTGCTAAACTAATCATCATCTTACACTTGATAAACTCTTTGCTTAATTCTAATGAGCCAGAATAACAATGCATGATTCCTTGAACCGATTTTGGTTTTCTCTCTTTTATTATCTCCAGTGTATCTGCGTCTGAATCTCTCATATGAACTGTAATCGGTAAATGATACTTATCGGCTAAATCCATTTGACGAATAAAGACCTCTTTTTGTTTTTCAATATACGTTTTATCCCAGTAATAATCGAGCCCAATTTCACCAATGCCAACAACCTTTGGATGTGTTAGTTTACTTTCAAGCCATGCATAATCTTCATCTTTAACCTCAAGTGCATTGGTTGGATGAAATCCTACAGTAGCGTAAACAGATGGATATTTTTCAGCGATTTCAATCGCACGAATAGAGGAGGATAAATCATAACCAATACAAACCATGGTGGATACTTTCGCTTCGAGTGCAGCTGAAACAACTTCATCCAAATGTTCGTAGAGTACATCATCATTTAAATGACAATGGGTATCGATAAACATTATAACTCCTGATAAAGTTTTACGACATTTTGAACGGTGAAACCAAAATGTTCCATCGCTACTTCTCCTGGAGCAGACACACCAAATGAATCAATTCCTAGTACATTATTTGCGAAACGATACCAAAGTCCAGTTGCGCCAAGTTCAATTGCTAAACGCTTTGTTATATCTTTTGGTAATACGCTGTTTTTCACTTCTTCTGTTTGCGAAAGGAACAACTCCATGGAAGGCATACTGACGACTCTTACATAGATTCCTTGATTTGCGAGTAATTCACTCGCTTTGATTGCAAGTTCAACTTCAGACCCTGTCGCAATAAAAATTCCTTCAAACTGTGGATAATCTAGCGCAACATAAGCCCCTTGTTTAAATTCACTATAACTAACTTCATTTAATACGGTAGTATCTTGTCGAGTGAGCGCAATGACACTCGGTGTACGTTTTTGTTCTAAAGAAAAACGGATGGCGTGACGAACCTCATTTGCGTTTGCTGGGCGAAGCGTAACAATACCTGGGGTTGATCTAAACATCGCAAGTTGTTCAATTGGTTCATGGGTTGGTCCATCTTCTCCTACCGCAATACTATCGTGGGTAAAGATGAAGATAGAAGGAATTTGCATTAAAGCCGCAAGGCGCATTGAAGGTTTCATATAATCTGAGAAAATAAAGAATCCACCACTAAATGGTTTTAAATGATGAAGTGCAAGACCGTTTGTAATCGCAGCCATTGCATGTTCTCTTACACCATAGTTAATGTTTCTTCCAAGCGGTGTAGCTTCACTGAAGTTTCCACCAATTCCTTTTACTTTAGTTGATCCACTTAAATCAGCTGAACCACCAATCATCGCAGGAATTTTTTCAGATAGAATTGGTAATACTTTTCCAATCGTATTTCTGGTAGCTTCTTTTGAACCAACTGGAACTTGAGGAATGAGGGCTTCGAAATCAACACTGACTTCTTCGTTGATAATTGCCATTAAAGCCTCATATTCACTAGGGAACTCTTTTTTATATTGATCCATATAGAATAACCAAGCATTATAACTAGCATCCCCACGTCTCATAAATCTATTTTTGAACATTTCATAGGCTTTTGGATCCACTTCGAAAGGCGTTTCAAAATAACCTAAGTTCTTTTTCATTTCGATTGTTTCTTCTTTTCCAAGAGGTGCACCATGTGTAGCACTTGTCCCTTGTTTTTTAGAACCATATCCAATGATACTCTTGATTTCAATAAATGAAGGTTTATCGCTTTGTTTTGCGGATTCAATGGCAACAGATACATCAAATGTATTATTCGCATCTTCGACAAGAACGTAATTAAAGCCCATCGACTCCATTTTCGCTTTTATATCTTCAGATACTGCATTTTTCGTTGGTCCATCGAGTTGGATATCATTTGAATCAAAAAGAATAATCAATTTATTTAACTTTAAATGACCTGCTAGACTCAATGCTTCAAGGGTAACCCCTTCTTGTAAGTCACCATCTCCACATAATGTATAGGTATAGTGATCAACAACCTTTAAGTCTCCCTTATTAAAAGTATTTCTTAAATATGTTTCCGCAATCGCACTACCAACAGCCATCGCAACACCTTGTCCTAAAGGACCGGTTGTTGAATCGACACCTGGTGTATGACGATATTCAGGATGACCAGGAGTAAGTGAACCTAATTGACGAAATTTCTTTAATTCTGACATCGGGATATCATATCCAGCTAAGTGAAGAACAGAATAGAGAAGTGCAGAACCATGTCCAGCAGCTAAAATAAAGCGGTCACGATTAAACCATGTTGGTACTTGAGGATTTGCCGCAATATGATACATATAAAGAGATGCGACAACTGGCGCAGCGCCTAGAACAATCCCAGGATGACCACTATTTGCCTCATTAATCATATCCAGTCCTAAAAATCTAATTGCATTCACAGTTTTTTCCATTATTTTTCTCCTACGATTTTTTCAATTTTATTTCTTACTTCATCACTCATAAAAGGCGACTCGGTATAACTTAATAACTCTTGTAATTGAGATAATCTCGATACGCCTATGAGCGCTGACGATACTCCCTTTTCAGTAAAAATATACTCGATCGCAAGCTGTGTCATTGTTTTTCCAACTTCAGTTGCTAAATCATTTAACTTATTTAATTTCTTTAGTAACGCTTCATTGAGTGCTTTATCTGTAAGGAACGGATTATCACTTCTTGCCATACGGGAATCCGATGGAATTTCTTTTAAGTATTTTCCGGTAAGTAACCCTTGATTAAAAATAGAGAAAGGAATCACACCAACACCATTTTGAATGCAAGTATCAATCGCTTTTGAATCTTTAATACCTTGATCAAGAATCGAATAATGAGATTGAAGTAGTAAAGGCTTAATGCCTTCATGCTCTAAAATCGCAATGGCTTTTTGAAGTGGTTCGGTCGGATAATTAGATAGTCCAACATATAATGCTTTACCACTACGTACGGCGGTCACGAGCGCTGACATCGTTTCTTCAAGTGGGGTCTCACTATCATAGCGATGTGAATAAAATAGATCTACATAAGGTAAGCCAAGTCTTTCTAAAGATTGATCAAGACTAGCGAGTAAATATTTGCGGCTTCCATGGTCACCATAAGGACCTGGCCACATATAATACCCTGCTTTTGTCGAAATAAATAACTCATCACGATAAGGTGCTAGTTCTTCTTTTAATATTTTTCCTAAGTTGATTTCTGCGCTTCCATCAGGAAGTCCATAATTGTTTGCTAAATCAAAATGAGTAATGCCATGATCAAAGGCATATAGAGCCATTTCTTTAACTTTTTCATAATCATTTTCAAATCCAAAATTATGCCAAAAGCCTAGTGAGATAATCGGTAACATCACACCGCTTTTTCCAGCACGAATATATTTCATTGATTTATAACGATCAGGATTTGCTATATACATATTCATTCACCCTTTCATAAACATTAATATTATATCATAAATTGAACCCAGAATAAACTACTTAAGATAGTGAAAAAATATCGCATGAACAACTGTTTAAGATTCAGAAAATTTGTTATAATAAAGAAAGAAACACTAGAAGCGAGGTTTATTTATGACTGAAAAGGAAGTAATTGAGAATACGAAAGAACCCATCACATTACAGCGCATTGTCTATGATTTAGAACAGGCAGGAATCAAAACAACTGACACATTAATTGTTCATAGTGCAATGTCAAAAATGGGATATGTTGTTGGAAAAGAAATGACAGTTGTGGATGCACTCTTAGAAACGGTGATTAACGGAACACTGGTTATGTCAGCACAAACTGGTGACAATTCAGATCCTTCACTTTGGAAGAATCCACCAGTGCCTCTTGAATGGATTGAAATCATTAAGGAACATACTCCTTCATTCAATCCAAAAACCTTTTCGACAAGAGGGATGGGAAGAGTCGTCGAATGTTTCCGATCTTATCCTAAAATCTATCGAAGCAATCATCCTCAAGTATCCTTTATCGCAAAAGGAAAAGACGCGAGATATATTACCAAAAAGCATGAACTAACCCCTTGCTTTGGTGAAAATTCTCCCCTCGCTAAACTGTATGAACTAGATGCTGTAGTCTTGCTTCTTGGTGTATCCTATGATAACGCCACAATTTTCCATTATGCTGAATACCTGTCGGATACCTTAAAAAAGGAAAAACAAGGATCCAAAATAAAAGGAAAATGGGTAGAGTTTGAAGACTATGCTTATACAAGTGATGATTTTGGAACCCTTGGAAAAGCATTCGAAAGAGAAGGATACGTCAAGAAAACAATGGTAGGTCAAGCAGAGTGTTTGATTTTTAGCGCAAGAAACGCTGTAAATTTTGGAGCGGAATGGTTTGAAAAAACAAGAAAACAGAAAATAGATTTGTAACCCTTCCTCACACTGAATTTTAGTGGTCCTCTATAATTTGATTAATCGAATTAAATTATTCAATCCCATCAATAAATGAAGGCAATCCAAGTGATGGATTGCCTTATTTATTCCTTTCTTGATTCAACTCAATTAAACTTGATGATCATTGATGGAATCAACGACATAATAGAAACTTACCATCGAATCACTGAAGAGTACCATAAGCAGAAATAGCAAAGATGAAAAACCTACTGAAATCATCGTAAAAGTAATCCAATACAAAAAAAACCATAAACCAATATATAAAATAGTAACAAAGACATTTTTTTTATTTTTTTTCAAATAATCGACGTTGTAAATTGCCATTGTTCGGTTTCGAAAGAAATCAAATAAACCTGGTGATAATGAAGTGAGTATGATCATTCCTATCATCGTCAAAAGTAACTTAAAAAAACTAAAATCATGGATGATATAGGCATAGACGAGTAGACCCAAATAAATCACATTAACAATAACTGCAAGTTTTAATTCCTTTACTACATATTTGTTATCCATAATACTCCTCTCAAACGATCCTATCAAAATAGACTAGACTTCACTCTTAGCTTCTAGTGTTGCGAAGATAATCGCAATTAACAAACTACTTAATAAAATAAACCAAAGTAAATTTGTATAATCAATCAATGTTCCAACAAGAACGGTTACGACGAT
>JBFXGX010000042.1:0-5235 GCA_050177605.1 Candidatus Izemoplasmatales bacterium | reverse complement strand
AAAATAATTTGAAATATCATTTGATTAATCAAAGGTTCATATTTCGGAACCGTGACCAAAAGATAAAGTAACGTGTATAATACAGAATAGATAATAGAAATTAAAAATAGTCTTTTATTGTATACATTATAATACATAAAAATCTCCCCTATCTTGATTGCCATTTAAGGCGTTTTCTCGATGAAGACAATCTTGATATTTCATCAAAGTTTCTCCCTAGTGACGACTTTTACTATGGTATGCATCATCCATTGGATAGATGAGTACAAGGATGATATATTCAAAAAACATTACCGCATAAAAGCTCTCTAATTTAGTGATAAAAAGTGAGACAATTACAGCGATTGAAAGAATTGGAAAGAGTATTAATTTGGAAAAATATGCCTGATCTTCCAATATATCTTCATTGTACGTCCTTTGAATATAAATTGAATAATGATCTTCTACACATAGTGCAATATAAACGAGAAGAGCAAGTAAAGGAACGAAGAAAAAGAGTGACCAATAACCTACCGAATTATTGGGAATAATCCGAAAAATATATTCGACTAGATTAATCACACCTAAAACAATACCAATAAATACGGTTTTTTTCTCATAAATATCCAGGTTTTTCATTCCATCCTCCTTTAAATAATTTATCAAATCGATATTTTTATTATATATAATATTTGAAGAATATGCAATAAAAAAAGGATGCCTAAGCATCCTAATTTATTTTAGTGTGATTGAGTACTATTCAAGAATAGTAACAACAGATCCAGCACCAACAGTATGTCCACCTTCACGGATAGAGAACTTAGTTCCTTGTTCTAGCGCGATTGGGTGAATTAATTCTACTGTCATTTCGATGTTATCTCCAGGCATAACCATTTCAACACCTTCAGGTAATTGAATAACGCCAGTGATATCTGTAGTACGGAAATAGAATTGTGGTCTGTAGTTTGAGAAGAATGGAGTATGACGTCCGCCTTCTTCTTTGCTTAATACGTAAACTTGAGCAGTAAATCTGTGATGAGGAGTAACTGATTTTGGTTTTGCAATAACTTGTCCACGTTGAACTTCATCACGGCTAACACCACGAAGTAATAAACCTACGTTATCTCCAGCTTGTGCAAAGTCAAGTAATTTACGGAACATTTCAACACCAGTAACAACTGCTGCTTTTGTTGGTCTGATACCGATGATTTCGATATTTTCTCCAACTTTGATTGTTCCACGGTCAACTCTACCAGTAACAACTGTTCCACGTCCTGTAATTGTGAACACGTCTTCTACAGGCATTAAGAATGGTTTGTCAGTTGGTCTTTCTGGTAATGGGATGTATTCATCCACAGCTGCCATTAAATCTAAGATTTTTTGTTCGTAAGCTGCATCGCCTTCAAGAGCTTTTAATGCAGAACCAACGATAATTGGAGTTTCATCTCCTGGGAAGTTGTATTCATCTAATAATTCACGAATTTCCATTTCAACTAATTCAATTAGTTCTGGATCATCAACCATATCAGCTTTGTTTAAGAAAACAACCATTTTAGGAACACCCACTTGACCAGCAAGTAAGATGTGTTCTCTTGTTTGTGGCATTGCACCATCAGCTGCAGAAACAACTAGGATAGCGCCGTCCATTTGTGCAGCACCTGTAATCATGTTTTTAACATAATCGGCATGTCCTGGGCAGTCTACGTGAGCGTAGTGACGGTTTAATGTTTCATATTCGATGTGTGCTGTATTAATAGTGATACCTCTTGCTTTTTCTTCTGGTGCAGAGTCAATTGATGCATAATCTTTTACTTGAGCAAGACCTTGTTTTGCAAGAACTGTAGTAATAGCCGCTGTTAATGTCGTTTTACCGTGGTCAACGTGTCCAATGGTACCGATGTTAACATGTGGTTTTGTACGTTCGAATTTAGCTTTTGCCATTGTTTATATTCTCCTTTGTTTTGTTTAATTTTCGCTATTTTAGCCTTTTTGTCTATCGATATTATTTTATAACAACTTGATTCTTTTTGCAATAGTTAAGTTTTGTTGAAAAAACGATTAACTATTTCTTCTTTTAATGATTTCTTCTGCGATTGATCTAGGGCATTCTTCATAATGACTAAATTGCATTGTAGAAGTTGCTCTACCTTGTGTATTAGAACGCAAGCTTGTCGCATAACCAAACATTTGTGATAATGGAACTTTTGAAGAAATTTTTTGAGCGTTACCAACGCCTTCTTGACCTTCAATACGTCCACGTCTTGAAGTTAAGTCTCCAATAACGTTACCTACATAGTCATCAGGTGTTACAACGTCAACAGTCATAATTGGTTCTAATAATGTTGGTTGACATTTATTTTTAGCTTCTTTTAAAGCCATCGAAGCAGCAATTTTGAACGCCATTTCAGAACTATCGACTTCATGGTAAGATCCATCGAAAAGTGTAGCTTTGATATCAAGTACTGGATAACCAGCAATAATACCACCAGGAAGTGACTCTTGAATACCTTTATCGACAACGCCGATGTATTCACGAGGAACAACCCCACCAACAACTTTATCAACGAACTCATATCCTTTACCAGGATTTGGTTCAAATTTAACCCAAACGTGACCGTATTGTCCACGTCCACCAGATTGGCGAACGAATTTACCTTCACATTCAGCTGCAACTTTAATTGTTTCTCTGTAAGATACTTGTGGTTGACCTACAGTAGCTTCAACTTTGAATTCTCTTCTCATACGGTCAACAATGATTTCAAGGTGTAATTCACCCATACCAGAAATAATTGTTTGTCCGGTTTCTTGATCAGTATAAGTTCTGAAAGTTGGATCTTCTTCAGCAAGTTTTGATAATGCAACGCCCATTTTTTCTTGGTCGTTTTTCGTTTTTGGTTCGATCGCAACTGAGATAACTGGTTCTGGAAACTTCATGGATTCTAAAACAACATGCGTTTTTTCAGAACATAAAGTATCTCCGGTTGTTGTGTCTTTAAAACCAACAGCGGCTGCGATATCACCAGAATAAACGATATCAATTTCAGTACGGTTGTTCGCATGCATTTGAAGGATACGACCTAAACGTTCTTTTTTGCCTTTTGAAGTATTCATAATATATGAACCTTTTTCAGCAACACCAGAGTAAACTCTGAAGAATGTTACACGACCTACGAATGGGTCAGTCATTACCTTGAATGCGAGTGCGACGAATTCTTTTTTATCATCATGCACAACAATTACTTCATCCCCGTATTTATCGAATCCTTTAATTTGAGGTACTTCGATTGGTGATGGTAAATAATTGATTACTGCATCAAGCATTAATTTAACACCTTTATTTTTGAAAGCTGATCCACAGATGACTGGGAAGAACTCTACAGTTAGTGTCGCTTTACGTACAGCTGCTTTTAATGTTGCATTATCGATTTCTTCACCTTCAAGGTAAAGCATCATTAATTCTTCATCAAAATCAGCAACAGCTTCAACTAAACGAGTACGTCTGTCTGCTACAATTGTTTCATATTCCTTTGGAATAGCAATTTCTTGAGCGACTTCATCTTGGTTACCATCAAAGAGGTAAGCTTTCATATCAACAAGGTCAATAATACCTTTAAATTGATCTTCGGATCCAATTGGCCATTGGATAGCTTCTGCTTTTGCGCCTAAACGATTATGAATCGATTTAACAGCGAAAGCGAAGTCCGCGCCAGTTTTATCCATTTTATTCGCAAAGACAACGCGAGGAACATGGTATTCATTCGCTTGGCGCCACACAGTTTCTGTTTGTGGCTCAACGCCCGCCTGAGCATCTAATACCGTTACAGCTCCGTCTAAAACACGTAGTGATCTTGAAACTTCGACAGTAAAGTCCACGTGGCCTGGGGTATCGATAATATTTACTCTATAATTTTTCCAGAAAGCGGTAGTTGCTGCGGCAGTAATAGTAATTCCACGTTCTTGTTCTTGTTCCATCCAGTCCATTTGGGAAGCTCCATCATGAGTTTCACCAATTTTATGGATTTTTCCTGTATGGTAAAGAACGCGCTCTGTTGTCGTGGTTTTCCCGGCATCGATGTGGGCCATGATACCGATATTACGTGTCTTATCTAAACTATATTCACGTGCCATAACTTATTCCTTTCCTAACTAAAATCTGTAATGCGCGAAAGCCTTATTAGCTTCAGCCATTCTATGCATATCTTCTTTTTTCTTCACAGATGCACCAACTCCATTAGATGCATCAATGATTTCTTTAGCCAATCTTTCTTCCATTGTTTTTTCGTTTCTTGAGCGAGAGTATTGAACTAACCAACGAAGACCTAAGGTAATTCTACGGTCGTTTCTTACTTCGCCTGGAACTTGATAGTTTTGTCCTCCGATACGGCGGCTTCTAACTTCTAATACTGGCATGATATTGTTTAAAGCGTCATTGAAAACTTCGATTGGTTCTCTTCCGGTAACTTCTCTTACTCTTTCAAATGCTTTATAGAGAATTGTTTGTGCTAAGTTTTTCTTACCATCTAACATAATGCTATTGATAAGTTTAGTAACTAATTTTGAGTTGTAAATTGGATCTGGTAATACGTCTCTTTTTACAATTTTTCCTTTACGAGGCATAAGGATGCTCCTCCTTTCAAATAAGTTCTTTCAAATTTTTTCATTTAATTATTTCTTTTTAGCAGGAGCTGCTTTCTTTGCTCCGTATTTAGAACGACTTTGCATTCTGTTCGCAACAGCAGTCGTGTCTAATGTACCACGGATAATGTGATAACGAACACCAGGTAGGTCCTTAACACGTCCACCACGGATTAATACAACGCTATGCTCTTGAAGTTTGTGTCCAATTCCTGGAATATATGCGTTCACTTCACCACCATTTGATAAACGAACACGTGCATATTTTCTTAACGCTGAGTTAGGTTTTTTAGGTGTCATGGTAGCAACACGCACACAAACTCCACGTTTTTGAGGACTAGAAATATCAGTGTATTTCTTTTGCAAACTGTTAAAACCAATGTTTAATTGAGGCGCTTTTGATTTTTTAATTTTGTCATGACGACCACTTTTGATTAATTGGTTAATTGTAGGCATTGTGTTTCCTCCTTTCATACCCACACACCCGGGAGGTGCGTTTGTCTCATTTTTATAAGGCTGCCTTGGCAACCTAAAATAGATGTAATTTTTACAGCATGTATATTATACAACACAGACCGTGGTGTGTCAACTATAAAATATACGGTTTTTACATTTCTTTTA
>JBFXGX010000041.1:0-10957 GCA_050177605.1 Candidatus Izemoplasmatales bacterium | reverse complement strand
TTTGAAATAAGAATAATTCCATCAATATTATATTGTTGGAAAACCTTTAAATATTTTGTTTCTCTTTCTTTGTTATCTTGACTGTTACATACCATTAAACGATAATTGTAATTGATTGTGATATCTTCGATGATTTCTAGTAACTCAGCAAAATAGTAAGAAGTTAAATGAGGTACAATGATTCCAATGATTCTTGATTGCTTTTTAAATAGAGATCTTGCAAGCTCGTTTGGTACATATTGCAATTCGTTGATTGCATCTAACACAAGTTCCTTTGTGGACTCGTTTACATAGCCTTTCTTATTAATAACTCTAGATACTGTCGCAACGCTAACGTGCGCCAATTTTGCGACATCTTTGATAGTTGCCAAAAGCTTCACTTCCATTCGTTTTTAGTTTGCTATAGGTCCATTATACTCTTTATAATGGAAAAAGAAAAGATAAATATGTAAATAGTTACATACTTTGAAATATTCAAAATTCACTCTGTAAATTCCATTTACATATCACACATTTATTTTACATTTAGCATAGATTAAAGATAGACAATTGGCCTTTGATATAGTACACTTGAAGTGTCGATATCATTTTAAAGGAGTTTATATGAAAACAACGAAAATATCACTTAGAAATTTAGTTATTTATCAAGTCTTTGTTAGAAATCATACTGAAGAAGGTACTTTTAACGCTTTAGTGAAAGATTTAGACAGAATCAAGGCGCTTGGCGTTGATGTTATCTATTTGCTTCCAGTCCATCCAATTGGGAAGAAAAATCGTAAAGGATCGTTGGGAAGTCCGTATTCAATTGAGGACTATAACTTAATTAATTCAGAACTAGGAACGATGGATGATTTCCAAGCATTAATCAAAGAGATTCACGCACGAAAAATGAAAGTGATGATGGATGAAGTGTTTAATCATACATCAAGAGATTCAAGATTATTAAAAGAACACCCTGAATACTTTTACAAGGATGCAAGTGGTGAATTTGCGAATCGAGTTGGAGATTGGTGGGATGTTACTGACTTTGATTATACCAAGGATAAAGGTTTATACAAAGAACTTGCAAATACATTAAAAATGTACGCCGCTATGGGTGTTGACGGATTTAGAATGGATGTAGCTAGCTTAGTTCCACTAGACTTTTGGACATACGCAAGGAAAGAAGTATCTAAGATTAATCGTAATGTTATGTGGCTAAGTGAATCGGTTCATGGAAGTTTCGCAAAATATATTCGCAATCAAGGTTTTGAATGTGCTTCAGAAAGTGAAATCTATCAAGTATTTGATATGTCTTATGATTATGATGCATATCCATTTTTCGAACATTACTTAAAGGGTGAAAGACCTTTTAAAGATTATTTAGAAGCCATTGATCGTCAAGAGGAAATATACCCAAGAAATTATGTTAAAATGAAATACCTAGATAATCATGATTGTACTCGTTTAGCTTCTCTTGTTCATAACAATATGGATAAAATACTTAACTGGACTGGATTTATGTTCTTCCAAAAAGGCGCAATGATGTTATACGCTGGGAATGAATTCGTATCTTTAAAAAGACCTGATTTATTTGAAAAAGATGTGTTTGACCATCAAACTGATATTACTGATTTCATTCAAAAGCTGACGAAAATTAAAAAAAGAAAAGTTTTTAGCAGTGGAGTTTACCAAGTACGTTTTCCTGAAGTGGATGAAGTTGCTTATCAAACTTTTGAAAACGAACAAGAAAAATGGATTGGTATTTTCAATGTCGGTCTTGTTGAAGGCGTAATGAAAGTTGATTTACCAGATGGTGTCTACTCAAATAAACTAGGAAGTAAAAAAGTTAAAGTCGAAGATTCCAAAATTGTTTTATCAAAATCGCCAATCATTATTCAAATCAAAAAATAAAGCCACTATTCGTGGCTTTTCTTTTCGAATTAGAATTAAATTTGGTATAATATCTTAAGAGGATGTGAAATCATGGAAAAAGTAGTTCATGTAATTGGTGCGGGATTAGCTGGCACTGAAGCAAGTTACCAACTCGCCAAAAGAGGGATCAACGTAAAACTATATGAAATGAAGAAAATCAAAAAATCTCCGGCACACAAAAGCGAAGGTTTTGCAGAACTAGTTTGTTCCAATTCGTTTCGTTCTAATTCCATGATGAACGCTGCTGGCGTTTTGAAAGAAGAGTTAAGATTACTAGATAGTGTAGTTATCAAATGCGCTGATGAAACACAAGTTCCAGCAGGAAGTGCATTGGCTGTAGATCGAGATGAGTTCTCAAAACGATGTACTGATAAAATTATGAATCATCCAAAGATAGAAATTATCCACGAAGAAGTAACTTCACTTCCTGAAGGGTATGTGATTATTGCAACTGGGCCACTAACAAGTGATGGATTATTTGAAGAAATAAAGAAACTCACAGGCGAAGACACCCTATACTTCTTTGATGCGGCAGCGCCTATCATTGAATTTGATTCGATTGATATGAGTAAAGCATACTTTAAATCAAGATATGACAAAGGAGAGGCAACTTATATCAATTGTCCTATGACAAGAGAAGAGTATGACCTTTGGTACAACGAACTCGTAAAAGCTGAATGTGTCATCCCTAAGGATTTTGAACTCAAAGTTTTTGAAGGATGTATGCCATTTGAAGAGATGGCAAGACGTGGGGAGCAAACGCTTCTATATGGACCTATGAAACCAGTCGGACTTCGCAAACCAGATGGAACGAAGCCATATGCTGTGGTTCAATTAAGGCAAGATAACCTTCAAGGTAGCTTATATAATATTGTTGGATTTCAAACCCATCTTACTTTTCCTGAACAAAAACGAATTATCCAGATGATTCCTGGTCTTGAAAAAGCATCGATTGTTCGATATGGTGTAATGCATCGCAACACTTATATCAACGCCCCAAAAATCTTGAATGAATTTTACCAAATGAAAAATCAATCGAACATCTTTTTTGCTGGTCAATTAAGTGGGGTAGAAGGATATGTCGAATCGGTAGGTTCTGCAATGATCGCATCGATATCTATGGCTCGAATGATTCAAGAAAAACCGTTGATTCCTTTTCCAAAAGAAACCGCGATGGGATCACAAGCTTTTTATTTAGCGAATTCAGAACCTTCCTATTTTCAACCGATGAATGCTAATTTTGGTATTTTTCCTGAACTAAAAGAAACTCACCATAAAAAAGAAAGAAAAGAGCTTTATGCTTCTCGTAGTATCGATAAACTCAAAGAATTTATTGAGGTGATATCTCGTGAATAACGATGATT
The DNA here is from genome assembly GCA_050177605.1 of Candidatus Izemoplasmatales bacterium. Lineage (GTDB taxonomy): Bacteria > Bacillota_I > Bacilli_A > Izemoplasmatales > Hujiaoplasmataceae > JAHIVB01. Next base: position 7,679 of record JBFXGX010000041.1, on the reverse strand, counting down.
TGATTTTTAAATACGAGCAATATTTATCTTCTCTAAGAAATTATTCGAATAATACTGTCATGGCTTATCTTAACGACATTCAATCTTTAGTCAATTTTCTTGATCAAGAGGAATTAGGAAACTTATCGAGAGTATCAGAAAGAACTTCAAGATTCTATATCAGTTATTTACATGGAAAATATTCACCAACTTCAATAAGAAGAAAGATTAGTAGTGTTAAATCTTTTTACGATTTTTTGGTTTCTGAGAATTTAGTTGATTCTAACCCATTTCAAAATGCAATTTTACCAAAAGAGGCAAAGAAACTCCCTAAATTTATATATGAAAATGAGATGAATGATTTTCTGTCACATATTGATACCATTTCATTAAAAGGAAAGCGAGATATCTGTATTTTTGAATTACTTTATGGATGTGGACTTCGTGTTAGCGAACTTTGTTCAATGAAACTAAGGGACATCGATTATATTTCAAAAACAATTTTAGTTCATGGAAAAGGATCTAAAGATCGGGTTGTTCCTGTTCATGACCTAGCATTATCAAGGATCAAAGTTTACTTGAATGAAACAAGAAGTGTGTTTTTGTCCAGAACAGATAAGATAGATGAACATTTCCTCTTCTTAAATTTTCATGGGACACCACTCACACAACGTGGCGTGAGAGATATCTTAACTGAAGAACTAAAAAAACAGGCTTCTACTTTAAGTATGACACCGCATGCGTTTAGACATTCCTTCGCTACTCATTTACTAGATCATGGCGTTGGTTTAAGAACGGTTCAAGAATTATTAGGGCATGTTAGTTTATCCACGACTCAAATTTATACTAAAGTATCAAAAGAAAAACTAAAAGAAATTTATCAAAGCGCACATCCTAGAGCAAAAAAGAAATAAAGCCAGTCAAGTTTGACTGGCTTTTCTATTCATTAATCAGATTTATTTGATACCATTTCCTTCTGTGCCATCTTGTCCACATCGCTAATCCTCGAATATTTTCATCAAACATCGATGCCATAAAAACACCAACAATACCAATACCAAGTTTAAGCCCTAATACATAACTTAAAGCGACAAGAATACCAAACATCGATAAAACTGCCATAATAACAGGAAAAACTGTATCACCTACAGAACGCAATGCTTGAATGAATACAAGATTCATCGAACGACCTAGTTCGATAATTACAGCGAAATAAAGGACGTTTCTCGCCATGGTAATGATGGTTTCATTGTCTGTGAATAAACCGATAATTGGTCGTGCGAAAATGTTTAATAAAACAGTGACAGTAAATACTAAACTAAATGCAATTTTTAGTGCTTTGAGTGTATGTTTGTAGGCAGCATCTGGGTTTTTTTCTCCAATATAATAACCTACAATGATCGCATTTCCATTCGCGACAGATAAGCTAAAGATGTAAATATATGATAGCAACGTTAAGATGTACGTTCTAGCGATGATTGCATCAGGTCCGATATTATTCACAATATATACAATAATTACTTGTGCGATATTCCACATAAAGTTTTCTGCAGCACTTGGAACCCCAACCCAAAGAATTTTTTTTAAGTGTTCTAGATGCATTTGAACCTTGTGTAACTGAATATCTAGTTTCTTGTAGGTGTAGATTATCAATAATATAACCATTACAATTCTAGCACTGAGTGTGCCAATAGCTGCGCCTTCTACACCTAGTGAAGGAGCACCGAATAATCCATAAATGAGGATTGCATTGACAATAATATTCGTTATGTTACCGACAATCATAATATTCATCACGACTTTCGGTTTACTAAAGGAGCGAAAGGCTGTACTTAATGCAACACGTAAAGAAATAAATATGATTGAGAATCCTACGATTTTAAGATAAGTGATGGAATCCTCTAAAAAAATCGGATCTGTATCAATGAGTATTAAAAAGAATCTAGCGAATATCACCACAATTAAGGAAAGAATAATTCCGACAATTAAATTACCTATAATTCCAGTAACGATGCTTTCTTTGGCTTCTTCAACTTTTTTAGCACCGAGATACTGAGCTGACACAACACCGATTCCCATCGCTAATATATTGACCAATATACCGAATAAAAAGAGGATCTGATTGGATATGCCAACACTACCTACAGCAGTATCGCTATAATGTGATAACATGATGGTGTCCACGGTTCCGAGTAATGTAAAAAATAGTAATTCAATAAAAATTGGCCATGTTAATTTATAGATATTTTTTTCCAATTTTTCCATCCTATCACCACCTAACGAAAGTATTATATCATTTTTTATGGAAATGTCACGAATCATTATTATCTTTCATAATATATGTAAATACGATTAAGTTACATATGGTTAAAGTTGATATTGATTTCACTATTTCACTATTTTATTAACTCAACTAATGCTATAATTTATGATGTGCGGATTCATTTATAATGACTTTTCGGAAATAGAATGAAGTTATAATTCATCAGGAGGGATTTATGTACAATATTTTAACATTCGCAAGATTAAAGGATTCTCGCGGGAAATATTTTGCGGAGATTCAAGTGACAGACAAAGTAATGTCATATCATAAAATTATAGATTCAAAATCTATTGATTTTCAATGTCCACACTGTCATTTTACTACATATGTAAGAGACAGTGTAGGACTTCAAGTTATGCAATTTGATAATCTCAATATTGGAGATTTCACAATCAATGATTCAGACATTAAGTACGTATTGATAGTAAGTGAAAGAGCGCTAGAGATTATGAAACAATTTAAAGGGTTGAAGTCATTTGTGAAACTAGATATCGCTTTTTACCGCGGGAAGGAAATTGAAGGGGCAAATCTGTATTTGATTGAACCAGAATATTCAACAGCGATTCTTTCTAGAAAGAAATCAGGATTAAAACCTCCTAGGACAAAGAAGACGAGAAAGAAATGTCCCGTATGCAATCCTGATGGATATTCATACATGTCATTCGACAGAATTTTTCTTGAAAATAAAAACGATGACTTAGACTTTTTTATTACATATGATTCACCAAGCTTTGTTTTTTTTAGTGATGAATTATTAAAGAGTTTAAAAGAAAATGGAATGACGAATATTGTAGAAAGATGTATTCCATCAGAAAAATATATATCCTATATTATGGAAGAGGAAAGAGAAGCTGAGGATTAGTTCTTTTTATCAATACATAATAAAAATAAAAGGCTCATTTTACAGAGCCTTTTTTAAAAATCATATTTTAATCATCCAATTAATGCTTATGGATTAATTTCCTCATTTGTAGGTTTATTTCTTAAAGCAATCTCTTCTAGTTTTAAATAGAGAGCTAGTAATTTGTCACGATCAATGGATGCCATATTACTAAAATAAACACCGCGAGTTTTTGAGTCCATAATCGGCGTGTGTAAATTCGTATAAAGTGGTCCATTATTTGACATGCTTCTGTAATCTTCTAGTTCTGATTGAATCAGAACTAACATTTTATCATAGTTATATTTACTCGCTCTATATATAGGCATCAAAGTCTTGATTAAATCGATATAACCTTTTCCGAGAGAAAAATACATTATTACGAGTAAAAGAGCTACAAAAATTAAGAAATATAACGTACCAATAACGGAAAAGTAGATTCCTAAAGCGATAAATGGTACATAATAAAGAAAATACAAAGCAGAGCGAAATATTCTTTGTCTGATTAACTGTCTTATTCTTGCCAAAGTATCAACCCCTTCACAAGTTATTATACCATAAATATTTAATATACATGAATTATTTTTGGTGAATGATTTGCTGGAGAATGAGTTCGATTATCTCGTTCTTATATTGTTCATTCACTAAATAAACTCCTTTTTCAGGGTGACTAAACCATTGATAATAGTTTTTAAGGAGAATTGAAGAGACGTCTGATAGTTGCGTTGCTTCCTTGATTTGCTTGGGAGAAGACAGAGGATAATCAATCAAGAAAGACGCAATTTTCAAAGCCTTTTCTTTGTAGTAGGTCATCTTTTTTCCTTTGGTACCTCCTTCGTTTAAATCATTTTCTCGAAGTGTCATCTCTTTCATTACAGCTTTTTTCTTTTTGGATGTCCGTCTAGCCTTATCATTTTGAACTGGATCTAGTTCAATCTTTACCTCATTATTACTCACAATCATTAATCCGAGTTGTAAACGTCGAAGTAGTGTTAAAAAATGTCGATAATTATCTGAATGTGCTTTTTTGGCTGAGAGTGGTATTGCCAAATAAACAATGTCAGCGATTTTTTGTCTTTCCACTCCTTGATAGATCAATTTCAATGAGACTCCTGTTTTGAGTTCTACCGCAATGGTCTTTCCATCCTTCATTCCAAAAATATCAATTTCATGGATTTCGCCTTTGACGATATATCCGTCTTTTTCAAGGAAGGTTTTGATTGGTAAATACAGTTCAATTTCTTTCATAGAATCACCATGATTGATTATATCATATTTTCAGATTTCATAAAATGATTGAAAGAAAATCAATGGTTTTGATATAATGATTGTTAAAGAGGTGTGTAAAAATGAAAAAATATCAAAAAGAAGTGAATGGTGCTTTTCAATTTGCAGAGGAAATCATTCAAAAAACTGGTCCAAGACTCGCAGGAACAAACGAAAGCAGAGTTGCTGCAACGTTGATTAAAGACAAGTTAAGTTCTTTTTCTAATCAAGCAACCATTGAAAAGTTTTCAGTATATCAGGGAGCATTTCTAGGTTGGATTCGAATATTAGTATCTTGTTATGCTTTAGGAGTAATTTTTTTATGGGTTGGATACCCACTCATATCTGCCTTGTTAACAGTGCTGAGTTTATCTATTTTAGTCTTTCAATTCTTCTTTTATAAACCGATGATTGATAGACTATATCCAAAAAAAGAAGGACAAAATGTTGTTGCGACAATCGAACCTACAGAGGAAGTAAAAAGACAGATTATTGTCAGTGGACATCATGATAGTGCTAGAGTTTTTAATTTCTTAATCCATCAACCATCTTTATACAATTTAAGAGTAACAGGTGGAATTTCTCTCATTGTTTTAATGTTAGTGTTATCTCTTTTTGAAGTATTTGTACATGTTTCTGTATTAACAATTACAATCAATATCATTCTTTCTTTAGGATTTTTATTAACTGGTCAAATGTGGTTCTTCGCATCTAAAAAAGGAACTCCTGGTGCGGGAGACAATTTAATTGCATCGACTGCAGCAGTAGAAATTGGATCCTATTTTAGTCAAAACAGATTAAAAAACACAAGAGTTGTCGTTGTTAGTTTTGATGCTGAAGAAGAAGGATTACGAGGTGCTAGAGCATATGCTTCAGCCCATGAAGACGAATTTAAGAAAATTCCAACAACATTATTAAATAGTGATTGTCCATACTACTTAAAAGACTTATTTTTCCTTACGAGCGACATTAACACATCAGTAGAACTAAGTACTGAACTCGCAGAAGAATTAGTAACTGTCGCAAAAGATAATCAAATTCAAGCTATTCATAAGCCTATTGCTTTCCTTACTGGAGGAACTGATGCTGGCGAACTAGCAAAAAAAGGTGTAAAGGCAACAACGCTGATGGCCATGCCTTGGAGTAATAGTGCTAGAGCCAATGTGTACCATACGCCGAAGGACACACTCGACGCGGTAGAAAAAGAAGCAGTAGAGGCATTAATTACTATTTACATCGAATATATAAAGAAAAAAGACATCGCTTGATGTCTTTTCTTTTTGGATTAAACTAATTGATGATCGACAAGTATTTTTTCTAAGGCCGCCATGATGTTGGTGTCATTTTCGCCTTCTACATGTAACTTGATTGTGGCTCCCTGAGGAATTCCTAAACTCATTACAATTAATATACTCTTTAGTGTCATTTTTCTTCCACTATATTCGATGAAAATGTCATTTGGAAATTTAGTTGCTTGTTGGGAAAGTAAACTTGCAGGTCTTGCATGAAGACCAGCTTCATCAATGATGGTAAATTCTTTAATCATAATTTTACTCCTTTTAGTTTTTCGTTAACCGCATCACGAACTTCTTCATAAGTTGAAAGATATAAACATTGTTCTGCGAGCGATCTCATTTCATCTTTTGTAATATGGGCTAATAAGTGTCTTGTTTGGAGAATGCTAGAAGCTGACATACTAAATTCATCTAAACCTAGTCCAAGCAACAATGGAGCTGCTGTTTGATCTCCAGCCATTTCGCCACACATTCCTGTCCAAATTCCAGCTTTGTGTGATGCGTCAATGACCATTTTTATCAATCGTAGTAACGAAGGGTTGTAGGGTTGATATAAGTAAGACACTTTTTCGTTCATTCTGTCAGCGGCAAAAGTATATTGAATTAAGTCATTTGTGCCAATTGAGAAGAAATCGACTTTTTTAGCAAACTTATCTGCAAGGATGGCAGCTGCAGGGATTTCAACCATAATGCCGACTTTAACATCAGCCACTTGTTTACTTTCACTGATTAATTCCTTTCGACATTCATGAAGGATAGACACTGCATCATCTAGTTCTCGAATCGTCGCTATCATCGGAAACATAATATGTAAATCACCGTATACACTCGCCCTTAATAAAGCGCGTAACTGTGTTTTAAAGATATCTGTTCGATCTAAACATAATCTAATTGCACGATGGCCTAAGAATGGATTATCTTCGTGTGGGATAGGTAAGTAATCAAGTTTTTTATCTCCACCGATATCTAAAGTTCTAATCACAACTTTCTTGCCTTCCATCTTTTCAAGAACAACTTTGTAAGCTTCAAACTGTTCATCTTCAGAAGGCATGGTGGATGTGGACATATATAAAAATTCAGTACGATAGAGTCCAATTCCTTCTGCACCATTTTTCAGTACAAGTTCTAAGTCATTTGGGCTACCAATATTCGCAGCAAGTTCAACATGTACTTCATCTTTAGTCATGGTTGATTTGTTTTGATAACGGTGTAATAGTTTTTGATTCTCATCAAAAACTTGTTTTTGTTTTTCGGCTTGTTTTACGTCTTCGTCGGTAGGACTTAATAGAACAGTACCTGCGTTTCCATCGAGAATTAACAATTCATCGTTTTTCGCTGTTTCCAAGATGTTTTTCGTTCCAACAACAGCTGGGATTTCCAGACTTCTAGCCATAATCGCACTATGCGAAGTTCTTCCTCCAACATTTGTCACAAAGCCTTTTACATATTTTTTATTTAAAGAAGATGTATCACTAGGCGTGAGGTCATTGGCGACCACAATCACTTCATGATCAATATCGGAAAGACTAGGAAGTGGAACATTTAAGAAGTGATGTAGTACTCTTTTACGTACATCTTCAATATCCAAAGCTCTTTCTTTAAAATAAGCATCATCCATTTGTTTGAATAAATCAATGAACATATCCGTCACTTGTAGATAGGCTTTTGCTATATTCATTGAAGAAGAATCGACAAGCCCAAAGGCTTGTGCCTTGATTTCAGGGTCTACAGCAATTTGAATATGCGCATCGAAAATCATTGCGTGCTCTTCATCAATTTCCTCAGCAATTTTCACTCTGATTCGTTCAAGATCTTTTACCGTTTTATCAATGGCTTTTTCGAACTCAGCTTTTTCAACTTCAGGTTGAACTACCTGATGATCTGGGATAATGAGTGGCTTAACCTCATATAAATAAGCTTTCGCTATCGCGATACC
>JBFXGX010000040.1:0-11289 GCA_050177605.1 Candidatus Izemoplasmatales bacterium | reverse complement strand
GATTTGTTAATTGCGACTGACCCTGATGCAGACCGTCTTGGAATTGCTGTGAAAGTAGGAGAAGATTATCAACTCTTGACAGGAAATCAAACGGGCGCGATTTTAATTTATTATCTGCTTAGTGAAAAGAAAAAATTAGGACTATTACCTGAGAGAGGTGTTGTCTTCAATACAGTTGTAACCTCTGATCTTGGCGCTAAAATTGCTCGTTCATATGGATTTGAAGTTATTTCTACTTTAACTGGATTCAAGTTTATTGGTGAACAAGCGAGATTTTTGGAAGGTACCGATAAATCGTTTTTATTTGGCTATGAAGAATCTTATGGATATGTCATCAAAGATGAAGTAAGAGATAAAGATTCACTTCAAGCCCTACTATTTGCGATTGAAGCTGCGAATTATTATCTTGTTAATGAAAACAAATCACTCGTAGATAAACTATATGATATTTTTGATATCTATGGAAACTATGTCGAAGATTTAGTCAATATTGAATTATTTGGAATTGCTGGTAAAAAACGAATTGAATCAATCATGTCATTTTTTAGAAACGCTGATATTTCGACAGTCGCAAAAGAAGAAATCATTCAAAAGGAAGATTATGAACTTGGTTTACGTGTGAGCGGTGAAGTAAAATCAGAGATTACCCTACCGAAATCAAATGTGATTAAGTATTTCTTAAAAAATGGATCTTGGTTTGTTCTTCGTCCTTCAGGCACGGAGCCAAAACTTAAAGTCTATATTGGTGGAAATGGAAAATCTCTTGAAGAAACAAAATTATTTGTCGCCCTAATCAAGAAAGAAGTGCTTTCTTTGATTGATCAAATACCAGAGGTGAAATAAATGGAACTTGTCATCGGCATTGGGCTTCTAGCTCTGATTGTCGTTGTTTATATTGTGAGTTATTCGATAAATGAAAAAACGAGTGTGCCACCAGGATGTGAAGATTTATCAGATCTTTCAAGCTGTGGTGCTTGTACAAATGGTGATTGTTCAATCAAAAAGACCATTAAAATCGAGGAAACTCATGTTAAACAATGATTGGGACTTACTATTAAAAAGTGAGTTTCAAAAAGATTATTTTAAAAAATTAACAGAACATATCATCAAAGAATATGAAACATCAACTTGTTTTCCACCAATTAATCAAGTGTTTCATGCTCTTCGTCAAACTTCATATCAAGATACAAAAGTACTCATTTTAGGACAAGACCCTTATCATCAAGTGGGTCAAGCGATGGGGTTAGCTTTCAGTGTCCCTAAAGGTGTTTTATTACCGCCTTCACTGAGGAATATTTTCCAAGAGTTATCCTCTGATTTAGGGATACCAGTACCGAAAAGTGGAGATCTTACCAAATGGACAGAAGAAGGCGTTCTACTCTTAAATTCGATTTTGTCTGTTCGTCAAAATCAACCTTTATCACATCAAAATCAAGGTTGGGAAATTTTGACAGATGAAATCATCAAACTTCTGAACGAAAAAGAAAAACCAATTGTCTTTATTCTTTGGGGTAGTTTTGCTCGTTCAAAGAAGAAGTTCATTACAAATCCCCATCATTTGGTTATTGAAAATGTACATCCTTCTCCTTTATCTGTTTATCGAGGTTTTTATGGATCCAAACCATTTTCTAAAGTGAATCAATTTTTAATGAATACTTCCCAACAACCGATAGATTTTACTTTATAAGGAGATTTTACACTTGAATAACCGATTACGAAATATTATATTTACCGGACTAATGATTGCGATTAGTGTTATTCTCAATCAATTATTATCCTTTTATTATCCACCATCCACTTCCATCATCAAGTTTGGGATTGGATTTGTACCGATTATCTTTGTATCGATCGTTTTTGGCCCAAAATATGGGGTGTTTGCTGGTGCTGCCGCAGATATCATTGGATGGTTATTGCTTGGCGCAACCAGAGGTGCATTCTATTTTGGCTTTACTTTTAATGCAATGCTTTATGGGTTCGTTCCTGCATTTCTTCTCAGTTTGACGAAGAAAGCGAATCCTACAGTATTTTTTACAGTTAATTTAGCGATTGTTTCCGTATTTATGTTGATTTCTGTTTTGTATATTTTTGATATTAATGCGATTAGCGCGAATACGTCATTTACAAATCTTTATCGATACGTATTCATTAGTTTAGCATTGCTTTCGAGTGCGTTACTCATTGTTATTTCGTCAAACCATTATCGTGTACACAAAACGGAAAATGAATTTCAAAAAGTGTTCTTCATTGTGCTGGTCCTCTATTTAATCACTTCTCTTGTCTTGACGCCGATTTATGTTCAAGATTTGTACGGTGTTTCAATTTGGGCGCAGCTTCCACTTCGTATCATTAAAATGCCTGTCGAAGTATTACTATACACAGTAATTGTCGAAAAATTACTCGGACTCAGAAAACAGTTATCCATTTAATCTAAAGAAAAGGACTTCGTATGAAGTCCTTTTAATTTATAATTCGATGATTTTCACTTCGCCTGCGCCTAAGTGGATGTAGATTTCTCCACTTGGTGAAAATTCGTGGTAGTCTCTTCCCATTTCATAAGTCGCATAGAGTAACTTACCAAAATGATTTTGATTTCCAGATTTTTTTCTTAATGTCTCAAGGGTCGCATGGCATTCACTGTCTTGATATGGATTTGTATTGCCAACAACGAGTAAGCATTTGTTTGTTTTTGGATTAAAGTATGAGACTCCAATCACAGGTGTATCAAACTCATTAAAGTAAATTGGAACATAAAACTTGAGATCGGTGATTTGATCTAACCAAGAGGCACGGATATTCTTGATACCATCTAAATGATCCGCAAGTTCCCAGCGGAGAGGAGAAGTATAATGAAATGCAAACTTATCAAACAATGCAAGTTTTCCGTAAAACATGTCGCTTGGATCTAAATTATATTTGTCTTTTTCAGTACAATCAACCCCGGTATTCATTGGTTGAATTTCATATAGTTCTTGACCAGAGTTAATGAATGGTACTAAGTTTGGAAGTAACATATTGAAAACCGTAACCATTCTAGCTAACGTTCTGCCACCGTCTCTACCAGTAATTCTTGCGGTATCATGTGTTTCAGCACAAGCAAACATCGGAAGTGAAATTTCAGGTGCACCATAAACAAATTTATGCATTTTCTTTTCCCAAATTCTTGGTTCCATCCAGAATCCATTACCGATGATGATATTGTATCCAGCCTCTTTCGCTGCATCCGCATGATCGGTACTTAACTCTTCTGCGATGAAGGCAAAATCAGGGTCAACATTTCTTGCGTTTGATAGAATCAAATCAAGTAATTCTTTTGGAAGGGCATGGCCCATATCAATTCTAGCGCCATCAATTCCATAGTGGCTTTGATAGAATGGAATCATTCCGGATAGCGTGTTCCAAAGCTCTGTATTAGGTTGTTTTCCTTGATATAAATTACATTTAATTGTATCAAATAAAATATATGGAGGTGTTGATTTATCTTTTAAATATTTCGCGGTTTGAACAGGGTGATCCATATACATTCTAAAAAATGTTACATCGGTCCAAGGTGGTTGAACATCATTGATATTATCGGAGAATGCCGGAGCGATTCGAAGATCAAATTCCTTTTCAATGGCTAAGGCATAATCAAGTTCTTTATTGTTTTTTATTTCGAGCCATTTGGCTTCATTTTGTTCTTTTGGGTTAGGCTGGAACATATGAATATGTCTTTGCACATCAGGTGAAGCATAAACATCTTTCATATATTTTGGATCAGGAGGAAGTGTATTTTCTAGGGTTTCAACAAAGGGTACTTTGTAGTTATCGTACTCACTTGCTTTAATCCAATAAAACCAATCAGGGTGTTCTACCATTAAATCGTTGACAACGGCATTTGTACGAGGAATAATATCAATCACGACTCTCATACCAAGAATATGACAAGCTTCTACAAAAGCTTGGAATTCTTCTTCCACGGTCATTTCATTACCGGTTAAACTATCTTTTAATGTTGGATCGATATCATAAAACGATGCAACGCCATAAGGGGAACCCAGTTCACCTTTTTTGTCTTTTAGGCTAAATCGTGAAATAGGTAACATATAAACTGTGTCAACACCCATTTTTTGAAGAAAAGGAAGTAGCGCTAACATTTTGACGAATGAACCTGTTTCACTTAATGAATCAAAATTGGATAAATCTAAGGAATAGGAACGATCATGGTCCCAAGCAGCAGAAGTACGAATCATCGTGGAGTAAAGAACACTTTTCTTCACCCAATCGCCACCAAGTTCGCCTTTCAATACTTTTTTGTTTTCTATTTTGCTAAGGGATAATGAATAATCTTTTTTTGCTTGTTTTTTAGGTTGAATATAAAGATCGATCACACGACTATAGAAACGATAAGGATTCACAAGTAATTCATTCGATGGAAGTTTCCTCATTTCTTCTCCATCGTAATTCCAAGCATTCCAAATATCAGGAACGGTATAGTTTATATGACCTTTATTTATTTTCTTTGATAATATCTTATAGAGTTTTGTTAACATGGAATCATGCATATTTTCACCTCGCTTCTATTATATCAAATTCAGTATGTTTTTTATCTAGTAAAATGTAATGTGTAAATGTTTACAAAGAAATGAAATTTCTTTAAAAAGACACATAAATATAGTATAATAATGAAATGTAGAGGTGAAAAAATGAAAAAACCTGTCGTACTGATTGTGATGGACGGTGTAGCCTATGGAGAAGCTTCCAATGGCAATGCATTTGCCCAAGCAAAGAAACCGCATTTAGATTTGTTAACAAAGGAATTTCCTCATACTGTCCTAGATGCTTCTGGAGAAGCCGTTGGATTACCGGAAGGACAAATGGGAAATAGTGAAGTTGGACATATGAATCTTGGCGCTGGTCGAATTGTATATCAATCACTTACACGAATTAATGTTTCAATTAAAGATGGTTCTTTTTATGAGAACAAAGCTTATTTACATGCTTTTGAGTATACGAAAGAAAAACAATCAAAATTACATGTATTTGCTTTACTGAGTGACGGAGGGGTCCATTCGCATATCCGTCATATCAAAGAGATGTTTAACAATGCGAAAAAACATGGTGTTGAAAAAATTTATTTCCATGCATTCTTAGATGGAAGAGATACACCTCCAGCTAGTGGCAAAGGATTTGTGAAAGAACTAGAAGATCATTTTGCTTCGATTTCTTTTGGAAAAATCGCTACTGTTTCTGGTCGTTATTATGCGATGGATCGGGATAAGAACTGGGATCGTATCCAAATCGCTTATGATGCAATGTCTTTTGGAAAGGCACCTCATTTTGAAAGTGCCACCGAAGGAATTGAAGCATCCTACAAGCAAAATGTATTTGATGAGTTCGTGAAACCATTCGTCGTATTAGATGAAGGATTAATTACTTCAAATGATGCAATTATCTTTATGAACTTCCGACCTGACCGTGCTATTCAAATCGGTACAGCGTATTCAAATAAAGAAGCAGCTCCTTTACTGAATACTGTGGGTGGACCAGAAAATATTTTCTTCGTATCCACGATGAAATATGCGGATTCAGTGAAAGGCGAAATTGCTTATCAATTAAACGATTTATCCAATACGTTTGGCGATTATGTTTCTAGTCTTGGATTAACACAATTAAGAATTGCAGAAACAGAAAAATATGCTCATGTTACTTTCTTTTTCGATGGTGGAATCGATAAAGAAATTAAAGGCGCAAAACGTGTATTGATTCCTTCTCCAAAAGTAGCGACCTATGATTTACAACCAGAAATGAGTGCATATCTTGTTACTGATCAAGTGATTGAAGAGCTTGAAACAAGAAATTACGATACCGTGATCCTTAATTTTGCCAATGGTGATATGGTCGGTCATACTGGCGTCATTCCTGCTGCTGTAAAAGCTGTAGAGACTGTTGATGAATGTGTAGGAAGAGTTGTCGATAAAACACTTGAACTTGGCGGAGTATGTATTATCACTGCCGATCACGGAAACTGTGAAAAGATGCTGGATGAAAACAATCAACCATTTACTGCACATACAACCAATCTTGTTCCACTAATTATTACAAAAACAGGACTTGTTTTAAGAGAAGATGGAAACCTCGGTGACATCGCACCAACCATGCTTGAACTGATGGGACTCGATCAACCAACTGAAATGGAAGGCAAATCATTAATCATTCGTCATGAATAGTAGAATTAAAGTAGATTCAGTCATCTATGCGATTCTTTATTCCTTACTGATTGCACTTATTGGTGGAATAGTATCTGGTTTCTTTAATTATTTCTTTGTCAAGAATATCGGAATATCTCTTGAATCCATCTTCTTTTTTGGAGTGGCTTACTTGATTGGAAGAACGACGAGTAAAGTGGTGAATGGACCGCATCTTGTTTATAGCATTATTGCTGGTTTGTTTATCGTCATTTCGTATATAATTATGGATACAATATTAGTTCTTGTCTATCACGGCTATTCGATGATGGATACATCCGTATTCTTTAATCCACTCGTATATTTAGAAAGTTTTTGGTTAGGACTCAATCCTGTTACCGGACTCTCAATGGGTATACTTAATTATTTATTATCACTACTTATTTTCATTGTTGGAACTTATGTTGGTGTCCAACAAACCCTTCGTTAATTAAAAAGCAATTAAATTAAAATAGAAAATAAAATAAAGGAGAATATTATGCCAAATATTACAAGTATTTATGCAAGAGAAGTATTAGACTCACGCGGTAATCCAACAGTAGAAGTTGAAGTTTACACAGAATCCGGTGCTTTTGGACGCGCAATCGTTCCTAGTGGAGCTTCCACTGGTGAAAGAGAAGCAATTGAATTAAGAGATGGAGACAAATCACGTTACTTAGGTAAAGGCGTTACGAAAGCCGTTAAAAACGTTAACGACATTATCGCTCCAGCATTACTAGGATACGATGTTACAATGCAAACATTCCTTGATAAGATTATGATTGACTTAGACGGAACACCAAACAAATCAAAATTAGGTGCGAATGCAATTTTAGCTGTTTCAATGGCTTGTGCAAGAGCAGCTGCTGATTATGTTGATCTACCTTTATACTTATACTTAGGTGGATTCAATGCAAAACAATTACCAACACCTATGATGAACATCATCAATGGTGGTAGCCATGCTGATAACAACATCGACTTCCAAGAATTTATGATTTTACCAGTAGGAGCTCCTACATTTAAAGAAGCTTTAAGAATGGGTGCTGAAGTATTCCATAACTTAGCGAAAGTATTAAAATCTAAAGGATTTAATACAGCAGTTGGTGATGAAGGTGGATTCGCTCCAAATCTTCAATCGAATGAAGCTGGACTTGAAGTAATTATGGAAGCTATCACAAAAGCTGGATATGTTCCTGGAAAAGATGTATTCTTAGGAATGGATGTAGCCGCTTCTGAATTCTTTAACAAAGACACAAACAAATATGTTCTTGATGGTGAAGGCGGAAAAGCTTTATCAAGTGAAGAACTTGTTGATTTCTATGTATCCTTAGTAGACAAATATCCAATCATCTCAATTGAAGATGGTCTTGATCAAAATGACTGGGCTGGATGGAAAGTCTTAACAGAAAAATTAGGAAAGAGAATCCAATTAGTTGGTGACGACCTATTCGTTACGAACACAGCGATTCTTTCTGAAGGAATTGAAAAAGGAATTGCAAACTCGATTCTTATCAAAGTAAACCAAATCGGTTCATTAACTGAAACATTCAATGCGATTGAAATGGCAAAAAGAGCTGGTTATACAGCCGTCGTTAGCCACCGTTCTGGTGAAACAGAAGATTCTACAATTGCAGATATCTCTGTCGCAACTAATGCTGGACAAATCAAAACTGGTTCATTATCAAGAACTGATCGTATTGCAAAATACAATCAATTATTAAGAATTGAAGAAGAACTTGGTGAAGTTGCTGAGTACAATGGAATTAAATCTTTCTACAATCTTAAAAAATAATTAAACAACACGAAAAAAACATGCTTTTGGCTCTTCCAAAAGCATGTTTTTATGTTATAATAATAAAGTACGAATAAAGAAGTCGTTTCGTGTAGTAAATTTTATGGAGGTAAATCATGGGTTTCTTAGATTGGTTATTATTGATCGTATCTGTATTATTAATTGCATTAGTTATGATTCAAGAGTCTAAAGATGATGTCAAAAATACATTTTCTGGTGAAAAATCAGATTTATTTAAAAATCAAAAACAACGTGGTCCAGAGTTATTATTAGCTAGATTAACAATGGGTATGAGTGTCGTTTTTGTGATAGTGACAATTCTTGCATTGATTCGATAGAACACATAACCATGTGTTCTTTTTTTTTCGATATAAGGGGTGAAAAAAGTGAAAGAAGCAATTTTAAAATTAATGAAAGAGAAAAGTTATCGTGCGAGTGATACCTACTCTCTTGCAAAACAACTTTCGAAAAGTGAAGGCTATGCTTTCGCTTCTTTAACCAAAGCCTTATTTGAACTCGAAAAAGAAGGATTCATCGCAAAAAACAAAAAGAACCAGTATCAATTAACTGACAATATGGGTTTCTTAAAAGGAACTTTAGACTTAAAACAAGCTGGGTATGGATTCATTCAAGTCGATGGTGATAATCATCCTGACATCTTTATTCCCGCAAGTAAAATGAACACAGCAATGGATAAAGACTATTGTCTTGTCCGTATTTCAAAAGAGAAATATGGTGTTCGTTTCGAAGGTGAAATCGTTAAAGTATTAAAAAGATATTATGACACCATCGTTGGTGAATACTATCAAGGTGCGGTTTTTATCAAACAAAATCCTCATCAGTTATTATTTAAAGTAAAGAAAAATAACGAACTAACGTTGAAAGACCATACGATTGTTAAGGCTAAGGTTATCAAAGCAACAAGTCCTAGTAGTTTTGATGTCGAAGTTTTAAAAGTTTTAGGAAATGCATCCAGTCCTGAAATGGATACGATTGAAGTGTTGGAGTCGCATGACATTCGTTATGTTTTCCCTGAAGAAGTTTTGAAACAAGCATCCATGATGCCTAGCACCATTGAAAAAGAAAACATAAAAGGAAGAATGGATTTACGCAATGATATTATCTTCACAATCGATGGCGATGACACGAGAGATATCGATGATGCAATTTCTGTTAAAAAGACCAAAGATGGCACTTTCCTTCTTGGTGTACATATTGCGGATGTCTCCTATTATGTGACCAAGGGAAGCCCTTTAGATGAGGAAGCCTATTTAAGAGGTACAAGTGTCTATTTTCCTAATCAAGTCGTACCAATGTTACCAAAAGAATTATCCAATGGTATCTGTTCTTTGAATCCTCAAGTTGACCGATTCGCTATCACTTGTGCGATGGAAATCACTGATAAAGGTGAAGTCGTTCATTATGATATCTATCCATCAATTATCAAGAGTCGTTATCAAATGACTTATAACAATGTGAATAAAATATTGGCATCTAATGAGGAAACAATAAACAAATATCAAGACATTGTACCTTCAATCCAAGTGATGAATGAACTTGCCAATATTCTTTCTAAAGTTAGATTTGAAATGGGCTCAATTAACTTTGAGACAATTGAACCAAAAATGGTTTTCGATGAAGAGGGTATGGTAAAAGAGATTATCATCAAACAACGAGGAATCAGCGAGGGCATTATTGAAGAGTTTATGCTCGTTGCTAATCAAGTGATTGCGTCTCATTTTTACAATCTAGATCTACCATTCATCTACCGAATTCACGAAAATCCAGACCCACAAAAACTTGAGAATCTATTTATTATGGCTAAGGAATTACATTATATTCCAAACGTACCCAATCCGATTACTCATATCGACTTACAAGCTTTACTATCGAAAGTTGAAAATACGAAATACGAAAAAGTATTTAACACACTCATGTTACGTGCGATGGCAAAAGCTAAATACAGTGAGGATAATATCGGTCACTATGGGCTCGCATTTGATGATTACACGCATTTTACCAGTCCGATTAGAAGATATCCTGATTTAATCGTTCATCGCTATATCAGAGATTATTTGTTCTTGAATAAACAAGATACCTTTTCTATTAATGAAAAAATGGATGAACTGCCAGAAATTGGTAAACAAACATCGCTTACTGAACGAAACGCAATGATTGCGGAACGTGAAGTTGTGGATATTAAAAAAGCTGAATACATGGAAGGACACATAGGAGAAGAATTTGAAGGAGTCATTTCTTCTTTAACACGATTTGGAATGTTCATCGAACTTCCAAATACTGTCGAAGGTTTAGTCCACATTTCATCTTTTAAAGAAACCATTGAATTCTTAGAAGACAAGATGATCTATCTTGGCATTTCTTCAAGAATAGAGTATACTATTGGTATGGTTGTCCGTATCAAGGTAGTCAGTGTCAGTAGAAGTCTTGGACGAATTGATTTTGAATTAGTCTAGGAAGGAGTTTAGAATGAAGATTATTACAAACAATAAAAAAATAACGCATGAATACTTCATTCTGGATACTTATGAATGTGGTATCGTCCTCACTGGAACTGAAATCAAATCGATAAGACTCGGGAAAGTATCTATTGCGGAGGCTTATGCAAGAATCAAAAATTTTGAGTTATTTATTACCAATATGCATATCTCAAAATATGATTATGGAAACATCTTTAACCATTTAGAAACAAGAGAAAGAAAACTTTTGATGGAAAAAAGAGATATCATCCGATTAGCGCAAAAATTAAAAACGGATGGGCTCACCTTAATTCCTTCTAAAGTGTACTTGAAAGAAGGATTATGTAAAGTAGAACTTGCCTTATGTAAAGGAAAGAAACTTTATGATAAACGCGAAACAAAAAAAGAAGAAGATACCAAACGCCGTCTTGAAAAAATCACTAAAGAGTTTACGAGATAGCACACATGGGGCTGTTTTTGGATTCGACAGGATAGTACGAGTTTGATAAGCATGCGATCGGCAGATCTAAAAATGTACCAGTAAATTTAACTGGAAACCAAAATTACGCTTACGCTGCTTAAGAAGAAGTAGCGGGTATTATTTGATCAGCTCACGGATCTTATAATACTTCAGCTTAGTGAGATAGTTTATTCGCTGCATCCATAAGCAAAATAGACGAATTCAGTAGGGATAATCATCTGGAGTGGTTGGATTGTGACAGCCGGGTGGTGAAACAAATCACAAGACTAAGCATGTAGAAAGTCAAATGATTGGCTATTTTGGACGGGGGTTCAAATCCCCCCAGCTCCACCA
>JBFXGX010000039.1:0-12064 GCA_050177605.1 Candidatus Izemoplasmatales bacterium | reverse complement strand
CATATTGAAGGCATAGGTTTGATATTATATCAGACCTTTTTTTGCGTCAAATTATATAAACCAGCACATTTTCAATATATTTCATTCGATATATTTTGGGATTTGTGTAATTTGAATTGTTATGTTCGTAATTAACTAGAAAAGTTTGATTACAAAATTATTGTTTGATAATAAATAATGGTGAAGCTAAATATAACGTCATATTTCACTGTTTCTAAATGGATATATTCATTTTTTCTTTGTATCGAGAGAAAAATGATATCTAGATAATTTCAACGAATCGGCATCTCGAAGTATTCCATATTAATATAAATGGTATTGACAAATATAATCATTGGTGATAATATAATCATATGTGATAATATTACAATCATTGATAATAAAAGGAGGAACGTTATGAACATCGCAGCAATTCGAAGTATCATGGACCCAGTAAGAATCAAAATCATCCAAGAATTGAGTATAAAAAAGACAGCTACTACAAAGGAGCTTTCTTTGGCTTGTGGTGATATTCCACAAGCTACGCTATATCGTCATTTAAAAGGTCTTTTGAACAACGACGTTATCCAGGTCGTTTCTGAGAACAAGGTTCGAGGAATCTTGGAGAAAGTTTATGCTATGAAGGAAAATCCTTCACAAACAATCAATAATCAGATTAATACCATTACCATCGATGATTTATCTACAATTTTTTCGCAATATATACTGAATATCTTAACAGATTTTCATTCTTGTGTTACAACGCCAAATGTTATAGATAACATCAAAAAGAACATTGGATTCACGAGTATATCGCTGCTTTTGACAGATGAAGAATTAATTGAGATGATGAAAGAGATAAATCAAGTCTTTCTTAAACGCGTTGACAAGCAATCAGCACCAGAAAGAAAACTGAGAAAGATATCAACTATTTTAACTACTACACAGAAATAAAAATATTAAAATTGAGTATTCAAAAAGGAGATTCTTATGTCTGAAGAACTAATCAAACTTTTACCTTTGCTCGCGCCATTACTCATTGTTCAACTATTTTTACAAATTTTTGCTTTAGTTAACTTAAGAAAACGTGAAACTGTTCGTTTCAAAAACAAATGGATTTGGGTTGTAATCATCGTGTTTGGCACTATGATTGGATCCATCGTTTACTTTGCCGTAGGAGGAGGTAATGATGAGATCAGCGGTGACAATTAAAAATCTTGTCAAAGACTATCACGGCATGAATGCTGTCAATCACCTTAATTTGAATGTTCCTGAAGGATCAATATATGGTTTTTTAGGTCCCAATGGTGCGGGTAAGACGACGACCCTTAAAATGATTATTGGTATGACAGAACCGACTGCTGGTGAAATCGAGATTTTTGGTAACAAATTAACATTCGGAAGCGACCAATATCGAGATCAAATTGGATTTTTGCCTGATGTTCCTGGATTTTATGATTGGATGAACGCGAAAGAATTTTTATCTTTTAGTGGAAGTTTATATCATATTGAACCGAGTCAGTTGGCAAGTAGAATCAAGGAATTGCTAGAGATCGTCGGGTTAACAAAAAATGCCAAGAAGAAGATTGGCGCGTATTCACGTGGTATGAAACAACGCCTTGGGATTGCTCAAGCTTTGATTAATAATCCAAAGATTATCTTGCTTGATGAACCAGTATCTGCTCTAGATCCAATGGGTAGAAAGGAAGTCATGGACATTATTGCTTCCCTTGCTGGAAAAGTAACTGTATTTTTCTCTACACATATTTTAGCTGATGTGGAGCGTGTTTGCGATCGTGTTGTCATCATCAAAGATGGTGTAGCATTGCTAGAAGACACAATAGAACACATTCGTCAGTTATCCATTTCAAGGACGATTGAAATTGATTTTGATCAGATGGATGCAACCTATTTTCAAACGTTAGTCAAAGACGAACCATGGGTAGATTCGATTCATATCGATGGCACAAAAGCGCTGATTCAAACAAATGACTTGGATCAAGCACGTCTTGAAATGTATGCCTTGATTCATCGTGAACGATTAATGATTCGTAAGTTCGCTATCGTTGAATCGACGCTTGAGGATATTTTTTTCAAGGTGGTGAACGAAAATGTTTAATGTCCAGTTTGTAAAAAAAGAACTTCAAGAATTTGTAAAAACACCCAAATTAATTATTGTTCTAAGTATCTTTGCTTTTTTTGCTATATTAAGTCCGTTAACAGCGAAATATATGAATGAACTATTGTCTGCCGTAGCTTCCGATGTTCAAATATCTTTTCCAGATCCTACTTTTCGTGATGCTTGGATTCAAATTTATAAGAATACAACGTCTTTGTGCCTCATCGTGTTTTTGATTATGATGACCGGAACAGTTGCCCAGGAGAAAGTCAAAGGATCAATTTTACTTGTTTTAACCAAAAGAGTATCAAGATTTCAATTTTTGTTCGGTAAATTCATTGCTGGCGCAATTATTTGGACAGCCAGTTGGGGTGTAACGCTTTTGATTGGAATGTTTTATACCCAAATTCTATTTCAAGAAGTAATCTATGAAGGTTGGTTACTATCTGTCGTATTGATATGGCTAATGGGTTTGTTTTATATATCATTCGCGATATTTGCAAGTGTTATCGCTAAAACTCCAACTGTCGCAGCGCTAATTGGATTTACAGGATATGCCTTCTTGAATCTTTTAAACATCTCTGAAACTATGACAAAATTCAATCCTTCAGGAGCGATATCGCTTGTTAATGGTATCTTATCTGGAACAATATCCTTGTCTACAGGAATCATCTGTCTCATATCAACTATAGTAGGAATGGTCTTGTTGTTTTTATGGAGTTTTCTGATTTTTAGAAGGCAAGAAATCTAGATCTTTCACTTATCAAATCGGAACAGTTTGTTAGCGATTAAGTATATACTCTTGCTTTTAGATTTATGTTTTTGAGTGCGAAAGAATAACATTCAAATGGATTGTTTTTCTAATTTACGCATATTTATATAAGAAAAGGTAAATTAACGCATATGAAGAAGATTTTTATTCAAACTACTTTTGTTTTTCTGATTGTTCTTCTGTTATTAGGAATACCAATGATTGCAGGAGAAATTGCAAATAAAATTCCTAATACATACATAGATCCAGATGGATCCTTTTGGTGGATAAGTGTTCATCATCTCGCACAAGCTTTGATGTTTGTTCCACTCTTCTTTCTTGCAAAACATTGGGTTCCAGGTGTTAAATTTCATTTGGGGTTAGGGGATGTAAAAAAAGGTTTTGTCTATGTATGGCGATTTTCATTGTTTTTTCTTATCTATACATTGATTGGTTATGCGATTACATTCGCTACTAGTGGATTTCAACCATTTCAATTTGATATCAATTCTACGAATGTTTTTGGATATCTAGGATTTCAACTATTTCTATCTGGTCCATCAGAGGAACTCATTTTTCGGGCATTTGGTATTGGCATGATTGCACTCGTTATTCCCGGGAGAATCTTTAAAGGAAAAATGAGTACCGCAAACCTGCTTGCAGCAATCATTTTTGGTTTAGCGCACGTAGGGGTTTCGTTCTCACCTTTTAATTTATCGTATTCCCTGTTTCAAGTAATCTATGCAATCGCGTTAGGATTAATTTATGGCCATTGTTTTGAAAAAACAAAAAGCATACTCTATCCGATGATGATGCATTCACTATCAAATTTTATAGCTGTTGGTTCGACCATTATGGTAACAATATTAATAGGTTAGGCGTTCTATAATTTATATATTATCAAAATATTATTTTCATTTTTTATTATGACGGAGGATTTAATAGATGAATAAGATATTTTCATTCACAGGCCGCCCTATTCTTAAAAGCGTCCTTCTATCAACACTTTTTCTATTTGTAATTAGTATCGGTGGAGCAGTATCGATGATGACTGGAATTGATAGTAGAATCACTCTTTTGATTGCTTATGTATTCATGGCTGGAGGACTGATTTTATTCATCAATCGAAATAATGCTTGGAATGATGTTGGCTTTAAGTCAGTCAAGAATATTGTAAATTCAACTTCGTATCGCTACATTCCATTGTTTATCATGGCGATACTCCCTCTAGTAGCGGGACTATCCACTGATTTGAATTGGATAGATTTCGGTTTCGTTATCATCTTTATGGCATTAGTGGCTTTTGTGGAAGAAACAATTTTTCGCGGAATCGTGATAAAATTACTTAAAGCAAAAGGAAATTTAGTTGCCATTCTTGGCTCTAGTCTCTTATTTTCCTTTTTGCATGCTATTAATGCGTTGAATGGAAAAGATGTTGGACAAACGATTTTTCAAATCGCATTCGCTTTATTGATTGGGGTCATTTTGGCGATTTTGATGATTCAAACGCATAACCTTACCCCATTGATAATGTATCACTTTTTAAACAATACCGTGAGTTCAATTTCAAGGTCGGACATCGATATTATTTTTTCAACCATCATTAGCCTAGTTGTTTTCATCATTGGTATCATTTATCTGTTATGGTTGATTTATTCTAAACAATACATTAAGGAAAGCGTATCTTAATTAATCAAGTAAACTGCTATCTTGTTCTTTGCTTTAGATGGTATAGAATAACCTTTATTATGTAACTGTGTTTCATCTAACCCTAGTTTTTTGGCTCGCCATAAACTAGGGTTCTTTTGTTTCTTGATGGTTGGTTATCTCGATAAATACTGTACCAAGCAAGTTAATGGAAATTAATATGAATTTCTTATATAATGTTACACACATAGTTGAATTTATAAACATGCGGATTTACAATAGAAATTGAAGAAGAAAATCATCCGAACACCAAAAAGGAGGAACAGTTTTGAATACTATCAATGGTTATGATTTATATGATATGTTCCATTATGGAACAATCAAGATAACAAATATGAGAAAAGCATTAAATGATATTAATGTTTTTCCAGTTCCTGATGCCGATACCGGAAACAACTTAGCTTCAACGATGCAAGCTATTCTCAAACAAGCAAAGAAAGACCGTTCTTTTCACAAATCCTTGGAAACAATAAGTGACTCAGTTTTATATGGCGCCAGGGGAAACAGTGGAGTGATTTTTGCGCAATTTGTCAATGGACTTCGAAGTGCATCGAAAGGAAAAGAAGAAGTTACGATTGAAGAATTTGCATTGATGGTAAATACGAGTGTAGAATACACCTACGCTTCTGTGTCCAATCCAGTAGAGGGAACAATGCTTACAGTCATCAAGGACTGGGGTGCAAGTCTTTCTGAAATCGTTAAACATCAATTTGATAATGTAAAGCATGTATTTGATCAAGCTTTTCAATATGCAAAACAAAGTCTTGAGAATACGAAACATCGTTTAGCGGTTTTACAAAAGAACAACGTAGTAGATAGTGGAGCGATGGGATTCGTTTTATTCTTACAAGGAATTAATAGTTATTACAATAACGAAACGCTAGAGACAATGGATTCAGAAATTATTGAAATTGAGGATGTGCACCATCATGATGAGGATGTTGCATTTCGTTACTGTACAGAAGGTTTGATTCGGACGAATCAATCCTTTGATGAGGCAACATTACGAAAATCTTTGGAACAATATGGAGATTCGCTTATCATTGCGAAAGGAATGCATATTTTTAGAATTCACATCCATACTAATTCCCCCGAAATTGTTTTTCAAGAGCTACAGAACTACGGTGTGATTATCAGTCAGAAAGTGGACAATATGATTTTGGATATAGCACTAGGCAAAAGTAATCAGAAAACTTTAGTAATTACGGATTCTATCGCTGATATAAACCAAGACTTTATTAATGAAAATAACATTGTTGTTTTACCGATGGGAGTAAATGTGGATGGTGTTAATTATTATGATAAACTTACCATCAACAACAAGATTCTTTTCGAGCTTTTACAAAATTCATCAGAATATCCTACGACCTCTACGCCAACGCTTCAAATGATTCAAACTTTGCTAGAAAAGGCAACTGAACGTTTTAATCAGATTTTGTTTATTTCTGTCGCATCCAAATTGAGTGCGACATATGGTCTTTTACAAGAAGCAATCAAGCCCTATGTTCAACAAGGAAAGGTAATTCATTTAATTGATTCTTTAAATAACTCGATTACAGAGGGTTTGTTGGTAAAGAAATCGGTAGAGATGTTAAATGAAGGCATTGCATTAGATGAAGTCGTGAAGTGGGTTGAAGAATACAAACATAAGACAAGTATTTTAGTTTGTTTGGACACATTTAAGTACGCTATGATGGGTGGCCGTGTCCCAAAAGCTGTTGGAAAAATCGGTAATTTCATCAAAATGCGTCCAATTATGACTCTTGATAAAGAGGGAAAAGGTGCAGCCTATGGTATGGCGTTTTCTAAAAAAGGGATCACTAAAAAGATTATTAACCTAGTTAAGAAAGAGATGCAAGAGAAGGGAATTAAAGCTTATGGTCTCGTACATTGCCTTAACCAAGATTTAGTTGAATCCTATCAAACTTTGTTTACCGAGATTATTGGCTTTGGGCCAGAATATATAACAGAAGTATCGAGTGCGGTGGCAATTCATAGTGGTATTGGAACAGTCGCAATCGGTTATATTCGTAATTAGGAGGTAATTATGGCGTTTGCAGCACTGATCATTTTTGTATATTTCTTTCTCTTTTTCCTAGTAGGAACGATACTAAAAAATAACAGTATCGTTGATGTAGGATGGGGGTTTGGTTTTGTCCTGGTTGCTTGGGTATTGATGTTTCTTTCTGGAGATTTCGGTTGGGACAAAATCATGATTAATATTTTGGTTAGCTTATGGGGATTGCGACTGTTTTATTATATTCTGAAACGGAATCTTTTTAAAGAAGAGGACTTTCGGTATAAAAAATGGCGCGAAGACTGGGGAAAATACGTGATACCACGCGCTTTTTTACAGGTATATCTATTCCAAGGATTCTTTATGTTCGTTGTTGGGTTAGCGGTGAATTACGCCAATTGGTATGGGCTACATTTGAATGGTTGGATGATCTTCGGAGTCATTGTATTTCTGATTGGATACTTCTTTGAAGTTGTTGGAGATAGACAGTTAAGAAACCATGTCAATCATCCATCAACAAAAGGAACTTTAATTCAAACAGGTCTTTGGAAGTATACAAGGCATCCAAATTATTTTGGAGAATCCGTTATTTGGTGGGGCATATGGTTAGTCGTCACCATCGGAGGTGGTCCAATTTATTTGATTGTCGCACCACTTACAATTACACTATTATTACGATATGTGAGCGGGGTACCTCTCTTAGAAAAACGTATGTCAAAATATCCAGGATGGGATCAATATGCTAAACATACGAGTGCATTTATCCCGTTCTTAAAAAAATAGGAGGAGAATTATGACGTTTTTAAAATTATATTTAGTCGCTTTTATCGTCTTTTTATTGGTTGATGCAGTTTGGTTATCACTCGTAGCGAACAAGTTCTATAAAGATAACTTAGGTTTCTTGATGAAAGAAACACCCAATTATATTGCGGCACTAGTATTTTATTTAGTGTTTATTGTGGGTCTTGTATACTTTGTAATTCAACCAGGAGTTGATGCACAAAGTATTGGAAAGGTTATTCTTGGTGGCATTTTGTTTGGATTAATAACCTATGCTACTTATGACCTTACGAATTTAGCTACTGTGAAGGATTGGCCAATTGTTGTGACCGTGGTCGACTTGGTGTGGGGAACTACTTTGTCAACTGTGATTTCTGTAGCGACTTATTATTTATATCAATTGTTCTGGTAAAATCTCTCATACAAAAAGAAAAAGGCACGAAATTTTCGTGCCTTTATGTTTGTATGAAGTCTATTATTTTTGCAATTACAATATCTTGTTGATCGAGTGTAGTAATATCTGCTTCTCCATCACCTTTTTGAGGACCATACCAACCAAACTGTGCATGATTTCCTCCTATGATATCAAAGACGATTGCATTATCATTCACATATTGGAGACTTTCATCAAATTTTGTTTGGTCCATACCTAAATCAAATTCTGCAGTAAGGATGAGCACTTGTTTATCCGTTATATCCTTGATTGGATAACTTCCGAGTAGAATTACTTTTGATATTAGATCTGATTTGCTAGCAATCATGCTTGCTACAACTCCACCTAGACTATGTCCAATGATAATATTATCCATATCATCTTTAAGAAATCTAGAAGCTGCGTTTGGTGATAGTATGGCTAAGTCGAATGGAGGTTTGTAGACAGTCACATTATATCCCGCTAATGCAAGTTGTATATTTAAGTAATCATAGCTGTGTGGGTTAACGAGACCTCCAGGGATAAACAATATGTTTGCGCTTGGATTTGGTACTGTGTAAGTTATTGAATTGGACTTTTCTTCAATTGTTATGGAATCCGTATTTAATGTTTCTATTTGTGCTGTCATCGCTTCTAGCGGTTGATATGGATTACTTGAATAGATGAATAATGCAGCAAATAATACTGCGATAAGTATGACGATTGATAAAAGAATCTTCTTTAATATTTTCATGGGACACCCCTCTAAATGAATCTATATTATAGGTATATTATACACAATATAGACTTAAACAGAAAGATTTATGCATTTGATTTATATCAATAAAAAATGGCCATTCGTAGAACATCATTGTACTCCTTTTGTAAAGAGTTACATCCACAGAATGGCCATTTATGTTTATTTTAGTTACGCCTTAATCATCTTGCGATAAACTACCTCAGCAGCTTTTACAAGAGGATATGCTGCAGGGGAAGCAGTAATCATTGGTTGCGTTCCAATTTGAGCGACCATGACATCAGACACTGTCATTTTGTTTTGGATAATAAAGCCAAGAACATTAGTAAGTTCACCAACTGAATTTCCTCCAATAACTTCTGCGCCCATAATTAATCCTGTGTTTTTGTTTGCGATAATTTTTACGAATTGCGATTGACCACCATTTAATTTCCCTGGATGACGATCCATTCCTTTAAACGATCCTGTTAACACACCGAAACCTTCAGCTTTAGCGGTTTTTTCGGTGATTCCTGCAACACCGAATGCAGTTTTTCCAATAACCGTTGAATAGATTCCAATTGTTCCGTTGAACATACGGATGGTATTAAGTTCATATAAGTTCATTGCGGTTACTCTAGCTTCAGCACAAGCAGTAGAAGCTAACATAATTGGAATAATTTTCCCTGTGATAAAGTCGCGCTTTTGGGCACAGTCTCCACAAGCAAATACGTCTTTTTGATGTGTTCTCATAAAGGAGTCTACTTTAATCGCGCCTTGATTATTGACGCTAATACCTGATTTTTTAGCAAGCTCGATATTTGGTTTGTATCCAATTGATAATATAACAGCATCCACTTCTAATGTGGATCCATCCTTAAATACCACTTTGTTGACAACTTTATCTCCATCAAGTTTTGATACATATGCGGAGGTCATAATTTTAACACCATCCGCTGTTAATGTTTCTTCAGCGATTTGACAAGCTTCCTCATCAAATGTTCCACCTAAGATGTTTTCTCTGGATTCTATTAAGAAAACTTCTTTACCTCGTTTTACTAATTCATCTGAAACTTCCACGCCAATAAATCCAGCACCGATGACTGCGATTTTTTTCATTGGAGCCGTTGTTTCAGCTAGTTTGTCTAAATAGTTTTTGTTTTTTGGAATTGTAAATACATTTTCAAGGTCCGTTCCTTCGATGAAACTTGGAACCCATGGAGTTGAACCAGTAGCGATGATTACTTTTTCATATTCATAAGTTTCACCGTTAACGGTAACTACTTTATGGTTTTCGTGGTCGATTAAGTCAATCGTATTAACGATGATTTCAACGCCAGCTTGAATTAAACCACCATCTGGTAAAATGTTTTCATCTGAAGAATTCAGAGAACCGAAGATATAAGGAATACCACATGGAATCATTACTTTTTCTTCTTTACGGAATAAAGCAACAGTTTTGTTTGGATAAGATAACTTTGAAGTGAGTGCCGCAACCAAACCAGCAGCACTACCACCGATGACAATAATGTCTTTTTTTTGCATAGTCTTTCTCCTTCATTTTTTCATATAGTTTGATGTTTAAACATCATATACCGCTATAATATTAACACAGTTTTATAGCGAATTAAAGGTTTATTTTGAACATATGTCAAAAAAAGATATATTTCGAATAAAAAAACTTGCATTGTTGTATGCAAGTTTAATCTATGAATTGACTCATGTATTCAGATAGCCTAGTCAAAATGTTTCTATAAGTAAAATCTTTCTTAATGGTTGCTTTCACATCGCGGATAGCATCATTAAAGATATTTTTTTGCATTTTGTTATCTTGGATATATTTGAGCAGGTTTTCTTTGGGGTAAGGAGTAGGCATCGTAGCGAAATATATGTTGTCCTCTTCGGTAAAAAAGATTTTGTGTAGTTTTAGATATTTATCGATCAACTTCACTTCTTTTTTAGTAAGAACACCATCATCATTCGTAAATAGAAAATGAAATATAGTAATAGCAAGAATTGCCTTATTTCGATAATAAGTGATTTTCCACTCTTCTCCAGGGTTCAGCGTTGGAAAATTCTTATTTTTTCGCATGTAATTTGCAATAGCTGAAGTGTTGGCCTTTTCTCTTTCTATTTTTGTATCAGCGTTTTGAAAGTATCTGTTGATTGCATAATTTCCAGGATTATAATTGAGTCCCATCTGTAATACCTCCTATCAATTTCATCCATATTATACCATAAATATTTAAAAAGAATACAAAATAATTAAAAATAATTAAATTATTTTTCCGAAAGGTTATTTTTTCATTAGATGGAATAACTTAATTAGTATTCAACAAGAATATAAAATCAAACTAATTCCATTGTTTAAAATAATCACAAATTTGGGTTATCAACTGGTGGTTGATGACTTTCAACTTAAAGTAAATCGACAAACTAGCGGATTTGTTTTATAATGTAACTATAAGTTTAGGAGGGTTTTCCATGGATGCAAATAATATGGGCTTATTTTTACTCGATTCTAGAAAGAAAAGAAACTTAACACAAAAAGATGTCGCAATGCTTTGCAATGTATCGACTCAAGCAGTTTCAAAATGGGAAAGAGGGGAGTCTTTTCCAGACATTGAGATTCTTGAGAAGCTAAGCATTTTATATGATATTTCAATCAATGAGTTAATTAATGGTGAGAAAAGATCAAAGTTTATTGATGTTGAAAAACGTAAGATTATTATTTCACTCACTTTTTCAATATTGGTATTTTTTGCTTACCTATTATCCTTTGTGCAATTCCCATACTACGGGATGACAACCATCTTAAAGGGATATGAAGTCATTGCAAATGGTATTTCTGGAAATATAATCATATATTCGTGGATTGTATTTTTGATTTTGATTTCATATTTAATCATTAATATCTTCTTACTCGCCAGAGTAATGGAAAAAACGAAACTATTTTATATTTATGTTTACGTCTCTTACTTTGTTATTATTGCATTTAGTATTTTTGGTATACTTAACAATTATTATCTGTTCTTATCTCAAGCGATTATTTTCATTTGTTCAACAGTAGTTTTTTCTCAAAACATTTACAATGAGAAGAATAAGTCTCTCAATATCGGCGAATTACTTGTTGATATGACTAAAAGAATGGCAGTCTACTTAAAAAAATTACAAGAACTAAAAAAAGAATACATCTACGATAAAAGGAATATGAAAGATGTTCGTGAATACAAAGTAAGCACATATGTAAAACCTATTTTCTATATATTATTTGACCTTTTTTATGTGTTTGTATTCCTCTTTATAGCACTAGCAATTGCAGGGATTGTTATGAATTTCATCGATTATAGAAGCAATTTGACATCAGCTGGTTATGTGATTGGAGGTCTTTTATTTATTGATTTAGTTTATATGATTTACTCTCTTCGATACATTTCTACAATCCTCTTTGGGGTACAACTTAAATTCATATGGCTATTCAATTTAGTTAGTTTAATTACCCTCATTCTAGCATATAGTACAAGTCCTTCCTACCTGGTTTATGCACTGATCATCTTGACCCT
>JBFXGX010000038.1:0-12946 GCA_050177605.1 Candidatus Izemoplasmatales bacterium | reverse complement strand
AAAACACCTCGTTTAGCATTTTCACAGTTGCACCTTCAATCATTTCTTGGTATGTTGCTTTAGCCTTACAGTGAGCTTTACCGTCGATGTAGCCACCACATTGTTGCATGACTCTTTGAGCTGGTGTACCGTAGTTCCAATAACGTCTCTTTAAGGTTCGACCACACTCTGAGCAAACGATGAATGCTGAGAATGGATAGGTTACATTGTACTTGGCCAGGTTCTTATCCTTACCCACTTTTACCTTGCTACGATCCTCTCTGATCCTTTGAGCAAGGAGGAATGTTTCTCTATCGATGATTGCTTCATGCGCATTCTCGGTGTGATACATCGGAGCGAGTTCTTTATTCTTAACTTTCTTATGTGAAAGGTAATCAACCGTGAGTGTTTTCTGTTGAACCAAATCACCGATGTATTTTTCGTTCTTAAGAATAACTGCGACTGTGGACATACTCCATTTGGTTGCACCAGCACCGGTGGTAGCACCTAAGGATTCCATGTGCTTTGCAATCTTCATCGGTCCGATTCCACTCACATACATTTGGAAGATTTCACGGACGATTTTAGCTTCTTCAGGAACAACGATTAAGTTGCCACCTCGTTTGTCTTTGGTATAACCTAAGAACCGATTGTGATTCACAATTGGAACGCTATTGTTGAAACGCTTTTGAACATTCCATTTGACGTTCTCGCTCACGTTTCTTGCTTCCTCTTGGGCGATGGACGACATGATGGTTAATAGGAAGTCCACCTTTGGATCTGAAGAATAGATGTTTTCTTTTTCGAAGAAGATCTCGACATTGATAGCTCGCATCTCTCTGATGTAGTTTAAGCAATCAACTGTGTTTCTAGCGAATCGTGAGATTGACTTAGTCATGATCAAATCAATTTCACCACGCTTTGCAGCATCCATCATATTATTAAACTGTTTCCTGTGCTTGGTGGAAGTACCGCTGATGCTGAAGTTGATGATCATGATTATTTAAATCAATCGATCGAAATAGATGCGATTGGATTTACACATCACAAGATTAATGAGTTTTTTGGAGTCAAGACTATTATTCCAAATTCTATCAAAGATATAGCGTTGAATTATCAAAAAAACAATTTATAGAAATTTAAACTCGATCATCCCGTAGATGACGGTTCTGCTATTGAACTGTCTTTTTTTGTTATCCTAATAATTCATTTCAAATCTGAAATATTAATTTGATAGCTTTGTTAAAACAACTTCTGGTTAACAGCTTTGTCACATTCGAAGTACTATTATTTATTCATAATTCGTTCACATTATTATTGTATATTGATTATGAGGTATTCAACATGAAAGTAAAAAAAATACGTAAAAGGTTTTTTCTAATTGTACTTATTTTATCCGTTTCAATATTCTTGCAAGGACTTAATCAAAATATAAAAGTCAATCAGTTAATAAGAGATTTTAAAGAACGAGGTATAGAGGGAGAGACAGTAACCATCTATTTTGATAATGGGATGGAAGAAATAAGAATGTATCACCCGGTCGAAAGAATCAATGAATATGAGAAAGCGGATACACGTAGCCTTTTTTATACAACCAAAGATGAACCATTTATTGGGAAAAAAGGGGATATATTTATGACTCAGGAATCACCTTTTCCAAACATATTCGGTTTTCATCAATTGATGAGTTTTTTTGTTGGAGGACACGCTGCACTGAATAATGGTAACAATCAATTCATTGAAGCTGTAGGCTTCCCAAAAGATGATGAAAGTATCTTTGATATAATCAAAGACCCTTCAGATGGTACACATGATTATTCAGTTGGTGTAA
Organism: Candidatus Izemoplasmatales bacterium; assembly: GCA_050177605.1. Classification (GTDB taxonomy): domain Bacteria; phylum Bacillota_I; class Bacilli_A; order Izemoplasmatales; family Hujiaoplasmataceae; genus JAHIVB01. The sequence continues at coordinate 11,136 of JBFXGX010000038.1, read as the reverse complement.
GACAATCTTCTACTAATTATTGGATGTTGCCATATTTTAGAGGAGAAAACGACTTGTCATATCCTTATTATGGTTCTTATTACAGAGAAAAATTCGTAGTATTAAGAGTAAAAAATATAGATGAAGAAAAACTGGATCAAACTATGTCATATGCCAATGAACATTTAGAAAATCGTTCATTATATAATTTCCTTTTCATTATGGACACAAAAAACAAATTCTACTGTACTGATTTTATAAGTCGTTCATACAGATATGGGTTAAGTAAGAATAGTTCAGATAAAAACTATCCAAAAACCCTAAATGATAATGGTTTTGTAACAACTGTTAATGATCTTATCTTATCAAAGGATACATATATTACTGCTTATGTAGAAAACACAGATGGAATTAGACACATCTACTATTTAGAAGATGAAGGATTGACATCTAATGAATAGTTTGATATAGTATAGATGACACCCCACCACGGGAGGGGTATAAAAGGAGGAATTACTTATGGCAACGCTAATTTATAGAATCGGAGATATCCATTGCATCGGATGCATCAATCGCATTACTTCAGCTTTAAAATCAGCGGGAGCAATCGATGTTGATATTAATTTTTCAACACATATTGCAAAAGTATTGACTGAAGAGGAAAAACCCAATTCAAATATGTATCTTGAGGCAATTGTTCAAACAGGATATCAAGTCGAATACTTAACGACCATCGAAGAGGAATAATAAAATGTCGAGTAATATTAAATATCGAGTGAATGGTATGACTTGTGCTTCGTGTGTCAACCATGTTGAAAAAGCATTAAGAAAAGTTGAAGGGATAATTGATGTTTCTGTGAATTTAGCAACTGAAACTGCAACAATTCAATTTGATGATAACAGTTATAGTTCAAATCTTGCAATGAATGCTGTTAAGGGGATAGGATATGAACTCATTACTATCGAAAACAATCATAAGACTGTGACTGCCAGAGTTGATGGAATGAGTTGTGCAACATGCGCAAACAGTATTGATAATACACTGTTGAAGATGGATGGGATTATTGATGCTCATGTTAATCTCGCTACGGAGAAAGTTACCATTCAATATGACGATCGCGTCATTCGTTTTAGTGATATCAAACACCGCATCCAAAGCATTGGATATAAGATTAGTCTCGAAGTAACAAATGATGAATCGGTTGATCCTGATACACTCAAGATGAATTCCGCTAAAAAAAGAGTTCAATTGAGTTCAACAATAACTATTTTGATGATGTCACTCATGCTGATTCACATGTTTGTTGTTGAAATTCCATTATACACTTGGATCATTGCCATACTGGGTTTCCCAGTCATATTTATCATTGGCCGTCACGTGCACAGAGGAAGTTATTACTCTCTTAAATCATTGAAACCGAATATGGATGTCCTTGTGTCACTCGGATCTATTCCACCCTATCTCATCGGTCTCACAGGATTGTTTTTCCCAATCACAACATTTATCGAAATGGCAACAACAATTATGACATTTCACTTGATTGGAAAATTCCTGGAAAGTAAGGCTAAAGGAAAAGCATCCCAAGCCATCAAAAAATTAATGGAACTAGGTGCGAAAACTGCACGCATTTTAGTCGATGGCAATGAGATCGAAGTTTTAACGAATGAACTCAGTGTTAAAGATATCATGATTATTAGACCAGGCGAAAAAATACCAACAGACGGAATGATTATTGAAGGTAAAAGTTTAATTGATGAATCGATTGCAACAGGTGAATCGATGCCGGTCAAAAAGCATGTGGGTGACAATGTAATCGGAGCAACCATTAATAAAGATGGCTTGCTCAAAGTAGAAGTTACTAAAGTTGGTAAAGAAACATTCTTATCTCAAGTTATTGAGATGGTTGAAGCTTGTCAGGGGTCCAAAGTGCCTATACAAGAATTTGCAGACAGAATTACATCCTACTTTGTGCCAGCAATTATGGTTTTAACAGTACTCACGTTCAGTTCTTTTTTAATTTTTCAAAATTTCCATCTGAGTATCTTAGAGTATATGGAACCTATCTTACCTTGGATTAACACAGATCAAACTCCATTAACGTTAGCATTTATTACTGCGACTGCTGTGTTAGTTATAGCGTGCCCGTGTGCACTTGGATTGGGAACACCTACAGCGTTAATGGTTGGTAGTGGTGTTGGCGCAGAAAAAGGTATTCTGATTCGCAACGGTGAAGCAGTTCAAACACTTAAGGATATCAAAGCCATTGCTTTTGATAAAACTGGCACGTTAACATATGGGAAACCCGTAGTGACTGACAAGCATGCTATAGGTATAAGTGAACATCAAATGATGCATGTCGCTGGATCACTTGAAACAGGATCAGAGCATCCATTAGCAATGGCAATTATCGAAGATGTAAAAAATAATAATCAAAAGCTATTAAACCCAAGAGATTTTGAAGCCATATCTGGCATGGGTATAAAAGGTATTCTAGATAATAAGACATATTATTTTGGTAACAGAAAACTAATCAAATCGATTGGTCATTCTTATGATGGATTAGAATCAATGATGCAACAACTTGAAAATGAAGCTAAAACGGTGATGATTCTAGCAGATGATATAGAGATACTTGGTATCATTGCTGTTGCAGATGCATTAAAACCTGATGCAGTACATGTTATTCGGGCAATCGAAAACCTTGGTATAACGACAGCTATGATTACTGGAGACAATTCAAGAACTGCTCAAGCAATCGCAAAAAAAGCTGGTATAACAAGAATTATCTCTGATGTTTTACCTGAAGGAAAAGTAAACGAAATTTCAAAACTCCAGAGCGAATTTGGATTAGTCGCAATGGTCGGTGACGGTATTAATGATGCACCAGCGCTTAAGCAAGCTAATGTAGGTATTGCCATTGGAACAGGTACAGATATTGCAAAAGAAGCAGCTGATGTTACTTTAGTATCTGGTGAGTTGCATACATTACTCACTTCGATTCAGTTATCGAAAGCTATCTTTAGAAAAATTAAGCAAAACTACTTCTGGGCATGGTTCTATAATGCGATTGCAATCCCATTTGCGATGTTAGGTTTATTGCATCCAATGATTGGTGCTGCTGCAATGTCAATTAGTTCTCTTAATGTAATCTATAATTCATTGAGATTAAAAAAACAGTCATTCGTAAAGGGTGATAAGGAGCTAGTTCATGCACACACATCATAACACAAAACAGCAACATCATCAGTATATGATCATGATTCACATCTTTTTGATGGTCTTGTTTCTTGCGATAGGAAGCCAGAGTAGCGCCCCCTATTCAAGAGTAGCAATTGATTTTGGTAGCATTCAAATCTATTGGTATGCAATTTTCATTTTGACAGGAGTATTTATAGCGGCATATTATAGTCAGAATGAACTCAATCGTTTAAATTATCCTAAGGATATTATCTATGACGGTCTCTTAATTGGGTTACCTTTAGCACTTTTAGGAGCTAGACTTTATTATGTGCTCTTTGATCCGATTCCACATTATAAGACTTTTCTGGACATAATGAATATCTCAAAAGGTGGATTAGCAATTCATGGAGCAATCATTACCACTCTAGTTTTTGTACCTATTTTTTGTAAGATTAAAAAAATTAAATTATTACCACTCATCGATACGTTAATGATTGGGTTTCTCATTGGACAAATCATTGGTAGGTTTGGTAATTTTATGAACCATGAAGCATATGGACCAGCGATCCAATCAGCATGGATTATTGATTTATTGCCTAAATTCATTGTTGAACAAATGACACTGGGTAATGTAGTTCATCATCCTACATTTTTATATGAAGGCATATGGAACCTATTTTTACTTGTCACCCTGATTGCTTTAAAGAAAAAACGTTTGCTCAAAATAGGCGAAAATCTAGGACTTTATTTGATATGGTATGGTCTAGGTAGAGGATTAATCATTGAGCCGATGAGAGTTAACGGTGCATATGGAGATGCTCTAATGATTATGAATATTCCAGTAAATATATTAATGTCACTTGTTTTTGTTGTTTTAGGTGTAGGTTATTTGTTATTTAGCAGACATAAGATGAAAAATCTGCCCTATCAAGTAGACTTAGTGATTGCATAACCATAACAACCAACACCGAAATGCCAGAAGATTGATTTCGATCTCTGGCATTTTTTATAAAAAAAGCGAGTTTAGTCAACTCGCTTTTGTGTAATAAATTTAGATTTTTAGCAACCGAGCGTTGATAGCTACAATGACTGTACTTAGTGACATTAATACTGCTCCAACTGCAGGACTCAATAGAATACCAATAGAACTTAATACACCAGCAGCTAAAGGAATAGCTATAATATTATATCCTGTTGCCCATATGAGGTTTTGAATCATTTTCTTATAGGTTGACTTAGAAAGCTTTATGATATTTACGACGTCCATTGGGTTACTCTTAACGAGTATGACATCTGCAGTTTCAATCGCTACATCTGTACCTGCACCAATTGCAATACCGAGGTGTGCTTTTGCTAGGGCTGGTGCATCATTGATGCCATCACCAGTCATTGCTACAAGACGTCCTTCTTTTGTTAGTGATTCAATCTTATCTGATTTTTGATCAGGTAAAACCTCGGCAAATACATGTTTTATGCCCAACTTTTTGGCAACTTCATTCGCAACTTTTTGATTATCCCCTGTAAGCATGTATGAATCAATGCCCATTTCTTTAAGCGATTCAATCGCTTCCTTTGAGGTTTCTCTAATCATATCATTTAAAGCGATATAACCCATCAGTTTTTTATCCTTAAGGACAAAAACAACAGTGTTGCCTTGATTCGCTAATGCTTCATATGCGCTAATATCGAATGGTATCTTCAACTCTTTAATATAACCCGGACTTACGATCTCAACAGTAGATTGTTGTACTATACCAACAAGTCCTTTACCAGGAATTGCTGTGATATCTTTACCTTTTTGAAGTTGCACTTTTTTATCTTTAGCAGCTCTAACGATTGCTTTTGCTATAGGATGTTCGGACTCATTCTCAATTGCATATGCAAATGATAGAAGTTCGTTTTCACTCAAACTAAAGCTTTCAATTTTTGAAATTCCGAATTCACCTCTAGTTAGTGTGCCTGTTTTATCAAATACAACAGTGTTAATTTTGCGTGCATTTTCGAAATTTGCTCGATTCCGAATGAGTAACCCATGTTTTGCACCAATGCTTGATGAAACAGCAGTAACGAGTGGTGTAGCTAATCCAAGTGCATGGGGGCATGAAATAATGACGACAGTAACTGCTCTTTCCATAGCAAATCCTACATCTTTACCCAGTAACATCCAGATAACAAATGTAGATATTCCACCAAGTAATGCAACATAGAATAAGTATTTTGCCGCAATATCTGCTATTCTTTGCGTTTTTGAACGTGTTTTTTGAGCATCCCTGACGAGTTTAATGACTTGAGAAAGAAATGTCTCATCACCAATACGTGTCACTTTATATTTCAGTGAACCTTCAGCATTGATTGAACCACCTATTAATTCGTCTCCAGGTGATTTATCGACAGGAACAGATTCACCGGTTAACATGGATTCGTTTACAGAAGACTTTCCTTCTGTGATTTTTCCGTCAATAGGAACCTTTTCTCCAGGTCTGACTAATAAAATCATACCTACTTTAACTTGAGTGACTGATATATCATTAATGTGACCATCTTGATCGATGACGTGAGCTTCTTCAGGCATCAGTTTTAAGAGTTCTTCTAAAGCTCTTGATGCACCTAATACAGACTTCATTTCAATCCAGTGACCGAGTAGCATGATTGAGATGAGTGTTGATAATTCCCAGAAAAAATCTTGACCGGTTTGGAATATGACGGTATAGGCACTATAGATATAGGCAACGACAATAGCAAGGCCAATGAGAGACATCATAGCTGGTGCTTTTTGTTTCAACTCTTCAAAAGTACCTTTAAAAAATGGTAATCCGCCATATATAAATAACAAAGTGCTGAGTGTCAAAAGAATGTATAAGTCTCCAGAAAACCTTAGATTCAAATCGAAAAATTCCTGAATCATAGGTGAGAGAGTTAAAATTGGAACTAATAATCCTAGTGAAATAAAAAACCTTCTTTTAAAATCTTTAACCATCATAGTATGGTGATCGTGATGCCCTTCATGACTTTCATGCTCTGCATCTTTGTAACTTTCACCGTGACTATGGTTGTGAATTTCTTCATGATGGTGTATGTGGTCATCATGCGTTTCGTGATTCATGGCTTTTTTATTGTGGTCGATATGCTCATTTTTATTATCTTTGTGATGATGATTGTGTTTATGTTTGTCCATAATTTGCCTCCTTTAGGCTAGTTTAAGTGTTGTAAGACATGTATTTGATGTAGTAAAAGTTGAAACTTCGTCAGTTGCCGAAAAATTCTCATATGAAACAGTAATCTGATATCGTTTATTTATTGGTAACCAAATACCGGCAAATCCATTCGAGCTGCTTATAATAGTTTTTTCTATGATGACAGTATTTGTTTGAGAATCAACAATCTTAACTTCAAAAGATTTGCTTTTTAACTCACCACGACAGGTGACTAAATTATGATTAGCGCAAGGATGAGTCTGATTGACATAGGGTGCAAATGAGAGATAAAACTGACCTTTAGGTAGTTCTAACTCCATCTGATGTGTCGCATCACCTAAAAGCAATTTTGTTCCAGTAATCGCTGCACTAAAATTTGTAGGTTCATTTAAATCATTCTCTAAATAGGTCACTATATCTTTTACTGTCATACCATCTAGATCATATTTTGCCAAGATATCATTTCGATTTGGTGAATTTGCTGCTACAAAAGCAATAAGTCCAATAAATGCTATAAATATGGAAAAACTGATTAGTAATTTCTTTACCATCATAGACCTCATCTCAAGTATTTCACTAAAATTTCAGTGATTTCATCAATTTTTTCTTTACCTTTTTGTTCGAAAATAGCTTCTGTAACGCATGTACTAATATGATCGTTTAATATTAATGCATTAGCATTTTGAAGCAAAGCAATAACTGATAGTATCTGTTTTGAGATATCTACACAGTATCTTCCTTCTTCATACATTTTTAGTATGCCTTCCACTTGACCTCGCCCGGTTTTTAATAATTGTTTAATTTTTTCCTCATTCAAATGTCTTGTGTTGTGTTGATGCGATTGACTCATAGTTTTCCTCCTTGCACCCCACCATGGGAGGGGTATACAAATATATTATATCATGGTTATTAAAAAATGCAAGATTCTTTTCACATTCATTTTGTATTCATAATTGTTTGATATCATATAGTCGAGGTGAATAAGATGAACAAAAAACAAGGTATTTTTTTAGCTATTTTCATTGGATTAATAATTATAACTGCTATCGCATTCTGGTATTTTTCACAACAGTGGGCAGAGAATAGTGATTATCCTTATTATGGTCATATGGTGGGAGGTTGGGGTATGCCATTTGGTATGTTAGCAATGGGTATATTTTGGATCGGTGTGATTTACTTTGCATTAAACGGTTTTAGTTATCGGAGTGAATGTAGACATGATCAAGCAATTGAAGTGTTAAAATCACGCCTTGCAAAAGGTGAGATAACAATTGATGAATACGAAAAACTAATAGAGAAATTGAGGAATAAGTAATATGAGAAAAAATTTGATTGTTTTCGGACTAACCGTTGCCGTTGCATTTTTAGGCATGTTATCAATGGGCGTTGTAAATGCATTTTCAAGTGAAAATAATAATGACTTTATTGTGTTAAATTTTAGCCAACATGGCATGATGGAATCTAGTTACAGTCTTAATAACTTTGAAAAGATATATCTTCATCTATCCACTGAAAATCAAGAAAAATTAGATTCTGGATATGCAAGTGAGTTAATAACTTCAGATATCCAAGAAAAAACCGTGTCAGAAGTTGTTGAACTCATTAAGCAGATTAAATCGGATATTATAGATAATGTTCAAATTGAGTATTCTACCCAACGATTTGGCATGATGGGCGGTAACATGATGGGATATGATGTAAATGATCCATATGTGAATTGTGGTTACCAGAATAATGCAAGTACTTATGAATGGTTGTATATTCATTCGAGTGATGTCCAAAGAGATAGTTTGGATTATTCTTTCGCGGAAGCTGTTATGGATTTGGATCTGTCAAATCTTTCAGTTCAAGAACTTGTTGAAAGCATAAAAGAAATTAAGACAAATATAGTGGATCATTTATTAAATCCTGTTCAGCCAAATGAATAAATAGGATGTGGGTGGGTACGTACTCACCCATATTTTATTACTATTGTTGTATAATATTCACGTAGGAAGTGATTTTGAATGAAAACATTAATTGTTGAAGATTATCCGAAGATCAATCAGTTATTAGCGATGTATGCACGTAATGATGGACATGAAGTTAAACAAGTATATAACGGTGAAGAAGCACTTGCAGCAGTTCATCATGAAAAATTTGATATTATTCTCTTAGATTTAATGCTTCCTGGAATACAAGGAGAAGAACTAATCAAACAAATACGCAAAGTGTCAGATGTTTATATTGTTGTATTATCAGCGAAAATTGATATCAAAGACCGCGTCGATGTCATCACACTTGGGGCAGATGATTATATGATTAAGCCTTTTTCAATTGATGAGGTCATGGCTAAACTCAAAAATGTTGAAAAAAGACTTGTTGTTAATCATCCAACAATCTATACATTTAATCATTCACATCTAAAAGTTCTACCCTTAAGTAGAGAGGTTTTTGTTCACAATCAATTAATCAATTTAACACAGTATGAGTATGATGTCTTATTGCATTTACTTTCAAATCCTAACGTTGTCTTTTCTAGAGACATGATTATCGAACAATGTTTTTTAGATAGTGATGCTTATGACCGTGTAATAGACGTTTTCATAAAAAACATTAGAAAAAAAATAGATCCTGCTTCCGAACTATCATATATAAAAACGCATTATGGGATTGGATATCAGTTTGTGGGGGTAAAGGATGAATAGTATAAAGAGCCTCCTTATTTCTCAAATCTTTAAAAAAGTACTCTTCATATTTCTATCAACCATTTTTATCCTGAATATTGCCTTTTATTTATTTTCAAATAACCAATTTCAAAAAGAAATTGCAAGACAATACGATGCACTATATAATATGACTGCTCATCTATCAACTGAAGAGAACTTCGAAACTTTAATCATATATTTGGAGCACTATACACATAATAATGATGTAACAATTCATTTCAAAAACATTACAGAGCAAACCATTTTCTCTAATGATTTTGATGCGAGATTGCAAAAGTATGAACCTGTATATTATGATGACATTCTTCTTGGATATATCGCAGTCAACTTTGAGTCCTCCAAATTAGGTATAGATATACTTTATGGATTCATTGGATTAAATTTAACCTCCATTATTTTGTTTGCCTTTGGTATGTATATTTTATATAAGTTTCTGAGGAATGAAAATACCAAGTTAAAGTTGGATTTAAACAATATTGAGTCAGAAAGTTCGGTTTTCTCGTATAAAGAAATAAAGCAATTGCACCTTCAACTGATGAATGGTCAAATCCAAAGAGAAAAACAAAGATCCGTTTATGAGTCTCATATCAAAAGTATTGCGCACGATATCAAAACACCCCTTTCAGTTATCCGAATTTATGCGGATTCATTAGTTAATGAAAAACTGAATCCAACTAAAGATGTATTTTTGGACATTCAAGCAGAAACAGTTAAAATAATGAACCTAATCCCTAAGTTTATCGAACTTGACTATGTTGAACTACCATATATACAGGATGTTTCCCTATTTATTAACAAATATGCAAATAAGTACAAGGAAATATTTGAAAGTAAACAAATTACTATATCGCTGGAACTAGATAGATTATCAATTAATATTTCTGATAAAGATCTAGAGCGTTTAATTGAACATCTATTATTCAACGCTTTTTATTATTCGAATCCTCAATCAAATATCTCAATCTCTGTTCATAATAAAAACAGAAAATTGGTTGTTGAAGATGAAGGGATTGGCATGACCATCGAAACAATACAAAATATCTTAAAAGGACCTTATCGTTCAGTAGAAGCAATGAAATTGAACGATAAAGGTAGTGGTTTGGGTTTACAGTTCGTAAAAGATATAGTTCAAAAAATAGGTGCAAACATGCAAATAGATAGTTTTATTGGACATGGAACCAAGATAACAATTCAATTTCCTCAATAAAGAGTAGAAAATCATCGAAGTAAAAACCAAATGAGTGTATGCTATTCAACTTGTTTCCCATCATTAATATCAAATATATTGTGAAAATATGTTCCCACACTGGAAAAAGTCTGGAATAGGGGAATATAAAATGGCCAAAAATAAGTTTCCGACGTACACGAACTGACTCGTTTTGTGTGACTGTTTTGGTATCGAACTAGAAGAAGAATAATTTAAGATATATGCCCAAAAGGGTACTTTGGATACTATGATATAGAACAGCTTCCCAGAGAACACTAGGTTATGGTAATATTCCGCATACAAGTAAAAACAGATCCCGAGATAGATTCAATATGAAATGCTCATAGCTCAAGGTTATGGGCATTTTTCATCCTTAAAGGTGTCTTTATTTTCTATCATAGAAAATATTACTTAGATTAAACAATATAATTAACTCAAAACCATAATAAAAAATTCTTGTTCATCGAAATAAGTTGGGAAAAATGACTTAAAACCTGAAATGCACCTAATATTCGTTACAATCTATTTGTTTCGATGCTAAAAAAATGCATAAAAAACGATGAAGCAATCTAAAGAAGTTGTTTTTATTGACTCCGTAGTTTATTGTGATACAATATATCTATATGAATGAGCGCTCATATAGATAGGAGATTAGTATGGATCAAAAAGATATAATAGAGTTTTGTGAATGTAATGTTCTTCACCCTGAAAAAATAGAAATAGCCCATAAAAACTTACTAGATAATGAATCTATTTCACTTCTGACTTTGTTCTTCAAAACATTTAGTGATCCCACAAGAATGAAAATCATATTGGCATTAAAAGAAACCGAGTTGTGTGTATGCGATCTGTCTGCTGTGATTAGTG
>JBFXGX010000037.1:0-14184 GCA_050177605.1 Candidatus Izemoplasmatales bacterium | reverse complement strand
CCAATATTTGTTATATTGGATGAAATCGTAAAGCTTTGGTTCAGTGTTCCATAAGTATAATTCCCTGAATTAGCATATCCTTCACTGTTTAAATTACTACTACTTCCACCTAGATATAATTTATAGGTGTTTCCTACACTTAAACTAGGAGAGGAGATGACGATGGAGGAATAACTTTTCGCGGGTAAGAAGTCAATAACCATATTCCCACTTTCATCTTCTAAATGAATGAGTGAAGTGGACGTTGTGGATAGGTTAATCATAATGGATGCTTGATTAGTAGCACTACTTGCGTTTTCTGCCATTCCTGAAGCACCCACCGCAATCAAGGTTCCGCCACTGATACTAAATGTTCCATTGTAATCAATCGCACCATTGCTAGAATCTGTTGGGCCACTAACGAGGATCGTTCCGCCACTGATTTGCATATTGCCATTGGAGTCAAGACCATCTCCAGAAGCATTGACATAAATATATCCACCACTAATTGTTAACATCGCATTTTCAACTTGGTCAAAATTCGTCCAATTACTACTCGAATCTGCGCCACCGGCACAGTTGATACCATCATCACTACTTTTGATTTTAATCGTTCCGCCAGTTATCGTAACATAGGCTGATTCGATTCCTTCATAACTTTTTGTAATGTCAATGGTGCCACCACTTATGATTAAAGTATCATCAGCGTGGATGCCATCATCATTAGAAGATAACGTTAAGCTTCCATCTTGAATATAGAAATCGCTATTTGCGTGTAAACTATCATCAGCTGAACTAATCGTAAATGTACCACCGAGGATGTTAATTCCCTTTGTTGCTTTAATTCCTTTTCCACTCACAAGGGTAATGTTTGAGTTCCCTACCCCTGAGGAAATGGTGAAGGTTCCACCATAAATTGCGACAACATTAGACGCGTCCATTCCATCGCCATAAGCACTAATTGTGAAGGTTCCATCTGAAATTAAGATATTTCCTAGTAAATCGTCATCAAGATTTTCAACTTGGATCCCATCATTGCCTGAAACGATAGAGAGTGTTCCACCAGTCATTGTAAAGTCATTATTCACTGTGATTCCATTATTATATGCATCAATTTCTATATTCCCTGAAGTGATGACAAAATCGTCATCCACGCCGATACCATTGTGAGAATTACTTTGGATGATGAGTGTTCCTTCACCGTTTATTGTCACATCATCATTTGAATCAATTACTGAAGCTGTATAAGTTGAAGAAGAATCAGTTAAATAATTAACCGTTCCTTCGTTACCAATCAGTACCATACTTCCGGTGATGGTGACGAGATTACTTAGGCTTTCGACAGCACTAGACGAAAACGTAATCGTATCATCTACTGTATAATCGGAGGTGTAGATATCTTCATCCTTCACTGAAATAGATAAAGACGTTGATGTTTGGGTGTAACTTCCCAAATCAGAGGTCACAGTCGTCGTTGGTAGTAGACTACAACCAGAAAGCATGATACTTAAAAATAGGAGAGAAAAAAGTATGAATGTTTTCTTCATGAAACTACCTCTTTTGTCTAAGATACCCTTATTATATTCTTCCTTTGTGAAGATATTGTTAAGGTTGTGTTAAAAAACAGTGAACATTAAAAAATCACAATTCAAACACAATTGAAAAAGAAAAACCTTCAAATTTGAAGGTTTCATTTTTAATCATTTAGAGTAATGAATAAATATCCAATGATGATACTATCCGCTGCTTGTAAAGTATAACTGAGAATGAGTGTTGTTCTTCCAGGTTCATTCACAAACTTATTTTGGATATAACTTCCATCGATCGTAAGAATACCTGAAACGATACTATAGTCCTCCGTTGTGATATCGTTGCCACTTAAAGAGACAAACGATCCATTATATAAACTAAACTCTACGACAACATCACTTCCAGCATCCACTGCAATTTGATTGGTTCCAATCAAACTAGGTGTTCTCGTGTCTATAATCGTTAGTAACAAAGCATGAACACTGTCTTCAAAAACAAAATAGAAAACATGGTCGCCATATCCAAGACTTGCTAGATAACTCGCAGAAAGTAGATACTCTCCTTCACTATAGGTATAAGGAACCTCCACAAAGTCAGCGTTTAGAACTAAAGAAGCCTCTACTTCACTTGCATAAACGGCCTCATCACGATTAACTGATAAGTCTAGGGTTAACAGTTCCGCTTCAGGTGCAGTTTGCATACGGTTAATCAACATAATCCCAGAATCTGAAACGAGCTCTCCGAGGGAGGCATGAACTTGTATTTTGTAAATCATTTCACTAGCAAGCAATGTTGTATCATAAGAAGTTGCGTTTTCTAAAACAAGCGAATTGTTTACATAGACATCATATTTCACATCAGGGATAATGTCCCAAGAAATAATGCCTTCTACATACTGAAATCCAGTAAAAGAAATTTCATTCGGTTCTGTCGTTGTGGTTGAAGTCGAAGTTATCGTTGTGGTGGTCGTTGTAGAGATTGTAGAGGATGTTATTTCATTACAACCAATCATTACCGTGCCTATGAAGAGGACAAGTAATAAAATCGAAATTTTTCTCATTTTATACTCCTAATTCACTACTATATAAGATATAAATTAATTCAGGGTGATCAATGAATGGATTTCGGTTATTTTGAATACCGAAAATTGCTTCATTTCTAAGTCTTTCAGTATCATCCACAGGATCATCAATACACCACTGTAAAAGGGTAGCTAAATCTCCAAGATTATTTGAAGTAGTTGTGGTAACGCCATTGACTAACTCTAAATCAGGTTCTCCAGAAACATCCCCTTCATATCGTACAGTCATATAGAGTAACATTCTAGCAACATCACCTTTAATTTCATCTCGAGGTTCAAAGTAAACACCATCTTCATAGTTTCTAGTTATAATTGAATCCCCGTAAGTATCCGAAACAAGATTTGCGCTAATGTGCTCGACGGTACTAAAATCTAGATTTCCTCTAATACTATTTACCGATACATCGGTAGGACGTAAATGATGCAAATCTGAATAGGCTGGTTCTTGATCGTCAATTCCATGAGAGTTAGCCCAAATATGTTCTCTATTCCATTGATCAACTAAACTTCCAAAAGTTGATTTAGCTTGACTTCTTCCAGTATAGAACAAAATCACATTATTCGCATTATTTGGATCTTCATCTGTGATTCCTAAATTTTCATCTACTTGACTATAGCCAACAGAATGATGACCTTTAATGATATTATGCAGGTAAGCTTTTAAAACAGAAGCTGTTGTTTCTCCTGTTGCGGCAGCGTAATAATACCCATCAATATTGCTTGTATTTATCGTACTCCAATATGCTGTATTAGATAACTCCATCGGATTGTATCCATAATACTCTGAAGTGACTACATAGCCACCACTTGAAATCGTTACTGTTAGCGTACCGTTTCTATCGAGCATAATATCAGAGGAAGCACCATTGCCACCTGTAACACTATACACTGGAACATTATCAGAATAATTATAAATATGTGATAAAGCAGTATAGGTTGGATGACCATAACTATTTCCTAAATAATTACCATCGTTTACCACAATCGCATTTGGTGTTGTTTCAGTTAATAAAAAGGATGTTGTTCCTGCAGCACTACCATGATGTCCTAGTTTTAAGATATCTAAATCGCCAACTAAAGGAGCGTAAACCGCTTCTTGATCGCCTTCTGCGTCTCCATTAAATAAAGCTAAGGTGTCAAATGCATTGAGTACAAAAACAATACTTGAATTATTAGGGTCTGCACTTGTTAAATATCCAGTGTTATAGAAAGTTAAAGAAACGCCTGAAATGATGTTAATAATATTTTCTGAATTTGTGACCATCGTGTAAACATCATAGACTGTACTACCTTCCGTCACAATACGATCCTCGTATTCAGCACGCAAAGCACTCACATAATCGGTAGAAGTTGAGTATTCAATCACGTTTTGGACAACATAATTATCCATAACATCCACGAATCCACCAATGTGATCTGCATGCGGATGGGTTGCGATAATATATTCGATAACACCATCCGTAACATGTGTACTTAAGAAATTAAGAAGTGACGTATGGGCTGACGAATCATCATCACCAGAATCGATTAAAATATCAATTCCTCCAATTTTGATTAACGCTGCTTCTCCTGCAGGTCCACCATCAATTCCGATATCGATATAATAAATCTCGACTTCTCCTAAAGAAGAATAATCAATAACATGGTAGGCGTAACTTTCTGTAATTCCAGAATAAGTTACATTCATTGAATAATCACCTAACGTAGATGAACTAAAGGAAGAAATCATATCACTTGTTACATCGACTTGCGATGTAGAACCATTACTATATGACACAATTAAGTAAGCATTCGTAACACTAAGTGCTTCACTAACTTCATAATATGCTTTTAAATTATGGACTGAGAATCCGGTCACTGTAAGACTTGAAGCAACATAACTTAAATTAGGCGTTCCAACAGTAAAATCAGCACTATTATCATTGGTATCGGAGAAAGAAATACGTTTCGCACTAAGTGAAGCGGATGTCGTCGCTGTTGGACTAGTTTCGTATTCACTGGCACTTCCATATCCAACAAAATCAACAACGTTTGCGTCTGTTTTATCGGTAATTTGATTTTGATCATCGACTAAAGCAATTCTTCCTGCTGTGACAACAATACTCGTTCCAAAACTAACATTTGGAGCGACATCTAGGTCTTCCCCAACACTTCCTTTTAATAATCCAATAACAAAGTAGTTATGAGACATAATTGTCCCGGATAAATTAAAGACAGTATAAGTACTAGTCGAAGCATATTGAAGCGAATAAGTACTTAAATCAATACTCGATGATGTATTGTTATATAAAATAACATAGTCTTGATTATAGGTTGCACTAACATTTCCACCACCACCATAGACTTCATAAATGATAATTGGCGTCACAACTTCAACAAAGTTGATTGAAACTTCAATACCTGTAATCGTGTTATAAGCATCTGTATTGGATGGCGTATAAGTCACAGTAAAGGTATGCGTTCCAAGTGATAAGGAAGCACTTGGGTTTTCCCATGAAAAATTACTAGGAAGCGTTATGTTATTTAAACTTAATCCACTTGTTAATTCTGTATCACTAAATGTAGGTATTGTATAACTTGGATTAATCTTTTGTACATGATAATCGAGCGTATCAGTGAAACTTCCATAAGTAACTGTTAAGGTGTAGTCACCTGATACGGAAGTTGAAAAGTTTGAAACCATATCTGAAGTGATGGTTTCTATGGAAGATGAACCATCATCATAATAAACTTTTAGATAAGAGTTTGAAAGACTTAATGTAGATAATGCATTATAAGTCATTGTATTGATAAAGGCATCAAAACCAGTAACTGATTTTGAAGAACCTGAACCATCCATTGTGAAGGTATCAATATAGCCTAAGTAAGTATCTTTTGCATAGCCTACCCAATAATCTGCTGGACTATAGGCATCATTGTATACTGTGTCTCCCGAAGTAGTAGACGAAAGTCTAACAAGAGAATGATCCAGAGTTGTAATATCGCCAGTTCCCCATGCAGAACCAGGATCAACACCGACTTGTCCAATTGTATCAATAATAGTACTATTATGTGTTAGTGTTACCGCATCATCTCCACTAAAATTAATAACTGCAGATGATGTCGCATCAGCTATTGCAAGAATTTCTGGTATAGCCGACGAATGTGAAATAACGTAAACATCACCATTAGCTAATGTTCCATTTAATGTCATTGATTGCGATGCACTGGCTGCTCCATTAGAGTACAACTGAACAGAATATTCTGATAAATTAACACTACTTCCAGTACCATTATAAATTGATACTACTTTGTTATAGCTAGATCCTTCCATATAGAATGAGAAGAACAAATCATCTGCAATAGATGGAGTTGATGCAGAAGTTAATACTTCATTGTAGATGGTCATATAATTTCCATTTACATCTTCTACAATGATATAAGCTCTCACACTTTGAATACTAGTATTTGAAAAACTCATTAAGTATTCATTTGTTGTAGCAACAAATGTATTGCTTTGATATTTTGTAATACTGCTTGAACCTAAATTGATAATTCCTGAAGAGGTTGAAACAACCATTCCGTGTTCTATTAATGTATATCCTTCAGGTAGATAAAACTGACCAAGATAAGATAAATATCCTACTCGAATACCTAGTTTAGGACTAAGTGAAACAAATGGTTGATCTTGATAACTTGAAGTCGAATATACTGCTTCTACTGCTATGTCTTGTAAAACAGTAAAAGTATAACTAGGAGATAAAGAAACAATTCGATCTCCGCTCTTCCAGTAATTAAAATATTCTCCTGCAGCTGCATCACTAGCAACGACAGTTGCTTGTGTATTAAACTCATAACTTCCTCCACCAGTTCCATTTGTTACAGAAACAGTGTAGGACGAGTTATCTACTTTCTCATATTGTAAGATAAAGATTGTATCTACTGTTAAATTTGATAAACTATGATTCCACTTTGTTGAAGATATCATATAACCTGGTTTAGAAGGCAACTTTAATTCACTAATTTCAATAGCACTATCTCCAGGAGTAACATATTGAACCTCAAGTAATTTCCCATTACTATCTAGAAAAATCGCAGCGACTTTATCATTTGGTTTAAAGACAGCCGTGATTGTAGAATTTCCATTCGCTGTAAAATTATCAGTTAACTGAAAATCAGGATAAATAATATCATTAACCATCCAAAAAACAAATGAATATCCTTCTAAACTAGATAATTCACTTGCGAAAGAAACCCGAGAGCCATAGGCAATAGGATCAAGAGGATTGGTAATGATATTTGTTGAATCAAAATAAGTTTTAACAGTAATATTTACTAAACTATCTTGAGGATTTGTTTCTGCATTTACTTTGATATTGCTAAGCATAAAAAGAGCAATAAGAGTAAATACGAGTAATTTGATTTTCTTCATATATGAGTACCTCCACAAGGGCATAGTTCTATTTTACATCAAAGATGTAAGTTTGAAAAGAAAAAAGCCACGATTTCGAAAAATCGTGGCGAGTAAAACCAAAGTAATTAAGGTAAATAAGATAAATCTGCAGTAACAGCTGCGAAGTCAGCTGAATTATTATCCGTATCAACAAAAGAAGTACGCTGTACAGAGGTAGTAGTTCCTGGTGCAGGAGCAGCACTAGTTTCATAATCATTTGCAGAACCATATCCAACAAAATCAATGACAGATGATGAGGAAGACGCTGTTAATCCACTAAGTGCTGTAGTAGAATTAACTAATGCAACCTTTCCTTTTGTCCCCGACATATCTATTGTTCCACTAACATTGTATGAAGGAAGATCGCTGCCTACAGTTCCGGTTTTTAGACGAATAACAAAATATCCATTAGCTGCTATTGATCCGGATAAAGCTTGAACCTGGAAGGTAGTTCCAGTCGAACTTGCATATTGAATAGAATAGCCCGTTAAATCAATACTGGAGCTAGTTGTATTATATAAAATTACATAATCAGATTTATATACTGCACCCGTATTACCTCCAGAACCATAGATTTCATAAATAATTATCGTAGATGTGATTGAACTCGAAGAAGAAACAGTGATTTCATACGTATTAAAAATGTTTTCATTTTCGACTGATGTAGCAGTAATTATAATAGTCCCTTCTGAGACCCCGGAAACTAGCCCAGCACTATTTACTGTTGCGACGGATTCGTTACTTGAAGACCATGTTACAGATGTGTCGGAGCCATGTGGCTCAACTGTCGCCGTTAATTGAATTGAACTTCCAGCAGCAACACTGATTTCTCCAGAAATTGATACTGACTCAACAGAAGGGAATCCCCAAACATCGATATTATCGTAATAATAAATCGGTTTTTCTATCCAATCATTTATATTGAAATTGGCGTTTCCAGATACTGTTGATAGTTTTCGTATTAATGTCATATCTGCTAATTCATTTGTAACCATACCTGAGTATGCACCAATTGTATCAATAATCACAGATCCATAATAAAGACTTACAGCATCATCACCATTGAAATTGATTCCTGATGTAGTTAGATCACAATATGAACTGACTTCTGAGGATGGCGAAGAATTACATATCGAATAAGTATCTCCACTATTTAAAGAACCAGAGAGTGGTATTGATGAAGCATTGGAAGTATCAACAGAATATTGTGATAAATCAATGGTCTCATTTGTTGGATTGTATAATTCAATCCATTTATTTGTACCATTTTCACCATATTCACTTATAAATAATTTTGGAGTTTCTACTTCAGAATAAATTGTATGTAAAACATCAGAACCATCTTTGTATACTAAATAACCTCTAACATTGCCTAAACTGGAAGTGTTATCTAAACTGATAAGGAATTCATTCGTAGAGGCATTAATCTTCGTTCCAGCATGTTGAACAGTTCCATCACTATCAAGAGTAGGATTTGAAACTGAAACATTATTAATTAATCCATGTTCAACATAAGTATATCCAGCAGGAAGATAGTATTGACCCAAGAATGAATCATATCCGCCTCTCAAACTTAATGCTGGAGTGATCGTTACAATTGGAGCATCCACAAATGCGGAAGAATCATATACTGCAGTTACAGTTGTATTTTGTAACATAGTGAATGAATAAGTAGAACTGTATGAGACAACTCTACTATCAACTCTCCAATATTTAAACACTTGGTAAGAATCATTTGCATCTGCTTCTACTGTTACAACCTTATTAAAATCATATGTACCAGTTCCACCTACTGTTATGTCTGATCCATTTTCAACTGATAATGTAAATGTATTAGGCGTTTCAACTGGAACATATTGAAGATAGGTTACGATGTCAGAAGTAACATTTGAAAAGTCTTGACTCCATTTTGT
Organism: Candidatus Izemoplasmatales bacterium; assembly: GCA_050177605.1. Classification (GTDB taxonomy): domain Bacteria; phylum Bacillota_I; class Bacilli_A; order Izemoplasmatales; family Hujiaoplasmataceae; genus JAHIVB01. Next base: position 5,249 of record JBFXGX010000037.1, on the reverse strand, counting down.
TGAATCATAGACAAATCCAACTTTTGTATAGTTAGTAGTATCAGGTTCTACTGCGGCTACACCAGAATTAACATATTTAACATCAATTAATTCACCGTTTGAGTCCATAAAGACTACTGCGAATTTATCAGCTGGCTTGAACATAGCAACTAAATCTAGATTATTCGTTACAGTGAACTGATAATCTTTTGCTAAATTCCAGTTTACAGTACCATTAACTTGCCAAAATAAAAATGTGTAACTTGAATCATCTGCAGTAACACTACTGTCAAATGCAATTTTAGATCCGTAGGCAACATTTGTTAGTGGAACAACGTCTTTATTAAATTCATCAAAATATGAAGTAATAGATAAGTCGACTGGTGTTCCCACTGGTGAGGCTGCTTCAACATAATGAAAGGCTGTCGCGATGCCAAACAATAAGATAAGACTGATAAAACCAAATAGTTTTTTCATCATACTGTCCCCCTAAAACAACTCTTCTGAACAAACTACGCTTGAACCAAAATCTCCACTTAATGCAATACTCTCTTCAAGTGAAAATTCAACGACTTCAATTGTAGGTGTTTCATAAGTTTCTTTCTTATTTAATTCTTGTTTAGTCATAAATACATTCTCCCTCAGAACTTATTTTTTTAAAACATATATTATCATAGCGTTCACTATTCAATATCATTTACCGTATCTCATAAAAAAAATGTGCATCCAAGAAAGGATGCACAAAAAGAAAGTAAGGTTTATTACTGACTTCTTGTCTCCCCCATGAAGTAATAAAACGATTGACTTAATTCCATTTATTTGACATATGTTTATTAATTACTAATATTATTGTAACAAATTCATCACATATTACAACATAAATATCGATATTTTTTAAATATTTACATGAATTTAACAAAAATGTAAGAATAATCACTGAAATTGATAAAATTATAAACCAAATCGCTCATAAAGTGATCTTCTTTGTTCAATTTCATTGTGAGTAATTTTTAATTTTTTGATTTTATTAAAACTTGTTTTTCTCTTTTTCACAAAAATCTTATACCATCTGGCGAGAAAGGTAAAAGGATAGAGATAAGGATGCTTATGAAGAACAGGATACATTCCTCGCATTGTGTCAAAGGGTGGAAACACAAGTTTAACTAAATAAGCAATTCGCCCAATAACAACATTGTTTTTCTTGAGTGACTGTTTGGCACTTCCGGAAAGATGCGCATTGTTATTTTCTCCTTTTCCATGTACTCCTGAAGTGAGAATAAACGTGGTTGCTTCTTCGATCAATGCTTGATCCATTTGATAGTTTTTTAAATAGTCTTGAAGAAGGTTTGGTTTGAAGTAAAGAATACAAAGCGAAAAAATATTTTGTGCAAATCGTTCAAGTTTTGCTTTCTCGAGGAGGCTATATAAATAATCAACACTGATTTCACTGTCATATTTTTCAAGGTAGAGTGATAAATCAAGAATATTTCGTAGTCCAATTCCTGAAGATGATAAATGTTTCACCATATGAAATAAAAGGTAAGTAATCTCTGTTTCATGGTTCATCTTGTAAACATATCCTTCACTTGTACAAGTGGACCATACATCTTTAAAAAGATTTTTATAGGCATCATCAAAATCCGAATTGAGGGTCGGATGAGCTTCCAAAAACACTTGTCTATTTTTATGGAAACAATCATGTGCTTTCGAATTAGACCAGTTTATATATCCGCTTTCTTCAAGCACTTGATGAACAAGGTTCATTTTTTCGTTTGTTACTAAGAAATCGATATCGCCCATAGAGCGCATGTAAGATGCTGGATAGACTTTTTTGAGCACTGAACCTTTTAAGAAGATGTGTTCAATATGGTTTTCTTCAAATAAAGAAGTTAAATCTTCAATCGCCTGCATTTGCACTGTATCTTTCGAGATAAATTCATAGTAGTCCTTTTGAACCAGCGAGTAAACATCACTTTCTTGAATCTCTTTTTTCAATGCAGGAAAAAGGGTTCCAGATAAGCCATTTTCTTTTGCGATTTTGTACATTTCCTTAGTTAAAACAATCTCTGAAGGTTCTTGCTTCAGACTTGAATTAACAAGACTCAATAAATTAAGAGTGAGGTTGTCCATATTTAACCACCTTTCTTAAGAAAAAAAGTTTTGCACGACGTAAAGCGAACGTGAGGCGCCATAAAGTGACCAAACATAGATAAAAGAAGTTGTTCGTCGTGACTTCTTTTTTCTTTGTCTTAAAAGAAGTCACGATACCAATCACATCTCTTTTTAAGACATTTTCTTTTTGAATTAATGCGTCACCTCTCGTGGTAAGATAATCATCATGAACATTGATAATTCGGTGTAATCCGTAGACACCGTTTTTTTCAAATAAAACAACTTGATTCTTTTTGAAACGACCCTTGATCTTTGAAAGACAAACGATTGTTTTTCCATCTAAAAAGAAAGGATACATTGATCCTCCTTTTACTTGAAGATATACCTCTCCGCCTTCATCTATTTTTGATTTGATTAATGGAGATAACTCTTTGATGGAAACTTCTTTATTCATCCCTTAATAGTTCCTTTTTCTTTAAGACAGTAATAAAACTTTCAATATCTTGTAAAGCTTTTGCTTTATCAATATCATATTTATTCAAGATGATTTCTAATAAAGATTCAATTGTTTGATCGCTAAGAAGGGCTTCAAACAAAGTTTTTCCCGTTTTATTGAGTGTCATAATCCCATTAAAATGAATAGCTTCTTCTCCTGTAGGAACCACAATGATTTCATTTGCGATTTCTCTCACGACATATCCTTTTTTTAGTTTCATTTGATTTGCTCCTTCTTGATCCACTTGTAAATATACTGTGCTGCGGATGGATGATTGATAAACTCATACTGGATGATTCTTGTTCTCGCAATGCATTTTTCGACCATAGTGGCTACCTTGACATTCTCTGCTTCCTCACGAGGACGGAACATATTGCGGTACATTTGTTCAATCTTTAATCTTGGCGAGAGCGGCGATACTTGATTGAACGGAGCTTGTTTTAAAAAGATGATTGAATGAAGATGACCTTCATCATTCATGTTCGTTTGAGTTTTTCCACTCCATGGCGTTCCGTATACATAAAATTCATTCCCGCGTTGCTTGATAATCGGTTTATCATCGTTTAAGATTGTACTTTCAGGGTACTCCTTTAGAAACAGCTCTGCCATCGTAGATTTTCCACCACCGCTTGGACTAGAGAATAAATAAACTTCCTCACCCTGTTTTACCGCACTCGCATGGAGAATAATGAATCCTTCTTTTAAAGCAATTTCATAGAAGAAAATGCCTGTTAATAGATACTCTAGCTCCACAAGATTTTTAGTGGAAGATTTCATCAAATATAAAGAAATATCTTTCCCTTCATTCTGATAGGTAATTACATGCGATATTCGCGTGAGTGTTTTATCATAGATAACATAAATCGATTCTTCCTCTAATTCATAGATAAAACGATTTTTATAGATGATAGAAGGTTCTGTTTTTGGTATATCAAAATGATCAATTAATGAAACACGAATATGATAGTTTGCTTCTTCACTGGTTATGTATTGCTCAAGACTTTTTTCTAGAAGGTCAGGATAAAGATAATCAACTGTGAGCGTAATTCCAGCTACATTATATACTTTATTCATTTTGAACCCTACCTTTCGCAATATCTAAAAGGTAAGGTGAACATTGTTTATCAGTTTCTAACATCTTTCGTGCTTTACATGCGATGCAACTCTTCACAACATTACAAGAACTGCAGTGATCTGTGTCCAGTTCTTCCCACATTTCTTCCAGTTCTAAAAAAGTACGTAAGAAGTTTCCTACTTCCACTTTTTTACTAGGATAAATGGCTAATGAACAAGCCCTCATCTCAAATTTTGAATTGATATAAAAACTATTTTTTAACGCTTGACAACTTACAAATGTATTAAAATCTTTTCTTTCTTCAAACTTTGAAAACGCAGATCGAATTCTCTTTTCAAAATCGATAAGTTCTGTCGTATTTAATCGCTTATTTAAATCGTAACTTCCTTTTGAGACATATAAAAAGTATCCAAGAGATAGTTCGATACTTTTCGCATATGCGATGACTTCATCTAACGTCTCATAGATTTCACGTAATGGAATCGTTCTGATTTGAAGTGGTAAGTGACTCTCTTGCAAGGCCGCAATACTGTCTTTCACCTCATCAAACGTAAGGGAAGATGTAATCTTCTTATAGGTATCATTATTTGCGCCATAGAGCGTAATCGCAATCATTTCAGGTGGTCGCTTTTTAAAGGTTTCAAGAATGGCATCACTTAATAGACTTCCATTCGTATACACAGTGATTTTGACACCTAAATCATAAAGGTCCTCGTAGATTTTGCAAAAATCAGGATGGGCAAATACTTCTCCACCCGTCAGCAAAGCATAGAGCATTCCGCACTTTACTGCCTCTTCAAATAGGGCCATCCATTGTAGGTAACTTGGAAAATCTTTCTTTCTTCCTGCAACGTAACACATATAACATGATGCATTACAAAAACTGGTGAGTTCAAACTCACCAAGAATGGGAATATGATTGATTGAGGCCATCTTTAGCAATTGACGCTTCATTTCTAAGTATCGATCCATTCAGTTCACCTTCATTTATTTTAACATTTTTTGAATTCATGACAAGGCTGAATAAAAAAACAAAATCATTTTTGAAAAGAATTAAATCACGCCTAGATTAAAATCTTCGTGAAAATGAGTCAAAAATTCTTTCATCAATTTGGTTCTTTCATGTGCAATCATTCTTGATTCTTCCAAATTCATCAAATCTTCTAATTTGAGTAACTTTTGATAAAAATGGGCTAAAGATGAAGAATCATCATTATCTCCAAGATAAATTGCACGGTGTTTAGCCCCGCCATAGGCGAAACATCGAGCGATACCAATCGCTCCAATGGCATCCAGCCGATCGGCATCTTGTACGATTTTACCTTCTAGACATTCAATCATCGCACCTTCTTTTTGTTTTGAAAATGACATATTGTTTATGATATCTTGAATCATTGTTTTCTTTCCTGAATCTAAATCAGCGGAACTCAAAAAACGGGATACAAAATGCGTGTTTTCACTTATTTTTGGGTCATCGAGATCATGAAGTATACTCGCAAGAGCCACAACTTCATTATCCACCTCATAAAAAGAAGCTAACTGAAGCGCCATTTGATAAACACGTTGAACATGAAACATATCATGTCC
>JBFXGX010000036.1:0-14539 GCA_050177605.1 Candidatus Izemoplasmatales bacterium | reverse complement strand
ATTTTGATAAATGCAAATTGTCCAGGTTTGAAACGATAATCTTTACTTAACTTCACAGTTAATTCAAATGTAGATTCATTAAGACTTTTCTTTTCTTCAACGATCCCTTGATATTTAAATGCACTAAATTGATAGATTAAAAGCATATATACCGCTGAGACAAGTCCTACGGATGCAACAAATAACATCCATATTGAAATTGTACTAAATGAGAACAAATTGACCCAAGATGAGAAGAAACTGTGGTAAAGGGCAAAGATAAATGGAATAACTAAAATGCGGTGAATAAATCTGAAATGCTCATACTTAATGAACTTTGCTAATAATGCAACAGCAATGAAGAAGATGAACATGTTTCTAGCCAGTTCTCCTGCTCCAGCAGCGCTACCTAGTAAAAAGAACGTTGTTTGATAAGAGACAAGATTTCTAATCGAAACAAATCCATGCAAGAAAATTAATGCAGTCGATAAAATCGATAATGTGCGATGCCAAAAGTACACTTCTTCTAATCCACCAAATAATTTGACAATCAATTTATTTCTGGTTGATAATAGGAAAACGAGAGAGTACCCTAATACAATGGTGGATCCACTTAAAGAAGTCCACAATGCTCCTGAGTTAAGGAACGCGCTTTGAATGGCACTAACCCATAGGTATGTGTTAATACTTAATAATACGATGATGAAGATAATTGCTTTAATATTTTTCTTTATAAATGTCATATTTTCAACTCCTTGTAATGTATTATAAATTAGAATTATTAAAAAAACATTAAAAACTAAAAATTGTGTTTTTTTCATCTTACTTGTAATTCAAAAGACGATAATCTACAATGGATTTATGTAGAAATGAGAAAATTCTCATATTAGCTTAACGAAATCTTCATTATTATCTAATATAATTAACACGATTGGAGATGATATTAATGAAATATGATGTCTTAGTTATCGAAGATGATCAATCAATATCAAGAATACTAGACTTAGAACTAAAACACGAAGGATATACCGTTTGCTTAACTTATTCGGGCAAAGAAGCTTTAGAATTATTTCAAAAACATGAATTTTCGATAATTTTACTAGACTTAATGCTTCCGGAAGTAAATGGGATGGAAGTATGTAGAAAGATTCGGAAAACATCGAATGTACCAATCATCATGCTTACTGCTCGAAGAGACTTAACAGATAAAATCGTTGGACTCGATATTGGAGCAGATGATTATATTACAAAACCATTTGAGATGGATGAACTACTGGCAAGAATACGTGCGAATATAAGGAAAGGTAGTATTCGTAAAAATGACGACCAGACGATTAAACATAAATCATTAACTATCAATGTCTTATCTAGAAAATGTTATGTAAATGAAGACTTAATAGAACTCACAAAAACTGAATATACATTGCTTCATTATATCATAACAAATAAAGGAATCGTTCTTTCTAGGCAACAAATACTAGACCATGTATGGGGTTTTGATTTTTATGGTGACACCAATATTATTGATGTATACATTCGCTATTTAAGAAATAAAATTGATTACAAATACCATATCGATATTATTAAAACAATTCGCGGAGTTGGATTTACAACATATGATTAAAAAAACAAAATCCTCTAAAATATCCACAAGATTAAGTTTCTCATATGGTCTACTCTTTTTTCTTACAGTAGCATTAATGAATGTCGTCATTTTATTTAGTATTCAACTTTATATGAAGCAAACCACCCAGCAACAATTATTAAATATTCAAGATACGATTGTTGAAAATATTCAATCTTCCAATGATTTAAATACTTACGATTTTCAAGAATTAACAAATATTTATGATAACGTTGGCGTTATCATATTTCTAGACGATACTATCTATGTCCAAACCGATAATATCAACGCTGTTTTACCCCTCAATCATAATTCCTTAAGTTATTATGAAGATGGCGAAAACACCTATATGTATACAACTTATAATATATCAATTACGGATTTGGGTATATTAAATCTACAAGTTGTAAAGAACACAGATAACCAAATTGATTATTTTAACGCCTTATTCTCGAGGATGTTAATCGTCGATGTATTTATTATTATGATTTCGATACTCGTAGGATATATTATTAGCAAAAAAGCACTGTCACCTATTGATAGTATGACAAAGCAAGTAAATCAAATTTCTTCATCTAATTTGAGTAAAAGAATAGAAATAAATGGTCCCGATGACGAATTAAGTCGTCTAGCAAACACCTTTAATGATTTATTATCAAGGATTGCACAAACCTATCAACTGCAGAACGAATTTGCACTGAATGCTTCTCACGAATTGTCTACCCCACTAGCAATTATCAATGGATACATTAACCTCATTGACCGTTGGGGAAAGAAAGACCCTGCCATCTATTCAGAAGCAATCAATTCTATCAAGCATGAACTTAAAAATATGACAACCTTGTTAGACACGCTCTATTTGATGTCAAAATCAGACAATGAACTTGTGCCAATTGATAAACAACCATTTTCATTAACTGAGTTACTTTCACAAATTGTAAAAGAATACACAATGCTTTATCCTGAAGAGAGTGTCCAATTAGTTACAGACACTGATGTAGTGATGAACGCGGACAAAAAACTAATATCGCAAATGATTCGATCAATTATCGATAATGCGATTAAGTACAACAAAAATCACCTTCCAATCATCGTATCCGCAGAGATAACTCCAAATATAACTATAAAGATAGAGGATCATGGTGTAGGAATACCAGACACAGATATTCCCCATATATTTGAACGATTCTATCGGGTAGATAAAGCAAGATCAAAGAAAATTGGTGGTACGGGACTTGGTCTATCTATCGTGAAATGGATTGTCGATAGACATGGAGGATCAATTGAAGTACAAAGTTCTTTCGGTGAAGGAACAACATTCACCATCCATTTTATTGATTAACATACGATTTCATCATATTATACACAAATTCTTAGAACATTCTCATTATTCCTCTTTATATTATAGGTATAAGGAGGTATAAAATATGAAAAAGAAAAAGTTATTAATTATTTCAGCCATTACAGTTTTATCCCTAGGGCTTATTGGCGGTGTCACTGCAGTATTAGCTGAAAACACGAATCTATTCCATGAAAATGATGAACAAGAATCGATAGACACTACTAACTTAGCTTATACATCTGATCAAGCAAAACAAGTCGTATCGGATATGTTTCCAAGCGCGACTATGGGCGATGTTCAAATTGATCTAGAAGATGAACAAGTTGTTTATACAGTTCAAATCACTCTGAATGGATTAAGTTATGAGGTCAAGGTAAATGCTGATAATGGAACAGTCTTATCGATGGATCTTTATCAAGTTAATGAAGACACAGAAAATGAATAATTGACAGAATAAAAAGTTCGTACTCCAGTATGAACTTTTTTTCTATATATCTTCCATGTAATCTCATTTTTCTCTAAGACTATTCTCATATTCAAAATATAAAATAGTTTGCATAAGGAGTGATAAAAATGATTAAAACAATAAATTTATCAAAAGCATATCTAAGCGGATTATTAGCTGTTTCAAACTGTAACCTAGAGGTGAATGAAGGAGATGTTTTTGGTTTCCTTGGACTAAATGGTGCAGGGAAAACTACAACAATCAGAATGTTAACTGGCTTGCTTGAACCGACGACTGGTTCTATTACCATCAACGGACTTGATTACGATAAGCACCGGGAAGAAATCAAATCGATGATTGGCGTCCTTCCCGAGTCACATGGGTATTATCCTTGGATGACACCCTATGAATATCTAGAGTTTTTCTACCGATTATATGCAAAAGATACATTGAATATGGAACAAGTTATTTTAGACTTATTAAAGAAAGTCAGGTTATATGAACGCAAAGATTCTTTAATCAAAGAGTTTTCTAGAGGAATGAAACAAAGACTCGGACTAGCAAAAACATTAATTCATCAACCGAAAATAATCTTTCTTGATGAACCTACTCTAGGTTTAGATCCGGCTGGACAAAAAGAGATTCACGAAGTGATTCTAGAACTCAGCAAAAAAGATAAGGTGACAGTCTTTATCACATCACATTTATTAAAAGATATTGAAGTTCTCTGCAATAAAATAGCGATTATTCATCATGGCGTATTATTAGAGTCCGATGAGATAAGGAATCTTCAAACAAAATACTCTCCGTTTAATATTATCAAAGTAAGAACTTCTGACAATTCTCTCGCAAAACAAAGGATCGAAAAACTGATTCAAACTGACAAAATTATGGACTATGAGAATGAGTTAAAAGTATATATTCAAAAATCTGTTGATTTGAATCAATATAAGAAAAAATTAATTGAAACTCTGTTTCTAGAAAAAATCGATATCTATGAAGTAGCTCATGAAGAAATGAGTGTAGAAGAAATCTTTATGAAGGTCATCGATGAATTAGGAGGAAATATCAATGTTTAATTTAGTAAAAAAAGAATGGCGCGAAAGCATTTTTTCGATGAAAGCATTATTTTGGATGTTTGGAATCACGCTAATACTTAGTGGAATGTCACTAAGCTTTATTTCCGTGAAAGAACTGGGATTAATGGCCCAAAGTGAAATTCTCGTCACAATGGTAAAAATAATTGTTGGAATAGCGTTACTAATAACAATTTTACTCTCATCCATAAGCTTATCTGTTGAAAGAGAACAGGCAACTTTAGAAAGTATCATGCTCACACCTACCTCAAAGAAAACAATTATCTTGAGTAAGTTTGTTAATTCTCTATTGATATGGTTTGTGATCTTTCTCATTACAATTCCATATATCGTTGCACTTGGTTATGGCTCCGGACTCATTTGGACAACTTTACTAGTTATATTTGTGCTAGGCACACTGATTGTATCTTTATTTTCAATCCTATCTTTGTCTATTTCCATTCTTGTCACTAGTTCTAAAAACGGAATTATTTTGTCAATTCTATTCTTATTACTATCCGCAATTCCTTTATTCTTATCTACGACAATGAAAGCGACCGGAATTGGAAAGGTCATTGATACAGTTAGTCCATTATCTAACCTCATCTCGTTATCAAAAGATGTACTTATTCGACACATTGCACTATCTGGATTATGGATTTACATTCTTCCGATGTTATTATTACTGGCAATCGTCACTGTAGGATTCTTCTACTCGATTTCAAAATTATCTTTTGAGGAGGGACGATAGGATGAAAAAAGCACTGTTTGTCATTTTATTGACGTTATCTATTTTATCGATGATTCCACAAATTTCTATGAAAGTTAAGGCCGATAGTTATGTATCTGTAGAAATACTATCTCCAAGTGCGGTTACTAGTTATCCAGGTTATGAAACGACCATTCAGGCAAAAGTAACGAATAATACGTCGACAGACCTTACAAATTTAGTTGTTTACATTACGATGGTTGATTTAACAAAAAATATGACTGTTAATCTAGAAGATTATAACGCATCTGTTCCAGTAGTTATTGATCGTCTTGTAGCGAACTCATCTATGACTGTTGATTTACCAATCATTCTTGTTTATCCTGATACATTTCACTTATATGTAACTGTCGCAAATGTTGATACTTTGACAATTTGTTCATCAGATGCGATTGTGACGAATATTATGTCTCAAGCTTCAATTGACCCAACGTTAATTACTTATGTTTCGTCAGTTACACCTGTGATGACTTTTCTATTAGCACTAGGAGTTCTTATCAATCGGAAACGAAAAGTTCATTTATAAAAAAAAGAGATGGAATATCTCTTTTTTGTTTGCTAAAAGAATTGATTCATTGGAAACTGCTCAGAAACAAAACCCCATACTTCTCGTAAATATGGTTGAAGCGATGTTGAAAATAAAATGACCACTAATATCGCAAGAGTAATCTCCGCGAAAAGCATATTTCGTAAGGTGTCATTTGAATTTGAAGAAAATAAAATCATTAATATTACGACTATATTCACGACAGGAATAAGCATTAAAATCCAAAATGCAAACCAGTCAAAGACACCCATATATTCTTTTTGAAACATTTTGTATACCCCCTTTTCAGTATCTTTTGTTTCATTAAATATACGAAAAATTCAGATAATATATTGGTGATGTTTCCGTGAAAAAATAATTCTCAAAATAGAACGTTTTCATGAGCAAAATGAAAGATACGAATAAGATTAACTATGTTAAAATAGTGGTGTAGGGACTACGTCCTTTTTTAAGGAGAGAAATGAAAAATATTTATTCTAAGTTAAAATGGTTTATATTACAAGAAAAGAAAAAGTATATTTTAATGCTTTTCTTTTTAATTGTTATCTCATTAATCGCGCTTTTGCCAGCGAAATTATTAGGTTTAGCAATTGATACAATTATTTCAGGAGGACTTACTTCAAGCACTTTGTTTTGGCTTGTCGCTGGATTAATTGCCTTACCGATTGCACGTTACCTTCTTTCGATGGTTTATAACTATATGATGAATTATGAAGGGCAGAAACTAACCTATCAGCTCAGAAGTAAGTATTTAGATCATCTCTTTTCAATGGATTCAAAATTTTTTGAAACCTACAAAAAAGGCGATTTGATTTCTCGTGTTACCAACGATATGGATGGCATTACCACGGCAGCCACGGCTCTTCTTGAATCGATCATTTTTAACTTTACAAATATCATATTCGCTATTCTCATTATGGGATTTACGATTTCCTGGAAGCTCACCATTGTTTCCGTCACAATCATGCCGATTGGTCTTACTCTACTAAATATGATTCGTTTTAATAAGCGAAAATATACAAAAATCCATCGTGAAATTTACGCTGAAATGACAGAAAAAGTCCTAGAATCAGTGGAAGGAATGAAAGTAATTCATGCCTATGTTCAAGAAGACAACGATTTGGAAAAGCAATATCAAGCGATTAATCGAGATATTGAATCTTGGCGGTATATCGTAAATTATGAAAACTGGTTCGGACCATTATTTGAAGTCATTTACGGTATTGCTTATATTCTAGCTTTTGGGTTTGGTGCATATTTAATCATTCATCAAGAAATCTCTGTAGGAGAGCTGATTACATTTGTATCTTATGTTGGAATGTTAATGGGCCCAATTATTTCAATGTCTACGGTATTCTCTCAAATCAATAATGCGACAATTTCTGTTGACCGATATGATGAAGTAATGAAATCAACTGCCGAAGTTCATGATGAGTCAACTTCTAAAGCAATTATTGAATTCAAAGAAATCAACTTTAAAAATGTCACTTTTAAATATCCATTTGATAAACAACCAGTGATTAAAAACATAAACTTTGATATTCCCTATGGACAAACCATTGGTATCGTTGGTCCTACTGGGGCTGGAAAATCAACATTGATTCGTCAGTTATTAAGAGAATTTAATGTGACCGGTGGTGAAATTTATATCGATAATACACCGATCGAAGATTTTAAAATAGATGATGTTAGAAATCTTGTGGGATATGTCCCCCAAGAACATATGCTCTTTAAAAAGACCGTCAATGATAATATTATGATTGGAAATCCATCTGCGAGAAATGAAGATTTGGATAAAGCTGTCAAAATCGCCGACTTTGAGAAGGATGTAATCTATTTAACAGATGGACTAAAAACAATGGTTGGTGAATCTGGCTCCACATTATCAGGCGGTCAAAAACAACGATTGTCCATCGCAAGAGCGTTAATCAAAGATCCACAAATTCTTATTCTAGATGATTCACTTAGTGCAGTTGATGGCGCGACTGAAGCTAACATCATCGATCACTTAAAGAATTACAGAAAAGGAAAAACGAATATCATCATCGCCCATCGATTTAGTGCGATTAGAGACGCTGACCAAATCTATGTGCTTGAGAAAGGTTCCATTACTCAACGTGGAACACATGATGAACTATTAAATCAAGATGGTTGGTATAAAAATCAATATATCCAACAAATTACAATGAAGTAGGTGTACGCGATGAAAACAATGAAAAAAGTATGGCGTTACATCTCTAAATATAAAAAGTTATTAACTATCAGTTTAACCGCGATGGTCATCATTCAATTTTTAGGTTTACTCGCTCCACTAATCGTGAAATCGATACTCGATAACTATTTAGTCGGTATTGAGAATCCATGGTATGAAGTTACTTCTACGAGCGATCAGACTGTAGAAGTCTGGAATCGTTATTTTTCACAAGAAAGCGAGAATTCAAGTGAAAAATCGATTGTGATTATCGAAGGTGGGTATTACTTTGTCGAAGAATCAATCGCCGAAGGGACAAGAAGTATCTCCGGAAGCACACTAACAATCACGACCATCGATGATGTCACTTACACTTATACTGCGACAAAGTTAAGCAGCACTGAAGTATTAAGTTTTTACCAACCATTTGTTCGTCCTCTCGAAATCATGATATTGCTTTTATTTGTCAGATTCTTACTTCAAGTTTTATTCACTTACATTCAACGTACGACAACGACGATGATTAACGTCAATATTGTAAGGGATGCACGTCAAGACGCAGTGAGAAGTCTTCAAAAAATGCCTATGTCCTATTTTGAACTTGAACCAGCCGGTAAAATTGCAAACCGAATCATCAGTGATGTCGGTGGGATGATGGGTCTTTTCTCAACCATTATGAACTTACTCGTTAATGCATCGATGGCTGTCGTATTTGCATATATCGGTATGTTCTATTTAAATGCAAAATTAGCATTAATCACTTTTGTAATCTTCCCTATCGTTTATGTTTGGTTAAGATTTTTCATCCGTAAATTAACCAGTATTGCAGAAAAGGTCAATGAACAAAACTCACTCATAACTGCGAGACTCAATGAAATCATCAATGGTATCTCCATATTGCAAATATTTAATTTCAAAAAACAAACGGAACAAGACTTTAATCAAATATCTGATGAGTTTATGAAAGAAAAAATGAAAGAATCTGTTCTTCACCTCACTATCGGTTGGAATATGATTCGTTTAATAGGCGCACTTGTTACTTCTGCCATCGTCTTGTATTTTGGCCAAAGTTATTTAACTATTTCAGGGTTCGTTGTGACAGCTGGTTTAATTTATGCATATAATGATTATCTATCAAGATTAATTGAGCCTGTGGGAACCTTGTTTAGGGAAATTGGTAACTTACAACATTCTATCGTCAGAACTGAAAGAATCTTCAAGATTATCGATGGTGAACAAGAAGACGATTCCTTTATGCCAATCCCTAGATATCAAGGGAAAATTGATTTCAATAATGTTTGGTTTTCCTACACCGAAGGTCATCCTGTACTAAAAGGTATTACCTTCCATGTCGATCCAGGTCAGATGGTTGGTTTAGTTGGTCACACCGGTTCTGGAAAATCTTCGATGATGAATTTGCTTCTACGTTTCTATGATTTAAAAGAAAATGATCGAGGTTCAATTTCAATCGACGACACTGATATTACAACTTATACAAAAAGAACTTATCGTCAGCATATCGGAATAATCCTCCAAGATCCGGTATTATTTAAGGGAACGCTTGCGGACAATATCCGATTTGGACAGAAAGATGTAACAGACGAAGAAATAGAGAATATCTTAATTCAAATCGGTGGAAGTAAGTTGCTTGAAAAACTTGAGAAAGGTCTTCAAACAATTGTTTCTCGTGGGGGATCTAATTTCTCCGTCGGTGAGAAGCAAATTATTTCATTCGCCAGAGTTGTCGTTCATAACCCATCCATTCTCATTATGGATGAAGCAACAGCAAATATTGATACTGAAACTGAAGAAATGATACAAAAAGCATTAGAAACTGTCGCAAAAAACAGAACAATTATCGTTATTGCGCATCGATTATCGACGATTAAAAATGCAGATAAAATCGTTGTATTAGAAAACGGCCTTAAAGTTGAAGAAGGTCGACATAAGGATTTACTAGCCAAGAATGGAGTATATTCCAATATCTACCGTGCTCAAGTTAAAATTGATGAAGTGATATAACGTAAAAGGTTGCGATTACTCGCGACCTTTTGTTTTGAATATTAAAATCTTTAAAACTGAAATATTCGATGGTATAATAAACAAGTGAGAAAACACTTTAGGAGGTCAAAATGAAGGAAATTACTCAAACAATAAAAAACCAGTGGAAAAACATACTCCTTTATTTGTCAGGAATACTACTATTAGGTTTTGGTGTAAATATAATGAAAGCATCAACACTCGGTGCTGGTTCTTGGGACACAGTGACAATTAATGTTCGATCTTTTTTTAACTTGACGCTAGGAATACCCTGGGTGACGATGGGAATGATTTCATTTAGTGTATCCGCTATATTAATGATTGTGGTAGTTTCCTATCGAAAGGAATTAAAATTCCTATTTATGATTATTCCTATCATCTTAGTAGCCATCTTTATTGATATGTGGAATATGTTTGTCTTTCACGATCAATTTGCGGATACTATATGGCTGAAACTATTTTATTATATTGCTGGGACCATTCTTCTGCCACTCGGTTTATCGCTTGTGGTCAAATCGGGATTCCCTGCTTTTGTATTTGATGAGTTGATGTTAATGTTTGTGAAAATATTGAAAGCAAAACAAATTACGTATATACGACTAGTGATAGAATTTACGGGAATCGTTATAGGTTTTATCTTCGGATGGATTGCAGTTTATCCGCTAGACCATAATTTTGGAGCTGTAAACTTTGGTAGTGTCCTCTTCGCCTTTACACTTAGTCCAATTATGTCGATTTACTATAAATTACTTAAAGTAAAAAGAGAAGACTCCCTTACGGAGGTAAAATAATGGCAATTGTTAATTGGAAAAGTGTCGATAAATTGAAATCAAAAGTTAGCTTATATATCCGTTTGATAATCAATATTTTCATTATGTGTTTTGCTATTGTTGGTTTCGTAACCATTCCATATATCATTATTACTGGACATAAAGCGTCTTTTCAAATTATCGATGGAATAACGATTCTGTTTTCACTAGTTTTATTTGTGGCAATGTTTTTTGGTATGTTATACGAAGCGAAATTGGTTATAAAAAGATTAAAATCCGCTGATTATATTCAAAAAAGGTGACAATAAATGATTAATAAAAATAAGAAAATTCTGATGATGGGTCTATGCAGCTATCTGCTTACATTTATTCTTCTGTTCGGTACGCTTTGGATTCGAGATAAATACCAATTAGAAATTAGTATGGCTTCAAGCCCTTGGTTCACTATCATTTTTGTTTTTGGACTATTAACTTTCTTCTTGATTTCAACCTTCCTGATATTTAAAAGTGGCTATGCTACAGTAGACAACTTCACATTCAAAAATCCTTTTGATTATCAAGTTCGTGCTATCTCAATTGAACTCATCTCGGCAATCATTATGGCAATGATTTCAGTGTTCGGAATCGTATATTTCATCATCGAATGGAGTACACTATATCTCTTCCTTTTCATTATCATATTGGTGGTATCCATTGTTGCAGGAAAGAAAGAATATAATAAGTTCCATCAGCATTCAGAGTTTAGAAACAAATATACACATCCGAGCTTCCATCCCAAAAACATTCACGATTTATTAATGCGTGACATTATCCAAAAGAAAATAAGTAAGTTGTTAAGTCTTTATGCTTTTAAACAAGGGAAAATCCAATATACTATCAGTGACGATATGAAACATATTACGCTTCAAGTGGAAACTACTCAGTTTAATATCAGTCTATATTTTTATAAATCTTATACAATCTATACGATTATCTTAGAGAAAAAGCTTGCGGCTGCCATTTATACACTTTACGAACAAACTCATCATCGTGCGTTCTCGCTTGAAGATTTCGATGACGATGAGCATGTTGTGATTCCTTTTGATCCAAGTAGCGAAGAAGACAGTTATGCTCAAATCGCAGCTTTCTTTGATAAAAAAATTAAACAAGTAGAATCATTGATTGAAACTTTTAGAAATTATTCAAAACAAAAAGAACCTCAATAAAAGGTTCTTCTTTTTTTATTCATCTAGTGAATACAAGATATCAAGCCAATGACTAGCACTACTCAAGTCTTCTAAAGTATCTGAGTAGGTTAAGCGTGTTACTTCTTCAGGGACATATCGGTTCAATTTAAAAATCGAATATCCTGTATAGCCTAGAGGGCTATCATGATTTCTCGTTTCTCCAACATAATATATTTCATTATTATATTCGATAACATAGCCTTGGGCAATATAAGAGTGATCAAATACTTCATCATTTATATCCCCGATATTATATCCACTGGCATCATTACTATTCATATAGTATCCGTGAACTTCACCATAACTATCTGCCCAAATACTATAATTGCTTGTAGCGGCATAATATGTAATCCAAGAAGCATCACCTTCTGAATAAAAGTGATAAGCGGAAGCGGAAATATCTTGATAATAATGACCTGAATATTTCAAATTATCATTAAGATTCTCCAAATTGATTACAAACACATTCCTGATTTTATCTTGGAATGGTTGAAAAACTGTATATGAAAGTACGATTCCACTTTCTAGCGAAAAACTAGTTAAATCTACAGTTTGTCCTATTAAATCATAATCTTGAATCAGAATCATTTCTCCATTCTCTTTATCAATAACATATAGAAATAAATTATCCTGATTTTGATATCCTATATCGTAATTTGGCATATTTAAACGATCATACTCAATAATGGATTTCGGATTAGAGCTATAAACAACTACATACATATTCTCATATTCTTTAAAATAGACAACATCATACTTTGGTATATCTATCACTTCATCATTATCACTAATATAGGACACGCCATTTTGCCCATCCATTGAAAGGCAGGTTTGATGATTGTTTTCAAGAAGTTCAAGGGATAACGTTTCACCCTCTTCAAAAGGTATTTCATAGTAGTATTCTATTTGATGATTGCTTTCGTCAACCATCATATAAATATATGCAAATCCAAAGATAATGAGTGTAAAAAGACCAATGATTGCCAAATTTCTCAACCGATAAATTTGATTTCTTCTAACCATAAAATAGAAAAATATTACTATCAAGGAAATACATAATATTGCTAAGATGTATGAACTAATCGTCAAAATTATCCCCTTCTTTCCATTTCAAAATGTCTCCTGGTTCACATGATAAAACTTTACAAATTGCATCGAGTGTGGTAAACCGAATCGCTTTCGCTTTACCACTTCTTAATATTGAAAGATTGGCTTCAGTCAATCCAATTAATTTGCATAACTCTGCCGCAGTCATTTTCTGCTCTTTTAGTATTTTATCGAGTTCAATATAAATCATATTGTTAATTGATTTTCTTCATGTATCAGAATCGCCATATGAAGAATTTTAGAAACAACTAGAAGTAAGCATCCAATGGCTAGATAAATGAAAATAGCCTCATTAAACATCAGCGTAAAACTCGTGCTAATTTCAGCGATAAAATAGAAAAATTGTGTAACGAGTCCTGCAGATACTTCGACAATAGCTAGATTAGCAAATGATTTACCGATACTTTCAATAAATTTGACATTCTTTTCAACAAATATTTCTTTAAGTTCTAAATTGAAAATCAATTGTCTACCATTTTGATATATTTTTACAAACAGCACTAAATAGATTAATGTTTTAATAAATAACACAAATATAAGTTCTGAATACAAAACTGCAACTGCAGAAATGATCGTCGATACGATATAAATCAAAGCGATAAAAAACGAGACAACATTAAAGACTTTTTTGAGAAGTTTAACATTTTCCTCAAAAACATTACTATCCAATTTTTTACTTACATAAAAAATGCCGTAGATTAATAATACTACTAAGATAACTAATAAAGCTAATATATAACCCATTATCTTTCCTCCTCATACGCTACACTGTATGCAGTTGCTTTAAATAACGTATACTGTTCACCGACAAACTGATTAAATCCTAACATCATTCGATTATTGTTCGTAATTGATTCAATCACTGTCATATTAAACTCAAAATAATCTGTTTCGATTGTCGGATCCTTTTCAAACTCAAAATACATTGTATAGACTAATTTGGGATACTTAAAGTACTGTGAATAGGTATTGGTTGGCAACTGGATATAGGCATTGCCTTGATAACCATACCAATTTTGTAAATACTCCGTTTCATCATCAAAGGATAAATAGAATTTACAACTAGAAAAAGTCATTTCAAAATAAGGAGTGTACTCAATAAAGACGTAGTCAATTGGGATATTCAAATTATCGCCAGTATGAAATGAATAAGGTTTTGTGATTGAAACCATCATCACATAGTTACTATCTTCATTTTTATATAAAGAACCGTGGACATCCATATCGATTTCTTCATAGGTGTCAATATGGTAATAACTCGTTCCAAGAGACATTGCTTGATTATTTGAAATCACCGGTACTTCTTGATGAATATTTTTGATCCAATCAAGTTGATTAAAAACATAAATTTGTTGCTCATTGATATATAAGTCTTCGGGCATATAAGCATCAATTAATAATGGATCCACTACAGTTACTTGAT
>JBFXGX010000035.1:12624-15410 GCA_050177605.1 Candidatus Izemoplasmatales bacterium | reverse complement strand
ATTATGTTAGGTTAATTTGCTACAATGAACAATAACAATAGGGGGTTCTTTTGTTGGTGATACAAGAAAATCCCAAGAAAGGATAATATAAATTATTTATATTAGAAAGGAATACTTATGAAAAAGAAAACAATACTTTTTGTGCTATTGATGTCTTTTACGATGATGATTGTACCAAGATTAAAACAAGTATTTGCTGCGAATGTTTTTGCTTCCCCCGATTCAACGTATGTTGCTGGAATCAAGAATGTGAAAACGTATGATGTGAACCAAGATGGCTATCTAGATTTGCTTGTTCCAGGACCTACTGCAGGAACGATATCATGGTATCCCAATAATGGCAGCGGGGAATTTCCGACAGAGTATCTTGTAGGATCAGGCTTTACATATGCCTATGATGTATGTGCTGGAGACTATGATATGGATGGAGATGTCGATATCATCGGAATCAGTCGTGCAGACTCAGGCAATGGATATATCCGCTACTATGACAATGATGGAACGAATAATTTTATGTATTATGAGGATATATATTCAGCTACCTTTGGGTATGTGATGATTCAGTCGTTTGATTATGACAATGATACAGATTTAGATTTGTTAGTATATACAACCTACGGTCAACTTCTATGGTTAGAAAATGATGGATTTTCGTTTTTTACAAGTCACCTGCTGATTAATTCAGTTGGATCCAACGTGAGCAATTTTGATATCGAAGCAGTGGATATCGATCTAGATAATGACCTTGATATCATTGTATCGAGTTATCAAACTAATAATCTTCGTATTTTTACGAATGATGGTACGAACAACTTTACTTTGACTTGGACATTATCAATCAATTACATTTATGAATTTGGAGTCATCGACTTTGATCAAGATGGATATTTAGACATCTTCACAGTGGATAAAAACAAAAATCTTTATTGGTACAAAGGAAATGGAACCACTTTTACTTTGAAACAAACTTTAGTACTGGGAGCACCAGGCTATAGTGTTCAATTTGCTGATTATAACAATGATGGGTGGATGGACATCATCCTTAGTGTGAATCCTGCGCCAACTACTAGTGGTATTTACATCATTACAAACAGCGATGGAGTATCTACAAGAACAATGAATTTCGAAATGATTTGTGCAACTACTAGTTACTTTGCACTATACCATTTGACACTAGCTGATTTTGACCTTGATGGCGATATGGATGCTGTTGGTGTTAATCTAAACAAATTCAGTATCTATCAAAACATTTATGGCTTGCCTTCACTTCACACCGTTTATTTTGAAGAAAATGGTGGAGATGAATTTGCAGATATTGAAGTGGTAACCTATGAACCAGTATGGATTAACACGACGCCAACGAAAACAGGATATGAATTTGTAGGTTTTTACCAAGACGAAGCTCTTACTACAATGTGGAGTTTTAGTTCACAGTTTGAAATGCCTGACCATGATATTACCGCGTATATAAAATGGTCAGCGAATCCTTCAGTCATTTTATTTGAAGTAAATGGTGGAACGTATGTACCTAATTTATATGCTCCCTACGAAAGTGCTATCAGTGCTCCAACACCGCCTACCAAAACAGGGTATGCATTTGATGGATGGTACACAGACAACGAACTAACAACACTATTTGAGTTTACAACAATGCCTTTACAAACAACACTTTATGCAAAATGGACGCAAACCAGTTCGACCATCTCCTTTGAAGAGAATGGTGGAACGGTTGTGGAAGATATCTCAGGGGATTTAGGAACAAGCGTTACTGCTCCATCAAACCCAACGAAAACAGGCTACACCTTTGGTGGGTGGTATTTAGAAGATACGTTTGAAACGAGTTATACCTTTAGTGTTTTCCCTAATGATAATCTAACACTCTATGCAAAATGGAATGTTAATCAATACGATCTTACATTCGAAGTGAATGGCGGAACGCCAATTGATGCAATATCGTTTGATTATCATTCAGCGATTACGCTTCCTGAAAATCCTACCAAAGATGGATATAGCTTCAGTGGATGGTATACAGATGATAATCTTACGATCAATTATTTGTCTTCTTTAATGCCTGTAGATGGATTAACACTTTATGCAAAATGGAATGTGAATTACTATACGCTTACCTTTTTAACCTATAATGACGTCGCAATAACTGTTCAAAACTATGCTTTTGGAACAGACTTATCGGGCATTATGGTGCCAATACCAATGGCTAGACCAGGATATACTTTTCTTGGATGGGACATAGAGATTCCATCAACGATGGTGAGCTATAACCTTGTTCTAAAGGCTACCTATGACATAAATCAATATACAATCGATTATGTAGATGCGGATGGAAGTGTGATTCAATCCTCTACACTGGATTATAATACTGACTTAAGCACCTATACTTTACCAGAGAATCCAACGAAAGAAGGGTACACCTTTACAAGTTGGGACACGCTACTTCCAAATGTAGTTCCAGATCATGATCTTACGATTACAGCCCTTTATGATATCAATTCCTACCATTTACTGTTTGACCACGCAGATGGTGAAACAGTCGATGATTTTGTATTTGAATTTGGTACTGACCTTTCAAGTCTTTCAATCCCTTCCGTCAGCGCACCTTTAGGTTATGAGTTTGTAGGATGGGACAAGGAAGTACCTTTGACAATGGGAAGTGCTAACTTAACACTGACTGCTGAGTTTGAATTAATATCCTATTTTGTTTCATACGTTGATGAAGATGGAACACCTTTACAAGTTGAAGAGTATCACTACTCTGATGACTTAACAGG
>JBFXGX010000035.1:0-12524 GCA_050177605.1 Candidatus Izemoplasmatales bacterium | reverse complement strand
AAATCAAGTCTTGTTCCTTCAATCACTGTATGTTTCGCTTCCCAAGAATAAATCATTGTGAAAGCCCATGGTGCACAAATTCCTAAAGTTAAAAAAGTGATGATTCCTCCAAGAAGTGCCCATCCAATGTATTGAAGCAATTTTCCATCAAAATAAGATTCATTTCTTTGCAGCGTATATCCCCCTTTTATTTAATTAACAATGTCATCATATATCGATTCAGACAATTTGTAAATACAGTTTCATTTTTTTATTCATACTATTTCTTTTTTGTTATTCTTTGATATAATGAACTTATCAAGAAGGTAGGTGATTTTTATATGATGAAGAAAATACTTATTGTATTCCTTTTTACTTTCTTTATTTTTTCAGCTCCAGTTGTCGAATATGTTGTTGCGGATGATCTTACTGTCAGTACAGCGTTTTATGATGGCTACATCAATTTTGCTTACGATAGTTTCGATGAACTAGATCATTCAAATAATCTTGTTTATTCTCCAACAAGCTTGTTTTATGTATTGATGATGCTCTACAGTTTTTCCGGAAATGAACTTGAAACAGACTTTGAAAACTATTTTGGTTTCAGTAAGGAAGACATGTTACTAGAAATCGAACATTTCACTTCTGATATTCAAATTGAGACCGAACAAGGATCGTTTTGGTTTCAAAACTTTCTCTATTATGACAATAATCCATACTATTATAATGTTTCAGTACTAGAAGAAAATCAACCTTCATTTAACTATCAACTAGCGGAGTATGATTTTTCTAGTGGGGAGGCAGGGGAAGAACTTGCTAGAAGAATTACGGAAGGGACAGATCACTTTCTTGAATTGTCAGAAAATGATTTTCTAGATTTGCTTAGTGCAAATATTCTTTTTGATAATACAATATATTACCAAGGAATATGGGAAGAATTATTTAAAGAAGAGAACAATATAGAAAGTACTTTTTTTGGTTTAAATGACGAAGAAACAACAGTAACCTATATGGTCAAAGACTCTAGTTCAGCAACTTATATAGAAACTGAACTAGCCAAAGTAGGAAGATTCTATATGAATGATGGATCTAGTATTGCTTTCGTACTTCCAGCTGAAGATAAAGTCTTAAATGATGTTTTGGAGGATACTTATTTCATCAAGTCTTTGTTGGTTGATCAAAATCAATATGATCATCGTTCTATTCATTTGACCTTACCAAAATTTAGCGCCGAGTCCTCCCTCAAATTTGAAGATATGCTTAATACAATCGGACTAGGAAGAATCTATGAAATAGGAAATCAGTATCCATCGTTAACACTAGAATCGGATTTTCAAATATCGCTTATCAAGCAAGTATCGAAGATTGAACTTGATGAAGAAGGTGTAAAAGTAGCCTCGACAACCATTTCAATAGGCTGTGCTGCATCGGCACCTCCCCTTGAATTCTTTGTTAATCAACCCTTTGTCTTTATTATCTATTCACCGAATGATATACCATTATTTATGGGGCATATTTATTCTATTATATAGTTGTTCTGGTATCACCGAACTTGCATAACGAATCTATGATACGAATTATATACTTTAAAGAGATGAACCTGATTCCTACTTTGATTGGAATCAGGTTTTTATGTCATCACTAATTTTGAGCAAGAATAATGTACGTCAATGGGGTATAAATACTTTGACAACTACTTCAATGAGGTATATAATATAACTGGGGTGATTATATGCCAAATAAAATCAAAGTTTTAAGAGACAATCTCAAACTTACTCAAGATGAGGTTTCTTTTTTAACTGGAGTGCCAGTGAAGACATTAAGAAATTGGGAACAAGGTGCAAGAATTCCAAGTGAATGGACAGTAGACCTTGTGATGGATCGATTACTTAGAATTAAACTTGAAGAGTATGTAGCTGTTTCTGATAATGAAGTCATTCCTTCTTTCCTTACGATTAAAGAAAAAGTCAATATGATTGCTAAAGAGTATGATGTAGAAAAAATTTATTTATTTGGATCCTATATTAAAGGAAACCCAAAAGAAGATAGTGATATTGATTTATATATGGAATCACCACTTTTTGACTTAGATTATTTTGCGTTTGCTGAAGCATTAAGAGAGAAACTTCATAAAAAAATAGGGCTTTTAAGTAACCTTACAATTGATATATCCTCTACAATTAAACAAGAAATTGATTCGACTGGAATCCTGATATATGAACGACACTAGATATCTTGAGAGATTAATTAAATACGGCGAAAAAATAGAAATGTATATGCGTAATGTTGCATCATTTGATGAGTTTTCTTCAAATCCTGAAAAAGTGGATGCAATTATTCTTAATCTAGAACAGATTGGTGAAACTGCAAAGAAATGAAGCGAAGACATAAAAAATAATTATCCAATGATTAATTGGAAAAGTATCATCGGACTAAGAAATATGATTTCACACGAATATGAAGGAATAAAATTAGAAATCATTTATCATATTGCTACAGACAAAATTTCACATATCACTCGAACAATCAAAAAATAAGAGCGATTAAACATCAACACATTTCTAATGATTATTTTTCATCTATTTTGATATCTTTGGTGTAAAATAGATGTAGTGATTGACAAACAGTCATCCGCAATTTATTACAGGAGGACCTATGAACTTTTTTGGACATTTAAAAACAGTAATCAAACATCGTCATCTCGTATTTCGTCACGCAAGAAAAGCAGGTATTCCTTTCCAAGGACTGGTTCATGACTTATCAAAATTTAGTTATGAAGAGTTTTGGACTGGCGTCAAGTATTACCAAGAAAACAGAAGTCCTAACGAAAAAGAACGTCGTCTTTTTGGGTACTCCAAAGCTTGGATTCATCATAAAGGAAGAAACAAACATCATTTTGAATATTGGATTGATTATTCGCCGATAACCAAGAAAATGGAACCGATTGAAATGCCAAGGAAGTATTTAATCGAAATGGTGTGCGATCGTATGGCTGCATCAAAAACGTATCAAGGAAAAGACTACACCAATATTTCTCCACTGACCTATTTCTTAAATAGTAAGGATCGTATCATGATGCATGAAAACACTAAAAAGGATTTAGAGATCTTATTAACGAAATTATCTCTTGAGGGAGAAAAAGAGTTGTTTCGATTTATCAGAAAAGAATTTAAGAAAAAATAAAACATCATCCAAATCGGGTGATGTTTTTAACTTTAAAAGAATAAATAAGTAATTCCTTCATTTGAAATCTTAAAATCATGATCGCGTTCTATCAGCGTTTTATACTTGCGAATGATTTCATCAAATCCCATCGGTAGATAACTTGCCTCTCCAGGAAGATAATCTTTGATGACTTTTTTGTTTTTTAATTCAATGCACTCTTCTCTGAATGCTTTCTTAATTTTACCACCTTTACCACTAGAACCATAACCGTGGATGATTTTTATTACTTTCTCACTCTTAGAAATACGAATATATACCTCAAGATTAGAAAGAGCCATCTCCACTGAAGGCATACTGTGATGAATATCAAATTCTTTCATTTTATCACTTCCTTAAATCTATTATAACTGAATAATTCAAAATCAAACAAGGTTTCGATTTCTAGTGATATAATGATAGTAGATAATAAAGGAGTGAAATATATGCCAGTAGGAAAAATAAGTGAACTAAACTTTAAAGAAATAAAATCAAGTGAAGCAAAAGATGCACGTATTGCGGTCATGGTAGGGAAAGACGAAGGTTGGGATGGATACGTCATGCGTACCATAGAAGTAGAAAAGGATGGCTATACGCCAAAACACTCACATCCTTGGCCACATATTAATTACATTATAGAAGGAAAAGGTAGTCTCTTAATCGATGGTGTATTGAATCCTGTAGAAGCAGGAAGTTATGCTTATGTTCCAGGAAATAAAATTCATCAATTTAAAAATGAAGGAACCACCCCTTTTAAGTTTATTTGTATTGTCCCTGAAATTGGGCATCAATACTAGGTAGTGCTATGGACGTTACGACCTATTTAAGTTTTAATCAAAACGCAGAAAAAGCTATTTCTAAATACACAGAAGTCTTTGGCATCAAAGACATTCAAACGATGAAATATAAAGACATGCCTCATTATCAAGGACCTGATTCAATGAAGGATCTGATTCTTCATAGTGAATTTATGATTGGTAAAACAAGGCTCCATGCTTCAGATACACCAAGTTCAATGAACTACGTTGCAGGAACTCAAACAACTTTGACTGTCGCATGTGACTCGTATGATGATGTCACAAGGTTTTATGACATGTTAATCATCGGTGGAACAAAGATTATGGCGCCAGGAAAATCTTTTTTTGCACAGAACTATGCATCGCTTGTCGATGAGTTTGGCATTCACTGGCAGTTTATGTATATTTAAGGATGATAAAAAATCATCCTTTTTTTTATGATGTATATACATGCGTGAGCCCTTATGGTAAAATGACAGTAATATGCACAGAAATCTGGTGTTGAAATTGAATAAAGAGTTTTACTTTAACAAGAAAATGTTCTATCGACAGCTTCTTGTAGTTTTCATTGTTTTCCTTTTTGCTCTTGTGGTGATACTGACCGGTTCTTTTGAAAATGAGTTTGGAGTTCTTTTTATAATTAGTATAGGATTTTTATACGGATTATACCAGTTATATCAATTCTATCGTTATATTCACGCTCATTTTCCAGTCCTAAAAATCAGTGAAGACGGACTCTACTTTCAAACGAGAGTAAAGAATCAGCGTTTTACGCCATGGGAAGAAATTGAACAAGCTGGGTTAATCAGTGAAGAAGCCTATGATACCTTGATTATTACTGGCACTAAAATTGTAGAAAGAAGCAGAAAGTTAAAAGAGTTTTTTACAAAACTAGATCCAATGGTTGGAGAACATGTCATTGTAAGTATTAGTGGTATGTATCTTGAAACTTCTCTACTAGAAGTCTTGGACGCACTTCCTTGTAAGAAGTCTCTACTTTTTGATACGGTCAAAAAAAGAAAAGTTTTGCTAGCACATCCACTAGATGAGTTAGAGCTCATAAAGAAATATCATCGAATTGAGAAAAAGACCATCAAAGGTAAAAGTTACGCGAGTGTCAAAGAAGAAGATATTACATTACATTTCGTACATATTCTCGATCAAACGATGAAAGAATCGGGAATCGCTTCTTTACTTCGTTCTGCTAAGCAATATACACTTTGGGCAAGCATTCAGGCATTACAAAAGATATCGGCTGCCGAACATTTGGTTCTGGCACAAAAAATAGAAGTGTTAAGAAACAAAGAATTAAGTGAAGAAGATTTTTTAACAGAATGCAATAGATTAGAAGAACAGTGGCAAAGTTGTTCTGAAAATCTACTAACACTATCTTTAGACTATTATAATCACGCTATGAATATAGAATAAATATCCACAAAAAGTAGGGGTTTTTATGGAAGTATTATTTCGAGTACAATTAAATATCATGTCCGCAATTGTGTTATTCACAATGATGTTTATCGGATATAAAAGACTAGAAAAAAATGACTTTTTAAATAAAGCTTTTTTGTTCACCTCAATGATTGTTGGACTAGAATTAGTCCTCGAAACAATCTCATGTTTGATTAATAATCATGATGGTCCGATGGACATCATTCTTGCAAATATGATTTCGGTCTTTTTATTCGCTTTAGCACCGGCAATATCTTATCTCTTCGTTATTTTTATTGAATTAGTCGTATTCCCGTACCGTGAAGACAAAAAAAGAATCAAACTTTATTTCATGATTCCTTTATTTATTCAATGGATTATTTCCTTGTTATCACCAATTTTTGGATTTTATTTCTATATTGATCCTCATGGTGTTTATGTTCGAGGAGACCTGTTCTATTTCTCTGCAGCACTTACCTACGCTTATTTATTGTATGGATTTTTCTATGTTATCAAATACCGAAAGAATATTCTCAAGAAAGATTTTTGGCTTTTATTAGCGATGGGTGTTATTCCAATGATTGGCGGCCTCGTTCAAGCGCTTATTTATGGGATGTTAATGATGTGGTCAAGTGCAGCCTTTGCACTGTTGCTCGCTTATGTTTTCTTACAAGAGCGAATGGTAAGACTCGACTATATGACATCGACTTGGACACGGGAGTCTTTCTATTATGCTTATTCAAGAAGAATTCAATCTAATCCAAAAGATCCTTTCTCGGCAATCTTCTTTGATGTTGATGATCTTAAATTAATCAATGATCAATACGGACATGATGAAGGAGATAAGGCAATTTGTAAAATCATTGAAATTACCCGAAAGGCAATTCCAGTAAAACATAATATTTCAAGGCTAGGCGGAGATGAGTTCATCATCTCATTTGAAATCAGTGATCCTGAAGTATTAAACAAAATCTATCATGAGATTGAAGGCGCTTTACATCAGTTTAACAAATCAGAACAATTACCATACACCTTAAAGTGCAGTTATGGTTATGATGTCTACACAGATAAATTTAAAGACCTTGACGACTATTTAAGACAGTTAGACCATCAAATGTATGAACAAAAAAATCATAAAATCAAAACACTGAAGAACGATTAGGAATTATCATAATCGTTCTTTTTATATCATTATTTTATGGCTGATTTGTCGCGTTTATTCAAAGTCTTTCATTTATTGATTTTATTTGTAATTTAATTTATTAATTTTTTATTAATTTAACTAAAACGGACAGTTTTGCCGTTTCATTATTCAGTAAATAATATTATAATGAATGCACAAATGATAATAGAACATAGGGCAGGGAGTGACCATATGGATAGTTCAAGAAGCTTATTTCTATTTATTGATGAATTAAGATATAACAAAGGTTATACGATATTTGAATTAACAGAAGGCATTGTATCTGAAAGAACCTACCGTCGTTATGTCCATGGCATTACCAAAGTATCTCAAGAGGATGTCTTCAAGTTCATCGAAAGACTTGGGATGTCGGTTGTTGAGTTTTATGACGCTTACGAAAACTTTATTACGACGAAATAACATATCATTTCCTTATATCAATGATTTTTTTAAAGACTGAAACAAGCTGCGACTTGTTTCAGTTTTCTTTCTATATATAAGGAAAAAATATTAATAATTAAAATTATTAAGAAAAAACATCAAAATTTTTTCAAATAAAAATAGTTGACATTAAACAGTGAAGTGAGTATACTTACTATTTGAAACGGGGGTTTATTATGCCAAAAAAACTTGTTATCGTGGAAAGTCCATCCAAATCGAAAACAATTGAACAGTATTTAGGGAAGGATTATACCGTAAAATCTTCCAAAGGACATATTCGAGATTTATCGATTAGTGGTCCAGGAGGATTAGGAATTGATCTCGAAAACAATTTCCACCCTAGCTACACCGTACTGCCAGAAAAGAAAGCAGTCATCAAAGAATTAAATCAAGCGCTAAAAGACTCCAGTGAACTCTATCTTGCGACCGACCCCGACCGTGAAGGAGAAGCAATCTCTTGGCACTTACTCGATACACTCAGCGTTGGAAAAAAGCCTGTAAAACGCGTTATATTTAATGAAATTACCAAAGACGCCATTCAAGAAGCTTTTGAACATCCAAAAATGATTGATCAAGATTTAGTCGATAGTCAAGAAACAAGAAGAATCTTAGACCGAATTATCGGATTTAAGTTGTCCAAATTATTACAAAACAAAATCCGTTCAAAATCAGCTGGACGTGTTCAGTCCGCTACCTTAAAACTCATTACGGATCGTGAAAAAGAGATTACGGATTTTAAAAAGCAAGAATATTATGATATTTCTGTTTTGTTCGATGGATTTAAAGCATCCTTATATAAATATAAAGGACACACACCGAAGCTACCAAATTTAGAACTCGCAGATGAAATCATCTCATCTCTTGGGGAAGAATATTTAGTTTCATCGATTGAAACAAAACCGAAATCAACTTTTTCAAAATTGCCTTTTATTACGTCAACGCTCCAACAAGAAGCGTCGACCAAGTATAATTTAACTTCATCTAAAACGATGAGCATTGCACAAAAGTTATACGAAGGAATTATGATTGGCGATGAATCCGTTGGTTTAATTACCTACATGAGAACCGATTCGACAAGACTTTCTCAAACCTTCACGAAACAAGCGACCGATTATATCTTAAAGTTCTATGGTAAAGAATATGTCGGACAAGCGAGAAAAACCATCGTGAAAGGGAATGTTCAAGATGCCCATGAAGCGATTCGCCCAACATCAGTATCAAGAACACCAGAATCAATTAAACGATATTTAACCAAAGATGAATTCCATATCTACTCGTTAATCTATAACCGTGCCATTGCTTATTTTATGAAACCTTCGATTCGTAATGTCACAACCGTCATTCTTGAGAATAATGCTTCCTTATTTAAGGCAACTTCATCGATACGTATCTTTGATGGTTACTTAAAAGTATATGATGTGGAAGAAGAAGATGAAAACGAAGTTGCTTCGATTCCATCGTTAAATCAAAATCAAGTATTACTTGCTACGTCTGTCGAAAAAGACCAACAATTCACTATGCCACCTTCCAGATTTAGTGAGGCAAGACTCATTAAAGAAATGGAAGACTTAGGCATCGGACGTCCATCGACGTATGCCCAAACGATTCTTACTTTAAAAAACAGAAAATATATTACCTATACTGAAAAGAAGTTTTTCCCAACGGAACAAGGAATGATGACAATTGAAAAACTCGATGAGTTCTTCAGCGAGTTTATCAGTTCGACCTATTCTAAAAACATGGAAAATGTGCTTGATGATATCGCGAAAGCGAAAGAATCAGGTGTCACTGTTCTTCGTGATTTTTATAACTATTTTGTTCCCTTAGTTGATAAAGCAAGCGAAAATATGGATAAGGCAAAGCCAAAAGAAACTGGAGAAGTTTGTCCTAAATGTGGTTCGCCAATGGTTTATAGAGAAGGCAAATATGGAACATTTGAAGCTTGTTCGAATTTTCCAAGTTGTAAATACATCAAAGTGGATGAAACAAAAAAAGATGAACCCCATGATACTGGCGTAACTTGCCCAAGTTGTGGGAAAGGAACGCTCATCAAAAGAACAGCAAAAAAAGGGAAAAATAAAGGGAATCATTTCTATGGTTGCTCCAATTATCCTAGCTGTAAATATATCTCACCTTTAAAAGACTTAAATCGTCATTGCCCAGATTGTGGCAATGAAGTGGTTGAAGATGAACATGGACATGTTCATTGCATCGACACACAAAACTGTCACTATCACGAATAAAGAGCCAACTCGATTGGTTCTTTTCTTTTAATGGAGAAATATTTGAATTTATGATATAATATTTTTAGTCCGAAAGGGGTCATCAATATGGGCTTATTTCAAAAACTATTTTCTTCCAAAGAAAAACTAGAAAAACGTGAAAAATATAAAATCGGAATGAGTAAAACCAGACATGGTTCTTTTTCGTCATTAAAAGAAGTCTTGGCATATTCTAAGAAAATCGATGAGGCATTATTTGATCAGTTAGAAGAAATATTCATCATGGCGGATATTGGGATTAATACTTCTTTAAAATTAATGAAGTCATTAAAGGAAGAAGTAAAAAAATCGGGACTTACTGATCCAAAAGATCTAGAGAATTTGATTGTCGATAAAATGTTTGAACTTTATATCAAAAACGATATTATCAATACAAACATTCCTTATAATAAAGAAGGCTTAACCGTGATTTTGTTTGTGGGAGTCAATGGAACTGGAAAAACAACCTCCATCGCAAAACTAGCCAATAAAATTAAAAACGATGGTAAAACAGTGATGGTTGCGGCTGCGGATACTTTCCGCGCAGGAGCGATTGAACAACTTCGCATATGGAGCGAAAGAGTAGGTTGTGAGTTTGTCTTTAAAAAAGAAGGTAGCGATCCTTCAAGCGTCGTCTTTGATGCTTTAAAACAAGCAAAAGAAAAGAAAATGAATGTTCTTTTAATTGATACCGCTGGTCGTCTTCAAAATAAAGTCAATTTAATGAAAGAACTTGAAAAAATCAACCGCACCATCGATAAAGAAATGGCTCCAGTAAAACACATTACTTATCTTGTTGTGGATGCCACAACAGGACAAAACGGTTTGTCACAAGCAAAAATCTTTTCTTCGGTTACACCGATCAATGGTGTTGTCTTAACGAAATTAGATGGCACAGCCAAAGGTGGAATCGTCTTAGCTATTCGCGATGAACTAGAAATCCCGATTTCATTTGTTGGAATGGGTGAAAAAATGACAGATATTGATTATTTTGATATTGAAGACTACATCTATGGTCTATTCGCAGACTTTTTTGAATAGGAGAAGGAAATGGATCCAATTAAAGATAAACTAAGATATCATGCACTCTATGATATCTATCAAGGACTATTAACGGACAAACAAAAACAATATTTTGAATATTATTACTTTGAAGACTATTCATTATCAGAAATTGCGGAGATGCTAGACGTTTCAAGAAACGCAGTTCATGATCAAGTCAAAAAAGTGTTAGAACATTTAGACCATTATGAGTCTACTTTAAAAATACTTGATAAACATCAGAAGAGATCAAAACTCATCCAACAATTAGAAAATCATTTTAATGATGATGAATCAAAGAAACTTCTTAAAAATCTAGAAAAGTTAGAGGAATAACTATGGCATTTGAAAATTTAACTTCTCGCTTCCAAATGGCGTTACGCCGTTTGTCAGGAAAAGCAAAACTAACTGAATCCGATATCGAAGAAATGATGAGAGAGATTCGTCTCTCATTACTTGAAGCCGATGTCAATTATAAAATTGTTAAAGAGTTCACCGAAGAAGTCAAGACTCTTGCGCTTGGAGAAAAAATCCTTAAAGGATTAAATCCAGACCAACAAGTTGTAAAAATAGTAAATGATGAACTTGTTAAATTAATGGGAAGTGAGTCTGTCTCCCTTGATTTAAAAGATACAGGTATTTCATCTATTATGATGGTTGGGTTACAAGGGGCAGGTAAAACAACGACTGCAGGTAAATTAGCAAGTTACATTCGTAAAACCTATAACAAAAAACCATTACTAGTTGCCTGCGATATTTATCGACCAGCTGCCGTAGAACAATTAATGACCGTTGGAAAACAACTTGGCGTTGAAGTCTACCAAGAAGGAACCAGCGTTCCCGCAGAAACCATTGTTAAAAACGCATTGAAATATGCGAAAGATCATGACTTTGATACCTTAATCATCGATACCGCAGGTCGTTTACACATCAATGAAACATTGATGGATGAACTTGTGAATATCGAAAAAATAACAAAAGCAGAAGAAATCTTATTAACTGTTGATGCGATGACTGGTCAAGATGCTGTGAATGTCGCAGCGGCTTTCCATGAAGCATTGTCTTTAACAGGATGTATCCTTACAAAACTCGATGGAGATACCAGAGGTGGTGCCGCACTATCAATTCGTAAGATTACTGGTGTTCCAATCAAGTTTTCAGGTACAGGTGAAAAACTTGCTGATTTAGAAGTATTCCATCCAGAAAGAATGGCTTCCCGTATTTTAGGGATGGGCGATATGCTTTCTTTAATCGAAAAAGCTACTGAAGAAATCGATGAAGACGAAGCCATGTCAATGATGGAAAAAATGATGTCTGGAACGTTCAATTATAATGATTTTCTAAAACAAATGAAAATGATTAAAAGAATGGGTGCTTTTTCAGGAATTCTAAAGATGTTACCAGGAATGGGTCAACTTGCAAATACCGAGAAAGTGGATGATAAACAACTTGTTTATATTGAAGCAATTATTTCTTCAATGACAAAAGAAGAGCGTCAACATCCAGAATTAATCGAAAGAAGTAGTTCAAGAAGA
The DNA here is from genome assembly GCA_050177605.1 of Candidatus Izemoplasmatales bacterium. Taxonomy (GTDB): domain Bacteria; phylum Bacillota_I; class Bacilli_A; order Izemoplasmatales; family Hujiaoplasmataceae; genus JAHIVB01. The sequence continues at coordinate 655 of JBFXGX010000035.1, read as the reverse complement.
AGCCGGATTGCTGAGGGTAGTGGTAGAAGCACTACCGAAGTAAATCGTTTAGTATCCTCTCTTGAAAAACAACAAAAGTTGATGAAACAAATGGCTTCGATGAATCCATCCTCCTTAGAAAAAATGGGTCAAAATGGATTGTCCCAACCTCAAAGTTCAAGAAACCGAGGAAAAGGTAGATCAGGAAGATTATTCTAATCCATCAAAATGGAAAGCAAGTGAAAAACTTGCTTTTTTTTATGCAAATTTGTGAAATAATGTGAAAATGTTGTAAAATATTATGAAGAAGTTTAAAAAAGATTGACAAACTTTAGAAAAGTTGTATAATTTTTGCTGTAAGGGTTTGAAAGCATTTTCATCCATGTTAGGGGGCTAAAATGATGCAAAAAAGCAAAAGATTAACACAAATTAAAGAATATGTTAGTAAACATAAGGATATTCAAATCAGTGAACTTGCATCTTTTATTGATGCCTCTGAATCAACGATTCGAAGAGACATCAAAGACTTAGCGCTTGAAGGATTCTTAGAAGAAAGATACGGCAGTATTGTCTTACGAGAGAAAAATACAACTGATGTTTTTCTCGATGATCGTTTAACCCAAAATGTTGACCAAAAAAATATCGCCGCGAAAAAAGCTGCAGCGCTGATAGAAGA
>JBFXGX010000034.1:0-15972 GCA_050177605.1 Candidatus Izemoplasmatales bacterium | reverse complement strand
CTTGGAAATGGTATAATAATAATGTAAAATATTATCAATTAAGAATATTTACAAACCTTGAATGGTGTGATAATATGGTAATTAATCATAGAACACACAGTTTTTTTAGTCATGTACAACAAAAAAAATTAAAAACATTCAGGGGGCAATTTTATGAAAAATTTATTTGTGAAATCTTTATTTGTAGTTTTATTTACGTTTTTATTTGCAGGATCACTAGCAGTTGTTAATGCAGCAGACGATGATGAACCAGAATTCATGTATCCGGGAAAAGGATTCCAATTCGTGGCTGATGACGACGAACCAGAATTTATGTATCCAGGAAAAGGATTCCAATTCGTAGCTGATGACGATGAACCAGAATTCATGTATCCAGGAAAAGGATTCCAATTCGTAGCTGATGACGACGAACCAGAATTTATGTATCCAGGAAAAGGATTCCAATTACTAGCAGATGATGATGAACCAGAATTTATGTACCCAGGAAAAGGATTCCAATTACTAGCGGATGACGATGAACCAGAATTCATGTATCCAGGAAAAGGATTCCAATTTGTAGCAGATGATGACGAGCCAGAATTCATGTACCCAACTCACGCATTCTCAATCTAAAAAGTATTATTCTTGTTGAGATGTGCTGAGTACGACATGAGTTTAGCATATATTTAACAAGGGATGATTTTCATGACTATCTATGACTTTTCGTGTGCGTTCTATTTTAAAGAAAATTTTGACAAACTTGTCATGATTGAGTATTTAAAAAAGAAGGACCAAGTAACACAGAAAGAAATCAACGAGTCAGCCAAAATCGCAACTTCTAATTATCGAAGAGCCCAATTAAAAGGGTTTATCGGTTATGAAGAGATGGTTGACAAAATGGCTAATTATCTTAATATTCAGACTAAAATTGATCCAAGCACTATTGAAGAATTGGACCAAAACTTTAGCCGTTTTTATACGTCTGTTTGTTTTTCTCAATCTGATGAGGTCAAAAAGCACTTTGATAGTATTAATGAAAAGAAAGCCCTCTATGAAAATTCGATATTAATGATTGAGTTTTATTTAGCTCAATTAATCTTCTATATTACCGACATAAACTATTCAAGACAAATGCACCGTGAGAAACAAAATGAAGCCATCGCATTTTTATCCAATTTCGTGGATAAAATGTCTAGTGAACATCGTTTCTTATATTATGATTTTATGTGTACCAAATCCGCAATCGAAAAAGATCGCGAAAATGTTGTTCATTATGCACGACTCACGTCTTATTTAGCTGTGAATTATCCAGAATTAGAACCAACTGCAAATTATCATATTTCATTTAGTTATTCTTTAATAAGTGATTTTATTAACGCATTAATTTATGCGAACAAAGCACTTCCAAAACTAGAAGAACAACTAAATTATGTACGTGCTGTTTTCTGTAGAGTGAATATTGCTGCACTATATAAGAAACTTGGCAATATTGATGAAGCAAAACGATTATTAAGGAAAAACTTGGTATATATTTCTTATAGTAAGCTTGATAAACTACTTCGTGCAACAGAACTGAACTATGCAGACTGCTTACTTATGGAGGAAAATTATTCTGAAGCACTTGAACACTATAACATAATTCTCGATGGCGTTTTGAAAAAGCCAGATTACGAGTCTATCATGAAAACCTATTGCCTATATAAATTAAATCGCATCGATGAAGCAAATAACTACACTGTGGAGTTAGAATTGCTTCATAAAGACAAAAAATATAATTATGAGTATTTAAGTCTTATCCAATTCTTCCGTTCTTACTTTAATAAGGAAGATAATCTCGACAAAGCATACAGGACTGCAGAAGAACAAATGCCTGGTTATGCATTAAGAGGTAGCTACATTCAAGAATTAGCAAAAAGTTTATTCGAAGGAACGAACAACAAGAAACAAACAAAACTTCCTTCGGACTCCCAACCAGCAGATTACATCCTTTAAGGTTTTCCCCATACATTGAACCCCTTCCCTGGGGGTTCTTTTATTTTTTCTTTTTCATTTCTATTTACCCTTAAAAATGATAGAATGTAGAGGGTGATAAATTATGAAGTTAACAGCGAATTACCACACTCATCTTGCCTTATGTGGACATGCGGAAGGCGAAATGGAAGATTATATAAAAAGCGCTATTAGGAGCGGATATACTATTTTAGGGATTTCGGATCACGGCCCGATACTTACGAGTGATTTACCGAAACACTATTACAAGGATTTTGGGTTGGACTTACAAATGAATTATGATGATTTCAAGCAGGTTTATTTGCCAACGTTCCATTCTTTAAAGTCACAATATACAAAGCAAATCAATTTGTTTTTAGGCCTAGAGATTGAATATTTTCCTGCAATTCAACCTTATCTTTCAAAACTAAGAAAAGAACTAGACTACCTCATCTTAGGAATGCATTATTTTCCTGATGGAGATGAGTTTTATAATGTATATGAGTTAATGAATGAAGATTTGATCATGAAGTATGCAAGTATCACAGTTGAGGCACTGAACTCCGGACTATTCACGGTTATGGCACACCCGGATATTTTTGTCTATCATTACAAAAAAAACAATCAATATGTTTTTGATGAAGTGTGTGAAAAAGCTACAAGGATGATTGTTGAAGCAGCCATCAAAAACGATGTCTTTTTAGAAATTAATGTTGGTGGATTTCATCGTCCTAGATTTTTTGATGGTGGTATTGAAAAATATGCTTATCCGAGATATGATTTTTGGAAAATTGTTACCACTTATAAAGAGATTAAAGTGATTATTGGTGTTGATGCACATCATCCAGATCATCTACATCATAATGATATTGATAAGGCAATCAAATTTGCTGAAAACCTTGGAATAAATGTATCTGCATACATTCCTAAGTTATCATAATATGTAGATTGTGTGATGAAATCGCTTATCTGGGGATTCCCATTTGACACTTAATTATGAAAGTATTATAATTATGAGTGTAATTAACTATATCTATGATTGAGGTGATGATCAATGAAAAAAGCCATCATATCTAACATTTGTTGTGAAGGTTGTGCAAGAGATATTAAGTATGTGTTAGAAAACATCTATGGGATAACTGACGTTACTGTATCAAAAGATGGAGGCTATGCTACTTTCGAAGGATATGTATCAGAAAAAGTTATATCTCAAGCCTTACAAGAAGAAGGGTATCACCTTGAACAAATCGTGAAAATGTAAAAAGCTCTTCTGGGAGCTTTTTCTTTTTAAGAAAAGGATTTTGAAAACGTTTTAATTTTGGAATTTTGGAGAAAATAATCAATAGATTAGTCACCTTCAAAAATCGGTGCTATAATGAAGAAGTACTCTTCAATTACAAAAGGAGTGAAATCCATGGAAAATCTAATTAGGGACGTCATTGAACTTGACAAAAAAGCGCGAAATGAAGTTTTGAAACTCACTAAAGAGAAAGAACATATCAGTGATGTTTTAAGAGAAGAAAGATTGCGCCTCGAAAAAAAATATAAGAGTGAGGCGAAAGAGAAGTTAAACATCGAAAAAACAAAAATGTTAGCCGAACTTGAAGAAAGAAAAAAACTAAACAGAGTTGAATTCGAGAAATCACTCAAGGAACTCGAGTCTTCTTTTGCATTGAAAAGTGACGAATGGATTGAATCAATCTATCAAGACTGTATTAAAGAATAACTCCGAAAGGGGGAGACAATATGTCTAAATGGGCTAGTAATGCAATAATCACGAAAGCAAAGGCCATCTACGGAAGAAGATTAACTCCACTAGATTATACTGAACTTACAAAGAAGAATACTGTTGGTGATGTTGCGGAGTACCTAAAGAACTCCAAAAAATTTAAAGAAATATTACAAGATATTCAAGAAAATTCTATTCATCGCGGACAACTTGAGGAATTAATCAAAAAAGCGAATTTTAATTATGTTATTCGTTTGATTAAGTTCATTGATTCGAGTGATAAAGGATTTTTTGAAATGAATATCATTCGAAGGGAAACAGATATTTTGCTTACCGCTGCGCACTCTGTCATATCAGGGGAATATCAATTAGCGATTGCGGAATTGCCAATCTATTTTGTCCGTCATGCAAGTTTTGATATTCTAGAGTTATCCAAAGCACGAAGTTTTCAAAACTTGTTAGAAGTGATCAAAGATACTCCTTATTATCAAATCTTGTTGCCTTTTACAAATATGCCAAAGGAAGAATTAAATCATGCAATTTTAGAGCGCGCTTTCCAAGAATATTATTATGATACCGTGTTCGCTAGAATTGAAAAGTTATATAAAGGAAAAATATTAAAGGATTTAAGAAATATCTTTTTGACTAATATTGAACTGCTGAATATTGTTAAAATTTATAGAATGAAAAAGTTCTATCACGCACCCAATAATGTTATTGAGGATTCGTTGTTACTAAAGTATTCTAGAATCAGTAGAAATAAAATGTTGGATTTAATGTCACTAGCTAATCCTGACGATATTTTGAAGAATATGCATAGTTCAGAGTATAAAGAATATATTGACGAAGATGACTATGTTTACATCGAGTATCTTGCAGATCATTTAAAATACAATTTAGCAAAGAGATTTATGAATTTCTCCTATGATGCACCGACCGTTTTTGCAGCCTATGTCATCTTATCAGAAATTGAACAACAAAATATCTTCAATATTATTGAAGGTATAAGGTACGACTTAGAGGAATTAGAAATTAAAAAAATGCTTATTTATTAAGGAGGACACGATGGCAAAGCCTAAAATGAAACTTGTGAATATACTTGCTTACATGGATGATGTTTCAAAAGTGCTTGAACGCATCACATCATTTCCTTGTATTGAACTTGTTGAATCAGAAAAAATCGTTCAAACAGTTCATGGCAGTAAATCCTTGTCTTCCAAAGACAACGCTACACCATTATTACAAGAACTAAGCGAAATTGAAAAAGAATGTCATACATCTTTTGAACCTTCAAAAATAGAGGGTATTAATGATACACTCGATGACATATCAAAAGAAATCAAAGAAGTGCATCTGCATATTCAATCATATAACGAAGAATTGGTTATGCTTGAAACCCTCTATTCTAAATATGATGATGCAAAAAAACAAGTAGGGTATTTAGAGACGCTCAATGTTAGTCTTGATGATATTTTTGAGTGTGATTATGTGAATGCGCGCGTCGGTAAACTACCTTTAGATAGTGTTGCAAAACTAGAATATTATCATAATACACCCTTCATATTTAAATCATTTGCTGAAGACGAGGAATCCTCATGGTGTATGTATTTCGCAACGAATGGATATGAAAGAGCGGTGGATAATATCTTTTCATCGTTACTTTTTGAACGAGTTTTTATACCGGATTTTGTACACGGGACGCCCGCAGAAGCTTTAGGTATGTTGGAAAAAGAATTATCCACAACAAAAAAACAGATTGATAAATCAAAAAAATTACTTGATGAATATCTTCAAAAACACGAACTTGTTATTAATCGTATGAAAAGCGAACTTGAAGTAATGAAAAAAATATATCAATCGGAGAAATATGTTGTCTGTTTGGGCACAAGATTCTCCATTGTTGGTTTTATCGACGAAAAGAAGGAAGAATTTTTACGGCCATTATTTTCAGATATCTCTAATGTTGAGGTTGAAATTCGACCAGCTGATAGTGATAAAAGATTAAGAGCACCAAAGAAGATTACTAGTAAATCTTGTCTAAAATAACTTTTTGGCAAGAAAGGAGGCCACGTCATGGCAATCGCAAAAACCAGACTTGTGAATATTACATCAAACATCGATTATCTTGATCGTGTCCTTGCTAGATTTGTGGAACTTCATGATATTCACCCAGTTCCAGCAACGCAGTTTGTTGATAAAGTTCATGGATTAACATCATTTTCTTCTGATAATCCATGTAATTTAATATTGAAAGAAATCCTCGAGATTGAGGCCGAGTTTAATATTGATATCGAAGTGCAAGAAATGTGCCAAATTGATGATTCACTCGATAAAATGAAGGAGTACGTTGAATCTACTCATCATAAATTAACAGCGTTGCTTGATCAAAAGAAGGTAACACTTGACTTAGTTCGAAAATATCAAGATGCGCTCATTCAAGTGAAAAACATTAATAGTTTAGATATTTCCCTTGATGATGTGTTTTCTTGTGATTATGTTGTTTCTCGTGTAGGAAGACTTCCAATGGACAGTGTTGAAAAATTAAGATTCTATCGTAATCGACCGTTTATCTTTAAGTCATTTAGTGTAGATAAAAACTATAGTTGGTGTATGTATTTTACCTCCAATGATTACGAACGAGAAGTTGATAATATTTTCTCATCCTTGTTTTTTGAACGAATTCACATTCCAGACTTTGTGCACGGGACACCAGAAGATGCCGAAGTAAAATTAATTCAAGAGATAGAACTTACAACATCACATCTTGAAAAGGTAAAACAATCTCTTTTTGAAGTGCTGAAAGAAGCGCACCATGATATCTCTCATATCAAATCAGAGTTATTAATGTTAAATAAAATCTATGATGCAAAGAAATATGTTGTTGGTCTTGGCGATAAATTCACAATCACAGGATTTATCGAACAAAAAGATGAAAAAATCATTATAGAAAAGTATAAAGATTTAAAAGAAGTAGAAGTGCTTTTCCGGCCAGCGTTAAGCGATAAACGGTTGCTACCTCCTACGAAACTTAAGAATAATTGGTTTACTCGTCCTTTCTCGATGTTTGTTGAGATGTATGGGATACCAAAATATGGAGGAATTGATCCTACCCCATTTGTTGCGTTGACTTATTCGCTTTTATTTGGAATTATGTTTGCGGATTTTGGACAAGGTTTATTACTGGCACTTATTGGATATTATTTCTATAAAAAGAAACATCTTCAATTAGGAGAAGTTGGGATGAGAATTGGTTTGTTCTCAGCTTTCTTTGGATTGTTGTTTGGTTCAGTGTTTGGAAACGAAGAAATCTTGTTGACACTTTATGAAAAGATAGGAATTGGCTTCTTACCTATTCGTGTTCTGGATTCAAATATGACATTATATCTATTGCTCTCTGCAGTCGCGATTGGTGCCATCCTTATTTTGATATCGATTATTATTAATACCTATACCAATTTCAAAAAGAAAAAGTATGCGGATGTACTCTTTTCTCCAAATGGTATATCCGGTTTCTTGTTTTATGGATATATTATTGTAGGAATCGTCTTAACGATGATTTTTAGTGTCAAAGCATTCACGCCACTACTCATTGTAACCTTTATTGTTGCGCCATTACTCTTAATTTTCTTAAAGGAACCACTCGAAAGAAAATTGGAAGGACATAAGGCTTTTCCAACTGGCTTTGGCGGATTCTTTGTTGAAGGATTCTTTGAATTATTCGAAGTCGTTTTATCCTATATTACAAATACAATGTCATTTATGAGGGTTGGAGGATTCTTACTATCACATGCCTCAATGATGCTCGTTGTATTTACAGTAATGGGAATGTCATCCAATGCTATTATTACAACAATCATTTTTATCTTCGGAAACTTATTCGTTATGGCTCTAGAAGGTATGATTGTTGGAATCCAGGTTTTACGTTTGGAATTTTACGAAATGTTCTCTCGTTACTATGAAGGTGACGGAGTGCCATTTCAAACATTAAAATAAAAAAATATTTTAGGAGGATTTATTATGTTAAACACAGCTGAAATTTTATTACCATTACTATTTTTAATTTTAATCTCTTTACCACTGATTAAAGTTTTTCAAGGAAAAACATCTAAAAAAGTTGCGAAAAATCGCTTAATTACACATGTGGCTAGTTTCTTTGGATTTATTGCATTTACGATGATTTTTATGTTTTCAAATGTACATGTCTTTGCTGCAACGACCACTGTTAGTATTGCGGGTACAACCGCACAAGGTTTAGGATTCTTAAGTGCTGCCTTATCTACAGGGTTAAGTGCGTTAGGTGCTGGTATTGCCGTAGCAGCTGCAGCTCCTGCTGCAATTGGTGCATTCTCTGAAAACGAGAAGAACTTTGGTAAATCATTAATCTTCGTTGCCTTAGGTGAAGGGGTTGCGATTTATGGTCTTATCATCTCTGCATTAATCTATTTCAAACTGTAGTAAAAAAAAGAAGTGATCTAAATGAAATTTTATTTAATTAGCGACAATATTGATACTCAAGTTGGCATGAGGCTTGCGGGCATCGAAGGCGTGGTAGTTCATGACCGAAACGCTGTTCTCGAGCAACTTGAAAAAGCAATACAGGACCCTGAAATCTGTATTGTTTTAATCACGACAAAATTAGTTGAATTGTGTCCTGATGTTGTCTCTGAATTAAAACTCAAACAGCCGAAGCCACTGATTGTCGAGATTCCAGATCGACATGGATCTACAGATATCGGAAAAGCGATTGACCGTTATGTAAGTGAAGCTATCGGCGTGAAACTGTGAGGTGGAAGAATGGAATATTTATCATCTGAACAATTGCTGAAGTATTTCGAAAAAGAAATACATGAGGCATCTCAAAAGAAAATTGATGAACTAACAAAAGAAATCAACGCGATAAAAAGTGCTGAAATTGCAAAAATAGATCAAGACTTAAAAGAAAGCATCAATCATGACCTAGAACTCGAACTAAAAGATTTGAAGACAGATCATAGTTATGAGATGAATAAACTATTAACTGAGAACGCCAAAGAATTAATGATTCGAAGACAAGATTTATTCCAAAGCGTTTTTGATGAAGTCAAAAAGAAATTACAATCCTATTTACAAACAGATGAATATAAGGAGCTTCTTTCTTCCAAAGTTAAGAAATTAAATCCTCTTTTTGAACATGATGAGATCGTGTTCTACATTAAGAACGGCGACAACTTAATTGAAGATGTCATTAAAAAGGAATTTTTAGGTAAATTCAAAATTGAAAAAACCGCTTCAATAGAATTAGGTGGTTTTTTAGCTGGATGTGAAAAAAAGGGAATTGAACTTGATGAAACTCTCGATTCGATTCTTGAAAGCAAAAAACAATGGTTCTATGAGAAGTCAAACTTATTTATTAAGAAATAATTTAAAGTGAGGTGGTATGATGAACCAAGCTAAGATTTTCTCTATCAATGGACCGGTTGTCAAAGTTGACAATACCGTGTCTTTTTCAATGCTAGAAATGGTCTATGTAGGACATCAAAAATTAATGGGTGAAGTCATTTCAATCACAAAAGATTTCACTACCATTCAAGTATATGAATCAACGACAGGGCTTCAACCAGGAGAACCTGTTTTTGCAAGTGGAAATCCAGTATCAGTTACGTTAGGGCCAGGAATTCTAACCAATATTTTTGATGGGATAGAGCGTCCACTTGTTTCAATAGCAGAAAAAGAGGGCGCATTTATTCCTGCGGGGTCGGATGTAGAACCGCTTGACACATCAAAAACCTGGCAGGTAGTGGTTAAAGTTGAATTAGGTCAGGTTGTGAAACCTGGAGATACTTATGCATCGACACAAGAAACTCCACTCATTGAACATCGAATGTTAATTCCGTCCGGTGTTGAGGGAAAAGTAGTGAACTTGAAAAAGAGCGGTGAATATAAGATTACCGAAACGCTCGTTGAAGTTGAAGATGAACAAGGTAGAACGCATAAACTATCTATGCAACAAAAATGGCCAATTAAAACAGCTAGACCAATTTATAGAAGATTACCTATTTCTGTTCCACTCATTAGTGGACAAAGAATTATTGATACTATTTTTCCAATCGCAAAAGGAGGAACTGCTGCAGTTCCTGGAGGATTCGGCACAGGAAAGACAATGATGCAACATCAATTCGCAAAATGGTGTGATGCTGATATTATTGTGTACGTAGGATGCGGTGAACGTGGAAATGAAATGACTCAAGTTTTGGAAGAAATGACAGAACTTATCGATCCGAAATCAAATCGTCCTTTAATGGATAGAACAGTGCTCATTGCGAATACATCCAATATGCCAGTTGCTGCTCGTGAAGCTTCGATTTACACAGGATTAACGATTGCTGAATATTATCGTGACATGGGATATCATGTAGCTGTTATGGCGGATTCTACTTCACGTTGGGCAGAAGCGCTAAGAGAAATTAGTGGTCGTTTGGAAGAAATGCCTGCAGAAGAAGGGTTTCCAGCGTATTTACCAAGTAGAATTTCGCAATTCTATGAACGTGCAGGTTACATGGAAAACTTAAATCATACTGTCGGTAGTGTTACAGTTATTGGGGCGGTATCTCCTCAAGGGGCTGACTTTTCAGAACCAGTCACTCAAAATACAAAACGTTTCGTACGCTGTTTCTGGGCGCTTGATAAACAACTAGCCTATGCAAGACACTACGCCGCAATCAATTGGAATTTAAGTTATTCAGAATATATTACAGATTTAACAAAATGGTTTAATAAAAATATTGATATTCGTTTTTTAACAAACAGACAAAAGATTATGGCGTTACTCGCCGAAGAAAATAAACTAATGGAAATTGTGAAACTCATTGGTAGTGATGTTCTTCCAGATGATCAAAAACTTGTTATTGAAATATCAAAAGTGATACGTGTTGGTTTCTTACAACAAAACGCATTCCATAAAGAAGATACGTATGTTCCTCTTCAAAAGCAATTAAGAATGATGGATGTCATCTTATATTTATATAAGAAATCACAACTTGTTTTAGCTGATGGAAAAGCCTTCAGTTTATTACAAGCTACTGGAATGTTTGAAAAAGTCATAAAAATGAAATATGATGTCGCCAACAATGAAATAGAGAAGTTTGATGACTACTTCACATTGATTGATGATACCTTTAAACAAATTAAGTAACAAAGGAGGAAGCGTATGAATCTTCAATATATTGGACTAGAAGAAATCAATGGACCACTCATATTCTTAGATAATGTGGAAAATGTTGGTTTCGAAGAAATGGTCGAAATACAAATGAAAGATGGAAGCATTCGATATGGACGTACAGTTCAAATTGAAGGCAAAAGAGCTGCAATCCAGGTGTTTGAAGGTACCAATGGTATGTCGCTCAATAATACAAAAATTAAATTTACTGGAAAACCAATGGAGATTGGTCTGTCCAAAGAAATATTAGGAAGAACTTTCAATGGTTCTGGAGAACCGATTGATGGTTTTGGGCCACTCTTTGTGGACAAATACCAAGACATTAATGGAACGCCATTGAATCCTGTATCACGTGTTTATCCAAGAAACTATATCAATACCGGAATTTCTAGTATCGATGCCTTAACAACTTTGATTCGTGGCCAAAAATTACCGATATTTTCTGGATCAGGGATGCCACATAATGAACTAGCAGTCCAAATCGTAAAGCAATCAAAGATTGCTGAAGAAGAAGGAAGTGAATTCTGCGTTGTATTTGCCGCGATGGGCGTAAAAAATGACGTTGCCGATTATTTTAAAAGGTCCTTTGAAGAAGCAGGGGTACTTGAAAAAGTAGTGATGTTTATTAATGTTTCAAATGATCCAATTATTGAAAGAATTTTAACACCTAGGTGTGCGTTATCTGCCGCAGAATATTTAGCATACGAACATGATATGCATGTTTTAGTTATCTTAACGGATATCACTTCTTATTGTGAAGCACTTCGTGAATTCTCAAGTTCAAAAGGAGAAATTCCAGGACGTAAAGGATATCCAGGATATCTATATTCAGATTTGGCTTCCATGTACGAGCGTGCAGGGATAATTCGAGGATCCAAAGGGTCTGTAACTCAAATCCCGATTTTATCAATGCCAAATGACGACATTACTCATCCAGTTCCTGACCTTACAGGCTATATTACAGAAGGACAAATTGTTTTAGATAGAGAGCTTCATCAAGTGGGTATCTATCCACCAGTTGGGGTCTTGCCATCCTTGTCAAGATTAATGAAAGATGGAATTGGTGAGGGATACACCAGAAAAGATCATCAATCTTTAGCGAACCAATTATTTGCTTCCTATGCAAAAGTTCAAGATGCCAGAAGTTTAGCCAGTGTTATTGGTGAAGATGAACTTTCACCTGCCGACAAACAATATATTGTGTTTGGTAATCTATTTGAAGAACATTTTCTATCTCAAGGTAGTGAATCCAATCGCTCCATCGATGAGACTTTAGATTTGGGATGGTCTTTACTGTCGATACTTCCAAGACAAGAACTAGATCGTACAGATGACGAATTGTTAGAGGAGTATTATCACCCCGATAAAGCGGGCGAGTTATTCGGCATCAAATCTAAATCGGTGATTAAAGAACTCAAAGATCGGGGGAATTAATCATGGCGCAAAAACAAGTATTTCCAACAAAAGGGAACTTGATGGCGATTAAGAAAACCAATTCCTTGGCGCATTTAGGGTATGATTTGATGGACCGAAAAAGGAATATTTTGATTCGAGAGATGATGACGTTGATTGACAGCGTTAGAAAACTCCGAGATGAGATTTCGTCGACATATGCTAAAGCTTATATTGCATTACAAGAAGCAAATATCACGCTTGGGTTTGTTGGTGATATCGCCAAGGCGATTCCTGTAGAAACAGGGTTAAATATCACCTATCGAAGTGTAATGGGCGTTGAAATTCCAAAAATCATTTATCAGCCAAAACCGATAGAAATGGAATATGGTTTTGCCATGACAAATACTAAATTTGATTATGCCTATCAAAATTTTGTTAAAGTCCGTGATCTCACTATTTTATTAGCTGAAATTGACAACTCAGTCTATCGTTTAGCAAATGCAATTCGAAAAGCTCGAAAAAGAGCGAACGCATTGAAAAATGTTGTTATTCCAGAATTTGAGAAAAATATTAAGTACATCACTGAAGCTTTAGAGGAAAAAGATCGAGAAGAGTTTTCCAGAAAAAAAGTGATTAAAAGTTCAAAAGAAGCTTAAACGAGAAGGCGATGGATATTTGCCTTCTTTTTTCATCACCTACGTCTTATTTTCCTTGACAAATAGACGTAAATCATTAATAATATTAGTAGACTCTTTTTCTAGGGGTGTGGTGTCAACGGTAGCACGGCAGTCTCCAAAACTGTTTGTACGGGTTCGAATCCTGTCACCCCTGCCATCAAAGATTGAAATAGCTTCCAAAAGTTGGAGATATGGTATACTAAAATACCACTCTGATGAAGGGAGCTTTTTTATTTTCTAAATCTTTACTTTTTCGTTATAATTGATGCAATTGATAAACAACATGTTATAATGAAAGCGCAAAGGGGGATAGAATATGGACTATTTGGTGCAATTTCAATTGAATATTTATGCATTTCTAATGTTAATGATATTATTTGGAACCATACTCATTCGATCCAAAGTAATCAGTGTACGGCGGAATTTTTTAAATCATACATTAATTCTTACTGCCATTGCAGTATTATTAGAGCCGCTTACTTGGATTCTTGATGTTCAAACTTATCCAGGCGCTTATTTTCTCGAGTATGCTTCTAATTTTCTCCTTATTCTTATCGCGCCTTTAATTGTTGGTATGTTCTTAAACTATATGGATTATGTTATTTTTCATCAGTATAAAAGGCTAAAAAAAAGATGGTTTTATATGACTCCAACGATTATTACTTTTGTATTGTTAGTCATCAATTTGTTCTATCCAATTTATTTTGGTGTTCAAAAAGGAACTAATGCCTATTTTTCTGGAGATTATCAGTGGATTCACTATATTGTTTTGTTTTTGGCGTACGTATATATTATTGTTTTAGCGATTCAAAATCGTAAAAGAATTAGAAACCATCAATACCTCTTATTTATTGCATTTTTCTTTACACCGATGCTTGGAACTTTTTTATCGATGTTAAACACACGTTTGTATCTATCCTGGACATCCATCGGGTTCGGCCTTTTGGTCATCTATATATTTTTTGAATCGACCAATGGAGAAATTGATCACTTAACCCATCTTTTTAGTCGCTCAAGCTATGAAAACTATGTTAATGAGCGAATCGATAATCAAGCAAATTTTAAGTTATTATCGATTGATATTGACCATTTTAAAGAAATTAATGACACCTACGGGCACCATAAAGGTGATGAAGTATTGCGTGAGTTTGGAAAAGGACTTGTGGCCGCAATCTATCCAAGCAAGATGGCCGCTAGATTAGGTGGAGATGAGTTTATATGTGTAATCGAACATCAATGCACCGTAGATGAGATTATTGACAATCTATATCATTATATATTTTCTTTAGAAGATGAAATATGCAGGAATGTTAAATTCAGTTATGGTTGTGAGTATTCGAAATCAGGAGACACTATTGATAGACTGTACATTTCGGTTGACCGAAAACTATATCATACAAAAAAAAGTAATAAACAAATGAATCAATTAAAACTCGAAAAGCGCGAAAAGTAAAACGCGCTTTTTTATTTGAACTTAGTAAGAAAATTTTCGTTTTTTTGATGAAAGCCTTTTCTTTTCATGAATTAGAGGTATAATAATATTAATTAAATACATACAGGAGGAGGAAAATATGAAAACCAGTCATCGTATTAAAGAATTACGCGGAATCGATGAATTACAAGACAAAGTGGTGGAAGAAGTTTTAGAAGCTTACTATTTCTTGAGAAGACACGATGAAATTGAGACAATCAATGCCACTTTGGCAATAATCAATGAGTATAAGGACATGACGAGTGTATTTTGCGCAAACTGTAACAAGCCTCATTTTTGTGAAGATTGTTTCCCTATGAAAAAACATGAAGTCTTCGAAAAAATAGAAAGCATCTTAGTCGATCAGAGGGATAACTTACCGAATATATATAAAGAATAGAAGCCACTTTGTGGCTTTTTTTCTTAAAAATAAGATATAATAGAATCAGGTGATATATCGATGAAAAAAGTAGAATTACTAGCACCAGCAGGAAATATAGATGCACTCATTGGCGCGATAAACGCTGGAGCAAACGCTGTGTACATTGGCGGGAAAAGATTTGGCGCACGGGCAAATGCAGATAACTTTTCACTTGAACAAATCAAAGAAGCAATTACGTTTGCACATCTACGCAATGCCAAAGTTTATGTAACAATCAACACGATTATTTTTGAAGATGAACTATCTTCTTTTTTTGAATATACAGACGAGCTTATCAAGTTTCATGTAGACGCACTTATTGTTCAAGATTATGGCATGTTAAGGCAACTAATTCATCGTTATCCTGAAACAGAAATCCATGTTTCAACACAGATGAACACACTCAATCTTCATCAAGTGAAGTTTTTGGAAGATCTCGGTGTGAAGCGTATTATTTTAGCGAGAGAAACAAGTATCGAAAAAATCCAAGAGTTCAGACAAGAAACAAGCATCGAATTTGAAATATTTGCTCATGGAGCGCTATGCGTATCCTATTCTGGAAACTGTTATTTATCACAGATGAATGGTTCGCGTTCAGGGAATAGAGGAGAGTGTGCTCAACCTTGCCGTTTACCATATGAAATGTATAAAGATGAGACATTGTTTCATAAAGAAGCTTATTTACTAAGCACAAAGGATTTAATGACACTCCCACATCTAGGAGAACTGATTGAGGCAGGAGTTTGTTCTTTAAAAATAGAAGGAAGAATGAGAAGTTTAGAATATACTGTTGAGACCATTAAAATGTATCGAAAGTATATTGATGAATATTACGGAGGTGTTGCGTCTTCTTCGGTAGAAAGTGACATCTACACCCTCGCAAAACTGTTTAATCGAGATTTTACAAAAGGTTATAGTCTAGGTGAAGAACCTTATAAAATCAATTATGAGACAAGACCCAATCATCAAGGGGTACTTGTTGGAAAAGTATTATCGTATCATTATGGAAAAACAACGATTTTATTAACGCAGAGTTTATCGGTAGGCGATGGTATAAGAATTGTTGGTAAAAATGATATTGGAGAACAAGTATCAAAAATTGTGCTTAATGGTGAG
>JBFXGX010000033.1:10471-16189 GCA_050177605.1 Candidatus Izemoplasmatales bacterium | reverse complement strand
CGTTATAGGTATCACATAAATCTGCCCACCAGTCTACTAAGTCTGCGAATGGTGCACTCGAATGATCAAATTGCCAATAGAGTTGCGGAAGAATATAATCAACCCATCCTTCCATCACCCATTTTCTTGAATCGGCATATTGATCTTGATATGAAGATAACGTATATAAAGAAGTATTGCTTCCATAGGTTCCGCCACTTTCCCAGATACCAAATGGGCTAATGCCAAATCGAATCGTTGTTTGATGATCAAGATTATAACCATCAATAAGGTTATGGACTTCCATCACAACGGTGTTTATATTTTCACGACGCCAGTCGTCTAGTGTTTGATTCGGATCTTTTAATCTTGCATATAAATCGGCATCTGCTTCTAATGGCGTACCGCTATAACTATAGAAGTAATCATCAAAATGAATTCCATCTACATTATATTTGGTGATTAACTCCTGGATGACGCCACGAATATAAACTTGGACTTGTCTTTCACCAGGATTCAAAATTAAATGCCCGGCGCTATCCTGCATCACCAAATCAGGATTTTGTTTTGCAAAGTTATCGCTCGCAAGCAGAGCTAATTGTTCTTCTTTACTACTTGTACCGGTAGAAACACGATATGGGTTTAACCATGCATGAAGTTCAATGCCACGTTTATGTGATTCATCAATGATAAATTGTAACACATCAAAACCTGGGTCAACACCTTCTGTTCCAGTGATATAACGACTCCATGGTGCGTAATCACTATCATAGAATGCATCATTCATTGGTCTTACTTGGAAAAAGATGGTATTGAAATGATAGGATTCAATTTTATCTAGCATTTGAATAATTTCGTTTTTATAGGCTTCTTCAGAAGTCATCAAAGATAAATCAATATTGCCCACCGTCGCAACCCAAACAGCATGAATTTCTTCGCTTTTTGGACTATACTCTGGTAATTCAATTGGCGTATCAGAATTATAATATGTCACGATTTCCCCATCACGAATAACATACACGTTTGTTTCAGTTGGAGCGATACTTAATCGGAAACGACTTGAATATACTTCACTTTCATTTTGTGCCTTGTCCACTAGTTTATATTCAATTGTAAAGGTAGCGCTATAGATTAGTTCAATAGGTTCTGCATAGACTTTCCAAACGGACCAACTTGTACCATTATGAAGTCTGTACCAAATCGTAGAATCTTGGTCTGTGGTCGATAACGTTACTGTTGTAACGGAAGTATAGTAACGCTCCCCATCATAATCGCCAACAGCGTTGATATCGATTCCTTCAGGCGGAGTACTATCGACGACAAAGGAAGTCGATTGTTCACTAAGACATGCATCATTATTCCTGTAACTAAGGACATAGTTCCCTTCTTCTGTAATGGTGAAAGGTCCTGTGTAATCAATCCACGTTCCAGCATTTAGTTTATACTGCATCGCTGTGACGCCAGTTAAAGTTACGGTCACAGATTGATAATTTCCTTCAGTTCCTGTTCCCTGTAGCGATATTGAAGGTAGAAGATAGCATTCTTCTGTGACAGAAATTGAAAGAATAGTCTCTTCGCTTTCCGTTCCTCTTGAATCAATCGTTTTTGCACGAATATAATATGTTCCGGTATCATTTAATTCAATCGGACCAGTATAAAGTTCAAAAGTTCCAATACTACCATGATTAATCGCAACATAAATATCTTCACCTGCAGAACTTAACACAATCTTTGAACCAAGGATATAACTCGAAGCTATTTTATTCCCATCGATTGAAATCGATGGTACATCCGTATTTAAATATTGAATTGCAATATTAAAGGATGAAATAGCACTTTCGACACCTTCACTATCCACCGATTTAGTATAGACTGCATGGGCGCCACTTCCAGTAACCATGAAAGGTGTAGTGTAGAGCGTCCACTGTCCATCATCGAGTTTGTAATAAACATCGTTTGAACCTGTGAGCGTGACTTCTACATCGGTCGTATAGATATTTCCAGCAACGTTTCCTGATAAACTATAGGTAATATCACTTGGTACAGCTTCATAAATATTGAGTGGTGTTACCGTCCAGTTGAGGGATTCTACTGTTTGCATATGGGTTTTATCTAAGTAAGCAAAACTATACATCACTTCACCCTTGATTTCAGGATGTTGCAGATTATATCTTAATTGATCAGCTATTTCAGTAGAGACCCAGCCACCACTATCAGCGCCGGATAAACTATGACCAATATAAACATCAACGCCAGTACCTCTTGCAATACTTGCCCACCAGTCTACGACATCAGCATAAGGGGCAGTGCTATGGGTGAAACTAAAGTATACTTGAGGACAAATGTAATGAACCCATCCTTCTTCAACCCATTTCTTACTATCCGCGTATTGTGCTAAATAACTAGACATATTCGCAGGAGCCGTATTTGAACCACCTTCAAGCGTTTGTGAGTAGCCTTCAATGCCGCTACCCCAAAGGCCAAAAGGACTAATGCCAAATCTTACTGATTCTCCACTTGCATTGTTATAAGCATCGATATCTTC
The DNA here is from genome assembly GCA_050177605.1 of Candidatus Izemoplasmatales bacterium. GTDB lineage: Bacteria > Bacillota_I > Bacilli_A > Izemoplasmatales > Hujiaoplasmataceae > JAHIVB01. The sequence goes on along the minus strand of JBFXGX010000033.1, from coordinate 13,665 downwards.
TTTCACACCACGGACTACGTCATTGACATTTTCTCTACGCCAATCCGCAATCGTTTGTCCTGGTAATTTATAAGTATTATACGTGGCAGTATCTGAGGATATACCACTGTATGGATAAAAATAATCATCAAAATGAATACCATCAACATCATAATTTGTTATTAGTTCACTGACAACATTACGGATGTAGGCTTTGACTTCTGGTTCGCCTGGATTTAAGATAAGTGGATTTCTACCGTTAGAATCAACATTACCAACGACCACTAAATCAGGACGCTGCTTCGCAAAGTTCTCAGAACTTAGCGAGGCAATATATGTCTCTTTAGAGTCTAAGGTATTGGCAACACGATAAGGATTCATCCACGCATGAAATTCAATTCCACTTGCATGGCATTCTTCTATCATCCATGCAAGAATATCCCAGCCTGGATCTACACCTTCACTACCTGTTAAGTATCTTGACCAAGGAGCAAAGTCACTATCATAAAAAGCATCATTTAAAGGACGCACTTGGAAGAGCATCGCATTCATATTGCTTTCTAGCATTTCACTGATCAAATGTTGAAATTCAGCTTTGTACTGTGTTTCACTAGTATAAACTGGTATATTTAGATTATAGACAGTCGCTACCCAAACACCGCGGAATTCGGTATCTTTTTCTTCATACGTTGAAGGAATCATTACTTTTTCTGACGTCAAATAATGATAAACATAAGAACCATTTCTTGTTAATGGAACTAATGTAGATTCACCTGCAACACTGACTTGTAAAAAGATTCCTAGTAACATCATCAAAATGATGACTAATGCTAATTTCATTCGCTTCATTATTAAACCTCATTCATTAATTTCTTTAATTCTGTCATCCCTTCAAGTGCTTTGTCTTGATCGATAAAGGTTTTAAAGGTAAAGAAAACATTCCCTTTTACTGTATCGAACTGATTCGAATATTTCACTTGATTAATAATTTCATCTTTGTCTAAATAATTACCATCACTTCCAAGACGGTATGCGCCATGGCCAATATAGAGTTTGACTAATTTTTCTTTTAGTACATCAACCCAAAAATCGACAATGTCCGCAAAAGGTGCAATTTTATGTCCGAAGTCCCAGTAAATTTGTGGGATTACATAATCAATGTATCCACCGTCTATCCACGCGAGAGTGTCGGCGTATAACGAAGTATAGCTTTCAGTACAAGCTGGATCTGTATTGGATCCATAGACGCCCTCTTTTTTGTTTTTCCAAATACCAAATGGACTTATACCAAAAGAAACATTTGGTTTGATTTTTTTAATGGATGTATAAACTTGTTTTAATAGAAGATTGACATTTTCTCTTCGAAAATCGTCAATCGATAATGATTGTTCTTCCCACTGTTTTAAATCATTTAATTCGTTACTTAATCCAGCATAAGGATAGAAATAATCATCAAAATGAATTCCTGCAACATCGTACTTTCTAACAATCTCAACCATTGAATCCGTAATGAAATCTCGAACAGATTGTAATGCAGGATTAAAAATCATTTTGTTATTTTTATCAAGGATGATTGTTTCTGGATGAGTCTTCGCAAAGTTTAGATCATCACAAGTTGATAGATAATCCTCGATACTTTCAGCAGCTTCAGCATTAATCCTATATGGATTACACCAAGCATGGACTTCTATGCCAGCATTTTTTGCTTTATTGAGAAACACTTGAAAAACATCAAAAGGAGGTTTTTTACCTTCTTTCCCAGTTAAATAACGACTATAGGGATTCAGTGCAGAATCATAGAAAGCATCACTTGTGGTTCGTACTTGAAAAAAGATTGCATTGATATTAAAGTCTTTACAGACTCGAATAATCTGATTCATTTTTTCAATATAGTTGTCCAAGTTTTCAGTTGTCGGCATATCAATGTTCATCACATTAGATACCCATAGTCCTCTTAATTCTTTGGGCTGATACTCTTTCTTAATCTCAACCTCTTTTTGGGTATGATAATAATGGATTACTTCATCCGTTCCAAAGCGTGTAATTTTCATGTTCTAGTCCTCAAAGTAGTAATCTAAATGTTTACGGTGCGCTACGACTAGTTCATCAAAAACCAAAGAAGCCTTTTTAATCGATTTGGTTAGAGGATGAACTTGTAAAGCAAATTTAGCTTTTTCAAGACTTTTTTCATAAATCGCATCCACAAGTAAAATCTCAAAAGTTTTCATACTTTGGACAAGACCTTTCACCGAATCCGGTAATTTACCAATGTAGACAGGAATAGGGCCGTGGGCAGTAATACGCGAAGTAATCTCGACGGCACATCCATAAGGTAAATCAGTAATATAGCCATTGTTCAAAGTGTTGACAACATGATATTCTTTCTTATCGTTAAAAATCGAAGTAATAATACTACAAGCAACATCACTGTAATAAGCTCCACCGCGACTTTCAAGTTCTTTCGGTTTTTCGGCTAAATGAATGTCTTGATATTTTTCAAATAACGTTTTTTCTAGTTTCTTAACTTGTTCTGCTCTGGTTTCTCCAGATTCAATTTGTTTAAGATACTTTTGATACATCTCTTCATAAAGATAATAGTATTTATGATATGGACTTGGATAGAGTCCCAGATTTTTAATAAAATCGATATCAATCGATGCAGGATCGATATTATTCATCGTTACTTGTTCTTCTTTTAAGTGGTCAAGAATTTTATCTAGTTTATCTTTATTGCGATAATACACATGGAACGCATAAGATAAATGGTTCAGTCCACCAAAATAAGGAATCAGTTCATTTGGTTTCGTTTTTAATATTTTCGCAAAGTGGTTTGTTAAATTAATTGGAACATTGCACACGCCGATAAAACGGTCGAACTCAGCATAGCGGAAGACAGCTTCGCTTACAATTCCTGCAGGATTCGTGAAGTTGATTAACCAAGCTTCAGGACATACTTTTTTCATATCTTCAATGATATCAAAAATGACTGGAACCGTCCGTAAGGCTTTGAACAATCCTCCTGGCCCGAGTGTCTCTTGACCAATCATTTGATGCATTGCCGGAATGCGTTCGTCAAGTACTCTCGCATCTAATTGCCCTACACGTAATTGTGTAATGACAAAGGTTGCATTCTTAAGACTACTTTTACGATCAAGCGAAGAAAAAATCTTGATTGGAACGGCTGCTTTTTCAACCATTCTTTGCGCTAACTCAGT
>JBFXGX010000033.1:0-10371 GCA_050177605.1 Candidatus Izemoplasmatales bacterium | reverse complement strand
GCAGGAATTCTTGTTTCAAGAAGCGTTTTTTTATACGTGAGTTCTTCACTACGAAAAGCATAATGCAAACCACTTCTTGCGATATCTAGTCCTCCACCGTATGTTCCTAAAGTATAACCTAGGGCTCTTAAAATTGCCTTCTCACCTTGATGGTTTATCGCTGCGCTATTCATGCCTGTTCCGCAAATCGCCGTGGCACCATATGGTGTTTTTAATCCACTTCTCAAGATAATCCAAGCATCATTTAAGACAGTAAAAGGAATCGGTGAAAATAATTGATTCACGAGTCGATTAAGACGAGCATAGTCTTCTTCTAAATCGGCACCACTTAAACCAAGAACAATGTGGATAATATCCTCATTTTCAAATTTAAGTTGTTTCTTTGCGGCTAAGAATAACTCGCTGATGACATATTTGAACTGTTCGTCTCCTGCGCTAAATACATTACTGCCACTACTTCGTTGATGAAAGAATAAATGACCCATCGTATCAAAGACAGAAATCACCGTTTTGGTTCCGCCACCATCATATCCAATAATATATTTCATCTTTCTTCACCTGCATTCCATACGGGGCTGATTTGACCTAAGATTACTTTTTTTGTCGCGCCAGTTGCGCTTGGAACATTGCTAGGTCGATGATTCATCGTCTCATTTCCAAGAACCATGAAAGCCAATGCTTCAAATGAATTCGAATCATACCCTATATTTTCAACTTTAATTACATTCCCGAAAGATATTTGCTTCCTAAGCCGTTCAACTAAGAAAGGATTCGAGGCTCCACCTCCGCATAAAACCACTTCAAGTGGAAACTTATCCATTGGGAGATACTGTTCAATCGATGAAGCAATACTATCTGCGGTAATGATGGATAAAGTATGGATAATATCTTCCTTTTTATAGGACGAATATTTCGTTAATAACACCGATGTAAATTCATTACCAAACAACTCACGTCCAGTTGATTTTGGTGGTAGTTTCTTGAAATATGGAAGAGATAAAACCTCATCGTACATCTGATTGATTTTATTCCCACTGGAAGCGATCTTTCCATCCAAATCATATGGCTGATGATATAGGATACTCATCGCATAATCAATCATCATATTTCCAGGACCATTATCAAATGCGACCACCTGGTCTAATTCACTATTTTTAGGAAGGAAGGTTGCATTGCTTATCCCACCTATATTTTGAATTACTCTATTTTTTTCTGTGGATTGTAATAGTTTATGATGGACAAAAGGAACTAAAGGAGCTCCTTCTCCACCAACGGCGATGTCAGCGTTTCTAAAATTAGAAACCACAGGAATATTCGTAAGCGCCGCAAGGGCGGACCCATCCCCCAGTTGTAGGGATGAAGGAGAGCCATCCATATCTTTGGTAATGTGATAGATCGTTTGCCCATGCGAAGCAATAAATGAAATATCTTCTGAAGAAAGATTATTTTCTGCCAAACTAGCAAAAATACACTCACTATATACTTTCGCGATTTCAAGATTTAAACTCGAAAGTAGTTTTGGAGTGCCTTCACTTAAGCTCATCGCTTTCAATATTTTCTGTTGAAACGACGGCTCATAAGAATAAGTTTTAAAAAAGACTTTTTCAATGTGGGTTTTGCCTGCTTGCTCATCGATGGTTCCGATAAATAAGTCTAGTCCATCTAGAGAGGTTCCGCTCATTAACCCAATCGCCATTTTTTTCATTTATTCATCCTCTACCTCCATTATAAATGAAAAAACAAGAATAGCAATCTATCGCCAGCCCTTTGGTTATTTTTTTCAAAAATAAAAAAAACGGCGATGGCCGTTTTATCTTTATCGTTTGTATTTTTTAAAGGTTTGATAGGTCGTTTCGATCATTTTAATCGACTTATCAATATCCATATAAGCACAGTTGGTGAATAAGGCATCTACAACGCAGAGTTGAGACATTCTTGAGGTCATTGCGGCGCTCCTGAATTCGCCTTCTAAAGAGGTTGTATAAAGCACAATATCACTTAAATCCGCAAGGAGGCTAGAGCCTAGTTTGATAATGCTTATGATCTTAGCTTTCTTTTCTTTTACGAGGAGAGCAGCTGAAACAATTTCAGGAGTCTTTCCACTGTTAGAGATTAAGATAACCACATCATTTTGGTTTAAAAAGGATGCATCGACAAGTTGTTCATGCGAATCCTCTTGAGCAATCGCAAGTTTGTTAATCCGTCTTAATTTCATTTCTAGATCTTTACATACAAGGAAGGAAGAACCTTTCCCAAAAATAAAGATTCGACGTGCCTTCATAATTGCATCTGCGGCGCTGTGAAGTGCAACAGGGTCATGGATTTTTAATGTTTCCTCGAGAATTCTTATATTATTTTGGATGACGCTTTCACCAAAACTAGAGTTTTTAGATAGAATAACATCATCATACTCTTTTGTCTCTGGAATTTCGACTTTTGCATTGGATAAAATGAAATCAATTTTGAAGTCCTTAAATCCTTTATAGCCAAGTTTTTTACACATTCTGACAACACTAGCAGGACTGGCATAAGCGGCTTCTGCTATTTTTTCGACATAAAGGTCTTTTAAGATATCTTTATTTTCAATTAAATAATCGAGAACTGCTCTTTCAGCCATACTTAAATCATCTTTATATGCCAGCATATTCAGCATAACGCTCATATTACACACCTCACTCTACGACTACGATTATAACACCGTTTTGAAAAAAAAGGTATAACTTATTGTACTTTTTTTCAATAAAAAAAGGCCAGCAGGCCTTATTTATTCATGATTTTTGAATTTATTATACGATTTTTCTAGGGTTCAATATGCCTTTTGGATCAAATGTATTTTTGATTCCTTTCATTAATTCCATTTGCGTGGTTCCAACTTGTTCTGCAAGATAACTTTTTTTAGCATATCCGATGCCATGTTCTCCAGAAACAAGTCCACCGAATTCAAACGCTTTTTGATATAAGCATTCGAATCCTTCTTGGATTACTTGATTCCATGTTGCATTACTTAATTGATCCTTACAGAAATAAATGTGAAGATTTCCATCTCCTGCATGGCCAAAATAAGGGATTCGTACGTTGAGTCGCTGACTTAGTTCTTGTGTGAATGTTAAGAACGCTGAAATATAAGTGCGTGGTAAAACAACATCGCATTCATCAATCTCTGTCGTTGATGCTTTAATTGCTTCTAAAAAAGCACCTCGAGCACTCCAAACAGAAGTCTTACGCTCGTCAGTATCGATTAAAAAGACATCAATCGCACCTAACTTGTTAACACATAGGTCACTTACCTTGTCAACATAATGGTCGATTTCAACTTGTGTTGTTCCATCAAATGAGACAAGAAGGTAAGCACTAAAATCAGCGTTTGGAATTTTCTTTCCTAGATACTCTTCTGAAAATTTTAACGTTTTGTTTTCTAAAAATTCGACCGCTGTGGGTAATGTTTCAAACTGGAGCACTTTTGGAACAGCATTAATCGCATCGATCCTGTTTTGAAAAGGAATTAATAAGGATACTGCAAATTTAGGTTTCGGGATCAATTTCAATGTGGCTTCTACAATAATACCTAAGGTACCTTCACTACCAATCATTAAATCTTTTAAGGAATAACCGCTGGAATTTTTGACTACTTTCCCACCGAGTTTAATTAATTCGCCATTTGGAAGGACAACTTCTAACCCTCGGACCCAGTCGCGAGTAACACCATATTTGACAGCACGCATTCCACCGGCATTGGTCGAAATATTTCCACCAATTGTTGCGGATTTTTCACCAGGGTCTGGAGCATAAAACAATCCTTCTTTTTCAACGTATTCACTAATTTCCATTAACAAAACACCAGGCTCTAAAGTGAGTGTCATATTTTCTTTATCAAGTTCAATAAAATGATTCATCTTGTGCATATCAAGGATGATTCCACCTTCTAAAGGGACACATCCACCAACAAGACCTGTTCCACTTCCCCTTACTGTAACGGCAATCGATTCTTGGTAACAATATTTCATTAATTTCATAATTTCTTCTTTGGTCGATCCAAAGACTAAAAGGTCGGGTTCGCCATATACAGTTTGTAATTCATCATGATGATAATCTTCTTCAATCTGTTCTTTGATAAGAACTTGATTTTCACCAAATATTTTCTTTATAACGATGATATCTGTATCTGTTAATTTTTTATAGTTCATAGTGAGTCCTTCCTTATTCAAATCCTAGTTTATCAAGTAGTAAATTAAGCTCTGGTAATACTTCATAGATATCCCCTAAGAGTGCATAATCTGATAATTCAAACAGTCTATTGGAAGGGTCTGAATTCACAGAGATAATCAGTTCACTCTCTTTCATTCCTTCAATATATTGAACTGAACCACTGATTCCTAAATTGATAATTAACTTTGGTTTCACTGTTCTTCCGCTTAATCCGATTTGTTTTCTTGGGTCGAGCCATCCATTTTCGATTAATGGCCTTGTACATGCAAGTTCAGCGCCAAGTCGGTCAAGTAAAGGTTTTACAAGGTCTAAATCTTTTTCTTTTTTAAAGGCTCTCCCAACCGCGACGATAATATTCGCATCAGAAATATCTTTTGAAGCTTGATGTCGATTACTCTCAATAATCTCTAAAGAATTCGTGTTTACCTTTTGTTTCATGGTCTCATAAATTAGTTCACCATGAGGAGTTTCCTTCTGTGGAGCATTGAACATTTTATACCTGATTGTGGCCATTTGAGGACGATGATTAGGTGTGTGAATACTCGCCATAATATTTCCACCAAAAGCAGGACGGATTTGTAGCAAGTCGCCATCTTCTCTAATATCAAGCATTGTACAATCCGCAGTAAGCCCTGTTTTTAAACGAGCCGCAACACGTGGAGCGAAACTACGACCCAAACTAGTTCCTCCATATAAAATCACACCTACATGGAATTTCAAAAAGAAGTCTTCAAGGACATCTGTATATTTCATTACATCAAAGGATTGATAATCTTGATGATCATAGACAATCACTTTATCAGCGCCATATGATAACGCTTCTTTGGCAATCGTAGCAGTATCGCTACCAACGACAAGTGCAATTACACCTTCTTTAGTTACTTTCGCAAGTTCTTTTGCTTTTCCTAATAGTTCCCAAGAAACAGGATGAGCTTCTTGAAAAGTTTGTTCAACAAACACTGCAATTCCTTTATATTTTGATTTATCAATGGATGCCGTCGTGTTTTCGATAAACTCACATACTCCTTGAGGTCCTTTTCTAACACATAGTTTACAGATACGACATCCCGCATTGATACTCAAATAAGCATCTTGATACTCAAAAGCATTAAACGGACAAATATCCATCAGTTCTTTGGCTATTGAAGGTGTTACATTATTTTGATTTACTTTAATATATCCCATCGAATTAACCTCTAAACAAATTTTTTATCTTGAAGAATTTGGAGCAATTTTCTTGAAAGTTCTATTTTATCTCCATGAATTAATTCACTATCTCGTGATTTATCAGGCGGAAAAATCTTCTCTACTTGAGTAGGCGAACCTTCAAGCCCATAATGTAATTTATCTTGATCATGTAAGTCTTTTAATCCAAGGACCTTGATGGGATGATCTTTCATCTCCATTTTTCTTCGGTAAGATGGTAACCTTGGAACAAAAGAACCTTTATCTATCGTGATCAAACAAGGAAACTGAACCTTTACGATTTCTTCATGGGTATCTAGTAGACTTCTTACTTTCAAGTACTTTTCAGTCACTTCGATAATTTCAGTAACATATGGCACATGAACGATACCTAAAAATTCCGCAATTTCTGGTCCGACTTGAGCTGTATCGCCATCAGTAGTTTGTTTCCCACAGATGACAACATCAACATTGTTAATTGACTTAATTACCTGACTTAAACTATAAGAAGTCGCGAGGACATCTGCCCCAGCAAACGCACGATCACTTAATAATACACCATCATCAGCCCCCATATAAAGTGCTTCTTCCAGTACTTTTATCGCGTTAGGGGGTCCCATCGTAACTGAACAAATTTCTGTATTTTTAAGCATTGCTTTCATTTCAAAAGCAGCTTCCAATGCATAAAGATCATAGGGATTCATTTTCGTCGCTTGGCTACTCCTGATGAGTACACCAGTCTTTGGATCTACATCCACTTTTGAAGAGGATGGTACTTGTTTGATACAACTAATTATTTTCATACATAAGCTTCCTTTGATAGATATGCTCTTACTTTAACACAGTTCTTTTTAATAAAAAAGAGTGTTAGGTCAATTTCCTTCTTATTTTCAAGAACTGGAAAATTGTTTCTAACACACTTGATTTATTCACTGTTTTTTTGTTTCAATTACAGAAGCATTTTTGAAACACGCGACTCTACATCTTTCTTAAATCGATCAATATACGAAAGAATAAAATCTAAAATATCAATTGAATCATCTAAACATAGCGGCGTTAAGTCAATAGCGTAAGTAAGGGCGCTAGTTTGATCTACTTCATGGGAAGCATTAAAGGTTGCATTCGCTAGCCTTCTTCCGATGGTTGCGGCGTCATATCTCTTTCCGCCAATAATTTGAGAGTCAAAGATTTCGACTAAACTAGAAGCTAAATTTGGATGATGAGATACGTCAAGCATTACTTTTTCATCATCGTTTACCCAGTCTAAGTTTCTCCATACTTCACATCCATAGACTTTCTTTGGCCGTAAGGTTTGTGGTAATAAACGAATAGCTAAAATCGTTTTAATGATGACACCAATATGGGTGTCATGCTTATCCGCTAAATTATGCGTATAAACCACCTCTGGTTTAGCCTTCTCAAGTAAGGAAGCAATCTCATGAATAACTTCTTCATTTTTTGGGTCTTTGACAGCGCTGCTAGGATAATTGAGTAATGCTAACATAGAATATTCGCCTAAAACCGCAGCTTTGATTTGTTCTAAACGACGAACATCCATCATTTGTTCATCGGTATATTCTTTATAAATATGATCTCTTGCGCTTCCAGCACCATTGGTCACAACCACACCCATAAAAAATTGATCTTGTTTTTGAAAACAAGCTTCAATTCCATGATAAGCCATAATTTCGATATCATCTTGATGCGCCGCAATCGCCATATGCGTCGTTCTTTCAATCGCTACATTTTGTACTGTCCCATCGGGAACAAATATTTCAGTTAAGTTTTTCATTTCATTACCTCTTCTTTTATTTCTGGAAGACTTGCGGCCGCAATACTTTGTCCGACACGTCGATTCATTTCTGAAGGAAGACTGACATTCATCGTTTTAGCCAAATCTGGGAATTCATCTTTTAATACAGCTAAACAGCTCTTCAGTACAAGATCTCCTCCCACACCACTAGTAACTCTACCCAAGATCAATACTTCGTCTATTTCGTAAAATCTAGCATAATATGCGAGTTCATATCCTAAGTATACACCAATTGTATGAAAAATTTCGAGTGCAAGTGGATTTTGTTTTTTCGCAAGGTGTTGGATGACTTTCAGTTTTTCTGCAGGCGATAATCCATCATCAAAAACAAATCCATTATTTTGTGCTAATTTGATTACTGCGTCCTGAGAAAAATAACCCACGCCAACGCCATAATCCATACTCCATTCATCTCTAAATGAATGAGGGTAATAATCTACCGGTACAAAGGATAACTCATTCAGCCATCCGGTAATATTGCCTAGTTGATCCACATATCCTGCAGCTTCACTCGTTCCCATGGCAATCCCTAGGACGTTATTTTTATTTAAACTCATCGCTCCGGCAAGCGCTGTAACATCACCATCATTTTGAACATTGATAGGGATATCACCAAACTCTTTTTTAATTCTAAAAAAGATATTTTTGATTTCTTTTTCAAATAAATCATCGGGAACTTTTCTAAATAAAGACGCTACAGCAACTCTGTTATCAATATAAATACCCGCACTACTCACGCCAATCGCATCAACTCTTGGCATTTTTGAAGCCGCTCTTTGTAATGAGTCCATGATTCCTTGATAATGATAGGATGGATCACTTTGGATTTTTGGACTCCAAACAACCTCTTCTGAAAAGATGGCTTCTCCGTTGACTACCGCAGATACTTTTCTATCACTTCCTCCTGCATCAAATCCAATCCGGTATCCATCCAAATGTCTACCCACAGGGTAAGAAATTTCATAGGTTGATGGTACTTCTTCAAATTTACATAATACAACTTCGAACGGATGATCATAGACTTTTGTCATAAAGACTTCATCAAACGCGCGAAGTCCATTCGTGCTATAGGCTTCCTTCAGTTTTCTCCCTAAAGTAGGACTACCACTAAAATATAGGCGGAATCCACCTTTTAGCCATAGTATCGTTTTAACAAAACGTTCGATATAGATGAAGTTAGCTTCTTCTTGATTTTCTTCTTCATTAAAAACAAAGAGTTCATAAGTAGAAAACTGTTGATTCGATCTTTCAAGAGAAATCTTAACCAAAGTTGGACAAGTTGAGTTGTTTACAGCCTCTTCAAAAGCTAAATTATTAAGAATAATTGGATAAAAATGAGGATCGAGTTTTAATGCTGATTTTGGTTTCTTCGTAAATGTAAATGACTTCATTTTTTCACACCTCTACACAATTATAATTATATCATTAATTGTTAAAGGTAGTTTATGGATAACTAGAATTATCGAATTTCGAACTTTTTTTTCACACAACCTTGTAAAAATATCCACATAGGATTGAAAAAGTTCATTATTTTTGATACGATGAGATTAGTTTAAACATAGAGGGGGATATAAAGTAATGAAAAAATTGTTATACGTACTTCTTGTGGCTTTACTTGGAATATCGATTATTGGTTGTGATGATGCTGGTTCAAAAACCGCAGATGATATCAAAACAACGCTTGAAGAAGCAGGCTATGTGTTAACGCAAAGAGATTCTGACGCAATAGAGTACTATCAAGATACATACGTGAACGCGAGTTATGAGATAGAGATTTCTGTTGAGGATTTATATGTAGGTTATATTAACTCCACAGAAAGATGGATAGAACTTGTTGTGTTATCAAGTGACAGCGATGCAGAAACATATCAAGTCGCGCTGAACGATGAAGGGACAGAAGGACGACTTGTGTACCGAGATGGAAGTGTATTGCTGATAACTTATTCTTCTGAAACCATTGCCTTGTTTTCAGGAGGAAAAGAATAACAAATGAAATAAAGAAAAGACGTTATGCAGCAGCATAGCGTCTCTTTATTTTATAGCCATTTTAAAGCAATGTAATAATCCCCAAATTGAAGCACGACAAAGGCATCATCCCATGTAGAAGTATAGTTTGACCATTCACAAGCATAGACTTCAATATTTTCTTTACTAAATGGGAACATGAGTTCAATATCTTCAACTGAAGTATAACCATAATTTTCACTGATATAGGCGTTTGACGCAATCTCAGCGTTCGTCAGAGGACCTGATTTTTGAATCAATGTTGGATTAAACATAAAATAATCGCTGATATATTGAATCATTGCATCATCTATATTATCAAATACCTTTGATGCATAATAAGGAACATATCCTTCATCCGTTTGCCCAACCACATACATCCAAATTGAATCATCATCCATTGTGACGACAAACCCAGTCAATGCAAGCCAATCATTTTCTAAAATAATCGAGGAGGTGTTATCGCCGAAGAATTCATTTGGCAAGAGAGCATCTTCAGTAGATGATTGCACTTTGACCATTGGCGAATCGATCATTGATTGAAACAGACCTGTTGGATCTTCCCAAGTCGTCTTATGTATTCCTTGGTCCACATAAGTCTTTCCTAATAACGCCTCAATTAATGTATTATAACTCCATGTTTCGTATACCGTTTTTCCGTCAAGATTTTGATAAACTACTGGAATGTTTGCGCTTGAAGTATCGGTGCCAAAATTCATCATTTGATCACCGAAATATCCATCAGAATAATTCTGTAAATAATCAAATATAGATTCAAACATATAGTTAATTCCATAAATTCCTAGATCGCATCCAGCATCCATAATATAGTCATAATAATTGTCTGGGAAGTGTACTGGATTCGGTGTAATTGTAAGACGAACAAAATTCGTATCATCCACAAATAACGTTTCATACTGAAGGACCATATTCGTAATATAGTTCATAAATCCTTCTGAAGATTCAATTGGATATACTAAATTCAGATGAATGATACTATATTCATCACTAGTTCCAGCAGTGTAAAATCCATCCTCAATTCCCCTGGCAACGGCTTCCTTGAAATAGGTCAGAGCCGTATCTGGGTGATACATATAGACTTCATCTTGAAAATCTTCTAAAATTGATTTTCCAGCTTCTGTACCATAAATGGATTCTACTAA
>JBFXGX010000032.1:0-16613 GCA_050177605.1 Candidatus Izemoplasmatales bacterium | reverse complement strand
AGAGGTCGCCAGTTTGTATCTGTTCAACAGCAATCTCAATTAATTCGTCGCCCTGTACTCTATAGGCTACTTTTGGTTGTAATTTCATTAATTTTTCTAGTTCTGACTTGGTTTGACCTTTCGATAAAGCTTCAAGGTATTTACCTACTGTAACTAATGTTAATATTGATGCCGCTGCCTCAAAATAGAGATTCATTGACGCATGCTCAACCATCATCCAATTTTCAATACTGAGGCCATGTGCTATCGTGATTGTTTGAATCAAACTATAAGTTAACGATGCAATTGATCCTAATGCAACCAGGGTATCCATATTTGGTTTTAGATTAACCAGATGTAAAATCCCTACTTTAAAATACTTGTAATTAATGAATACAATCGGCAAGACAAGTATTAACTGTACTAAAGCGTAAATGAGGGAATGACTGTTTCCTACCAAAAAACTCGGAATTGGTAACCCAATCATCGGTCCCATTGATAAATAAATGAGTGGCACAAAGAAAATAAAACTAATTAGTACACGTCGTGCCATTTCATGCATTTCTTCTTGCATAAGTTGATTTGGATTACTATCCTCAGTATTTGTTAAAACGGAGGCACTGTATCCGCTTTTCTTTACTTGTTTAATGATTTTATTAGGATTATTAATGACAGTGTCGAAGTCGACAAGCATCGTATTTGTCAATAAACTTACAGAGACCTTATTCACGCCTTCCATCTTTTGAACATCTTTTTCGATGGTCGCTTGACAAACAGCACATGTCATTCCTTTTACATTAAATTTCTGCTCCATATATACCCCTCCCCGGGTGTATCTTTATTATATCATTAAATTATTTTGAATGTCAAAAAAAAGAACCGAAATCGGTTCTTAATATTGAATATCATTGATATATCGTTCAAATACGCTAAAAAACTTGCCTACATGCACGCCATCAGCTAATCCATGATGAATACTGACATTCACTGGAATAATTACCTGATTATCTTTTTTAATATATTTCCCCCATGTAATACGAGGAAATGAGTCTTGATGTGAAGCGTCAAATGGATGCGTAAGTGAAGTAAAAAAAAGCCATGGTAATGAAGAAATGTAAATTAAATCATCCCTGGATAAATCATCTTCAAACTGTTGATTTTCTAAGGCTTTCTTGATACTTTGTTCGACATTTTTTACAAATGATTCAAGACATTCATCATAGTCAGTATTCACAAAAAGGAATAATTCATTATCCCCTAAATAAGTAAATGAAGGGTGAACCACCTCATGACTTACCACTTGATGATCTCGAATTCGTTGTTTGAACTCTTCAACATTATTTGCTGCTTTCATCACATAAAAAAGCATAATCGAAAAGAAAGAATAGTGTTTATTCTTTGCAAATTGATACAATTTCGTTATATCAACATTGACTGTAAGTGAAAAATGGGGATTTGTAAAATCCTTAAAATACTCAAAATGATCTTTTCTTTTCCATTCATCCATGTTGATTTTCTCCATTTTATCCTCTAATATTCTATTTTTATCTCATCGATTTTTTTCATATCTTCTTCAGATAGTACAAAATCAAATACGTCAAGATTAGATATTATTCTTTCTTCTGTTACTGATTTAGGTAGCGGTAAATGTCCTTTTTGTAAAGACCAACGAAGAGCTACTTGACCAGCGGTTTTTTGATATTTACTTGCAATTTCGTGAATTGTGTTTGATTTAAATAATCTGCCCGTAGAGAACGGAGAATAAGCTTCAATTAAAATACCATGTGCTTTAGCATACTGAACAGTATCTAGTTGTAGTGCTCCAGGGCACAAATAAATTTGATCAACATGTGGCGTAAATTTAGTCGCATCAATTAATGGCTGAATTTGTTCTTTGGTAAAATTAGAAACACCAATCGCTTTAATATAACCTTCTTGATAAAGTTCAACAAATGCTTTCCAACTTTCGATATTTTTTTCCATAAAATCCATAGGATCTTTTGGAGATCCCCATGGTTTTGGTGCATGAATTAGATAAAGATCTAAATAATCAACTCCAAGTTTTTTAATAGTTTCGAAAAACTCATGTTTTGCTTCTGAGTAACCTTTAATTTCTGCTTTTAATTTTGAAGTAATAAATAGATCTTCTCTGGCAATCTTAAAATCTTTAATGGCTTGTCCGATAGAAGCTTCATTACCATAAGCTGCAGCTGTATCAATATGTGTATATCCTGCTTTTAGCGCTTGCATTGTAGCATTATATGCAACATCACCATTTGGTATTTGCCATGTTCCAAATCCAATTTGTGGTATCTTGACTCCATTTGATAATTCATAAACGTTTTTTTCTTTCATCTTAAGTACCTCCTCCTTTATTATATCACTTCTTATGATAAATACTGAGCAATTGGTTTCATAAATAAAGTACTTTATTGAACAGTCGATTTGATTATGTTAAAATGAACAAGAGGTGATATTTTGAAATTATCCCATATCATGGATCGTTTTATCCAAAAAGTATTATATCTTTCAATGTTTTTTTTGCCATTTAGAGAACCACTTATCTACCATCATTTAGAAGATGCTCCTCTGATATTAAAACAAAGAAAGAAAACTCGCATTTTTATCGTGACTGATAAAAACCTTTATGAACAAGATTTCTTTAAAAAATTAATCAACTTATTTAAAACAGAAGGTATATCTTTTACTGTATTTCATGAAACACTTCCAAATCCTTCAATTCAACAAATCGAAGAGATTTTTGAAGCTTATCAAACCTTTGGTGCAGACTGTATTTTGGCTGTGGGTGGCGGTTCCGTTATTGATGCCTCGAAGGGAGTCGGTATTCGGTTAACTCATCCAAATAAGAGCCTTCAAAAAATGAAGGGAATACTGAAAGTATGGAAGAAACAACCATTACTGATCGCTGTCCCTACGACTGCTGGGACTGGTTCAGAGGCAACAGTTGCCTGTGTAGTTACAGACCTTAAAACACATGAAAAATATGCTATCAATGATCCAGTAATCATCCCAAAGATAGCTATTCTTGATCCAATCTGTACTGAGAAATTACCGAAACATATCGTGTCTACTACAGGGATGGATGCCTTGACACATGCAGTCGAAGCCTATATCGGTAAGTCAAATACTTTTAAGACAAAAAGAATGGCTTTATCTGCAATGAAGTTGATTCGCCAAAACTTACTCGTTGCCTATCAAGAGAATACCTACGAGTCCAGAGTAAATATGCTTTTAGCCAGTTACCAAGCTGGAGTTGCTTTCACGAGGGCCTATGTTGGTAATGTCCATGCACTAGCTCACCAACTTGGTGGAATGTATCACACTCCTCATGGATTAGCGAATGCTGTTCTTCTGCCCAAAGTCTTGCGTTACTATGGAAAAACGGTCGAAAAGAAACTTGCTTCTCTATCTGATTACCTTTCGTTAACTGAAGAAACACTCACAAGACAAGGAAAAGCACAAGCTTTTATTTCATGGATTGAATCACTCAATACGTTAATGAATATTCCTTCAAAAATAGACCAAACGATTCAAGATGATGAAAAGAAACTAATGTCTATACGTGCTTATAAAGAAGCAAATCCGCTCTATCCTGTTCCAATGATTTTTGAGTTAAGCGACTTTGAAACTCTTTATAGTCTCATATCAAAATAAAAATCACCATTTCGGTGATTTTTTTTATTCAGCGTTTTCTTTTTTCAACAAATCATCTTCGATAATGCTTTTTATTTTTAATGCCTTTTCTTTAATTTTTACCATCATTTTCAGGGCAATAAAAATGGATAATGCAATAATTAGAAAATCAACAACTGATTGAATAAAGTTACCATAATACATGATAACAGCCCCTTCTGAAAAAACAGTTGTTCCAGATACTTCATCAAAGGTTGCACTCCCTTTTAATACCCAGAAAAGACTTTTAATATCCGTTGATACGACCAAACTAATTAGTGGCATGATAATGTCATTTACAAGACTTTTGATAATCGCATTAAAAGCGCCACCAATCACAATCCCTACTGCCAAATCAATTGCATTTCCTTTATTGATAAACGCTTTAAATTCTTCTATTGTTTTTTTCATATTCTACCCTCCGATATCATTTTATCATACTTATAGCAAAATTGCTTCCGCTTTGGTATAATGTAGAAAAAGCGAGGTAACTCTATGAAAAAAATCATTGAATCTACAAAAGCACCAAAAGCAATTGGTCCCTATTCTCAAGCCATCCAAGTAGGGGATACTCTCTACCTGTCAGGTCAACTACCTATCGATCCACAAAGTGGGTCAATCAAAGATACCATTGAAGAACAAACGATGCAATGTTTAATCAATATCTTAGAAATAGTAAAAGATGCTGGATTTTCAAAAGAAGATATTGTAAAAGTACAAGTGTTTATGAAAGACCTATCTTTATTCACAAAGATGAATGAAGTTTACGCTCATTTTTTTGAATCACATAAACCTGCAAGAGTTACCGTTGAGGTTGCTCGTTTACCGAAAGATGTATTTATTGAGATCGACGCTATCGTCGCAAAATAAAAACCGATGATTTTCATCGGTTTTATTCTTCATATAAACTAAAATTCTCTTTTGTTACACCACATTCTGGACAAATCCAGTCATCTGGAATATCATCAAAAGCTGTTCCTGGAGCGATTCCACCATCTGGATCACCTAATTCTGGATCATAGATCCAACCGCAAATATCACAAATATATTTTTTCACGTTGATTTCCTCCAACTATTCTTTTTCTTGAGATTACTCTAACATATGGATGGATTAATGTCAACCCTTATGCCTTTTTTTACGGATGTTTTTTGTTGTGACATTGTATATTTTATTTTTGAGTGTTACAATGAATTTATCATACAGAATAGGAGTGTAACATTATGACAACCATTATTGCGATTATTTTTTGTGTTGTGGTTTCTTTGCTTGCATTTATCTTTGCTGGATGGCTTTATCTTTGGGTGAACAAACAAGAAAGTTCAAACCAAAAAATTCATAAAATTAGTGAAATGATTCGATCTGGAGCGAATACCTTTTTAAGAAAAGAATATCTTGTACTTGCGAAGTTTGCATCAGTCATTGCTATCCTTATTCTTCTTTTCTTGCCTAGTCCAATTTGGAAAGGAAATGCACTTGATAATGTGACTATGGCATTTGCTTATATCTTTGGAACTGTCTTTAGTGCTTTTGCTGGAAAGATTGGAATCTTCGTTGCGACAATCGCAAACAAAAAAACAGCTGAAGCAGCGCAAATCGGAATACGTCCAAGTTTTTTATCTGGTTTTCGTGGCGGGTCAGTCATGGGAATGGCAGTCGTTGGTGCGAGTCTACTAGGTGTTTCTCTTGTTTTTTTACTCACAGATGACCCTACAATGATTTTAGGTTTTAGTTTTGGTGCGTCTTCGCTAGCACTCTTTGCGAAAGCAGGCGGTGGTATCTTCACAAAAACCGCTGATATTAGTGCTGATCTAGTTGGAAAAGTCGAACTTGGTATCGCCGAAGACGACCCTAGAAATCCAGCAGTCATCGCGGATAATGTCGGGGATAATGTTGGGGATGTTGCTGGAATGGGTGCTGATTTATTTGATAGTCATGTTGCTTCTTTAGCCGCAGCACTCGTCATTGGATATTCCATCGACAAATCCACTTTACCACTGATTGTATTTTTATATGCTGCAATCGGATTATTGTCTTCGATTATCGGTGTTGCAACCGCAAAAATGGGTAAATCTGATAATCCAACAAAAGCGTTGAACAGTTCTACTTATGTTACAACTGCATTATTCGCTGTTTTAACAGCATTAGCAACTTGGATTTTTAATTTATCGTTTAGAATATATTTCGCCGCTATCATTGGTCTTTTCGTAGGTGTGATTGTTGGAATCGCAACTGACTATTTCACAGATGATTCAAAGTCCCCTGTTCGAAAAGTATCGAAAGCAAGTGAAAGTGGTCCGGCTTTAACGATTATCTCTGGTGTAAGTTATGGATTCCTATCCGTTTTGCCAGCGATGATTGGCATTGCATTATCAGCATTTCTTGCTTATCTTGTCACTGCTCCTTTAGGTAGTGCAACAGGGGAGGAATCCTCCTACGCACTCTTTGGTATTTCCATGGCTGCGGTTGGCATGCTGAGTATTGTAGGAATGATTATTTCCAATGACGCATATGGACCAATTGTCGACAACGCAAGGGGACTTGCTGAGATGGGTGGTCTTGGAGAACAGGTCATTGAAATCACTGATAGTTTAGACTCGGCAGGTAACACAGTGAAGGCTGTGACAAAAGGATTTGCTATTGGCGCCGCTGGTCTGACCGTTATTTCACTGTTAGGTGCATTTATCTCTGAAGTCAATACTGCGATTGATGAGGCAGGATTACTGATTGATAAGATTGTTGGTTTTGATATAATGAACCCTGCTGTCTTCTTCGGTTTACTTGTTGGTGCTGCCGTTCCAGCCGTATTTAGTGCCTTGCTTATGCTCGGAGTTGATCGAAACGCTGAAAGAATGGTCAGCGAAATTCATCGGCAATTTGATACGATACCTGGCTTAAAAGAAGGCAAAGAAGGTGTCATGCCTGAATCTGACAAATGTATAGAAATCGCAACCCACGGTGCGTTAAAAGAATTAATTCCTGCTGGGTTATTTGCTATACTGATTACGATAGTTGTTGGTTTCATCGGTGGCGTTTACGCGATTGGTGGATATTTAACTGGAAATATCGTATCTGGACTTCTTCTCGCTTTGTTCATGTCCAATAGTGGCGGTTTATGGGATAACTCGAAGAAATATATTGAATCTGGAAAACATGGCGGCAAAGGAAGTTCTGCCCATAAAGCAGCGGTTGTTGGAGACACAGTAGGGGATCCATTTAAAGATACTGCTGGTCCATCGCTTAATACTCAAATTACAGTCGTCAGTTTAGTTTCAAGTTTGCTAGCTATTTCGTTTTTACTTTATCATTTATTCTAAGGACATGTGATACTTTGATTAAAACACCAAGACTTGATATCTTCCCTTTAACATGGAAGGAACTAGAGTACATTACTACAAACATCTCTTTATTCGAAAAAAATACTTCCTACTTTTATGATGGAGAAACCTTGTCAAATGAGTTAATCTCAATCTTTTCTTCATCGATTGAAAAAGTCAGATCTTATCCTAAATTAGCTGATTATCATACTTTTTGGATGATTATTCTAAGAAAAACAAATACTGTTATTGGGAGTATCTGTTTTAAGGGAGAATTAAGTGAAGATTTATCTTTAGAGATTGGATACGGTCTTGGTCTTCATTACAGAAACCATGGTTATATGAGTGAAGCAATCTCCTCTTTTACACAGTATGGCTTTGATTTTCTTGGAGCTAAGACTATCAATGCGCAAACATTAAAAGATAACATCGCATCAATTAGAGTATTGCAGAAAAATGATTTTAAACTAGTTAAACAAACTAAAAAATATAATTATTTTTCATTAAGGATATAAAAAAAACGGTGAATTCACATCACCGTTTATTTTTTTACAAACTCATTAAATTAAAGCCATTAATACAAAGTAAATCAAGAATAATGAAGCACTTACCCAAAGAATTGGATGAACTTCTTTTGCTTTACCTTGAACAACTTTAACAACGATATAAAGAATGAATCCAAAAGCAATACCAATTGAAATGTTATAAGCTAAAGACATTAATACTGCACTGAAGAATGCAGGTACTGCGGTCGCAAAATCATTCCAATCAATTTCTTTAAAGCTACCAGCCATCATAATACCAACAACGATTAATGCTGGTGCAGTAGCTGCTGCAGGAACTACTCCAGCAATTGGAGCTAAAAAGATTGTTAATAAGAAAAATATTGCTGTAAACACACTTGTTAAACCAGTCTTCCCGCCAGCTTCAATACCAGCAGCTGATTCAATATAAGTTGTTGTATTGGATGTTCCAAATAAAGCTCCAATAGAAGTTGCTACAGAGTCAGCAAATAATGCTTTTTCCATTTTTGTATTGAATCCTTTTCCATTTTCAATCGCAGCGATGTCAGCTTCTGAGAAGATACCAGTTCTTTTACCAGTTCCAATAAATGTACCGATTGTGTCGAACGTATCTGATAAGCTGAATGCAAAGATTGCTAGTAAGGCAGTAGGAATTTTGGCTGGTTCAGAGAAAAGAGAACCAATACCATTAAATGCTTGACCAAATACAGAACCAAGATCTGTAAAAGAAGATCCAAGAGTTGATGTAGATAGACTAACATTTGAAAAATCAGTTACGCCTAAGAAAGGTAGGGCTCCAACGAGTGTTGCTGCTACGATTCCGATAAGGATTGCACCACGAACTTTTAGTAGTAATAAAACGATAATGATTAATAATCCAATCATTGCGACGATTGGTGCAGCTTGTTTAAAATCTGTTAACGAAGGAATAATACTTGAGTTAGCAAATATTGCACCATATGATTCAGTCCATGTACCTGGGTCTGCGGTAAATTTTAGTAATCCAGCATTTTTAAAACCAATGTAAGCAATAAAAATACCGATACCGCCACCAATAGCGTGTTGTAAAGATTCTGGAATAGCACGAATAATTTGTTTTCTAATTTTTGTTACAGTGATAAGAATGTTGATAAGACCACAAACGAAGACCATCCCAAGTGCTTGTTGCCAAGTAAAACCTAATCCGGAAACGACCGTGTAAGTAAAGAATGCATTTAGACCCATTCCTGGCGCTTGAGCATAAGGTACATTAGCAAATAATCCCATGATTAATGTACCAATTACTGTAGCAATAATGGTAGCTAAGAACACTGCTCCGTAAGGAATTCCGGTTTGGCTAAGCATTGATGGGTTGACGAAAATAATGTAGACCATTGCGAAGAATGTAGTTAAACCAGCTACTAATTCTGTTGTAAAAGTCGTCTTATTTTCTTGTAATTTGAAAAACTTTTCCACTTTAATCCTCCTGTATGTTTTATTTTTTTGTTTTGTTTTAGCAAATAAAAAAGCAAGTATATTTCTATACTCGCCAACATAAAACAACGTCAAAAAAAAGTAGACATTGCATAAGTTACCAATAGTTAAATGATTAGGTCATTTTGTAGAGACTATGGAACCAAATTATCCATAATATATTGGCGATTGCTATAAAATTCACTGTAACAAAACAAAACTAGTTTAACATAGGAACATCACAAAAAGCAAGATGAGGAAAGCACTTTCATATTGTTTTTTTTAGTGTTCTACTTTAAAAATTTCTTTAATAAATTGAATTTCGATTTTGTATATGGATGATACCTCATCGGGAGGTCAACGAGGTTACTTCTTTTTACAATACCGCGAATATTTGAGAACGTATCAAAACTGTTTTTCCCATGGTATTTTCCAATTCCGGAGTCACCTACACCACCAAAGCCCATTTCAGTAGTCGCAAAATGCATGATTGTATCATTAATGGTTGCGCCACCAAAACTTAGTTTAGAGAGAACTTCTTTTTCAAGTTTTTTATCATTTGTGAAAAGATAAAGTGCAAGTGGTTTTGGTTGGCTTAAAACATAGTTATAGACTTCTTCAATTTTATCATAGGTTAGAATAGGTAGTATTGGTCCGAAAATTTCTTCAGACATTACTTTAGACTGAGGGGTTATGCCTGTCACAACGGTAGGTTCTAACATGGTTTCGTTATGTTTTCCACCTAGAACAATCATTTCTCCTTCGATTAATCCAAGGAGTCGAGTTAAATGTTTTGTGTTGATTATTTTTGGTAGTTCTGGTGATTCAAGTGGATTATCTCCAAAGAAAGAAATAATTTCTTGTTTTACATAACTGACAAATTCTTCAACTTGAGATTTCTTCATATAAACATAATCAGGGGCAACGCAGGTTTGACCTGCATTGAGAAATTTACCAAATGCAACACGTCTCGCAACAAGTTTTAATCCAACATTATCATCGATGATACAAGGGCTTTTTCCGCCAAGTTCAAGTGATATTGGAGTCAAATTGACACTCGCCTTTTCCATGACAAGCCTTCCTACACTCGTTGAACCAGTGAAGAAGATATAATCAAATCGTTGTTCAAGCAATAATGTGTTTTCTTCTCTGCCACCTAGGACTGTTGTGATATATTCTGGTTGAAAGCAATATTCGATTAGTTTCTCAATGATTAAGGATGTATGTGGCGCATAGGATGCCGGTTTTACGATCGCTGTATTTCCAGATGCAATCGCTCCTACTAAGGGATCTAATGCAAGTTGGAAAGGATAATTCCAAGGACTCATAATTAATACAACCCCATAAGGCTCAGCCAAAGTAAAGCTTTTTGCTAAAAAAAGTGGTAAAGGGGTTGAAACTCTTTTTGGTTTCATCCACTTCTTAAGATGTTTTATCGTGTGGGTTATTTCCGCTAAAACGACACCTGTTTCAGACATATATGTTTCAAATGCTGATTTATGAAGGTCAGCCATTAACGCTTCATTAATTTCATCTTGAAAATGAAGGATCCCTTCTCTTAATGTTTTCAACATAAATAATCTATATGCATAACTTTTGGTCTCACCAGTATTAAAAAAATCGCGCTGTTTTTGTACTTTTTCTTGGATCATATTTCCCTCCATTAATTGTTATTTTTGAAATATTATAACATAGATTAATTTATTTTTGTTATAATAAAAAAAGAATGTACTGAAGTGGAGAGAATTATGATTTATATTACTGGTGCTACAGGTCATATTGGGAATAATCTCGCAAGGGAAATGTCTAAACAAGCAATTGATTTTCGACTGCTTTTAAGACAACCTTCAAATGCAGTTGAATCTTTTAAAGATAAAATCATTATCTGTGATATTTTTGATACATCGGTGATGGAAAAAATTGTCAGATCAGGCGATACATTAATTCATTTAGCGGCGAACATTGATCTTCAAAATAACCAGCTAGAAGAATGCATCTTAGTCAATGATTTTGGTACACGCGCCTTGATTGATTTAGCGGTTCAAAAACAACTCTATTTTATCTACACAAGCAGCGTTGACATCATTGAACGTGATGATTTGGTGGGCGAGATTCATGAACCAACATCAATTCAATTAACACAAAAAAGTAATTATGCTTTTACCAAAGCAAAGGCAACAAAATACCTTCTCGACATAATGAAAAAGAAAGAGATTCAAGCGACGATATTTTATCCAACTGCTGTTATTGGTCCACATGATTATAAACCGTCAGAAGCTGGAAAAGAAATAATCAAAGCCATGAAAAAGCATGTCTTTTTTAACATTCATGGTGGATATAATTTTATCGATGTTCGGGATGTTTCACACTATATTATTGAAGCCTATAAAAATAGAATCACTGGCTCATATATCTTAGGAAATAAGCCTTTAACAATTCACTATCTATACAGTCAAATTGCTAGATTTAGTAATATTCAACCACATTTTATCTATATTCCAAAGTGGTTGGCGTATCTTGGCTTGCTATTTACAAAACAATATACTCGTGTAATGCTGGATGCTGTCTATGATAATTATAATTATAATACCCACCATACAGATGCCTTCTTTCAAACACGTCCTAGACCGATTGAAGATACACTTCATGATACCCTATACTATTTTAACGAATTGAAAAGCGACTAGATGAACTAGTCGCTTAATTTTTTGTATTTTTCTTCAATCGCTTTGACGATTGATTCAAATTCCTCTTCTTCTTTCATATCATTAATTTTCAGCCACAGAATTTTCTTTTCTGGGACTTTATAGTTTTTAAATATACGTGCTAAAACATCATAATAATGGGCATAATGGAAAGTTAAATAATCATGTTGATCCTGTTCAATATCGCGACCACGTTTTCGTACATTTTCGAATAATTGTTCTGTTTCACGAACAATAACGATATGTAGGTCAACATCAGGAATTCTTTTTAAATGCTCATCAGCAACAGCGTAAGTCAAAGCAACCTCCATAGCTGACATAATTCCTTCAAGCCTTAATAATTCGGTAAAAACCAAATTTGAAAATAAAGTAGAATCACAAACGACATCTTGTAAATCTTTTGTCTTCCACATCAGCAAAAAGAGTGATGAATAAAAAGCGTTTTGGCTAAGAAGCGCAAATGTTTCTTTATCTTGGTAAAACAGTGGTAAATATTCATTCTTTTCAACTGGTTCTTTGACTAAAGCACAGTCATAATATTTCGCCAATTTTTTCGATAAAGTCGATTTCCCACTACCAATGGGTCCGATAATCCCAATTCTCATAATATCCTCCATGTCCAAAATTCATTACAAACATTATATATGAAATTCACTCTTTTGTAAAGAAATGAAACACAACTGAAGAATAATAAATATTTCCAACAAAACCTCGTTATCCGATGTTTATTTTATTGAAAGGTGGTTAGCTATGAAAAAAATTTCCTTTGCCCTCTTTTTCTGTCTTTTTATACTTCTCCATTTTGTCACATATGTAAGTGCCGATATGGGTCCAAAGCCATCGTCCCTATTTGTGATCTCTGGTCTTCCTGATCAAAACATTTATTTTGATTTGTTCGTAAAAGCTCCTGATACCATTCTTACGCTTAGCGAAAGTGACTGGGCGGAGATTGATGAAGCTGACTATTATACGTTCTTTCCAAGAAACATGGAAGGTTATATTGATGAAGACGGCTATGCCTCATTCACATTATATACTACGCTACCACACGCACTGAATAACTTAGGCCTTGATGAATTAGGATATGCTCAATATAAAACAGGGTATTTAATTTGTCCAACCACGTTTAAAATTGTTTTTTATACAACCGATGGATATATTATTTCCAGTAATATTATTGAAAAAGAATATTTTCAAGCAACATTTACACTCGATGTTTCAGGAATATCTTTTGATTTTTCACATTCATTTGACGTAACTCCTCTTGAAAATGGTATCGACTATTCGTTTGACTCTATCACGCCGCTGATTGTTGAGAATAATGATTCTCAAACAGTTCTTCCAAGTTTTATTGATTTTCTATTTCGATTTACCCTTACACTATCCATTGAAATTATTCTCTTGTATTTTTTTCAATATGAGAAGATAGCCACTTATCTACTCGTGATATCCGCAAATCTCGTTACTCAGTCGATGATTACGCTTTGTTTCTTCTACTTTTATGATCGTTTATTTCCTGCGTTAAATTATCTTTCACAATTATTACTATATGAGATCCTCGTGTTGATGATAGAGATGTTGATTTATTATTTTGGTTTTAAAGAATTCACTCGCAGAAGAGCAATCTATTATGCACTTCTTGCCAATTTCATTACCCTGATATTTACCTTTTTAATCCCTATCATATAATTTCGTTCGTTTTTCCCCAAAAAAAAGACATACTAGATTGTTCTAGTGTGTCTTTTTGATTTCATTGATGACTAACCTCGTGATATTTAATGCTTCTTCAAGCGATAATGTATTTTCTCCAAACAATGGGTAGTGGATAAAAAGACATAATTGATTCATTTGATGGGTGTTGATGTAGTGGAGTGACTGATAGTACGTTAAATTACAGATATATGTTCCTGCATGATAACTGATTTCTAGATGAGGATTCGAAATCTGTGATATTATTTTTTTTAATGGAATCGTCGTTTCATATCCGACTGGACCATCTTGAAAGATTATTTCATCCTGTTTCGTGATACCTCTATTATCTTGAATCGAAGCGCCTTGTTTATTGATAGCGATGGCTTCTAGTGATACTTTCTTGCGATTCTGAGCTTCACCAAGATGGAGAATAAGATCAAAATTTGGATAATGCGCCATCAAGTCTTCTAGTTTCGATATATCGTAAGTGACCGGAAGGATCACTTTTGTCAGTGAAATATCCTCTATTTCAAGGTTTTCAAGTAATACCATACTTGAATTAACACTACGGTCATCAAAGGGTTCAAAAGCTGTGATTAATACGTTCATCTCATTCACCTTCTAGTTCTTTTACAAGATAGAGATAGAATTCCTCTAGCGTTCCATTTTTAAATACACTGATATCTTTTTTATGCTCATTATTTAAATGATTCGTAACAAGAAAGGTATCCATTCCCAGATGTTCAGCTGCCATATCTTCATAGGCATCATTTCCAACCATCATACATTCATGAGGATCTAAACCAAATTTATCAGTAATCATCTTATAATATCCAAGACTCGGCTTAGAAAAATTGGAGTTCTCATAGGTGGTAATCCATTCAAAATTTTCAGGTTCTAGTCCTGCCCACTGAATTCTTTTGTGTGTCGCAATGGCTGGAAACAAAGGATTGGTTGCTAGAAAAATTCGTATTTGATGTTTCTTTAGTAACTCGATTATTTTTTTAGGATATACAGAAGGATAAGTGCTTTCCACAACGACGTCAAAATCGTTTTGATAAAAAGATAAAAATTCGCTCTCAATCAATGCTTTATCTCCATCCACCATTTCATAAAAGGCCGGCCAGAAAACGTCTTCATTCGATTTTTCACCATCATTGTCACGCATTTTTTTTGTCCCATACCATACCGCGTTCAAAAATGTATTGACTTCAAATCCAAGTCCAGCGAACTTTTTTCCAAGAGTTCCAAAATAAAGCTTGATGAATTTATCTTCATCAAGCCCAAGTAGTGTTCCATCTAAATCAAAAAAAATAGTTTTGAACATAGTGCACCTCATCGTTCTTTTACACTATTATATCAAAACTATTTTCAATGTCAATTTATATAATAAATTACAGATGTTCTTTCATCCATTTTAAAGTAAGTTCTTCAGTCATAGGTTTTGCATAATAATACCCTTGTCCTTTGTCACATCCAAGTGTTTTTAAAATGGACTCATCTTCCGCTGTTTCGATTCCTTCGGCTACAACTTGGTAACCCAGTTCATGCGCAAGGTTAATCGTTGATTTTACGATTTGAATGACATTCGGATTTTCTGACATTTGAGCGATAAATGCTCGATCAATTTTCAATACGTGAATTGGGAAAGTACTTAGATATGCAAGTGAACTATACCCTGTACCATAGTCATCAAGAGAGATTTTGATTCCAGTTTTAAATAGTTTTTGGAGAACTGCTTTACTTGCTTCTGCATTGGTCATCAATGAAGTTTCTGTAATTTCAATTTCAAATCGTTCCGGATTGATATTGGATGACTTAACAAGATCAATGACATTTTGAGCAAAATCAGGATAATATAAGTCCTTGCCAGAAACATTGATGGAGATGGTCGTATCAATTCCTTGTTCATCAAACTTCTTGATTTGTTCTAAGCTCTTATGAATCACAAAATTCGTTAAGCTGTGTATTAATTTGGTCTCTTCAACGAGTGGAATGAAACTGTCTGGAAAAATCGTCCCTTTGGTTGGATGTTGCCAACGAATTAATGCTTCAATTCCATAAGGTTTGTTGGTAATTATGTCCATTTTTGGCTGGTAAACCAAAAACAATTCTTCATTCATAATAGCGTCTTTAAACGATCCTAATAATTCAAAATTTTTGAGCTTTTTAAAATAGGATTCATCGTAGAAAATATATTTTCGATTTTCGTTAAAAGCCTCGCGAGCTGAAATATCGCTATGTGAGAAAGGCTCTAATGAAGAAATCTTTTCAATTTCACCACTATAAGCGCATCCAACACTATACTCCACATAGAAAGACACGTTATCGATAATAATTTGTTCATGAAGCGCTAAATCTAGTATTTTCATATCTTCTTCTATGTCGCTAAATGGCTTCATAATCCATAATTTATCAACACCAGATTGAACGATATGACAAGGTTCATTAAAAACGTGTAATAAGTTATGATAGACTTCATAAATGATTAGATGAAGTTTCTTTAAACCAAGAACATCAATAATTGTATTCGAATTATTAATAATTACCGTAATTAACAGCGCACCTGGATAATAATCTTTCGTGAAGTCTAAATTCATCAGATGGTTGGTATTTGGCACTTGTGTTTCTTGATTTAATGAAACAGCTTTTAATATCGATTTAATTTGCTTTCTAAGTAAATCAGATGCAAATCCACTAAAAAAACCAACCAACATAAATATTCCTAAACGATAAAGATAGTTAATCGGAATTTGCATTTCACCTGAAATGGTATCAATTGGCATTAAAGGCCCAAGTAACACACCAGCAAATAAAGCGGTAATAACACCATATTTTTTCCCTAAGAAAATACCAGCCAATAATATTGGAATATACATCGTGTGTGAATAGACGTACTTAATTCCTCCCGTAAATAGACTAACAAATAAACTGCTGGCACAGATAATAAAATAAATACAATTGCATAAATTCTTAATTTCGGTACTCGATGTAGTATAAAACGTTCAACAGAAGAAAGAAATGTCTCCACACTGCCACCACCTTTTCACACGAATCTATACTGATTGAAACGAATTTACAGATTTATCATAGTCTTTTTTGAACAATTTATCAATAGAAGTGCAAAAAAAAACTGACGTTTGGTGAAGAGTGTTGTTAATCCAGCTTACTCTCCAATACGTTCAGTATTCCTTTATCGTTTAGATATGTTTTATATGTAATTGCTTTAGGTGCTTGCTTTATTCTTTCAAAA
>JBFXGX010000031.1:0-18458 GCA_050177605.1 Candidatus Izemoplasmatales bacterium | reverse complement strand
TATCGATTTTTATCCTTGTTTTTGGTTACTTTTCATATTAATATCACCTCTTCAAATTGATAAAAAGCCCTTATTAAAGCAAAAAAAGCCTGATACCTAATTGTATCAGACTAATGCTTGTTATATGGCAGGGCTAGAGAGATTCGAACTCTCGGTGTCGGAGTCAGAATCCGATGCCTTAACCACTTGGCAATAGCCCAATATAACATCATCTATTATATCTTATTTATTCATTCTTTTCAATTTGCAAAAGTAAAAAAAACTTCCTTTCAATAGGAAGTTTATACTCTTCTTGCGATATAGGCAACCATATCTGGTCCTGTATGTACTCCCAGGACTGGTGTTAACTGTACAACCGTTAACTGACGAACATTCAGTACACCTTTAAGTTTTTCTCCTAGAGAAAGGGCCCCTTCATAATCAAGACCATAATGTATTACTAAATCAATTAAGTCTTGACCGAATTTCTCGGTTAGAATCGTTTTCATCGTAATGAGTGCACGATTTAATCCAAACCCTTTACTCAAAGTAATGTATTCACCTTCATTATTGACGGTGATGACCGGTTTAATATGTAAGATGTCGCCCAATGTTCCTTCTACTTTTCCAATACGACCACCTCTTCTTAAATATTTTAGGGTATTAATCGTATAAAAAGCAATTGAATCCTCAAACCTGGCTTGATCTAATAAAGGTTTTAACTCACTAACAGGTGTTCCCTTCTCAATTAATTCAACGGCATATTCTACTAGAAGGCCTTCTCCCCCAGCTAGGGTTAAAGTATCATAATGAATTACATTCATACCTTCAAGGCTAGCTAGAGCTAATCGAATGGAATTATATGTTCCAGATAATCCAGAAGAGATATTAATCACCACAAGATCTGTATATCCTTGTTTCTTAATTTCATCTAAAATTTCCCATACGTCTGATCCAAAAGGTAAGCTTGTTTTGACTTGATGATTTTCAAGTTTCTCATAGATTTCAGTTGCACTGATTTCTACGCCATCTCGGTATTCTTTACCATCAATACTGATGACCAGAGGAACGACAAATAAGTTTTTATGTAAGTCGATATATTCTTTCGTTAAATTCGCTGCAGAATCGGTTAAAATTGCTACTTTCAAAATAATCACTCCTTAAGTACTCTATCACACATAGTATTATAGTCCTTAGTACTATGCCTGTCAAGGTACTTACACTCAAAATCATAAAAAAAACACAGAAATAATCTGTGTTTTACGCGATGATCTTCAGTTGATATAAAATAGCGTCTTCATCTTTGCTAACTTCCACAAATCCATATTTTTGATAGAGATGATTTGCTTGAGTATGCCCTAGGTCAGCTCGAACGTAGACGTAGTTATCATCTGACCTTCGAATTTCTTTAATGAAAGAAATGACTTGATCTAAATAATCATAAGAAAGAGAGAGACCTGTAAATTTTGGAGCCAGTGCAATTCCTAACTCAATGCCACCAACTCTTTGATATAGTTCAAGAAGTGCAAATAACTCCCCGTTCCAAAAAAAGGAATAAGCAGAGGCATTTTCAAATCCTCTTAAAGGCTTATTTTGAGCGTAATTATCAAAGTAAGGAGTCATGATGATGTCTCGTAAATATCCCTCATACTTCCATGAAGAAATCTCCCTCACATCATCAATTGTAATTGGAGAAAATGTTCCTCTTTGAAGTCCGTCTTCATAAAGAAAATGAACATTAAGAAACTCAACTACAAAACCTTCATCAAAATAGAGTTTTAAAGCATTTTGATTGTCGGTATCAACGATCAGTTTCAACAGAAGCGGTAAGTTTTGGTCCTTAATGTAACGTTTCACTTGTCTTAACAATCTTCGACCAATTCCTTTTCCGCGCATGGATTCTTTTACCCCGAGCATTTCAATCACTTCGGAAGAAGGATGCAAATCAAGTACACAAAATCCAAGAATTTCTTGATTCTCTTTGTAAAGTAAAACCTCTGCACTTTGACCAAGATGATTGATAATTGTTTCCGGTGTTTTATATATATCAGGAAAAATTTCGTTAAATAGTGCTGTAAAGGAAGCGATATCCTCCTTTTCGATAATCAAATAGTCCTCATACCCTTCCGTTTTTTCTACAACACACTGAAGTCCATATTCGCCTACTTGTTTCTTTGCATTCTCAGAAAGAAGGAAATGAGATAATCTTTGATTATACGTTGAGAAAAAGAAGGAATAGGTCGCTTTTGGATGAGCATGGCTACGAGAAAGACGAAATAAGGAACTTGCGACTTTGTTAAAGTCAGCGTTTGAATCGACAAGAAGAGACGTATCATACCGGTTAAGATGCGCTAAATAAAAGGTATCGAGGAGTCCGATAATTGTTTCATCTTCTACCGCGAGATATAACGATCCGTTTTTGATGGATTCCGTAAAATCTTTACTTAAATAATCCATACTTCCTGATAAATAAGAACTATGATTTTCTTTGATTGCATTTTGAATGAATGCAAAGTTAGTTGCCTGATGTAAATGCATACTTTCTGCTTTTTGATATTTGATCATCTAGATTTTCTCCAACGCTGTTTTTGTAAGTTCATTTTGTATATTTCCCGTATTTTTAGTGGTTTTTAATTCAATCATCATTATCGAGGATACACCAACGCTTGATGGTTTATGCAACACTCCTTTTGGAACGATGAACATTTCACCTTTTTTCAAAATGATCTTCTGTTCTTTTAATTCTAGTATAACTTCCCCTTCAAGACAATAAAATAATTCGTCTTCTTTATCGTGTTTATGCCAGATAAACTCGCCCTCAATTTTCGCTATTTTTACATAAGATTGATTTAACTCACCAATAATCTTCGGTGTCCATAAATCATCAAATTGCGTTAATTTCTGAGCCACATTCACTTTTTCTAAAATCATTTCCTTCGTCACTTCTTCTTTTCTTTCTGGGAATAGATGAATAAAGAAGATCACATAGGTTGCGACGACCATCATCGATAGGACCGTTCCGTCTGGGTCAACAGAAAAGAAATCTTGTTCCCCTAAAAAGAAAGCGATGAATAGAAGTGTAAGAGTACGGATATAGAAGAAGGTTAATTCACGATAATATTGTTTTGTCACAAAATGATAGATATAATCACAGACAATCAAAAATGGTACGAGAATCATCACTGTTAGATAGAATTTGTTTGATAAATCTCCATTAGGAAGTCTTAAAAAGAACTGAACTAGGATAATAAACAAAGTAAAATGAATGATTTTTAAGACTGTAAAATGTTTATACTTGTAGATTTGATAAATAAAACTACCAAACAGATAGATAAACATAAGAAGATTGATCATGAATAGAATGATTTCACTGGTTCGATTAAGCACGCAACTTCCCTCATAAAAACCACAATGGAAAAGCAGATTAATGAAATCGACAACAAAAAATACAATCATCGAAACCCATAATTCCTTGTGTTTAAATATACGATCAAAAAGGAGATATTTGCTGAAAAGAATGAGCAAAATGACGAGATAGATTGTTACGAATTGACGAATTTCTAAAGCATTTTGAAAGGTATAAAAATAGATAATCATGTTTCCGATAAGTCCAAAGAGCAAATACTTTAAATCAAGTCTTGAAACTGCTGGTAACCATTTCCCATTTCCAAAAGCCAGGATCATCGAAAAAACCCAGAGGACTGCGACATCAATCACTACGGTATACACTTCTACATGACTCGAATTCATATCTCGAAATACAATCACAAGACCCGCGAAAAAAGGTACGAGAATAAATAACATATAGCCAATCATTTGATATAATTTATCTTTTAACAACATCTCCATCACCTCTAGGTTCATTATAGCATAATATGTCACTTAATTTCTTCCCTTTTTCAACTCTTTTACAAGGAAAATGAGTAACTTATGGTATACTTTATTTAACGAAAGGACGTGACAAAATGAAGCTATCTCTTGTCCTCGATCGTTTATTAGCCTATTTTGATGATGCTAGGTACCTCTCCAGTAAGGTATATGAAGAAGAAATAATCAAAAGATATCATCATGAAGTGAGCGTGGAATATCCTTCGATTTTTGTTGTTTCCTTGTCCTATCCTAAACGGTTGGTAAAACATCAAGGTGATTCATTTATTAGTTCTAATTATACGTTTGGCCTTGATTACCACATTGCTTTAAAGAAAAGAATGCAAGAAGCCATGTCATCTATTCCTCTAGAATATAAAATGTATGTCGATAATCATCCGCTTGATGAGCGACTCGCTGCAGAACTTTCGGGAATTGGATACCTTGGTAAAAATCAACTCATCATTCGTAAAAATGCTGGAACTTATCATTTTCTTGGATTACTAGTCATCAATCAAGTGTTTGAAAACCACCCTCGCTCCTTGATTACAGATACTTGTGGTACTTGTACAAAATGTATCGATGCCTGTCCAGGAAAAGCGTTATCTGAAGATGGTTATATCAGAGACCATTGTATTTCATCTTACAATCAAGAAAAACGTGTTTTATCGATAGATGAAATCAGTAAAAACTATTTACTTTTTGGCTGTGACATTTGTCAACTTGTCTGTCCAAAGAATAAAGATTTACAAGAAGTAAGTCATCATGACTTTGATATCTCTGGAAAAGAGTATGTCCATTTGAGTGATCTAGTCAACCTAAGCTCAAAACAGTTTGAGGAAAAGTATCATTCGATGGCCTATTTATGGAAGGGTAAAAATCTTTTGTTAAGAAACGCAGTAACGTTACTTCACAATCAAAAAGCAGTTAATCAATTAGACTTACTCAAAAGTCTACTACATAAAGACTACCCGGAATACTTAAAAGATACAATTAGGAAAACAATTGATCGTTTTGAAATCATTATTAAATAAGGTATTCCTTCATAAATCATCCCCCTATAAAATCATCATTTTCTCACGTGTTTCTCATAGAGAGACAATATAATTAAATTAACAAAGGCAGAAAGGACTCCATGCAATGCTTACAAACCACACATTACAACAGTATCAGGTATCAACTTATGAAGACTAGTATGACCTTTAGGCTATTAGCCGTTTTTTATACTGTGCTTTTTTTATTTTCATCATTTGTGTTATTATATCAATTTGTCATTCCTCATGGTGGATTCTACGTTGATGACCCCGTCATTACAACAACGACTACATCAACAACGACTTCGGAAACGACCTCTTCAACCGATGGTAGTGGTACAACAGTACCAACCACTACGACAACGACCACTGCTTCTGTATTAAGTTATCCAGGAGAGACACCTTCTTTATTAACCCCTGCTTCGTTAATCGGAAGTTTTGAATCCGAGTATTCATTAGTGAATGTCTATAAGATTCGACTCTATAGTTCGGATGTCTTTGTGGCGGATGTTGTTGTGCGGGATGCCTATCAAGTATTAACTGCACTTGCCTATAATAATTTTGGTGGTACCAATTATGTACAAACCGTTTCAACCATGGCGGAAGACCACGATGCAGTGTTCGCCGTCAATGCAGATTATGCAACACATTATGAAACAGGTTTTGTCATTCGCAATGGAATGGTACTTCGTTCAACGATTAGCTATCGATATGATGTCGTCCTCTATGAAGATGGAAGCGTCGATATTTTTAAAGAAACTGCTTCTTCTAATGTGAATACAGTGTTAAATGCTGCAGCGTGGCAGTTATGGTCCTTTGGTCCACCATTAATCATCGATGATGTTAGTGTGGCGGATGTGAATGATGGCCTGGATCGAGATAAAGTAAATAACCCTAGAACTGCTTTTGGCTATTTAGATAATTATCATTACTTATTTGTCGTCGTTGATGGACGTACAACCATTTCTTCTGGCGTTGATATTGAAGAGTTAGCGGATATTATGGCCAGCCTTGGTTGCACTCAAGCTTATAACTGGGACGGCGGCGGTTCTGCGACAATGTATTTTGATGGAAAAGTGATTAACACGCCTAGTCAAGGTTCAGAACGTGAGGTGAGTGATTGTGTCTACATCAAAAGATACTAAATTACTTTCGAAAGCAATGATTGGTTATCTATCATTCGCTTTGTTCTTAGTCTTGTTTCAATTCATCTATAACATTTTCGCTCATGGTGTGACATCTTATTATATGACCTATGCATTTCTGTTCCCTCTTGGGATTGGCGGCGTTCGGTGTCTTTTTGATTATTTTACAAAACCATCGAATTCTATTTCACTTTCTATATGGCAAATGGGTGTTTCAACATTAGCTGTTGGAAGTATCCTACATGGAGTATTTGACATTTACGGAAATTCAAATATGTTCGTTCCTTACTTCTTCTATATGGGTATTTTACTCCTCGTTGTGTCTTTTATCTACGAACTTAAAGTAAGATTTGTGGTGAAGTAAAATGAATGTAATTTTAATTCCAGCTTATGAGCCAGTAAAAGATTTATCACAACTTGTTTCATCCTTGATAAAAGAAAAAAAACAGGTTTTTATTGTTAATGATGGCTCAAATAGAGATAAAGAATCCATTTTTAATGAGTGTGCTTTGTTAGGCGCTACGATCTTCACCCATCCAGTAAACAAGGGAAAAGGTGCCGCAATTAAAACAGGAATCAAAGAAATCCTCAAGAAAATTCCTCAAGTAGATGGCATCATAACTTGTGACGCAGATGGTCAACATCTCGTCACAGATATTCTCAAAGTCGATCAAAGTTTAACAGAATATCCAGGTGATCTAACAATCGGTGCCAGAGATTTTTCCTCTGATAAAGTTCCACCGAAAAGCAGATTTGGCAATAGTTTCTCAAGGATGTACTTTAAGTTATCTACTGGCGTTTCTGTCTATGATACGCAAACAGGACTCAGAGGAATTCCCAAAGGATTATTTGAAGATGCGTTATCGATTGAAGAAAATCGATACGACTATGAGATGAACTTTTTGTTAAGTGTCGCAAAAACCAGAAAAGAGATTATTCAAGTTCCGATTGAAACGGTCTATTTAGATAACAATTCGAGTTCTCATTTTAAGCCAATCTTAGATTCATTAAGAATCTATAAAGTGCCTCTTCGTTTCTTACTGATTGGACTCAGTAGTGCAGCAATTGATCTTACAGTGTTTACCTTGATCAATTCCTATTACGCAAAACATCTATTAGAAGTTGTCTTAATTGCGACTGTGATTGCTAGAGTCATCTCTGGAATCTATAATTTCATAATGAACAAAATTTGGAGTTTCAAAAGTCGTAATCCTGTACACAAGGAACTCTTCAAATACATTATTCTCTATCTTTCCATCTTAGGTACTTCTACTTTACTCGTTTACTTCATCGGACTCCTTCCTATCAATATTACATTGATCAAGGCCGTCGTCGATTTATCGATTGTCATTGTGAGTTATAAAGTACAAAAACACTGGGTTTTTAAACATCAAAAGGTTAGCCGTTAAGCTAACCTTTTTCTTTTATAAATGTAAATAAGTTACATTCTTGCTAGGACTATTAATTGTAGTATAATAGTAGTAAGGTCACTTCGTAGGAGCGTTAAAATGAAGAAAAATAATATCAGTCCTTCCATATTTGAACAAAGAGAAGCCGATTGGCGAAATGGATCAATCATCTATCAAGTCTTGGTCGATCGGTTTGCGCCGACCCTTGATTTAGAATCAAAGAAAGAACTCTATGCATTTCCTAAAACATTAAAATCATGGAGTGAAACGCCAAGACCTGGTCACTTTGTAAAAGAAGTAGGTTATTGGTCTCATGAACTAGAGTATTGGGGTGGGGATTTAGCTAGCTTAAAGGCAAAACTAGATTATATTAAGAATTTAGGCGTTCAAGGCGTCTATTTAAATCCAATTGTCGACTCGTTAAGCAATCACAAATATGATGCGAGTGATTATCTTAAAATCTCTAAGGAATATGGAACAATGGAAGACTTATATCAACTTACCGAAGAAATCCATCATTTAGGAATGAAAATTGTCCTTGATGGTGTCTTTAATCATGTTGGTGTTACTTCTCCTTTATTTTTAGAGGCAAAAGACCCGCTCTCTAAGAAACATGATTGGTTTGATTTTAATGATCTGTATCCATCAAAGGTTAGAATGTGGGCGGATACTTCAAGCTTACCAGAACTCAACCTTGAAAATCCTGAAGTTAGAGATTACATCTACAAAGCAAAAGACTCCGTCATTCGTAGTTATTTAAGAAATGGGATTGACGGATGGCGACTCGATGTTGCATTTGATATTGGATTCGAGTACCTAAAAGAATTAACCACTTCTGCTCATCTTGAAAAACCTAGTTCAATTATCATCGGTGAAATCTGGAATTATCCTCGCAAATGGTTAAAATCAATTGATGGTGTGATGAACTTTACCTTTAGAGAAATCATTTTGAAGTTAATCCGCGGCGATATTTCACCTAGAATTGCTTCTGAAATGTTCAATAATGTAATAACGAATTCTGGCATCGAAGGCATATTAAAATCATGGAATTTACTCGACAATCATGATACGCCAAGGCTTTCATCTTTACTACCTAATGTTGATGAAATGCGCCTGGCTCGAGTATTGCAATTTACATTACCAGGTAGCCCTAATTTATATTACGGTTCTGAACTTGGTATGGATGGCGTCGATGATCCAATGAACCGTGCACCGATGCGATGGGATTTAGTGAGTGAAACAAATGAAGAACTGAACTTTACGAAATTACTCATTCAAATGCATAATCATGAAAGAGCGTTACGCATCGGTGATTATGAACAAATCGTATCCGAAAAACTAACCTCCTTTATTAGAAGAACTGATGAAGTATCTGAAACCATTATCGTTGTTGTGAATCCAACTGAGAATATGGTTGAAGACACACTTCTTGTGCCAGATTCAAGACTAATGAATTATTCTGGTTTCATCAGTGTGTTAGGTGATCAATTACCAAAAGAATTAAAAGCAGCTTTATTATCAGTGAAGCTAAAACCAAAATCCTTTATGGTTGTCAAACCTCAAACACAAGCCCTCAAAAGCTATACATGTTATAAGCGAGTATAAAAAAAAGAGTCCAAAAAATTTGGACTCATTTTTTATTAGTTATTAAAGTTTGACGAAGTAACCCCGCCTCTGTTTTGGAACAAAACTTGATCAATAATGATGACAACAAATAACCAGAATTCTAGATTTTCATCATCACGGATATCAATCTCATAGGTATCTCCCCATGCAAAATACTTTTTTGATAGATATGCGACATTTTCGCGGCCATCCGTGATGACATATGAATGAGCCAGAAAATCGCCTTCTACGCGGTAATCGTGATTCTTAAAATTGATGTCGAAGTTCGGACGAATAGAGAATCGTTTCTTCATTGTCCCAAGGACTTCACCGTTTTGTGAATATACCCAATATTTCGGTAATAATGTAAATAATTGACGGTTGGAACGTAGTAGAATCTCACCACGATTATTGAGGAGTTCTAGTTTATTCGTGATGGACATGAAATGACCGGAAACGTGGTAGAGCGGTTCTTGGCGATCGTTGGTGATATCAAATTGACTTGTAAATGAAAACACTTTTTGTTTAATATAATATTTCATTGTTAGTTCCCCCTAAAAATAATATGATGTCGTTTGAATTATCGATTACAGTTCTATTATAACTGAAATCAAACAGATAGTATAATGTTATTGAAAAGAAAAAGCTCATTGTCAACGAGCTTTCTTTTTTTGTTCTATTACCGTGGGACTTGATGGACCATTTTTACATTGGTTCCACCAAACTCATAACTTACCACTAATATCGTAGATTCATCGACGGCGATGCCATAACAAAATCCTTTTGTTGTGTCAATTTCAGATGCCCAGTAGTTCTTTGTTTTATCTAGTCTTAAAAATTCTCCAGGTAATTGATTTAATACCTCTAAATGACTAAACTCTGGTTCTAATACACGAATCTTTTCGAATAAGGAAGGATCATCTTGATAATGAAGTAATTTGATTTTACTTTCTTCACCAATATAGCGAAAAATAATATTTTTCATTTTATCCGAATGCACGTAAGTTTCAACTTCTTCTTTGGTCGTAAAATAACCGTCAATCAAATATTGAATGATGACTTCTGAAATTAAGACATCTCTTGAGTAAGTATCTTGATAATCTTTTTCAAAATCGATATTCATCAACTTATTGATACCTTCTATCGCGCCTAAGTAAAAAGTTGAGTTTTCACCAAAGTATACTTTTAAATTCGCAATTGATGCTAATCCTTCGATGATTCCTGGAATATCAATTCGTTTATGTTTTTTAGCTATCACAATACCTCCAAGTAAAATACGGTCAACTGTTGTTTCTAATGCACTCGCTAAATCAAGTAATATGGCTGTGTCAGGTAATGTTTCTCCAGTCTCCCATTTGGAAACTGCTTGGGGCGTCACCGATAAAAGCATCGCTAAATCTTTTTGTGTTAAGGATAATGCTTTGCGCTTATTTTGAATAAATTGTCCTATTTCTATATTGTTAATCATGTTTTAACCACCTTTCGACTCTATTATAAGCCAAACAATCAAATAAAACCACCACTTGTTATTTGAATAATATCAACTGGTAGTTGTTTTATTAAACCATTTTCTCATGGTGAATACTGTCATCCTATAAAAATCAAAAACGGCCTTTCAGCCGTTTTATATATTAAATATTATTTCTCAGAAACTGGGCAACAAAATCTAACATTTGTTTTAGCTTCATCGACAAATTCGAAAATCGGGAAACCAGTAATCTTTAGGTGGTTGTTCTTCGCTACATCCATGATATTAAAACCTGATTTTTCTAAAGCAGATAACTCATTATATGGAAATTCAAATACCATATAAGCACTTGCTGGATATTGTTCAGTCCTAAAGGTTTTACTACTAGGTAATTCTCCTTCATATTCACCAAGAACCATCGCTCCAGCAAGAACATCATTTCTGTAGAAGTTGATGTAATAAAAGCCTTTTAGCTTTGCGCCTTGTTGACTTACGTATTCAGAAAGTTTTTGTTCTCCTTCTTCATTTGATTTTGCTTCACAAATAACTAACTTCAGTGCTTCTTTATTCTCTAGTTTATAATCCATAGTGAATCCCCCCCCTTGTGATTATTAATTCATAATAACACAATATCATTGAGAATAGCGTACTTTTTTGAGAAATTGTTTTCTAATTTCAATAAATGATGCTTACAATGTATTATTCGCTCGTATAACCTAAATGAATATTCTCGGGTTGTATTGAGTTCGACCAAGTACTACTCCAGCCTACTGGAATCGTATCAGCTTCAATGTAGACGACAAGATGACTGTCTCCATAAAAAACACTTTGATAGAGATAAGTAACCGAGATAGGAATAATAATTTCTGCTAGACTATAGGTTCTTGAAAAAGCAGAATACCCAATACTATAGACATTACTTACAGATTCAAAAACAACTGTTTGAAGACTCATATTTCCTTCAAAAGCACCATTTTTGATATATGTTACTGAACTTGGTATGGTGAGTGAAATTATACTCGCATTCGCAAAAGCATAATCACCAATACTAGTTAATTGACTATTTTCTTCAAAAACAACCTCGGTGAGTCTTTCACAATCCATAAAGGCATAATCATCGATGGAAATAACTGAGCTCGGAATCGTAATTGAAAACAGATTCGAGCCATAAAATGCCAATGACTGAATCAGTGTAACTGTATTTGGGATTTCCGCAAAATAATTATTTTTTCCTGTCCCGTAGGCAATGATTTCTGTTTGATCTTTGTTCATTAACATATTTGACACAGTATTCGTTGATAAATATTGACTATTCGTGTCTACAAAGAAGTAATAAAGACTGCCCATATTTGCAAACGCTCCTGGTCGAATTGTTGAGACAGAAGCTGGAATTGAAATCGTCGTAATCGAATCTGAAAACTCAAAAGCGAATTCATCGATTTCCACTAATCCTTCGTGTAAGGTTAGCGTTTGAATTTGCGTTGATGACAATGCATAAGTAGGAATAATTTCAGTATCCGTAATTTCGAGGAATTTTAAACTATAAGGAATGGACGCTTGATAAACTACTAAAACATCATCAAAGATACTAGGTTGATTGGACTTTGAAACAAACATACTTCCAAGTGAATATTCATAATACGATTCCTGAGATTCTTGTGTATATCTAGAAACTCCCAAAAATGGGGTTTTT
Organism: Candidatus Izemoplasmatales bacterium; assembly: GCA_050177605.1. Taxonomy (GTDB): domain Bacteria; phylum Bacillota_I; class Bacilli_A; order Izemoplasmatales; family Hujiaoplasmataceae; genus JAHIVB01. Next base: position 6,258 of record JBFXGX010000031.1, on the reverse strand, counting down.
AGAGATAAAAGATTTACTTGATCATGAAGGAAACCTAAAGGAACGGTTTTTAATGTATCGGGTAAATTAAGTGTCGTTATATTGGAGTATCCTTCTAAAGCCTCATAGGTTAAAGATATCACTGGATAAGTATCAATATGACTTGGGATATCTAGAAACTCATCAACTGAGTCAGGAATGATTCCAGTAATGGTTACTTCATTTCTGAAATTCAGATTATAATAAAAAATGCTGTCAGTCCACTTCGCGTAGAGCGTTATATTATCTTCAGGCATCAATGAATCCGTAAATGGAATCATAAGTGCTTCATCTTGATACCATCCATAAAATGTATATCCCATTTTTTGTGGTGCTGTTGGGAGTGGAACCATTGAATTTACTTCTACTTGAATCGGTGAAATCAGAGAATCTGAATTGGTATCAAAATAAACCGTATATTCATTTTGAATCCATTTTGCATAAACGGTGAAATCAGATGCATCATATGTGAGAAGACCCATGTCAAAAGGTTCTGTAAATTCTTGGTCTAGATACCATCCATCAAATAAATATCCTTCTTTGGTTGGATCATCAGGCATCGCACTCATTGATTGATTAGAAAATACAATCGTTTCATTCGTTGAGCCGTTGTTAGCGGCGAACTCAACAGCTACTTCTTTTGTTTGTTCCTGACAGCCTAATAGTGAGAATAGACTGATGAATAGAACAAAAAGCATCCAATTTTTTTTCATTTTTTTCCTCCTACAATAATTCAATCGTAATTATTAATCTTGTATGTTTAGTATAACTGATATTGGATATATCTTCAAGGTTTTTTTAGGATAGTTCACCCATGTGGTATTTTCATTCACTTTCTTTTATGAAATGATCAAAAAATCTTTTACAAAAGAGAGTACTTCTTGATAATTGTCATCCTTAAAAAAAGAGGTATCAAAACGCTTCAGTGTGCCTTTACACGTTGTAATTTGGTGTTCTAACATAGACTCTCTAAATGATTCTTTTGACATCAAATCTACGGATGTATGCGCTCTATGTCTTGTTGGATTTCTTTTGATATATCTGTCGAAAAGAATATCTAGATCTCCAACCAGATCAATCGTCAAAATGTCTTTTTCATGTAAAGAGGTATTTGTGTATAATTCCATCAGTTCGTTTGGTTTAAAGTTTGCTTCTAATATAATGTCTTTTTGTAGTTGAGAATATTCCATGGCAAGTTTTGTCATTAAGGCTACAGTGGCAATCGATAATTTTTTATTTTCAATACGGTTAGTAAATCCAATGGTATCTACTAATACTTCCTTCATATCATCTTTGTTCAAGCAAACAATATTCAAATCTTTTGAAAGTTGTTTGGAAATCGTAGTTTTCAGTGTGGCAAGACCACCAGTTATGATTACTAGTTTAGCCATATTATTTCTCCTTAATTATTGATGTTGAATTGATTTGCATTGTTGAAAAATGTTCGTTTAACTCATTTTTTCATCCCAGTCTAACAATCTTATTTCGCCTTCCATTTTTAGTATCTCCGTAATATCCTGAGATACTTCTAGGGTTCCCAGATACTCATTTTTATCGTTTCTAACAGCGAAGTAAGTAATTAACAACCACTTCCCACCCATTTGAATACGAAAAACCGCTTTATCTTTTTTGTTCTCTTTAAAAGCTAATATAATTTTTTTGACGATATGTACTGATTTAGGTGGATGACAATATTCAACCTTTCTCCCAATGATACTTGCACTTCTGTTAAAGTGCCTAGATGGATTATTGTTAAAATATGCTACTTTATCCTCTTGATCAACGAAGGTCATATCAAATGGTAAGTAGTTCAACATACTTTCGAGTTGTTCGAAATTCAGATGTCCAGATTTTGATAAAAATACTCCTTCCACCTGATTTGTTTTACCAGTGTCCTTCGTCGGTAATTCTATTTCACCTAAAAAAGCAAACCCATATGTTTGACATTCATGTAGTTTTGAATCCAATATCTCATGTGAAAAGAGTTCACTTGCTAAGGGATAAAGAATTAATTCTTCCTTATCTTTGATTCCTAAAAAGACATCGTAATACTCTATTATATCTTTTAGAACATCATTTTGATCGATTGACTTCACCGATAATTGATATAGTAAGTCTTTGAGTATTTTTCTTGCGTCGTCATGTAGTTCCCATAAAACTTGGAGTGGTTTTTTGGTTGGTATTTTTTCTTCTAAAAGAGGAAAAAGAATATTCTCCTTTTTCAGATAATCCTTTTCTAGTTCAACACACTGTTCAAATCCAGCTTTTAGAAAACCCAATTCTTCTTTCGTCATCTCTTGATGGATATACTTCTTTAAGGTCTCAAAATGAATCCGTTCTTTTTGATTTTCTTCAATAAATAGCGTTAATAGTTTTGATGTGTAGCTTTTGGGTGAAAGATAAGATAATGAATGGCGAAATAGATTAACAAATTTTCCGGCATCTTTTTTAATGTCTTGAATGGTGTAATCATTTTCTTCTTGATACATCTCAAGATACATAACGTCAATCGCGCTAACAGAAGAAAGTACTTGTTGATATTCTAGGTATAAATCCTTTTTTTCTTTTGAAGTATTTAAGGAAAGAAGTTCCTTCATAAATTGACTTATTTTTTGAATTTTATTCATGTCAACTTGAAATATTTCCATAGTGATTCATCCTTTCTTGATGATAGATAATATAGTGCTATTATATCATATATATGAGATAATCTCCTTGTGATGATAATCTATAAGACCTTCATTTTTCATCTTTTGAAGTTCTCGAGATAGACTCGTTCTTTGTACTCCAAACTCTTTTGCTAATCTGGTTTTGGATATTTTCAATTCAAAAACATTAGTTTCTTTTCCTTCTAGATTGGAGGAAATATAATGGATTATTTTCTGCCTTAAGGTATGTCTAAAATCTCTTTTGATTGATTGAGCAAAATTAATCGTGTGATCGCTTAACAATCGGATAAATTCGTCTCGGAAACCTTTTATATCTAATAATTCATCAATTAACTTCTTTGGCAGTTTAAGGGTTTTAATATAAGTGTCAGCATAGATATACATTAAAAACTGGTTCTTTGTCGAAAACAAATTATTTAGTCCGAGAATATCTGATTTGTGAAATTCTTTAATAATTTTTTCATTTCCTACTTCGTCTATTTGTTCGACATGGCACTCACCTTCAATAATGATTTCTAGCCAACTCGAAAAGTCATTTTCTAAATGAATATAATTTCCTTTTTCATAATAACTAAATGAAGATGATTGGTCTATTTTCGCCAACACATCCTCCATTAAACCATGAAATAAGGGATATTTTTGATAATCTATTTTCATATTTCCTCCATGTGTTACCTTGGTAACAGTATATCACAAAAAAATATGATATGATATTTTTAATTAACACGGAGGAAGCGAACGATGATTACTTTACCGATTATTCTACTATTATTTTTGCTTGCATTGAAAGCAAAACCTTTATTTCAAAAATATAGTCAATGGCTCTACCTATGTTTTATAGCTTTAGCTGTTATTTCTTACCTAAATATTAACACTCTACTTTTTACACCGATAAAATCAGGATATCTAGGACTAGCATTTTTCTATGTTGTTATGATTGTTGGTGCAATGCCTTTGAAACAAAAACAACCAAAAGAGAATCCTCTGAGAAGAGATTACTCGATTCTTGGTTTTATTACTATTACTCCACATGCATTATTTTATATTACTCAAGCATCAAATGGTGAAATTAAACCAGCAATATTTGGAATATTAGCTTATCTTATAATGATTCCATTATTCATAACTTCATTTCCAATCATTCGTCACAAAATGAGAGAAAAAAATTGGAAGAAACTACAACAATTCGCTTATTTATCCTACTTGTTTTTGTTTGTTCATCTTCTAATCAATTCAGATGGGATAAACTTAATTTTATACATTATTCTATTTAGTTTCTATTTTGTACTCAAAACGATAAAAGTAATTAGGCAAAAGAAGTCTTTAGAAATATAATAAGAAAAAAATACATAAGATGTGCCCCTTACACATTCTTGTGTATTTTTTTTCCAATTTCTGTTTGATTTGTGACTTATGAAAGTTGGGTATGGGTAATTTTCATTCCTTCTATATTCATAATTACATTCATTAAAAAAGCATTATTCCAGAAATGTGGAATAATGCTTACAGTAGTGTGTTTGATACTTTATCTACAATGAATCTTCTTTATAGACAGGATTCACATGAACATTACAGTGTTTCACAGAAGAATACTGTTGTTCGATATGATCATGCACTTTTTCCGCAATATCATGCGAATCTTCTAACTTCATGAAGGCATCACATCCTATTTCAATATCTAAAAAAATCTTGTTTCCAAAAATTCTTGATTTTAATGAATCGATTCTTAGAACACCACTCACGCCAAGAACTGACTCACGAATGGGATCTTCAGTACTCTTGTCAATTGATTTATCAACCACACGGCTAATCCCATCTTTTAATACATCATATGCTGCTTTTAAGATAAATAAGCAAATAACTAAACTCGCAATTGGATCTAAAATAGGAAATCCTAACATCGCTCCACCGATGCCAATGAAACTACCAACGGAAGAGAGTGCATCACTACGATGATGCCAAGCATCAGCCATTAATGCAGAAGACTCTGTTTTCTTCGCTGCGTGGCGTGTTATCCAAAACATCGCTTCTTTTAAGCCAATTGATACTAGGGCAGCTACTAAAGCTAAGGATCCAGGAACTTCAAGTGTTCCTTCAATTCCTAACATAATTTTACGTACGCCAGCGTATCCGATCATCACGCCTGTGACGCCTAGAATCATTGCGAGAATAATACCCGCGATACTTTCCATTCGTTCATGTCCATATGGATGATCTTCATCGGCTTCTTTGCCAGCCATCTTGACTCCTGCAATGACGACAAACGTCGTCATGACATCTGAGGCAGAGTGAATCGAGTCACTTACCATCGCGCTACTTCTCGCTAAGATACCGGCAAGCAGTTTAAATGCAGATAACACTAAGTTGACAATGATTGACCAAACTGACACTTTTTTGATCAATTGATAACCTTCATTCATAAAGTTTTCCCTTCTCGTGCATTCAATTAAACAAAAAAGATTCTGTGGGTAGTGTCTGTCCCACAGAATCTAAAAATTCTGTTGCCAATGTTGGCCCGGCTACATGAGGATTACTCATTGCCTGATCAGTTCGTACTGTAGAGAGCTTTTGAGCTTTTGCAGATGCAAATCGATGGCATTATTCTATCATATAATAAATAACTTTTCAATGTTTATTTACTGTATAAAATGTTTTTTTATTGTGGTTATTTGTTCAATACTCCATGATTGATTTCAATCTAAAAATCGACACTACAAGTTGAAGATAATAAGACGAAGATTTGTGTTATTTCATTATCCTGATTCGTAATGAAATGGATGTTAACATTTTGATTAGTGTATGTTCTGAAAATCGATTCATTCTCCAAATATCCAATCGAAGAAAAGAATGCGGTGACTTCTTCATAGTTGAAATAATCTCCAACTGAATAATCATATATCTCTATTGATGGGTCAGTTGTATAGATTCCAGTAATAACGAATGGATTCACACAGTTTGGATAACCACATAACTGATAATAGGTTACTGGATTTTCGTTAATGAATAAATAAAAATCTTCGTTCGTTGTATTGTAGCTAGATTCGATAATCAGTCTCATTCCAAAGCCGCAGATGACTAAGAAATGTTCTAACTCTTCATCTGACAATGCAACAGTGATTGATACTATGAATTATTATTTTCTGCAAAGTCTTCCAATACCTTATCTGATTCATTTTCTGTACAAGAAATCAGGGTAAATAAAACAAAGAAAACAAGAACTAATAATATTTTTTTCATTTTTTCTCCGAGAAATACTATTATATTAATTTATTCAACCCGAGAACTGCATATTCTTTTTCAAGTCTTACTTTTATAATTTCAGTAAAGCCAAGATTGACCCAAAACTTTAAACCATTAATATTTTTGGAATGAACAGCTATAGCAATGTTCTTATATCCACCCGCTTTCATAGATTCTTGAACTTGTAAGTATAAGTTCTTTCCATGCGATTGTTTACGATACTTTTGGTCTATCACGAAAATAGCTATCCATACCGTTTCTTTATTGGGATAACCTTCATAATAACCATAGTATCCAATCGGTTGTTCTTCGTAATAAACTATTTTCGTGT
>JBFXGX010000030.1:0-20386 GCA_050177605.1 Candidatus Izemoplasmatales bacterium | reverse complement strand
GAAGAGGAAGTTTCTGAAGAAGAAGTACTTGAAGAGATTCTTCCTTACACGGAAGAAGATTTCAAAGAAAATCAAGCATTAACGAAAAAGTCGAATCGAAAGGTTCGCACTTTTCTTACATTTTCGCTTTTAATTGTCGTTTTCTATTTTGCATTTAGAACGAACCCATTATTTATCTTTAATTTTTCTAGTAATGAAGAAGAATTACAAGGTGCGACGATTTTATTTAACTTTTTAAGTTATCTATTAATCGTTTCGTCTTTTATCTATATGTTCTTCTATATGGTTTACTTTAGAAAAAGAAAACAAAAGACGACGTTAGAACAAATGGCCTCTTTTGAAGGATTTAAAAAACATTATAATGTCTTTGATTTACTTGGTGTCGTTCCTGTATTCTTAAGCATACTCACCTTAATTAATGGATTATTTTTAGGCTTTGCGACCGTTGTTGGACCATCGATGGAACCAACTTTCTGCCCAAGTGATTATGTCATTATTGACCATTATACTTTTGATTTTGCAAGAGAAGATATTATGATTTTTATGCATGATGGATCGAAATTAATTAAGCGAGTGATTGCGGTGCCAGGAGACACACTCGTTGTCGATAATACCGGTGTTTATGTCAACGGAGTCTTGGTTGAAACCTATTTTCCAAGTTCCTATTTTGAAACCTATAATCTAGTATTACCGGAAGGGGTATATTATGTTATGGGTGATAACCGTCATAATTCCAATGACTCAAGATCATTTGGACTCGTGACCGAAGATTTAATATTAGGTGAAGTCATTTTCCAAATCGGAGGAACTAGTTGCTCGATTTGATAAAGAAAGGAGTGTGCACAGGATGAAACAAATTCAATGGTTTCCTGGTCATATGGCGAAAGCCAGAAGACAAGTAGAAGAAAAACTTCAAATGGTGGACATTGTCTATGAGCTACTAGATGCACGTATTCCCTATTCATCAGAAAATCCAATGATGGCTGAAATTATCAAAGATAAACCAAGATTACTCATTTTAAATAAAACTGATCTTGCGGATGAACTTGAAACCAAAAACTGGATTCAATATTATAGCTCGATTGGATTAACAGCGATTGCCGTGTCCTCGACACAGGGCAGTCCCTTAAAAGAAGTATTATCAAAATCCAAAGAGTTGTTAAAAGATCTCTTTGAGAAAGAAACACGCAGAGGACTAAAATCAAGAAGTATTCGTGCAATGATTATTGGGATTCCAAACGTTGGCAAATCTCAATTTATTAACCGACTCGCAGGAAAAAATAAAGCGAAAACGGGAGATAAACCTGGTCTGACAAAGACCCAAGTTTATTTAAAAGCAGGCGATGAACTTGAACTTCTTGATAATCCTGGTATTTTATGGCCAAAATTCGAAGATGAGAAATCAGCTTTTCATCTAGCGCTTCTTGGCTCTATAAAAGAAGATATCTTACCACTTGATGAAGTCTGTATCTATGGGCTCAACTTTTTAATCAAAAATTATCCAAAGAGACTCAAAGAAAAGTATAAACTAGATACACTTGAACATGAATCAATCGTCGAAATCATCGACCAAATCGGAATGAACCGTGGTTGTATTTACAAAAAAGGTGAGATCGATTATGATCGAGTTTACAAGTTGTTTTTATATGATTTTAGAAATATGGGATTTGGATATATCACCATCGAGCGAGCAGAAAAAAATGTATGAGTTTGAAGAAAAATATATCCTCGAGGGATATAAACATATTGCAGGGACAGATGAAGCGGGAAGAGGGCCTCTCGCAGGACCCGTCACCGCTGCAGCGGTCATTCTCAATCCTCAAGATAAAATTGAAGGGCTCAATGACTCTAAGCAATTGTCCAAGAAAAAAAGACAGTTATTAGTCAAAGAAATTAAAGAACGAGCTCTTGCTTATGCCATTGTTTTTGTGAGCGAAGCTGTGATTGATGAAATCAATATCTATCAAGCATCAAAAAAAGCGATGATTGAAGCATTGTTCAAACTACCCTCTAAACCAGATTTTATTTTATCGGACGCGATGCCTTTAAAGGAAAGTAACCTTCCCTTTGAAGCGATTATCAAAGGCGATACGCTCAGTGCATCGATTGCGGCCGCATCGATCTTAGCCAAAGAGGCAAGAGATGATTATATGGTAGAATTAGCAAAGCGTTATCCAGAATATCATTTTGAAAAACATAAAGGATATCCGACGAAAGAGCATATTGAAGCCATCCATCAGTATGGTATTTTACCAGTTCATCGTAAAACATATGAACCAATCAAATCAATCATTTTTGGTCAACTATCATTTGACTTATAAGGGGACAAGCATGAAGAAAATTAAAGCAGTTATTTTTGATCTAGACGGCACATTATTAAATACGATAGAGGATATTGCTAGTAGCGCAAACCAAGCACTTGAATTACTTCATTTACAAAGTTATTCAACCGATCTTTATAAGGTGATGGTAGGAGATGGAGTCAAGCAATTAATCGAACGCCTTCTATTTCGTCAAAATGCTTCAATCGATCTCTATCCTGAACTTGAAAAAAACTATTTAGAAATCTACGCAAAAAACGCCAGTAACAAAACAGCACCTTATCCAGGAATTAATGATCTTCTCTGTTTTTTAAATGAAAATAAAATCTCTTCAGCGGTTCTTTCGAATAAACCGCACAAAGATACGGTCAATGTCATCGACTATTATTTTAGAGATCATCCATTTACGAAAGTCTATGGAAAAATGGAAGGGTACTTACCAAAACCAGATCCTAAAAAACTCAATGAATTAGTGAGCGAATTAGGTGTTCAAAAAGAAGAAATTTTGTATGTAGGCGATACTTCAACGGATATGCAAACGGCACAAAATAGCGGTTTAACGAAAGTAGCTTGCTTGTGGGGTTTTCGGAATTTTGAAGAACTTCAAAATGAATCTCCTGACTACATCGTCAGTGAACCAAAAGAAATTATTGAAATCATAAAGAAGGTAAACCAATGATCGTTTCATTAAGCGAACTATTAACCAAAGATTTATGGGGTAAAGTAATTGTTTTTCCAACCGATACCGTTTATGGAATTGGTTGTTTACTGAGTGATTTAGAAAGTGTCAAACGAATCTATGAGATAAAAGAACGCGATTATTCAAAACCATTCGCTATCTTGATTTCATCTACTGATCAACTGAATAGTTTAGTGAAAGACACGGCTTCATTAGAACCTTATGCATCACGCTACTGGCCAGGTGCATTAACCCTGATTTCAGCTAAAAATGATTTGGTTGATCCGCTAATCACCGCGGGGAATCCAACTGTTGGAATAAGGATGCCTCGTCATGAAATATCACTTGCCATCCTAAATCATTTTGGACCAATGGTTGTGACCAGTCTAAACATCTCTTCCAAACCATCGATTTTAGATTTTGAAGAAGCAAAGCTATTTGAAGATCAGGTTGATTATATGATTGATGGTGGGACACTTTCGCATAGTGCTTCCACAGTGTTTGATACGATTACAAAGAAAGTCTTACGACAAGGCGAACTTGTTATCAAGAATGAAGAATGAATAAAGACGTAAATACGTCTTTTTTCTTTGCCCAACTTTTTGATTTTTTTGATTGTAAAAGAAGGGCGTTTTTGCTATAATTGTTATAGTTATGAGTTTAAAGGAGATGGTCATATGAAAATATCTATTGGATCAGATCATGCGGGCTATGTATACAAACAGCCAATCATCGATCATTTAAAGTCAAAAGGCTTCGAAGTAGCGGACATGGGAACCAACTCTAGCGAATCAACAGATTATCCTATCTACGCTTTTAAAGTAGCGGAGTCCGTAAGTAATAAAGAAGCAGATGCAGGCATCTTAATTTGTGGCACAGGCATTGGAATGAGTATTGCCGCAAATAAAGTGAAAGGCATTAGAGCCGCTGCAGTTCAAAGCGAATTTGGGGCTCAGGCTACCAAAGCACATAACAATGCAAATGTCCTTTGCTTAGGCAGTAGGACCAATACACTCGAAGAAGTTCTTCATTTTGTAGATTTATATTTTGAAACTGAAAATGAAAATACACCAAGACATTTACAAAGAATCAAAAGAATAAGTGATTATGAGGAGAACAGATAATGGGAAAAGTAGTCGAGATTAAACATCCGCTCATTGAGCATAAGATGGCAATCATTCGTAATAAGTTAACTGACACCAAGACATTCCGTGAAAACGTCAATGAGATTGGTACTTTAGTGACCTATGAAATTACGAGAGATTTACAAACGAAACCGATTGAAGTTGAAACTCCAATCGCCAAAACGATTTGCCAAACCTTAGCGAAAGAAGTTGTGATTGTGCCAATCTTACGTGCTGGTCTTGGCATGGTTGATGGAATCCATAACGTGATCCCTTCCGCGAAGATTGGACATATCGGTTTATACCGCGATGAAGAAACCCTATTACCCCATGCTTATTATGCGAAATTTCCTGATGTGATTAAAGACGCGACAGTCCTTGTCGTGGATCCTATGTTAGCGACAGGAGGAAGTGCAATCGCCGCCATCAAACAAGTGAAGGAACGCGGCGCCAAAGATATTCGATTTGTTGGACTTGTCGGATGCCCAGAAGGGATTAAGGCACTCCAAACAGCTTATCCTGATGTAGATATTTATCTTGCGATGATTGATGAACGTCTCAATGAAGTAGGATATATTGTCCCAGGTCTAGGAGATTGTGGAGATCGTTTATTCGGCACCAAATAAAAACGTGAATAAAAAAGAAGCAAAACAAAATTATTTAGCAATGAATATCGTGAGTCAGTTCTTTATGGAAGTCTTCGTAGGAATGGGACTCGGATATTTTATTGGGAAAAAGTTAGATTCATGGTTGTTTGAAGATAAACAACTTTTTGTATACATATTATTAATCTTAGGGATGTTTGGTGCTCTTGGAAGTTTAATTTCTAGGGCACTTAAATTATCTGGGGGTGACGATTCTGGAAAAAAAACTTAATGTAATCGAAAAAACATTTTTGTTTGCTTGGCCTTATGTCATCATCGTGAGTTTAGTGATTTATCTCGTAACCCAAAGCACAGATGATCTCACAAGCTTTATCCTCGGAAGTGCATCCTCTCTTTTAATGAATAGCCTTAATTACCGTGTATTAAAAGCAGCGTTTCAATATCAACCGGATAGTGTTCGATTGAAATCAATCTCAATGTACATTGCAAGATTTGTGTTTTATGGAATCATCCTGTTTATCTGTAATACGATGGAAGGATGGAATCTCTATCTTGCGGCATTCGGAATGCTGACATTTAGAATCGTTTTAATCCCGCTCACATTCTATTATGCAAAAAAGGGAGAAGGTGACAGACTTGATTAGTCCTTATTGGGGACCTTTACTTTCTGGACCGATATTTTCGAGTTTCTTAATTATAACCATTCTTTCAGTGATGTTTATCTATGTTGGTTATAAAGTCGGAAAAATGAGTCCAACCGATACACCTAAAGGAATGGTATTCATATGGGTATCGATTGTAGGGTTCTTTAACAATTTCATCAAAGATAATTTAACTGGAAAAAGATTTACGATGTTTGGACCTTATCTTTTCACAGTCATTATCTTTCTTTCGGTAGGTAACACGATTTCACTGATTGGACTCGCTCCGCCATTTTCGAATTTAGGACTGGCGATGACGATGTCAATTCTGACATTCTTCATGTTACAAATCGCAGAATTTAAGTTCCAAGGGGTAAAAGGTAAAGTAAGTAATTTACTTGGCGCTTGGAAGCCATTATTCATATTACTCTTACCAATGAACTTGATTTCAGAATTTTCAAAACCATTAACGATGGGACTTCGTCTCTTCGTGAACCTCTTTAGTGGTGCGATTATTTCCTTTATGGTTTATTCAGCACTCAACTTTGGAATCGGATTCCTACAAGGAATTTTTGGGGTGACCGCATCCTTGTTACTTCATGGTGTTTTCGATGTCTTCTTTGGCATCATTCAAGCATTTGTTTTCTTTATGTTAAGCTTAGTTAACATTTCAATGGCCGCTGATAGCGGTGAATAATCAATAAAATTAAAATAACCAATTAGGAGGAATTTACAATGTTTTCAATGATTTTTGATTCAATCGTACGTTTTGCAACTGAATACAATGCGTCTTACGCAAGTGGTATGGCATACCTAGGCGCAGGGATTGCAATGATCGCTGGTCTTGGACCTGGTATTGGACAAGGTTTCGCTGCTGGGAAAGCTGCTGAAGCTGTTGGTAGACAACCAGAAGCTCAAAGTAAGATTTTAGTTACTACAATCGTTACACAAGCCGTTGCCGAAACAACTGGTCTATACGCATTAGTTGTCGCAATCATGTTAATGGATAAATAAGAACCTACAATTACTTAAATTAATGAAAAAAGGAGGTTATGAATGATGCATGTTTATATGCTTTCATCGATAACCGATGTGATTAACTCTGCACTTGATTTAAATTTAACGCAAATGTTGGTTCAAATCATCGCAACGCTTATTTTAGTCGTTGTGGTCCGTGTCTTCTTTTGGAATAAAATTACTGCCTTCTTAACTGCAAGACAAGAATTTATGGCCCATGAGATTGATAATGCTAAGGTACTAAACCAAGAAGCGAAAGAATTAAAGGAAAGTGCAATCGAAGAAAGAACAGAGATTTTAGTTCGTTCAAAAGAAATTATCGAGTCTGCCAAAACACAAGGCGAGAACGAAAAAAGTAAAATCATTCAAGCAGCGAAGGAAGAAGCTCAACGTTTAATCCAAACCAAAGAAGAAGAATTGGAAATGGAAAAAGAACGTGCACGTGCTGATCTTCGTAACGAGGTGATTGAACTAGCGGTTGTAATGGCTGAAAAGATTATCAAAAAAGAAGTCGATGGCGCAAGTTATACATCGATGTCTTTAGACGATTTTGAAAGTAGTGAGGAAGTATGACAGATTTCGTAAGAGAATACGCACTCGCTCTTTTTTCGCTTGCAAGTGAAGATGGCACGCTTGATAAAGTAAGTGAATCTCTTCAAGGTTTTATTTCAAATCTTGATCTTGAAAGCAGATTGTTTTTCTCTCATCCTGCTTTTCAAAAATCAGAAAAGAAGCTCGTTATTGAAAAATTAAATGTTCATCCGCTGCTTTCTGACTTTTTAAAAGTACTGATTGACAATGAACGTTTTGAGTTTATTGACGAGATTTCAATTTCCTTAGAAGATATCATTAAAAATCAAAATCAATTATTAAAGGTAGAGGTGCTTTCCAAAGAACCGCTTGAGAAAGTTTATTTAACCAGAATTAAGAATAAATTAGAGAAGGACTACAATCGTAAGGTCTTGTTAGAAGAAACAACTGACAAAAGTATTATTGCAGGGTATAAACTCCGTTTTGAAGGATATGAACTGGATGATACAGCTTCGAGAAGACTCAAGGATTTAGTCACGACTTTAAAGAAAAACTGAGGTGAAAAAATATGCCAATTGATCGTTTAGAAATTAGTTCTTTACTCAAAGAACAAATTAAAAACTACCAAACAAAAATTCATACTGAAGAAGTTGGAAGTGTCATCTCAGTGGGAGATGGTATTGCCCTTGTCTATGGATTAGACAATGCCATGAGTGGTGAATTACTCGTATTTCCTAATGAAGTTTACGGGATGGTTCAAAATCTTGAAAAAAGCCACGTTGGTGTTATTTTATTAAATGATTCTTCTTCAATCAAAGAAGGAGACGTTGTTAAAACAACTGGAAAAATCTTAGAAGTTCCTGTTGGAGAAGAATTAATTGGTCGTGTCGTCAATCCACTAGGACAACCTTTAGATGGACTCGGCGCAATCAATGCTAAGAAAACACGTCCGATTGAACGTAAAGCAACAGGCGTTATCGATCGTAAAGGTGTAACAGAACCACTACAAACAGGAATAAAAGTACTCGATGCTTTAGTACCGATTGGTAGAGGACAACGTGAATTAATTATCGGTGACCGTCAAACAGGAAAAACATCGATCGCGGTTGATACAATTCTAAACCAAAAAGGTGGAGATGTTATTTGTATCTATGTTGCGATTGGACAAAAGAAATCAACCGTTTTAAATGTTCTTGAAACACTTAAAAAGTATGATGCTCTTAGTTATTCCTTCATCGTCACAGCTTCCGCTAGTGACCCTGCACCATTATTATTCTTAGCCCCTTATGCTGGTGTTACGATGGCAGAAGAATTTATGTTTGCTGGAAAACATGTTTTAATCATTTATGATGATTTAAGTAAACATGCGATTGCATATCGTGAACTTTCTTTATTACTTCGTAGACCGCCAGGACGCGAAGCTTTCCCTGGAGATGTATTCTATCTACATTCAAGACTTCTTGAACGTGCCGCAAAATTAAATGATCAACTTGGTGGTGGGTCAATTACAGCTCTTCCAATTATTGAAACACAAGAAGGAGATATCTCAGCTTATATTCCTACAAACGTGATTTCAATTACAGATGGACAAATCTTCTTACAATCCAAGTTATTCTATTCAGGTATTCGTCCTGCCATTAACGCCGGGTTATCCGTAAGCCGTGTTGGTGGTAGTGCACAGTATAAAGCAATTAAAAAAGTTTCAGGAACACTTCGTCTTGACTTAGCTAGTTTTAGAGAGTTAGAAGCATTTACTCAATTTGGTTCTGACTTAGATGATGCAACGAAAGCGAAACTTGACCGTGGTAGTAGAACAGTAGAACTTCTTAAACAAGGACTTCATCAAACGATGCCATTTGAAAAACAAGCCGTTTCTATTTTCGCACTTAACAATGGCTATCTTGATAATGTGAAAGTTGAAGATGTTCACCGCTTTGAAACATCTTTCCATCAATTCTTAGATCATAATAAAGATGGAAATGCATTTTTAGCCAGTGTTCGTGAAACCAAAGAAATTAAAGACGCAAAACAATTAGAAAAATTACTCGATGTATTTTCTGCTGATTTTATTTAGTGAGGAGGGGAAGCTATGGCCGCATTAAGAGAAATCAAAAATCGTATTGAAGCGACGAAGAAAACTTCGCAAATAACCAAAGCGATGAATATGGTCAGCGCTTCAAAACTCAGAAAGATTGAAAGACGATACCGTTCTTTCACCCCATTAAAAAACCAAGTCAAAACCATTCTTCAAAGTATTTTACTATCCAATCCTGAATTTCATCATCCTCTCTTAGAAAAAAGAGAAATTAAAAAAACAGGATATATCTTAGTTACAAGCGACAGAGGGCTAGCGGGTCCTTATAACGCAAATGTGACAAAATACTTTCAAAAATTGGTCGCTGAAAGACATCAAAGTGATAAAGAATATATCGTCGCAACGATTGGCTTTCGCGGATTCTCCTTTTGTAAAAGAAACGGTATTCCTTTATTAAATAAAGAATCAATCAACAGTCGTGATGAAGTCCAGTTTATTGACTTCGAAGCGATGTCAAAAGCATTCACGAGTCTTTATATCGAAGGAAACGTTGATAAAATCGTTGTCATTTATTCGCATTATGTCAATACAATGATTCAACAAATGAGAGAAGAAGTATTACTCCCATTACAAGATATTTTAGAAGATGCGACTCAAAAACCGATTACTTATTTATTTGAACCAAGTCCATCGCAAGTCGCAAATCAATTATTACCAATCTTTATTGAATACACTTTATTTGGCATTATCTTAGATGCAAAAACAAGCGAACATGCTTCGCGTATGACCGCAATGAAAAACGCATCCGATAATGCAAGTGACGTAATTCAAAAACAAACATTACTCTATAATCGTGCCAGACAAGCTGCGATTACGAAGGAACTCACCGACATTATCGGTGGTGCCAACGCCGTAAAGTAGGAGAGACATATGACAAAATTAGGAAAAGTATTACAAGTTATGGGACCGGTCGTCGACGTTTATTTCGAAAACGAAATGCCATCGATTAACAATGCCCTGACCATCAATATCAAAGAAGAAGATAATCATGGCGTAGCCATTAAATTAACACTCGAGGTTTCTTTATTCCTTGGAGGAAATACCGTACGTTGTATCGCAATGGATTCAACGGATGGACTCGTTCGTGGAATGACTGTCGTAGACAGTGGGAAACCAATTAGTGTTCCTGTTGGAAATATCACACTAGGAAGAGTTTTTAATGTTCTCGGTGAAGCCATTGATGGACGTGAACTTACAGGTGATTTTACAACACTACCAATTCACAGAGCAGCACCAGTCCTAGAAGACTTAAACGCTGAAACTGAAATTCTTGAAACAGGAATTAAAGTTGTTGATTTGTTAGCACCTTATATCAAAGGTGGTAAAATTGGTTTATTCGGTGGTGCGGGTGTAGGTAAAACCGTACTGATTCAAGAATTAATTCACAACGTTGCTCAAGAACATGGTGGAATTTCTGTTTTCGCCGGTGTTGGTGAACGTACGCGTGAAGGAAATGACCTTTATACAGAAATGATAGAGTCTGGCGTTATTAAAAAAACAGCCATGGTGTTCGGACAAATGAACGAGCCACCTGGTGCCAGAATGAGAGTTGGGTTAACTGGACTAACAATGGCGGAGTATTTTAGAGATGAAGAACATCAAGACGTGCTTCTATTCATCGATAATATCTTCCGTTTTACACAAGCAGGATCTGAAGTGAGTGCCCTTCTTGGACGTATGCCTTCAGCCGTAGGTTACCAACCAACCCTCGCAACCGATATGGGGAACTTGCAAGAACGTATTACTTCGACAAAAAATGGATCGATTACATCCATCCAAGCCATTTATGTGCCAGCGGATGACTATACCGACCCAGCCCCAGCAACAACCTTCACTCACTTAGATGCGACAACGAATCTAAGCCGTAAAATTTCTGAAGAAGGAATTTATCCAGCGGTGGATCCACTAGCTTCTACATCCAGAGCTTTAACGCCTGAAATCGTCGGTGAAGAACATTATAAAATAGCACGTGATGTTCAAAAAACATTACAACGATATAATGACTTACTAGATATCATTGCGATCCTTGGAATGGATGAATTATCAGAAGATGATAAATTAACCGTTCATCGAGCAAGACGTATCCGTTTATTCCTATCACAAAACTTCCATGTGGCAGAACAATTCACTGGCCAAAAAGGTAGTTTCGTCAAAGTAGAAGATACTGTCAAAGGATTTAAAGAAATCTTAGAAGGTAAATATGATGACTTCCCAGAAGATGCTTTCCGTCTGGTAGGCTCGATTGAAGATGTCAAAAAGAAAGCAGCAAGTATGAAAAAATAACAAAGGAGAAAAAACGATGCGAATAGTGATAACGACACCTGATGGTGAACTTTATAACGAAGAAGTTTCATTCGTGCTCGTTTCGAGTAAAAGCAACGGCGAATACGGGATTTTACCCAACCATTTACCGATTGCCTCAACCATCGATACGGGATACTTAAAACTCGAGCAAGGCAACTTGACGTATTATGTCGTTGTCATCGGTGGAATCTTAGAAAATCATAATGACGAAATCACCGTGATTGCCCAAGATGCCTTTATCGGTAAAAGCAAAGAAAAAGCCTTTGAAAATTTAACTGAAATCAGAAATTCTCGTCTTGAAGAAAATAAGAAGAGAAATGTCGAACTTGCCCTTGCGGAGCGTGAACTTAAAAAACAAATTCAAGCAAGTGGCGCTGGTTCCTTATAGGAGGATGTATGAAAAAGCGTGGATTTGAAGTGATTACGAATTACCTAAATCAAGACATTCATCTTCCAAAAAGAAACACAACCCATAGTGCTGGTTATGATTTTGAATGTGCTCATGATACTGTGATTGAACCAGGAAAAATCGTTCCTGTTCCTACAGGAATCAAAGCTTACATGCAAGATGGAGAAGTTTTACAAATGTATGCAAGAAGCAGTCTTGCGATGAAAAAACATTTAACGCTGATTAATAGCGTTGGTATCATCGATAAAGACTATTACAATAACGAATCCAATGAAGGACATATCCAAATCTTACTTTACAATTATGGCAGTGAACCTGTCCATTTAGAAAAAGGTGAAAGAGTGTCTCAAGGAATCTTTATCAACTACTTAACCGTAGACAGCGAGGAAGTTTCAAACGTAAAAAGACTCGGTGGTTTCGGTTCCACAGGGAAGTAAACCACAGATTTGATGTGGTTTTTTTCTTTTCTTACAGAACCAGCAAAATATACTTGCTTTAAAGCAAAAAATTTGTTACAATATTAACGCCGTAAAAAATACACACATCACCGAGCAAATGGCCGTGAGCCCGATAGGGTGGTAACTAGCGTTGACCGTGGTGGAGGCAAAAAAAATCAAAAAATATAAGGAGAATTAAAAAACAATGGGTGTTATCTCAATGAAAAGCCTGTTAGAAGCAGGTGTGCATTTCGGACATCAAACACGTAGATGGAATCCTAAAATGGCAAAGTACATTTACACATCACGTAATGGTATCCACATTATCGATTTACAAAAAACAAGCGACTGCATCGATGTAGCTTACAAAGCATTATTCGATATCGCAAGTGAAGGCGGAAAAGTTCTTTTCGTTGGAACAAAGAAACAATCTCAAGATCCAGTCAAAGAAGAAGCAATTCGTTCTGGACAATACTTCGTTGACAAAAGATGGCTTGGTGGAACATTAACAAACTTCAAGACAATCAAAAAATCAATCAAGAAATTACAAGATTTATACAAAATGGAAGAAGACGGAACTTTCAAAGTTCTTCCTAAAAAAGAAGTTATCAACTTAAGAAAAGAAATGGATCGTTTAGAAAAATTCTTAGGTGGAATTAAAGAAATGAAATCTATTCCACAAGCATTATTCATTATCGACCCAAGAAAAGAAAGAAATGCAATCTTAGAAGCAAGAATCTTAAATATCCCTGTATTCGGTATTGTTGATACAAACTGTGATCCAGATGATGTTGATTATATTATTCCAGCTAATGATGACGCTTTAAGAAGTGTTAAATTAATCGTTGGAAAAATGGCTGACGCTGTTATCGAAGCAAACGGTGGCGTTATCTTAGCAGATGCTGAAGAAGAAGTTGAAGAAGATGACGAAGTCGAAGAAATCGAAGAAGAAGTAAAACCAGCACCAGTGAAAAAAGTTGTTGAACCAAAACCAGCACCTCAAAAAAAGGTTGAAGTTAAAGTAGAACCTAAAAAAGAAGTTGCTAAACCAGCTCCAAAAGCTGAACCAGTTGTCAAAGTAGAACCTAAAAAAGAAGAAGTTAAAGTAGCACCTGCAGCTCCTGCAGTTGATTACGAAGCAAAAACTGTTGCGGAATTAAAAGAAATCGCAAAAGAATTAGGTTTAACTGGTATTTCTGCTCTTAAAAAAGCAGACTTAATTGAAAAGATTAAAGAAGTTAAATAATCTTGGGAGCAGTTGCTCCCTTTTTATAGAAAAATCATTGTCAAACAGTATGAAATTATGATATATTAATTATTGAATTATAAGGAGGATTTAACCATGGAAATTACTGCTAGTTTAGTAAAAGAACTACGTGATAAAACAGGTGCCGGTATGATGGACTGCAAGAAAGCTCTTGTAGAGACAGATGGAAACATCGATGCTGCCGTTGACTGGTTAAGAGAAAAAGGAATTTCAAAAGCTGCTAAGAAAGCTTCAAGAATTGCTGCAGAAGGTGTTTGTGAAGTTGCAGTTTCAGATAATAGAGCTGTGATCTTCGAACTTAATTGTGAAACAGACTTCGTTGCACAAAACGAAAAATTTACAGCATTAGTTAAAAAGGTAAGTGAAGGATTATTAAATAGTAATGCAACTACAACAGAAGAAGCTTTAGAAGTCTTAGTAGACGGAAAAGCATTAAAAGATTTATTACTTGAAAGTGTTTCTGCTATTGGAGAAAACATTACGATTCGTCGTTTTGAATCAGTAACAAAAACAGACGCTCAAACGTTTGGTTACTACATTCACTTAGGCGGAAAAATCGCTTCTTTATCCGTTCTTAACGGTGGCGATTTTGAAACAGCGAAAGATGTTGCAATGCATGTTGCTGCTTCCAATCCTAAATATTTATCTCAAGATGATATCGCTGCTGAAGTGATTGAACACGAAAGAGAAATTTTAACAAAAGAAGCATTAAACGAAAATGCTGAATCTGCAAAACCAAAACCTGAAAACATCATCTTAAAGATGGTTGAAGGACGTTTAAATAAAAACTTAAAAGAAATTTGCTTAGTAAACCAACCATTTATCAAAAACCCTGATCAAACTGTTGAAGTATACGTAAAAAGCAAAGGCGCAGCCATTGTTTCTTTTAAACGTTTAGCCGTTGGTGAAGGTATTGAAAAGAAAGAAGAAAACTTTGCTGAAGAAGTAATGTCACAAGTTAAATAATTAAGGGACACATTTGTGTCCTTTTTTTGAAAAAATAAGGAGGATAACGATGTCAAAAAAACGAATTATGATTAAATTAAGTGGTGAAGCCTTATCTGGAAAAAGTGGTATTGGTATTGATCCACTTACCGTCAAACACATTGCAAAAGAAATCAAAGACGCTTACGATTTAAACCTTTGTGAAATCGGCATCGTCGTTGGTGGGGGAAATATCTTCCGTGGAAAACTTGCGAGCGAAATGGGCATTGAAAGATCCAGCGCTGATTACATGGGAATGATTGGTACCATCCTCAATGCACTTGCATTACAAAACAGTTTAGAAGCTTTAGGCGTTGACACAAGAGTAATGACTAGTTTGAATATTCCTGAGGTAGCTGAACCTTATATTCGACGCAAAGCCTTATCTCATTTAGAAAAAGATCGCATTGTTATCTTCGGTGGAGGAACTGGGAATCCATACTTCTCTACAGATACAACAAGTGCACTAAGAGCCGCAGAACTTGGCGCATCGATTATCTATATGGCAAAAAATGGAACAGATGGAGTTTATGATAAAGATCCTCAAATCTATCATGACTCCGTAAAATACAAAGAATTAACACATCAAGAAGTTTTACAAAAAGAATTACAAGTGATGGATTCAACTGCCGCTGCACTTTGCAACGACAACAATATCGATATCTATGTATTCGATATGAATAAACCAGGAAACATCAAACGTGCTGTCCTCGGAGAAGAAATCGGCACGATGATTAAAAAATAAAGGAGTGAGAGACATGCCTGAAACAATTTTAATGGAAGCTGAAGAAAGAATGGAACATACGCTCGTTTCAATGCACAAGAACTTTGCGACTGTACGTAGTGGAAGAGCGAACCCAAAAATGTTAGAAAGAGTCATGGTTGATTATTATGGAGTTGAAACACCGATTAACCAAGTTTCTTCTGTAAGTGTTCCAGAAGGAAATCAAATCTACATTAAACCTTATGACAAATCCCTCGTGTCCAAAATTGAAAAAGCAATTTTTGCGGCAAATCTTGGGGTAACACCGTCAAACGATGGAATTGGAGTACGTATCGTACTTCCACCACTGACTGAAGAAAAACGTCGTGAAAGTGTAAAAACAATTCATAAAATGTCTGAAGATGATAAGGTTGCGATTCGTAATATCAGACGGGACGCGATTACACATTTTAAGAAAATGGAAAAAGACAAAGCTTTAACTGAAGACGATTTAAAATACTACGAAGAAGAAGTTCAAAAATTAACGGACAAATTCATTGCGGAAATCGATAAAGCTTTCAAAGAAAAAGAAGTAGAAATCATGAGCATATAAGACTAGAAATAGTCTTATATTTTTTTGGTAATGAAAAATAGAAAAAAAGAAGATAATAGTGTATAATAGTTACTTAATGAGGGGTATGAAGATGAAATCAAAAATAACCAAAGAAAACATCACAATTCCAAAACATATCGCGATTATACTAGATGGGAACGGCAGATGGGCAAAAAAGCGTCATATGCCAAGAACATTCGGTCACAAAGTGGGCGTTGAAAACATTAAGACGATTGCTTTAGCAGCGTCTTCACTCGGCGTAAAAGCATTAACAGTTTATGCCTTTTCGACAGAAAACTGGAACCGACCACAAGCAGAAGTGGATTACTTAATGACCCTTCCTTCTGAATTTGAGCGATTATTTAAAAACGATTTTGAAAAGTATGATATTAAAGTCCTATTTTCAGGAAGAAAAACGAAAGTATCAAAAGAAAATCTTGAGATTATGAACCGAATGATTGAAGATACCAAAAATCGAAATGGTATGGTTTTAAATATCTGTTTTGACTACGGAAGTTATGATGAAATCATTACAGCCGTGAAAGAAATCGCAGATGAAGTGAATTCGGGTGCATTAAGTCTTGATGATATCAATACAGATTTAATTTCAAGTAAACTATCAACGAAAGATCTTCCTCCTCTTGATCTTTTAATCAGACCAAGTGGAGAACAACGCTTAAGCAATTTCTTGTTATGGCAAGCAGCTTATGCGGAACTTTATTTCACACCAGTATTCTGGCCAGCATTCTCAAAGAAGGATTTAGAAAAAGCGATTCTTGATTTTAATCAAAGAGAAAGACGCTTTGGTGCAATCAAATGAAACAAAGAACACTCACTGCGTTTGTTATGGCGCTTGTATTAATCCCTATTTTAATCATTGGCAATACCTATCAAATCTTTAATTTACTCATTCTTGTTTTGATTGGTTTAGCTAGTTATGAATTAACGACTGTATTTCAAAAAGGAAAGTCACTTCCTACTTGGCTCACTGGATTTTATATTGCAGCGTCTTTAGTGACTGGAACTGTGTTTTACTATGCTCTTACAGAAGTGCTTCCTTGGAATATTTTCTTTATTTCATTCTTAAGTATTTTCTTCATTCAAATGTTCTTCTTAGTATTTGTAAAAAACTATGATTCAATTGAATTTGGAAAAGGATTTGTTGTCATTTACTATGCATCCTTAGGATTTGCGTCCATCTCTTTTTTAAGAGATTTAGGCATTACCACCGTTCTCTATGTAATACTGATTGCGATATTTACCGATACCTTTGCTTATCTTTTTGGCGTCAAGTATGGTAAACACAAAATTGCACCGCTTATTAGTCCAAAGAAATCTGTAGAAGGCAGTATTGCTGGATTTATCTTTGGTGGCGGAATTGGAACGATTTTTGCTTTGTTTTTCCCTG
Organism: Candidatus Izemoplasmatales bacterium; assembly: GCA_050177605.1. Taxonomy (GTDB): domain Bacteria; phylum Bacillota_I; class Bacilli_A; order Izemoplasmatales; family Hujiaoplasmataceae; genus JAHIVB01. Next base: position 3,248 of record JBFXGX010000030.1, on the reverse strand, counting down.
TTCTTGATCTTCATTTTGTTTGGATTTTAATCATTAGTTTCTTCATTTCTATCCTGGGTCAAATAGGGGACCTAGTTGCCTCAAAATTTAAGCGAGATAGTGATGTCAAAGACTATTCTGCTTTATTACCTGGACACGGAGGAATACTCGATCGATTTGATTCAATGATTTTTGTCAGTTTATCCTTTACACTGCTTTACTTAGTGATGAGCGCTGCCCTATGAAAAATTTATATATCTTAGGCGCAACGGGTTCTATCGGAAGACAAACGCTAGAAATTGTCGATGCATATCCAAACGAATTTAAAGTGATTACACTTTCCGCAAGAACCAGAATTTCTGATTTGATAGACTTAATCTTTAAATATGAACCCAAATTTGTCAGTGTTGAATCCAAAGAAGATGCGGATAGATTATCCGACATGTTTGAAAATATCGTGATTGGTTATGGGAAAGAGTCCTTAATCCACGCGGCAACGTTTCAACCAAAAGACGACAATGCTCTACTAGTGAATGCTTTAGTTGGCATGAGTGGACTCGTTCCAACCCTAGAAGCAATCAAAATCAAGAGAGACATTGCCCTTGCAAATAAAGAAACTTTAGTTGTAGGTGGTGATTTAGTCAAGAAACTTGCACATGACAATCAAGTTCACATTTACCCAATTGACTCAGAGCATTCTGCACTTTGGCAATGTTTCAATGGTGAAAAGAAAGAATCGATTCATAAAGTAATTATTACAGCTTCTGGTGGTAGTTTTCGTGGGAAGAAAGTCGAAGAACTTGAACATGTAACCAAAGAAGAAGCTTTAAAGCATCCAAACTGGACCATGGGGAATAAGATTACTATTGATTCTGCGACTTTGATGAATAAAGGATTTGAAATCATTGAAGCGATGCATTTGTTTGATTTAGGACTTGACCAGATTGAAGCCATCCTTCATCCAGAAAGTATTGTTCATTCCATGGTTGAGTATGTTGATCACTCGATCATCGCTCAACTATCGAGTCATGATATGAAGTTACCGATTGAGTATGCTTTATTTTACCCAGAAAGAAAAGAAGCAGTGGTCGAAGCTTTAGATTTAACCAAAGTGGCTACACTTCATTTTGAGAGCATACCAATTGAGAACTATCCTTGCTTTACACTAGCGATGATCGCGGCAAAAAAGGGAGGAAGTATGCCCTGCGTTTTGAACGCCGCAAATGAAGTCGCCGTTGATTTATTCTTGCATGATCAAATAGGATTTAACGATATTGCAAGAACCGTAGAAAAAGAAATGAATCATCACGAGTGGATTGAAAATCCATCCTTAGAACAATTAATTCAAATCGATCAGGAAATTAGAAATCGATATTAAATATTTATTAGAATAGAGGTACAAAATGGTTGCAGTATTATCCGTATTTTTAAATATTATCCTTTTCATGTTGGTGCTTAGTTTAGTCATTTGTATCCATGAACTAGGACATTTATATTTTGCGAAAAAAGCAGGAATTCTCTGTCACGAATTTGCCTTTGGTATGGGACCAAGACTTTGGAGTAAAAAAGTTGGCGAAACGATTTACTCTATTCGTGCGATTCCATTTGGTGGATTTGTATCGATGGCCGGAGAAGAAATCGAAAGTGAAGTTGTGAAAGTTGGCGACACCGTAAGACTCGGATTCGATGAGGTTGGCCATGTTCAAGCGATTGTCGTGAGCAAAAAAGCGACAAAAGTTGAAGGTTTCATGGAAGTTACAGTAGAAAGAGTCGATTTACTTGGTAAAGAAGGAAATGAACTCTATATCAACGAATATATTGTGAATAAAGATGCTTCCTACGTGTTCACAAAAAATTCGATTCAAATTGCTCCTTACAATCGTAACTTTAATAACAAAACTGCTTGGGAACGTTTCAAAGTCATGTTCGGTGGACCGCTCATGAATCTTGTACTTGCTTTTGTGTTATATTTGACACTAGCACTGATTATCGGTGTACCGAATTATGATTCGACAGTCGTGAATCAAGTAACCGATAATTATCCAGCATCGGGCGTTGTACTCCCTGGAGACGAAATCGTTAAAATCAATGGTGTTGATATCTATGCATGGACAAGTAGTGAGAGTATCGCTACAGTCACCACAGAACTTTCTAAAACAGAAGAAAATCCAACTTTTGTTTTAACAGTGATTCGTGATGGTGTAGAAGTTGAACTTTCGCCTATCGCACCTCAATACTTATTCTTTGGACTTGGTTTTGCTTCAGACCCTACATTAACAGATGGATTATACATTGGCTCTCCTTTATACAATGGATCAGAGATTAAAGCCGGAGACGAGATTGTATCAATCAATGGAATTTCTTTTACTACTTGGGCAGAAGTGATTACTTATGCCAAATCCTATACCACAGGGTCGACAAATGAAAATCCAACCGTACTCGTGGTGAACCGCGATGGAGAAGAATTAACATTCTCTTACGTGTCATATGGCGAAGATGTACTTAGTGCAATGGGATATTCTTTATTTATTTCTCAAATTGGAATCGCTGTAGGAAACCACTTTAGTTTATTAGGTGGCATTGAATCTGGGTTCTCAAGATTTGGTAGTGGCGTACTTACAATTTATAAAACATTAGCTTTGGTCATCAAAGGGGATCAAGTTGGTGTTTCTGATCTTAGTGGCTTTATTGGAATCTATAGTATTACCAGTGCTGCGGCTAGTCAAGGAATCCTCAGTTTGATGGGATGGGTCGCATTACTTTCAGTGAATTTAGGTGTTGTGAACCTGCTTCCGATTCCAGCACTTGATGGTGGTAGAATTACCTTCTTGATCTATGAAAAAATAACCAAACGCAAAATTAAACCGTCGGTCGAGGGATGGATTAACACAGTCTTCTTCTTTATGTTAATCGGATTGATGATTTTCATCTCTTATAACGATATTTTGCGATTATTTTAGTGAAAATCAACACTTTTCAAGGAGAAGTATTCACTTCTCCTTTTTCTTTCACTAATTTAAACAATCATGAATTCTTGTAACTTATTCATGAAAGTATTTTTTTACTCAATTTCGAGCAAATAATAGTTGACATCAAATTTTGTCTATGATAAAATATAAAAGCGCGTGAGAAATGCGCAAACTAGGTCTTTGAAAACTAAACAGAATACAAATTATAAACAAAAACCACAATAAAGAGTTTAACATTAAATGAGTTAAGAAAAACTTATTCATATTGAATGGAGAGTTTGATCCTGGCTCAGGATAAAC
>JBFXGX010000029.1:0-21144 GCA_050177605.1 Candidatus Izemoplasmatales bacterium | reverse complement strand
CTCTAGATTATTTAGCACCCATTAGTTACAGGATTCAAAATCAGGCTTGCATATCAGCCTCTTAAATGATATGATTTGTATGTATATGAGTTTATTATTACTATCTGTTAAAAAAGCACTTAGTCCATGGTATACATATCGGGGATATCGATATGATTATGATGGAACGCTGATTAGTTTCAACTATGACTCAGACATAACAGATCAATACAGTGGCTTAGAATATTTCTACATCCGTAACCAGATGGGTGACATTACTCATATTGCGACTAGTGATGGTACAGTAGTTGTACATTATATCTATGATGCATATGGTCGAATTACAGATACTGATATTACTGCTGGATACAGTACAATAGCAAATGCGAATCCATATAGATATCGTGGTTATCGATATGATTCTGAAATCAGCATGTATTACCTAAACAGTAGATTTTATAATCCTGAGGTTGGTAGATTTATTAATTCTGATGGATTATTAGGAGATTATGGCGATATTCAAACAACAAATATGTATTCATATTGTCATAACAATCCAATTGCAAATGTTGATCCTAGCGGTTACTTAAGTATTGGATTATTTAGAAGAATTATATCATCTGTGGTTGTAGGTATACCTGCCGCTGTAGTAGGTTTTGTAATTGCTGGTCTCATAGGTGCTGTAACTGCAGCAGTTGTTGCGGTGCAAGCTGTCAACAATGTAATTACTGCTCATTATGATAGAAACGATAATAATGTAGATTTACCTGAGAATAAAGACCAAGCTATTCAAGAAGGATGGGATGATTCAGTTGCAGCGAACTGTCATCAGTTCTCTGCTATTGATGGTCCTAATGTTAAATTCGTTTCTCCAGATGGTTTTAGAGAAGTAATATATGATAGTTCGGGAAATATGGTAACCGACCCTAGAGATATCGGAACATACAATTACTCACCTTCTGGGACTTTCTTTGGATCCATTGGTCATATGGCAGTTGATGTAGTTCCATGGGTGCTCTGGGGAAATTCTGAAGATGATGATACTAATATTTTTGAGCGTGCAGCATCTTTCTTTGGAATATGACGGAGGGGAGAACGATGAAAAAACTACTTGTGATTATTTTGGCCTTAATTATATTTATACTTGGAGGATTTATGGTAAATATGTATAGCAATAATTTTCATTATGCAAGAACCATCAACAGTTATATTGAGACTGATGATATCGAGTCACTAGATCTTTATTTATCGAAAAATGGAAACATAGATTCTAAACCGTATATGTTTGATTTCGATAGGACAAATTTTCCTCCCCTGACATACGCTGCATATAAAGGTAATCTTGAGGCGGTAAATCTCATATTAAATAAAGGCGCAGACGTAAATAATATCAATTCAACGAATTATACATCCGCAATAATAGCAACATTGAGTAAGGCATATAAATATAATGAAAATAGAATTGTTATTGCAGAGTTACTATTTGAGAATGGAGCAGATATAAATTATAGAGATAGAAATGGTAACGGTGAAAATGCTGTTACTATGGTTGTTATAACAATAACAGATGAAGATGAAGATAGAGAAAAACAAGAACAATATCTCTTGTTCAAGACTCTAGTTGAAAACGGAGGTAACTATGAAATTAATTGTACATACGGGAATATCTTAGCAAAAGCAGCAGCCTATGATAACGAACTGATAATAAACTACTTAGTTACTGACCTAGATTTTAATATAGACATTGAATCCACAAATGATTATACGCCACTAATGTTTGCTGTAGAACATAATTCACTAAGTGCTGTAATTGAGTTGGTAAACCTGGGGGCAGATATTTCATTGACTAATATCGAAGGTAAATCAGCGTATGATATTGCAGTTGAAAAAAATTACACGGATATAATAACTTTTTTTGAAGGTGAGTAATTAGTAAATTAGTTGAATAAGAATATAAGTTAAATTATAGAGTGGGTGTAGAGAATATCCCGCTCTTTTCTTTTCAAAAAAATGCTACTCCGTCCGAAAAAAAGCAAAACTCCGTTGGAAACAGAGTAAAACTCCGTCGAACGCGAGCGATTTTAGAGTAAAACTCCATAATGACAAGACAATGTATAATTCACAAAGATGCTTCTTTATATGAAGTATCTTTTTTTGTTATAGATGGTATCTAGTTGACATATTAGAGTTTATTTAATTACGAGGATAAAAAATAACGAATTTTATTCACGTTCGCTTGACGTGACTAGATGCTTGTGGTATGATGTATACAAGGATAGAAAATACAATATTTTGGTCATGAGGTGTTTTTATGAATAAACTACCATTTAGCATAAATTTGAATAAAGTAGAATTACTTAAGCAACTTAATGAAGCAAATCATAATATCGGAGAATTAAAAGGTATACTCAAATTGTTGCCTAATCCTGGTATTATTTTAAGTTTAATCAACATAAATGAATCAAAAGACTCATCAGCAATAGAAAACATTATTACAACTTATGATGAAATATTTAAAGAACTTGTCTCTAAAGCACCATTAGGTGGTAAGCCTAAAGAAGTAATTAACTATAAACGAGCGATCGATTATGGATTAAAACTCATTAAACAAAATGGATTTATAAGTACCAATGTTCTTGTGGAAATACAAAGTATAATCGAACCAAATAAGGGTGGTATTAGAAAACTACCAGGAACAGTAATCATCAATGATAAGAGTAGTGAAATAGTTCACACACCACCTCAAAAAGAATCTGAGATTAGGGATTTAATGCAAAATCTTGAAGTGTTTATTAATGAGAATGAAGATTATGATCCTTTGATTCAATTAGCTCTTATACATTTTCAATTTGAAAGCATTCATCCTTTTTATGATGGAAATGGAAGAACCGGGAGAATCCTTAATATTTTGTATCTGGTATTAAAAGAAAAAATCCAAGAGCCAATACTTTATTTAAGCAAGTATATTATTGAGAATAAAGACAAATATTACGAACTGTTAAGAAAGTGCAATGAGAATCTTGAGTATATTGAAGAATTTGTTATGTATATATTAAAGGGTGTTTCAGAAACCTCTAGAAATACCGTTAACCTTATATTAAGAATTAATCAATCTATTGAGTTAACAAAAGATGAAATGAAACGTAAACTTCCTGAAATTTATAGTTATGAAATTGTTGAACACTTATTTTCTTATATGTACACAAAAAATGAATATTTTAGAAATGATATAGGTGTTTCAAGAGCAACAGCAACAAAATATTTAAAACTACTGGAAAAAGAAGGATTTATAACCTCAGAACAAGTGGGTAAAGAAGTCATTTATAAAAATGTTCAATTGTTTAATTTAGTTAGAGATTAATTTTTTGCTGGAGGTTAATTATGAAAAAAGGCTATGGAGTATTTGGCAAAGCATATGAAACGATGTTTCAAAATGATTTACATGATAAACATTCGATTGATCATCATTTGTTAAGAAATATGATTTTGTTAGATAACGAGTCGAAGATTTTCTTATATCAAAAATCAAAGCCGGTATCAGATGGTGTAAGACGTCATGAGCTATATAGTTTTTCTCAACAGTTTAAAGGGAGTAACGATTTAGAATCCGTACAAAATGTTAAGACATTTCTCATTAAAATTGTTAAAAAGTTCAATGTCCAATTTGAAGATATGTATTTTGGAGGTACTGAAAAAGAAATTATTGAAAGAGGAACGGACTGGTGCGCAGATATAACTAGAGTTGGCGCAGCAATTTTAAAATGTTTAAGTATTCCAAGTCGGATAGTTATAATTGTTAACAAAGAAGTTGCTTACAATGGCCATCAAGTTGTGGAAGCATATGTAAATGGAAAATATATGATATGTGATTTTTTATACGGTGTCATTGGTATTGGCGGTTCAATATATTCTGTATATGATCTTTTAAACAACCAGGTGCTAACAAAAGAAATCTATCAAACCGCTGTCAAAGATGATTCACAATTAGAATATATTTCAGGGTTATACAATTTAGCTGCTATCAGCCAATATGATATTACAGAAAGTTATAATTATATAGTTTCTAAACCAAATGACTATTATTTAAAAATGATGAAATTAAAACACAATGGACAGTGGCTGATGGGCGAGGATAGTTATTAGTCAAAAGCAACACACAACATTATAGGGTAAAACTCCATACATTATACATCAAAATCGGGTAAAACTCCGTCATAAAGACACAATATTTCAATTCAAGACAGGATAAATACTGTTTTTTTTTATTTTTATATATACTCATTATCTTTTATAGGGTATAATTATACACATATATTCATTATTAAGGAAAGTTATAATGGAACGAATCTACTTATTTGAGAAATGCCCTTTGTCCATACACTAGAAATAGACTACAATGATAGGTATGTTGTGACACGAGTTAAAGCACAGTTTTATTTAGTAAATCAAGATGATGGATGGTGAAACATTGTAGATTCATTAGACTCTGGTCTTGGCTTTTCCTCAATTAATTTATTTAGGTCAAGAGGGTACTATTTTGATACTGAGACTAATTTATATTACTTGCAATCACGATATTATAATCCTGAAACTGGTAGATTTATAAATGCTGATGGTATGTTGAAAGCTAGTAACACAGTATTGGGACTCAACATGTTCACCTATACCGAAAATAACCCGGTAATGAATATTGATCCAAGTGGTTATTGTATTGCTGATACTGAAGGTGGTACTGTTAACTCTGAATGGAGACCGAAATGTAGCTCACCATATGATAATATGTATAATGCTTGGTATGTGCATCCCATGTATTATAATGAAAACCTTTATGATTTAGTTCAAGAATTTGGACCATATGAATACAATGGTCCAAGTTATTTCTGGTACTATATGGGAGGAATGGTTGGTGGAGCTGCGATTGGTATTATTGGATACTTCACTGGAGGACTTGGTTGGATGATTGGTGGGGTTGCAGTTACTTTAGCAGGGGGAGGATTAGTAATTCACGAAACATATTTGAGAGGTGACCCTGATGTCTATACACTTGATATACACTATAATGAAAGGCATGATGTAACAAGAGTTACAGTGAATTTCTATGAAACAAATCAAAGTGATGGTTGGGGACTTGATTATGATTGGGTTGGATATGCAACCTTCTATATTTCAGGCAAAGCCACGGCGTCAGAAACTGATGAAATTTTCGATCAATATAATTAGGAGGTTCTAATGATTTTATTTATACTAGTAATACTTATTTTGGGAGTTCTCTTTATTTTATTTAGCAGTAATCTGGCTGATAATAGGTGGTCAGGAACAGAAGCACAAACTGCTACTGTTGTGTTCATCATTACTGGCGTAGTAATGATATGTATATCAATTGTTCTAATTTATTTTGAGTTTTTAGTGTAGACTGATTAGGAGTGGGAGTAAAACCCCACTCCTTTTTGGATTGTGATGGAAATTAAACAGTGGTATCAAATACATATACATAAAGGAAGAACGTTATAGGAAAGAAGTTTTTTTGATTAAGATGCCTAACCAACGATACATTATAGATATTCTATAACTATGACTTAGGTGGTGTACATGATGGAGACTTATACTATGAAACCCTGCGAAGTAGATTTGTTTGAAAAGATTTCCACTATCGCAAATTTACAAGAGGATATGGTTTGGGATACTCAATTTGGAGAAATATTGGTGTCAGATAAATTTGTGAATGAGTACAACAAATTTGGGCTATCAGGAATGACATTCGTAGATATCGATAAATATAACAAACCTGCAGGATGCTGTTTTTTAAGGAGTATTTTTATCTTTCAGCGTTTTACATAAAATTTCTTTGTTAGGATGCAATATTTGATTTTTAACTATATATACTCACTCTGTTTTTGCGAATGAAGGAGAAAAGATATTTTATATTGATATCGATTTGAACAGAATAACCTATATTTCTTGTGAATTAATGGTAGTGGAGGGAATAGAATGAATTATTTTAACCAAGTAGAATGTATTAAAAAACTAAAACCGCTTCGCATAAGAAGTATCATTGCTGGAGTAGCATTGAGTATTATGTTGTATTTTAGTGTCTGCAATCGCATTGTTGAAAACGGAAATATGATTATTCTTTATTTGCTTTCTTTCATTGTTGCGGTTTAAGATCTATTCGCATTGTTCAATATCTTTTTTCATAAGAAAAGTGCATATAGTATTCGTGTTAGTTTAGCCATTCTTTATGGCTTAATGGCATTGTTAATAGATGTGATAGGCTATTACATGTTATTAAGCCACGATCCGAATAGAGATTTATCAATAGTATATATCATTATATTTCAGTTACTAGTATTTCTTAATACTTTCTGGTATAATCGCTATCTAGTAACACAAAATCTTCGTGCAAATTTTTCAAGCTTTAAACAAGTAAGAGATATTTTTCAAGCATTAAGTATCTTTATGATCGGAATGATTCCTATGTTTTTGAGCAATACTAGACCTTTTGATCTTAAAACATACTTACCAATATCTCTTCTTAACGGATCACAAATTGCTTTTGTGGGAATAGTAACAGTGGATATTATGGTAATGAATAAGTATTTCGATAAAAAAGACCGTCACAATTTTTTTATTGAAGTAAGTAATTGTAACTATTGATGATCCTTTAAATTTTTTAGAGAATTATTTGATGATTGATGGAAGGAGACTTTTTCTATGAAAGTAATCTGTAAAAAAAATATTTCTGGAATTAATTTTGACAGGGAAATTGAATTCCTTTATCCAGAGGTTTATGATCGAACTTGTCTAGAAAAAGATCGTGAATACGATGTTTATGCAATAGTTCATTCGGATAGCGCGGTTTTTTATGTGGTATATGTCGAAGGATACTTAACGTTTTTATATGCGGACCATTTTTCTATTGTAGATCACGCCCTTTCAAATGGGATATCTACTGATTATTATCGCGCGAAAGGTAATGTGAAGGATGATATGTTGAGCGTTGGATTTAGAAATTTAATTAGAAGTGACGAATTTTTAGATTTTGATCTATTCGTACTGGCTGAAGATAAAGTAGAGTACATTTTGAAAAACTATAAAATATAATGAACTAATTAAGGATGAGATTTCAATTATGAAAGCAAAATATTTGAAGGAAAAAGTGCCGAAAGAAAAAAAATATATAAACCAACAAACGATGGGATTCATGTACGGAGAATTAGAGTTAAATGCAAATTCTATATATAATATTTATGGAATTATTAAGATGAAGAATAATACTATTTATGTTCTATATGAAAATAATTTTGCATGTTTTTCAGATGCAAAAAACTTCTTAGTTATTGATTCTACACTATTTCATCCAATGTATTTTGGACATCATATTTCTCAAAACGACGTTATATTTGTTTATGGTTCCAATCGAATGGCTACAGATATAGACTACTTATTACGATTGTATATAAATGAAAAAGAGGCAGTTTCCGAGTTTTCTGAATATGTAGATTCTTTATCTCTACATCTCAGTTCATAATTAGAAATTGTTCTCGCTACATATTAATTTGTTATTTTTTTCAAATATTATTCATATATAACAACTATATATTTTACATTTTTTGAGATAGTCATCAATGTGTTGAACACAAATCGAGAAAAACATAAATTGTATGAATCACAAATAAGGTAGATGGTCCAATCATGGCCATTATTTATGAATATGATATTCCAAATTTTTTGAAAATAGTTCAATGCAGAATAGATTATCTAAGATGGATATGTATTTTGACGAATATCGAGGAGATAATCAAATTATAGATTCGTTTGATTATTATGAAATAGATCTAGTACCTCAGTTTAGGTACAATATAGTCGAAAAATAGTATTAAGGAGAAGAAAATGGCTAATAAAGAGAAAGAAGGAGAAGAGTTATATATGAACGATATTTTTCACGATATTTACATAAAGCAATTTATCGAAAAAGACGGATACTTATTTCGCGAAATATTTAGATATAAAAACGCAAATAAGGATGCTCTGTAATTTTCAGAAGAAATAAAACTCAAAGATATCGAATATGCTAATCATAATAATATTGACAAAATCATTATTAGTCATTTAAATGGAAGTAACATCGATTTATCGGTTTTAGCCAATTTTGTGCATCTTAGATTTTTAGATATATACGGGATTGTAGATGCATCTCAAATTCCCGCAATAACAAATATGAAATTTCTCAGAGTCCATTCTTATACTCCAATTGTTTTATCTAAATTTCCCAATCTTGAGTGGATTTCTACAAGCACCCCTAATAAACTTGAAGGGATCGAAACTTTAAACAACCTCAAGTCTATTACCGTTATTGGTGGAAATGACGTATGCTCTCAAAGAATACTAGATATAGTAGGGAAGATTCCAACTGTTGACACGCTACAAATTGAGCGATCAGAAATGGAGGATTTATCTTTCATTCGAAACCTGCCTAATCTGAGAGTGCTTATTTTAATGAATAACACTAGATTGAAAAATATTGAAGCGATTAGCAATGTGTCAAACAGTTTACAAAGTGTGAAGATTTTTCTATCTTCTAAGATTCTTTCGTTTTCTTACTTATCAAATTTAAAATCACTTGAGCATTTATATATTGACTCTCGCAACAAAATATCTGATTTATCTTTTATAAATAGTTTACCAAACCTAAAAACTGCTGTTTTCGCGAATACTAATATTCTTGATGGGAATTTATCACCATTAATGAAACTAGAATACGGGAGAGCAATACCTATAAAAAGACATTATTATTTCATTCAAAACGGAAGAAGAAGAGCTGTTAAAATTGAGGATTTTCCTTTTAGTAAAGTTAATTACAATAATCAAAGCATTGATTTATGGCGACAAATAGAAACATGGTAGTGGATTGGTATTGTTTTTTGAACGGTGGGATGATGGTGAATTAGTGTATTTAACTATAACAAGTGTTCACCCATTTGAATTATTATCTGATTAGGAGAAAAGAAAATGAAAATAAAAATTAGATTTGTGCCTGATTTGTTATTAGACTACCTATTTTTTATTGTGTTTTTATTGGGTAATCTCATCTTTGTCTATTTAAATAGCTTTGACATAGGTTTTTATTTTACGACTATTTATTTGATTATAGTCATCGCAAATATATTATTCTCACACTTTATATTTTCGCTTATCATTGATATTAATCAAGTGAAAATAAGAAAACGTTTCATATACAAAACGATTAATATTAATAAAGGCACTACCTTTTATATCAAACCATTTTTAGGATTGAAATGCTTTAGAAAAAGATTGATTATTGAAACAGATATATCGAAACTAATTCTATGGGATCAGTTTAATGTACCACTAGAAAAAATTATTGAAGAAATCGTTCGAAAGAATCCCGATGTATCTAATCTAGTAATCAAGTAGAAGACATAATCATATATGGCTTCGAAAACAAGATGAATTATGTGAAAGTGTATTGGATATATGGCCATTATAAAAAATGGCCATCTTTTTATATGCAATGATTTGAGAAGGCGGAAAAAAATTTTATGCCCAATTATATGGATTTATTTTTGATATCACAATGCGATATTTACATTTTTGGATTATTATTCAATAAAGGAAGTGATAACATGTTTGACTTTGGTTTTAGAATTTTGGATGATAATAAAAAAAATGGTATGCTCCAAAGGATGTCGATATCTTATCTGTCTTACTTATTGTAACCTATACATTATTGACTGAGAGATATTGCGTATTATTATATAAATTGTAATAATTAAATGAATAATTAATAAATATATATTCTCTATATAAATAATTTCGAGGGATTATTAATGAACACTAAAAAAACCACGAACAAAGATTGCTTTGCATACAATCGAGGCAATTGTAGAAGTGTATGTGATCCTAGCTGCGAAGTAAGTATGTTCTTTATAAACAGAAGTGATCACATAAATAATATAAAGATGAATGAATATTAGAAAATGAATCAATTGATGGACTCTTCAAATCAATCTAGGAATATATTGCGTGATAAAGGGGAATAATTTATAGGGATAAAACATGTATATTTTTGAATAACTAAAACTTGATAAGTCCTTAAAAATTACTGCAACTCCCTCACCGTCGGTTCAAATACGGCTGGATCCTCCATGAATTTAACGCCTGTTTAACAGGTGTTTTCTTTTTTAGCAAGACCATCTACTTTTATATTTGAAAAAGGTGTATATTAATCATTGAAAATTTGTGAAAAAGGTGTTTAATGAGGTTGAAGAGACGTTGGATTGATACGACTTTAAAACAGTGGGTTATGATACCATACGCATTTGATACTTAGTGTTTAAAAATGATTTATTCAAGACTGTTTTGAAATTAGATATTTTATAAGTTACAAATCGTATATAGGAACCCGTTCCGAGTGCATTGACATTCACTTATTTAAAGAATATAATAGAATTCAAGAAAACATATTTTTATTATATGTTGAAATAAGAGGTGATACTATGTTTACCATTGTCAAAGAATATGAAAGAGCAATAAAATTTAGATTTGGAAAATTTGTAAGAGTAATGGAACCAGGATTGAGACTAGTCATTCCGATTATCCATGTGTACAAAAAAATAGATTTGCGAATGATAACACAAGATGTTCCTCAACAAAAATGTATTACAAAAGACAATGTTACTATTACGATTAATGCCGTTGTCTATTACAAAGTACACGACGCAAAAAAAGCAGTACTAGAGGTGAAAGACTGTTATTTTGCGGTAACACAATTAGCACAAACTACATTAAGAAACTCGCTTGGTGGATACAAACTTGATGAGTTATTATCCAACTTAAAAACCATTTCCAAAGATATTAAAGAAGTCGTTGATACAGAAACAGATCCATGGGGAATCAAAGTCGAAAAAGTTGAAATAAAAGATATAAAAATTCCAGAAGATATGGAGAGAATAATTGCGAAAGAGGCTGAGGCTGAACGCGAAAAAAGAGCGATTATTGTAAAAAGTGAAGGGGAAGTGGCAGCGGCACAAAAGCTTGCTGACGCAGCCAAGATTCTTTCCTCTGTTCCGGGGTCTATGCACTTAAGAACCCTTGCGACAATCAATGATCTTTCAGGTGATAAGTCAAACACAGTCATATTTGCAGTACCAGTTGAAGTACTCGATTCGTTTAAAAATAAAAGTGTTGTTGAAACCGTGAAAGAAATCATTCAAAAATAATAGTGAAATAAAAAATTCAAGCCCTAGACTTGAATTTTTTTATTGAATATATTTAGAATCAGTTACGGGAAAACCCTTGTTTAATGCTTTTTGATCATACATCTTTTCATCAACAATCATTAATATATCATCTACAGTAAGTGTCGTTTCGCTTTCGATTGTACACATACCAAAACTGTAAAGTACTGGAACTCGTCTATCCTTGTTAAGCTCTTCTTTTAAGTGATATAAACGTTCTTCAATCAGTTCTTGATCGATGACAGACGTAATAATTAAAAACTCATCTCCTCCAATTCTAGAAGCCATATGATGGTTTTCACAAATCGATAACAAGCCTTCCGTTAAGGCGATGATTGCTTGGTCACCTTCATAGTGTCCAAATTGATCATTGATTTTTTTTAGGTTATCCATGTCAATTAGGATAGCAGTAAAAGGAACATGACTTTGTAATTTTGATTCCATATATTCTAGAATCTTTTTTCTTGTATTTAGCTTCGTCATCGGATCTTTGGAAGCATTCATGGTTTCAATCGACATATAGACTGTTACGAGGCCTAAGGCAAGCATAGTGTACATGGATGTAAATGAAATATTTATTAATTGCAGTGAACCTCCAATCGCGGGAAGCAGAAGGAGTACTAAGAAACCATAAAGAATATGTTTCTCCAAATTCTTTCTCATAACCAACACTTGGAAGAAAAGATAAATGAATAATGTGTAAAAGAGAATTGCACTAGCAAAATAAAGAGGACCACGTTGATATACGTTCAGTGAATCAATGAAAAATAGGCTATTCGTGAAAAAATTCACGACCACAAGTAATTCCATTAGAATCAAAAAAGGTAGATAATAGAATACCTTTTTAACATGTTTCATAGATCGATGGATTTTTGAATCGATAAAAACTGCCCAAATGACACCGGTAATCGGTAAAGACACATAGAGATATAGGTTTGTAATGTAGTTCAGAGTGGAGTAAAAAGTCCCTGTATGACCATCGACAATATAACTAATACCTTCTGTGACAAGATTTAAGAAAGAGGTGATGATTAAAGCAATGAACGTCTTCTCTTCAAAAGTATAATAATCTTTTCTTGCAAGGATAATGACAAACATGATAATTAATAAAATGGCGGAATAAAAGTCTGAGTAACTAGTAAATGGTAATGCCATACCATCATCTCCTTTCACAAATATTATAACATAAAACAAATATTTACTGTGTTTTTCATAAAAATATGATAAATCGTTACCCAAGTGTAATGTTTTTGTGTTGAAAAACAATGAGGTAGTCTGTCCTTTATTTCGCGGGAAAAGAATCCATTGATTCTTTCTTCGAAGTATTCATTGACAAGTCCAATTTTTTTGATATAATTCTTGCTTGAAAAGAAGAAGAGGAGATGCTTAACTGTGGGGCTATTTGAATCAAATCGTCCAAACAAATTGACAACATCACGATTTCTCGTGCCAACGTTTTATTCAAAGTTTAAATGTAAAGGAAGTGACTGTAGAAATACCTGTTGTCACGGCTGGACCGTCACGGTCTCTCAAAAGGAATATTTTGTTTTACATGGAGTTTCGACAAACAAAACATTAAGAGATAAGATTGACCGTGCATTTATTCCCTTTACAAATCCTACTTCTTCAAGATATGCTGAAATCAGACATAATTATGATGGAGATTGTCCTCTCCTTGCTAAAAATGGATTTTGTAGTTTACATTCGAGCCTAGGAGAAAAAGTACTTCCATCGGTTTGTAGATATTATCCCCGAGGACCAAGAAATACATATGGCTATGAATCGACTGTGACGAATAGTTGTGAAAAAACATTAGAACTCTTATTTGAAGACACCAGTCCGATTTCTTTTGAAGAAAAAGATTTGTCTTTTGAAATGGTGCTACCTAATAAAAGAGAAAATCAAGATGAAATCAATTTATATCAATTAACCAAAAATCAATGTTTTCGTATCTTGTCCAACCGCTTATATTCCTTACCACACCGAATTCATATGGTAGGAATACTTCTTCAAAAATTAGATTTGAAAGAATCAATTAATCTTGAAGAAATCTATGCTACTTCATTTCAGGGTTTACTGACACTTGATAGTATACAAACCATGATTGAAATATCAAAATGGTTTATTGACCGCAATTCATCTTTATCTGATTACTTTGAGACGATTCTCAAAGAATATCATGATCAAGATCCATTAGCGTATTATCAAGTAAAGCAAAGAAACTTTCATCAAAATTTAGTTGACCATGAAGTAATGTATGAAAAGATGTTAATCAATAACCTGTATTTCCGTCAGTTTCCATTCCAAGAATATACAATTAATTTTAATGAAGAGTATATCAGCTTAGTCGCAAAATATATGATGATTCGATTTTTGGGAGTTCATCTATATGATGGAGAAAAGTTGGAGAACTTTGTAGATGTGATGGCCAAGTCCTTTCGGGTCATCGCTCATACGAAGTTTGAAAAAACAATGATTCAATTACTAAAACAACTACATGCGGATAGTCAAGAAGCATTAGCTAATGGATTGATGCTATAAATAAGGTGATTATTTCACCTTTTTTTTCTTGTTCAGAAATTTAGTGCGTAGTATAATTGATTTTGGTGGTGGGAAAATGACTTTTACAATGTGGAGTTTTGGGCATTACTTATTTATGATCAGCCCAATCATACTAACTGTTATTCTTGTTTTAATCATGAAGAATAAGACTTATGAACAAAAAAGAAAGGTAGGTATTGCCTTAAGTATTTTAGCGATTATTGTTTTAATACTTAGGAATATTGAAATCTTCATTGTTCGTGACTATGCATTTGACTTTGAACTTGTACCTTTACAAATCTGTCATTTTGCGAACTTTGTATTACTGATTGCGTTTATGAAAGATTCAAAACCATTATTCGCTTTTGCTTTACTGCTCAATTTACCTGCAGCAATGATGTCAATTGTTTTTGCAAATTCACTGACTCATTATGCTACACTCGTTTCGTTTAGAGCGTTTGCCTATTTATTTGGACATATTTTAATCGTGTCGACTACTTTATTTGCATACTATTTTGGTTTTGTAAAACTGGATAAAGTCACACTTAAAAAAACTTTTACAATTGTTGGCGGTTTATATTTATCTAGTATAGTAATCAACAATATCTTCCGTATCTTTTTAAGTCAAGAATCCAATTATTTCTATACATTCAAACCAGAAGAAGGAACACCCCTAGAAATGTTTTTCAATCTTGGTAAAAATGTCTATATTGGTGATTTTATGTTCAATCCAATCTATCTCATTTTAACGAGTATACTCGGTTTTATTGTGATGATGATTGTCTATTTTATTTCGAAACCTTATCTCAAGAAAAAAGAACTTCAGTAGAAGTTCTTTTTTAATTATTGTGCAATACGTTCGTTTCCTATATAAAATATTGCAATGGTTCCAGCACCAGAGTGGCTACCAATTACAGGACCAATCGGATTGATGACGAAATGGTCATCTTCGATTTGAAGTTTGTTTTTAACTAGTTCTTTGACAAACAACGCATCCTCTAAAGCATCTCCGTGAGAAATAAAGATATATTGTTCTTTCCCTAAATCAATCGTTTCTGCTAATCTAGCTACGAGCGAATGAAGAGATTTAATTCTTCCTCTAGCTTTTCCATATACTGTTAATTTTCCTTCAGTCGATACATGCAAGAGCGGTTTAACATTGAGCAGGTTACCGATGAATTCTTTTCCTGCAGATAATCTACCGCCACGACGCAAATGTCCTAAATCATCTACGGTAAATAAATGGGATAATTGTTGACGAGTTTTTACGACATACTCTTTCACTTCTTGTAAGGAGGCACCTTTTTGTTTCAGTTTAGCAGCATAATAAACAAGTAAGCCTTGACCCATCGAAGCACATAATGAATCGACACATTCAATCTTCGAATCTTTATATTGATTATCTAACTCTTTTTTAGCCATTAAAGAGGAATGATAAGTTCCTGATAGTGCTGAAGAAAAAGAAATAGATAGAATATCTTTTCCACTTGCCAGAATCGGATCAAATATATTTATGAAGTCCGCTGGTGTAGCTTGAGCCGTGGATGTTTTAATGTGATTTCGTAGAGTTTGATAAAAATCAGTTGTTTTGATTTCTCTCTCATCTAAGAAATTTTGAAATTCCTTGCCTTCAAAAGAAACTTTTAATGGTAATATTTGAAGTCCTAACTCCGTTGCTAAATCAGCTGGTAAATCGACACAGGAATCACTTACGATTACATAATCTTTCATATTTAAACTTCCTTTTTTCTCGTTTTTTTTATTATATCAAAGAAAGGCTAAAATTACAACCAGGTATCCTTTCCTTTTTGATTCGTAGTCCTCGATTAATTCTCTTTTCTTCTTTTCAAAAACCAACCAAAGGATGAAAGCGTTATATCGATTTTTAGCAGTTTAAAATAATCATTTTACTTGGGAATAACTCTATTTTGTTGTATAATATAAATGAAAAATGATTCCTAAAAACGAATGGTTTCATGTGTATTGAGGTGAAGAAAATGAAAGATTATACTTACAAACTAGCTCCTGACATTTACTGGGTGGGTGTCAATGACGATACACTTCATAATTTCGATATTACGTATTATACAGAAAAAGGGTCTACTTATAATGCCTACTTAGTGATAGGTAGTTTAAAAACTGCTATCATTGATACTGCAAAAGTTAATTTTGCCGATGAGTTTATCGAAAAAGTAGAATCAATCATCGATTTGAAAGAAGTGGATTATTTAGTATTAAATCACACAGAACCTGATCACTCTGGAAGTGTCAGTAAAATCTTAGAAAAAAATCCTAATATTACGATTGTTTCTTCAGGCCCAGGACTTTCGAATTTAAAAGAAATTGTCAATGTGCCATTTACGAATATTCGTGCTACGAGTGATTTAGTCATTGATTTAGGCGGTAAGACTTTGTCATTCTTTATTCAACCAAATCTTCATTGGCCAGACACGATGTTTACTTATGTAAAAGAAGACAGTGCATTATTCTCTTGTGACTTCTTTGGCGCCCATTATTCATATCGTGGTGTGGTTAGTGCAAATATGCAAAAAAAGGAAGAATATATTGCATCGATGAAATACTATTTTGACTGTCTTTTTTCTCCTTTTAAAAAGGATGTGAATCGCGCACTCGATTTAATCGATACACTAGAGATTCAATTCGTAGGTACATCACACGGAACTGTTGTCGATTTAACCTTTTTAGAGGATGCAAAAAGGGTCTATCGCGAATGGGCAAAACTTCCTGAACCGAAACAACAACCGCTTGTAATTATTCCTTATACCAGTGTTTATGGTTATACAAGAAAAATGGTTCCAGCAATCGAAGAAGGAATTAAAGAAGCTTTCAACGGAAAAGTAACTGTCGAAATCTATGATTTGGTCGTTGATTCACCTGAAAAAGTAATCGAAAGAATTCACGAAGCAGATGCATTTATCTTAGGGTCCACAACGATTTTGGGAGATGCAGTGAAACCCGCTTGGGATTTGCTTACGCTTTTAAATCCTTATCATCATGGAATTAAGTTTGCTGCAGCCTTTGGATCGTATGGATGGAGCGGTGAAGCTGTTAAATTTTTAACGGAAAGAATGAACCAATTAAAGATGAAAACGATGGAAGGATTAAAAATAAGATTTAATCCAAGCCTCAATCAATTAGAAGATTCAAAAGCCTTTGGCGTCAAGTTTGGAAAGTTTATCCAAGGAATTGAATAAAAAAAATGCACCAACCATTTCGGTTGGTGCTATTTATTTATCTATTCGGCGATTAACTCTTCTTCACGGAAGACTATCGGTTTTAAATCGTTTAAAGATTCTTTTTTCTTATCAACGAATAATACACCTTGAAGATGGTCATATTCATGTTGGAAAACAACACCAGGATAGCCAGATAGTTTAAATAAAACTTCTTTTACTTCCTTGGTCTCAAAGTTTAAAAGATAGGCTTTTGCCTTAAACTTTGCGTATCTTGGTACGAGTCCATTTTTTTCTTCATCCACAGATAAACATCCTTCTCCACCGGGAAGGTAAGTTAACTCTTCAGAGTGAGAAATAATCTTCGGATTAATGACTGCGTAGGAATGTAATGTTTCTCCCGTTTCATCAACGGTATGCATACAAAACATCCTCTTAGACACAGCGATTTGTGGGGCTGCGAGTCCAACTGCAGGACGAAGTCCGTATTTTTCAGATAATTCTTCGTTTTGAGACATTTGGATATAGCCCATCATCTCTTTAATGGTATTATAATCTTCATCACTTAAAGGTAGGGTGACATCCACCGCTCTTTTTCTTAATAGCGGATGCCCTTCTTGTATAATATCTTTCATTAATATCATTTTTATCACCAGCATTATTATAACACAACTTCGAGAAATTAGTACAGACGAAAGGCTTCATTGTATGATAAAATAGAGATAAGAGCGAGGTATGAATATGAAGATATTATTAGAACGTAGTGAACTACATCAAGCAGCCTCTTTTAAAAAAGAATTTGTGTTAAGTAATGGAATTGGTGGATACACGGCTTCCTCTATTTTACTGACACAAGAACGAAAACATCATGGTTTACTTGTGGCTAGTTTAAACCCTCCGACCGAAAGAAGAATGTTTTTTCAGTCGATCAATGAGTGGATTGAAACGAAGAATGGAAAGATCAGCTTAGATTCGGTTTATCCCACGGTCAATCCATATTTGAAATCATTTGAATATGATTCTCTTCCTCTATGGACCTATGAATCCGAACAATGGAAAATAGTTAAAACTGTGTCTCCTGAGTACCTTCATAACACGCTTCTTATTACGTATGATATTGAAACCTATGATGTTCCAGTTGAATTTTCTTTGACACCTCATTTTCAATTTCGAGATCACGGGGATGTCTCAAATATCGATGCGCTTCATCCAACAACGGAATTTGAAGGTCAAGTTCTCATCTTAAAAAAAGATCAATATGAAATTGCTTTTTCAGTATCTGAAGGAGAATATTTTCCGCTTCAAGAAACCATTTATGGGCCAATCAGTTATCCAATTGATGAAGCGACTGGAGATACTAGAAAAGACTATAATTATACACCTTTTGAAATCAAGAAAACACTACGACCCAATGAGAATATTCATATTGAAGTGATGGTTTCAACAGAAGGAAAACGCCAGATTAGTGTCACAAAGAAGATGTCTGAATATAGTGAGAGAATGAAAAAACTATCGCAAACTGATGTCTCATTTTATCTTGATGAAGAATTTCAACTACACTATGAACGATTACTGATGAGTGCAGATAGTTTCGTTGTGAAAAGAAAATCAACGAATGCTTTAACCGTACTCGCTGGGTACCCATGGTTTACCGATTGGGGAAGAGATACGATGATTGCTTTCGAAGGATTATTGTTATCCACTGAAAGATTTGAGGATGCGTATGAAGTACTCAAATCATTTCAAGCCTATATCAAAAATGGATTGATTCCAAACATGTTTCCTGATGAAGGAAGTGCACCAATCTATAATACAGTTGATGCTTCATTATGGTACATTAATGCACTTTATTTATATGCGAAATATACGAAAGAATACATTCAAATCAAAGAAACCTTTTTTGAATCGATGAAGCAAATTGTAGAGGCTTATATTCATGGAACGGATTTTAATATTGGAATGGATGAAGATGGATTAATCCATGCTGGATCGGGCCTTGACCAAGTCACTTGGATGGATGTTCGTATCAACGGGGAAGTCATTACCCCACGTCATGGAAAACCAGTAGAAATCAATGCGCTTTGGTATAATGCTTTAAAGATTATGCAGTTCTTTGATACGAATGGTAGAAAAGAAGTTGGATCCAGCTATGCTAACTTGGCAAAAATTGTCAAAACAAATTTCCTAAGAAAATTTTGGAATAAGTCAAATCAATCCCTCTATGATGTCGTCGATCTACTTGATGAATCTGTCAGACCTAACCAAATCTATGCCATCTCTTTACCTTTTACGATGCTAAGTAAAGCACAGTCAAAGAAAGTATTAAAAAGAATTGAAGAAGAACTTGTAGATATCCACGGATTACGAAGTTTATCAATCAAGGATCCACGTTTTATAAAAGAATATAGTGGTGATATTGTATCGAGGGACCATGCCTATCATATGGGGACTTCATGGGGATTTTTACTAGGTACTTATTTCAACACTTACTTGAAAGTGCATCGTTTTTCAATGAAATCAATTCGCAATATCAAAGAACCTTTATTAGCAGCGCTCAAAGAAACAGAACAAGGATGTTTATTTGGATATGCGGAGGTTTTTGATGGTCAAGAAGGCAAAGTCGGAAAAGGCTGTTACTCACAAGCGTGGTCAGTTGCTGAATTTGTAAGAGTGCTTCGAGAAATGGCGAGGGTGAATGTAGAATGAGACTCGATAAATTCCTTTCTAATTTAAAATATGGTTCAAGAAAAGATGTGACGAAGTTTATCAAAGATGGTTTTGTTAAAATCAATGGATGCCTCACAAAAGACGCTTCCTTCAATATTGATGAAGACCAAGATATTGTTACGATTGGGAATGATCAAGTATTTTATAAAAAGAATTTGACCTTAATGATGAATAAACCAAAAGGGGTTGTCAGTGCATCGAGTGATGCATTACACGACACGATCAGTGATCTCCTAGATGAACCCTATTTCAGATTTGATTTACACACCGCTGGAAGACTTGATATTGATAGTGAAGGGTTACTTATCTTGTCCAATGACGGAGAGTTAATTCACAAAATCATTTCTCCATCCAATCAAATCAAAAAAACGTATTATGTGCAGTTAAAGAACGAGTTAAGGGATTATCAAATTCTCGAAACAGGTGTTGAAATCAAAGACGGGAAAAGCCAACCCTTTCTAACAATGCCAGCTTCAATCGAAAAAATTTCACCTTTTGAGGCTTATATTACGATAACAGAAGGTAAATTCCATCAAGTTAAACGAATGTTTGAAGCGATTGATAATGAAGTCACCTATTTAAAAAGAATTCAAATAGGTAATTTAAAACTGGATGATGAATTAGCACTTGGAGAAGTAAAAGAACTAACACAAGCAGAAATAGACGCCATTTTTTCTTAACTTATGATATAATACTTTCAGGTGACAAATATGAACGAATTTGATATTATCGAAAAAACATTCTCGTGGCTAGATGATTTTAAATCAAGTCGCGTTTATCTAGCATATAAATCCAAAGAACAAGAGATGTTGAACCATCCTGAAGTAACAAGTTTACTTGAAAACTATGAACATAAAAAACAAAAATACGAAGAAGCGAAGCCAATGAAAGATCATTTTCCAGGATTTAAAGAAATCCTCAATGATTTTATCAAAGCGAAAGACGAGTTATATCTTCATCCTGTTTATCAAGCCTATCTAGCACAGCTAAGAGAACTCAATGGCGACTTAAAAGTAGTCACCGATCAGTTGAACGATATTTTGTCTTCAGTCTATATTAATACAGGGGCTTCCTGCACAAAGAAAGTGTGAACAATATGGTAAAAAGAAAAGGAATCATCATTTACTTCCAAAATAAAAAAGCAATTAAGGATATCGAACGTTTCCACGTAAGGGTGACCTATGTCAATGAAAAAGCAGGGTACGCAGTTGCTTATATGGATGAACCGTATGTAGAGAAAACAAAGAAGCAAATTCAGAACCTTAAAGGTATCAAAAAAGTCGAAGAATCATTGGTTGAAATGGAACATTTAGAATTCAATGAATAAAGTTATCGCTGTCAAGAAAAAAACATTGACAGCGGTATTTTTTTTTGATATAATATACACGATTTTTGATAAACAGGAGGAAACGAACATGGTGAAAATTAGATTACAAAGATTTGGA
>JBFXGX010000028.1:0-22459 GCA_050177605.1 Candidatus Izemoplasmatales bacterium | reverse complement strand
TTGGCACCTTTATTATACCATGATTCACTATTTATATTTTTTTAAATTATAAAATTTGTTATTTTACCTATATTTCTCGGCCTGATGAATTATCCAACAACACTCTTCACCAAACGTCAGTTTTTTTAAGCCAAAAAACTGGGGAGGACTCTATATGCGTAATAGGATATTTAGTAGTTTGATGCAAAGATGTTTTATGGTGATGTTAGAAACAGACAAGATGGACATCGCCATCCAAAAATATCTTGTTATAATTGTTGAAGAATTAGGGCTTGAAAGAGCTTGGTTTATTACTGATAAGAAGATTATTTCTGAACAAGGTCTTGAATTTGTTACTGACTTTATGGATTCCATACATGGTTCAGTTCAAGATGCAGTTGTCAAGAAAAAATATTTAGAGTATACTCGTTATTTTTATCGTATTCACGACGATTATTTTGTCGTTTTAGAGTCAAAAGACGAAGATGACCCTTTCTTTTTTGGCCCGATAGCAATCAATAATATCAATACTCTATTTGTTCATTTTATTCGCGTTATAGAATCAAATAAAAAACTATTTTTACTTAAGAATATCATCAAAAATTTACCAGACATCGTTGCATATAAGGATTTGAATCATCGATATCAATTTACTTCGCAAAAAGCAGATGATTTATATTTAAATGATTTTGAAACGATAATTGGAAAAACGATTGAGGAAATTTATGATGAGGAAGAAGCTAGAAATGTTTTAGCCCTCGATCAAGAAGTCATTGACCTTGGACACTCCGTAAGGAAAGAAATCGAAATGATTGGTGATGCGGGCATTAAAAATGTTGAATCTGTAAGAACGCCGATTCGAGATGAAGAAGGGCACATCATCGGTGTACTCAGTTTTGGACATGATATTACCAATATAAAAAAGGCTCAGGAAAGTATCGAAAAAAATGCACAGTTTCAAGCTGTGTTAATGAACATCGCGACTGAATTCATTAATCAGATTCCAAGTGAAACGGATAACGCAATACATAAAGCTTTAAAATTAACAGGTGAGTATTTAAATGCAGATAGAGCCTATGTTTTTAGTTATGACTTTAAAAAAGGCATCACTTCAAATACGCATGAATGGGTAAGTCTCGGTGTAACGCCCGAAATCGAACATCTACAGAACCTCTTGATTCAAGATATTGAAGCTAGTTGGGTTTCAAATCATCTTCAGGGAAAAGAAGTCTTTTATAATGATATTAACGAAATAAATCATGAGTCACAACTCTATCAACTTTTATCACAACAAAAGATTCAATCTCTTATTACGATTCCTTTGATGAATCAATCTGAGTGTATTGGCTTTGTTGGTTTTGATAGTGTAAAAGAAAAAAGAGTTTGGTCTGAAAAGGATCAAGCAATGCTTAGAGTATTAGCCGAACTCTTTACTAATTTATTTATCAAACAAGATAATCAAAACGCTCTAGCCGAGGCAATAAAACAAGCAGAAGGAGCATCTCTTGCAAAAACGGAGTTTTTGGCGAATATGTCCCATGAAATAAGAACACCTTTATCGGGAATGTATAACGCAATTTATCTTCTTAACAATACCAAGTTAACTGATGAACAACAAAACTATTTGGAAATCTTAAATGCATCTTTAGAAAGTTTATCGGGAATCGTTGATAATGTTCTTGATCTTAGTAAAATTGAGGCCGGAAAAATCGATTTGTATTACGAAAAGAATGATCTTGAAGAAACAATGTATCAACTTTATCTAATGCAAGAAACGATTGCGAAAGAAAAAGGAATCACATTACGTTTCGAGTTTGATTATAATATTCCATGGGAAGTTTACATTGATAAAGTTAGAATAAGACAAGTGATTTTAAATTTAGTAAATAATGCAATCAAATATACTGAAAAAGGAAGAGTCACTTTAAGGCTTGACTTAATCTCAAAAAACAAAGAGTCCGCACAAATCAAGTTTACTGTAAAAGATACTGGCATCGGAATATCTGAAGCCAATATTAAGAAACTATTTGATAAGTTTTATCAAATTGATTCTTCACTCAATAAGAAATATTCAGGTACTGGACTTGGATTACCAATTGCTTCAAATCTAGTTACTTTATTAGGATCCAAACTAGAGATAACCTCTGAAGTTGGTAGGGGCAGTGATTTTAATTTCATTCTTGATTTGAAAATCGCGAAAGAAGTGAAAGATATCTATAAACCGCTTCGAGGAAAAAAAGTAGCCATCGTTGGCGGTAGAGATGTTTTACAACAAATCTCGATTCAATTCTTTCATCAAATTGGGATTGAAACTTATCTTATCAATTCTCAAAAAGACTATCAGAAGTGTCCACACAAAAATCAATTTGATTTTATTGCCCTATTAGATGACTTCACTCAGATTAACAAGGATTTAGTGTTTACTTGGAGGAAATTACTTGGCAAGGATGGTTCTAAAGTATTTACCTTTAATCTTGAACAATCAATCGCTTTACTTAAATTTGAAGATCTTGGTTTTGATTATATCTTCAATATTCCGACAACGAGAAAAAAAGTGTGCGACACAATTATGGCTCAGTTCCAAGATCCAAAGACCGATTCGATTAGTCTCGAAAAAATGTCTAACCCTTCTCAAACAGGTAAATTGCTTGTCGTTGATGACAATCGTATGAATCGAAGTGTGCTCACGATTTTGCTTGAAAAACTTGGGTACCATGTTCTTACTGCGGATAATGGGTTGAACGCAATTGATTTATTGAAGGAAAATGAGTTTGATGTTGTTTTGATGGATATCCAAATGCCTGAAATGAATGGTTATGAAGCCACGAAAGTTATCAGGAATATGGAGGAATCATTTAGAAACATTCCGATTATTGCACTTACAGCGAATGCACTTCATGAAGCAAAAGAGGATGCAATGAATGCAGGAATGAATGATGTGATTACAAAACCATTCGTCGTTTCAACTTTATCAGAAACAATTAAGAAATATATTATTGTGGAACTAGAAAACAACAAAAGAGAGAGTCTTATTCAAGGTCAAATCGATATGTTTGACGAAGATTTATTCCAGGAAACATTTCAAAATAGCAAAGAGATTGAACATGAAATAATTCATACATTCATTGAGGACTATGAAGCTGATTTGCTAAAGATTAGAATTGCACTTAACACAAACAATCTTCAAAAGATTGAAGAAGCAGTTCACTACTACAAAGGAAGTGTTTCGTACTTAGCCGCAAAAAGGCTAAAAGTACTAACGGAAGATATGTTAAAAGATATTCGAAAGAAGAAATTTGATCAACTTGAAGATTACTATCAACTTCTTGAAATGGAATCTGACCATTTTGTCTATTTTTTGAGAGAAAGATTAATGAATTCTTAATTCTTAAGTGGTAACATTTTCATTCTATTCAAAAATGCATACTCTTTGTATAAAAATAAGCTATTATATATAATAGATATGATAAGTTATAAAGGAGAATCCTGATGAATATGAATGATATATTAGAACAACGTCGTAGTATCTATTCACTCGGTAACGAAGTTTCACTGTCAAACCAAGAGATTATCGAGCGTATTGAACATACACTAGCTAGAACACCAAGTGCATTCAATGCACAAACCCAAAGAGTTTTATTGTTACTTGATAAGGAACATGAACTCTTTTGGAATGAAACACTGAAGTTATTATTACCTTTATCTGAAAACAAAGAAAAAACAACCAATAAAATCAATTCTTTTATTAAAGCAAAAGGTACAATCTTGTTTTATGACGACTCTTCGGTTACAAAAGCATTAGAAGAGAAATTTCCCCTTTACTCTAAAAATGTAAATGTGTGGGCTTTAGAACAAAGTGGTATGCTTCAAATGAATGTGTGGAACGTATTGACAAGTCTAGGACTTGGTGCATCGCTTCAACATTACAATGAAGTTATTGATACACTTGTAAGAGACTTATTTGACGTCAGTCCTGATTGGCGCCTTATTGGTCAAATGCCATTTGGTAGTATATTATCAGTTCCTGATAAAAAACATGAAGTTCCAGTAAAAAGCCGTATTTTAGTAAGAGTCTAATAAAAAAAAGAGCGCTCAAATTAGCGCTCTTTGTAATTTATAATCGCATCTTTTAACGTTTCAACAAGTTGCTCTTGAGGTACTTTTTTTACTTTGACACCATCAATATAGAGTAAAGCTTCTTTAGAACCTCCGGCTATGGCGATATTGGCATCCTTCGCTTCGCCAGGGCCATTCACTGCACAGCCCATAATCGCAACTTTAATGTTCTTGTTTACAGTGAAAAGAAATTCTTCAATTTCTTTCGCAATCGGGATCATATCATATTCAATACGACCGCAGGTAGGGCAACTAATTAGTTTTGGTTTATGGTATAGACCAAAATTCTGAAGAATCTCTTTTGCGACCTTAATCTCTTCTTCAGGTTCAGCGGTCAAACTGACACGCATTGTTGAACCAATGCCCTCAGAAATCAAAACACCCAGTCCGATTGAACTTCTAATCGTTCCGCTAAACAGTGTTCCTGCTTCTGTGATTCCCAGATGAAGTGGATAAGGGAAAACGGTTGATGCTTTCCTGTATGCTTCAATTGTTTGAAGCATATCAGTCGATTTTAAAGAGATGATAATATCTTCGAAACCGAGTTGTTCTAAAATATCTACATGATATTTAGCAGATTCAACCATAGCATCAGCGGTTGGATGTCCATATTTTTCAAGAATGTGTTTTTCTAGAGATCCAGAGTTCACACCAATTCGAATTGGAATTTTCTTTTCTTTACATAAAGAAACAACTTCTTTAATTTTATCAACGGACCCAATATTACCGGGATTAATTCTGATTTTATCAATCCCTTGGTGGATACATTCAATCGCTAAACGATGATCAAAATGGATATCCGCGACTAAAGGAATTTTTGTAAATCTTTTGATATATCCGATCGATTTCGCGTCTTCCATATCGAGAACTGCTAGTCGTACAATCTCGCATCCAGCGTCTTCTAATCGATGAATTTGTTTGATTGTTGCATCTTTATCTTTTGTTTTTGTCGTGGTCATTGACTGTAAAACGATCTGATTATTCCCACCAATTTGGACATCACCGATCATGACCTTTTTCGTAAATGTACGATTCATAAGCATCACCACTTCCTATTATACTAGATATTTGGTATAATACAAATAAAGAGGTGTTATTTTATGGATGAAAGAATTCCAAAGATAATTGACTTCCTTAAGTTACTGGATGAGCAACAAATAAATTACGCTGTTGGCGGTAGTTTCTTGCTTATGCTCCACGACATCACCGAAGATTTTTATGATGTCGATATTTTACTCGATATTAGAGATTACCATAAAGCATTTTCAATCTTTCGAAAATGCCCTAACAGAATTATTCCCAAAACCAATCCGCTCTATCAAACACATACGCTTGTAAAAGTGGATTATCATCATGTTCAATTTGATCTCGTATTTGATTTTAAAATCAATAAAGAGCAGTTTGATTATCACTATCCAATGCTTCAAGCGAGTGGATTACAATTGATTACTTATCATGGATTTGATTTCAATGTTGCTTTGCTTGAAGAATGGTATCTAGTATATCAATTGATTGAACGCGATGAAAAGGTTAAATTATTGGAACGACATTTCAAGAAAAACATGAAAGAATCATTGGATTATCTAAAACAAATCATGTCACTTCGGAATCTTCCAATAAACATCAAAATACATATGCAGGATTACTTAAAGGACTATAAACTATAGTCCTTTTTTCGTGATTTTGAACAAACTTGCTGATGTGCTATAATAAAATTAATCAAATTATTATCATAAAGGAGGTTGTTATGAAAAAATCCAAGAGACAAATATCAATCGAAAGGGCTCTTGAACTTAAAGGGAGAATAGAAGACTATTTAACCGTCCGCCCTACAATTTTGAAGGGAAGAGAAGAACAAACGTTTATTAAACAAAGACAAAATGAGATTAAGAAATCATTTGGCGTTGGTGACGAAGAATTCAACGATTGGCACTGGCAATTAAGAAACCGCATTAAAGACGCAGATACTTTATCCAAATTTATACCGTTGTCTGAAGAAGAAATGAAAGATATCAAACAAGTATCGAAAGTGTATCGCTGGGCTATATCACCGTATTATCTAAGCCTAATTCATCCAAATGACCAGATGGACCCAATTAAATTACTATCTGTTCCTTCCTTTTTGGAACTTGATGATTTCATGCATGAATTAGATCCTATGGCAGAGGAATATACCAACCCCGCAGGATTTATCACGAGAAGATACCCTGATCGGTTAATAATTAATGTCACAAATGAATGCGCAATGTATTGTAGGCACTGTCAAAGAAGAAGAAATATAGGCGACGTTGATAAAGTTAGTCCGAAAGCGAAAATCATGGAATCAATTGATTACATAAGGGAAAACAACGAAATTAGGGACGTTTTAATTACTGGCGGTGATCCATTAACGATGGCAAACGCTTATCTTGAGTGGATATTAAAAGAACTAAGAAGCATTCCTCATGTTGAGATTATCCGTATTGGCTCAAGAACGCCAGTTACGATGCCGATGAGAATTACAGATAAGTTGGTGTCAATGCTCAAGAAATATCACCCAGTCTACCTTAACACGCATTTTAATCATCCAATGGAAGTCACTGATGAAAGTAGACTTGCATGTGAAAAACTTGCAAACGCGGGAATTGTGTTAGGGAATCAAGCGGTCTTGCTCAATGGGATAAATAACGATAAATATATTATGCGTTGTCTTAATCAAGAACTTCTAAAAATACGGGTTCGTCCCTATTATATCTTCCATGCAAAAACGGTGAGAGGAACGACTCATTTTAATACATCCATCGACGATGGTATTGAAATTATGGAATATTTAAGAGGATACACCTCAGGTCTTGCGATTCCTTATTACATTGTGAATGCACCAAAAGGAAAAGGAAAAACACCAATCCTTCCAAACTATATTCTGTCCAGAGGGAAAGACTACTTTACATTACGGACCTGGGAAAATGAAGTGATTAGGTATGAAAATCATCCTTCTGTCGACCTAAAAATGAAACTTAAAGATCATTATCATCAGTAAGGCATACATTGCCTTACTTTTTTTTATCAAATTTAATCTCTAAGAGATTAGATAAAAAGAGAAAAAAATTATTAAGTTATGAAAACATTTTCATTGTTTTTTCTATTGCATCTTTTTTAAAAACAAGTATAATTTATCTCAAAGCGATGAACAAGAGTAGTAATCTTTGTTGATTTAGGTAGAGAGCTTGTGGTTGGTGAAAACAAGTTAAACATCAAGATGAACGTGCTTGGGAGCATTTAGATCGAAGTATTCTGAGGTTTAAACGTAGATAGGCGTTAACTATGTCAAGAGCTGGAACTTTTCCAGAATTAAGGTGGCACCACGGTACAATCGTCCTTAGCATTTATGCTAGGGATTTTTTTATTTCTTGACATCAGATTACATAGGTTTAAACGTAATACAGGCGTTAACTTTACGAGGAGCTATCCTTCTTTTTCGGGATAGAATCAAGGTGGTACCGCGGAAAATCCGTCCTTGGCAAAGTTTTTTTGCCGAGGGCGTTTTTTATATAGTTTAAACAAAAATTATAAAATATAGGAGAGAAGATTATGTTTAAAAAAAGTTTAGGTAGTTTATTGTTAGTCGTTATTTTAGGTTTCACGTTCTTTTTAAGTGGATGTACAGCAAGCAATGTGTACAACTATGTCATTGATGAATCTTATGATGATTATATCGTTATGGGAACAAGTGCTGATTATGCGCCTTATGAATGGCCAATGAATGTGGATGGAAAACAAACCATCGTTGGTATTGACATTGAAATTGGTAAAGCAATTGCGGCAGCCTTAGGTAAAAACCTACAAGTTGTAAATAAGGCATTTGATTACTTACTAGATGACCTTACAAGCGGAAAAGTTGATTTCGTTATTGCTGGTATGACACCAACAGATGAAAGAGCTGAAATCGTTGATTTTTCGATGATATATTATGAAGCGCACCAAGTCGTTGTGACTACGGATACACTTGCATCTTCATTTGCATCTCTTGAGGATCTCAATCAAGCTACAATTAGAGTTGGAGCACAAATGGGCGCAATCCAACAAGATTTAGCAGATGAAAACTTCCCATTAGCTCAAAAAGTATATCTACAAGCCGTTCCTGATTTAATGTTAAAGTTATCTCAAGGATTAGTAGAAGCAGTACTTTTAGAACAACCAGTTGCTGAAGGATATTTAGCAAATATGTCTGGACTTCAAATACTTGATCTTGAAATTGGCGAACCTGATGGCGGTAGTGCAGTTGCTGTAGAAAAAGGAAATGCTGAATTATTAGCGACAATTAACCAAGTGTTAAACGACCTGATTACCTCTGGAGATCTTGACCAAATCGTTTCCGATATGGTTAACCTAAACACAGGCGAATAGTCAAGATGGATTTTAGTTTCTTACTAGAATCCTACTACATTAAATTGTTACTTCAAGGGCTAGCAACAACAGTCGTCTTAGCACTGTTTGCGGTAGCCCTTGGTACCATTCTTGCAGTAGGTATTGCACTGATGCGGATGACTAAATTTAAAGTCATTCGTTTTGTCTTTGGTGCATATGTTGAAATATTAAGAGGAACACCGGTCGTTGTTCAATTAATCATTTTTTATAGTATGTTTCATGTTCCAGTGATTCTTATTGGTGGATCTTATGATATCAGTCCATTTGTTCCTGGAATGTTTACACTCTTCATTAATTCAAGTGCCTATATGGCCGAAGTCATCCGTGCGGGTATTAACTCTGTTGATAAAGGTCAATGGGAAGCATCACGCAGCTTAGGGATGAATTATGCTATGACATTCAAGAAAATAATCTTCCCTCAAGCGATAAAAAATATCTTGCCTGCACTTGGAAACGAATTTGTGACTTTAATAAAAGAGACATCCATTTTGATGTATTCAGGTGTTGCGGAATTAACCTATGAAGCACAGATGATAAAATCTGAAACCTATGGATTTATGGAAAGCTATTTGGTTGCGGCAATGCTTTATTTCTTACTGACTTTCCCAACCTCTAAATTGATGCAATATTTTGAAAGGAGACTAGGAAAAGCTGATGCAAAATAAAGAAGTTATTATTGAAGTTAAAGAAATTAGTAAAACATTTTCTGATGGGACTGAAGCTTTAAAAAACGTCAATCTTCAAGTATATAAGAATCAAGTGGTTGTACTTATTGGTCCATCTGGATCAGGAAAGTCTACATTACTCAGAACGTTAAACTTACTTGAAACGCCATCGAAGGGTGATGTCATTTTTGAAGGAATTTCCCTTTTGAGTAAACAAACGGATATTAATTTACTTCGTCAAAAAATGGGAATGGTTTTTCAAGGATTCCACTTATTTCCCCATTTAAGTGTATTAAATAATTTATTAGTTGCGCCAAAGCAATTAAAAAAATATACTGAAGCAGAAGGGCTAGAATTAGCTAAGGATATGCTTTCTAGAGTTGGACTTATGGATAAAATTGATAATTTTCCAAATCAACTTTCTGGCGGACAAAAACAAAGAATTGCGATAGCAAGAAGTTTGGTGATGAAACCAGATATTATGCTATTTGATGAACCTACCAGTGCACTTGACCCAGAGATGGTTGGAGAAGTGCTCAATGTTATGAGAAATTTGGCTAGTAATGGTATGACAATGGTGATTGTGACTCATGAAATGAGTTTTGCTGAAGAAGTAGCTGATGTAATATATGTTATGGATAAAGGCGAAATTATTGAATCTGGATCGCCTGAAGTGATTTTCCATCAACCAAAGGCAAAAAGAACTGCTGAGTTCCTTAAAAGAGTTATCGAAAAGAAATAAATTATTTTCGTAAAATCTTTTCAAGTTGAGTGTTTTTCTTGTATAATGGAATTACGACATCACTAGGGAGGATTCAGAATTGGATTTCACTAATTTAGGATTTAATTATCATAAGACAAATTATAATTACTTAGCACACTTCAAAGAAGGCAAATGGGTCAAAGAGGAGTTAAGAGATACGGATACCTTATCCATTTCAGCATTCTCTCCAGCGCTTCATTATGGCCAACAAGCTTTTGAAGGGTTGAAAGCATATCGTACTAAAAATGGAAACATTCAGTTATTTCGTCCTTTGGAGAATGCGGCTCGTTTTCGTGAATCTTGTAGTCGTTTATTGATGCCTGAAGTCAGTGACGAAATGTTTTTAAAAGCAATTGATATGGTTGTGAAAGCAAACGAAGAGTTTGTGCCGCCTTATGGCTCTAATTCAACGCTTTACCTACGTCCATATATGATTGGTGTTGGGCTCAATCTAGGCGTGAAACCGGCAACTGAATACTTGTTTGGTGTTCTGTGTAGCCCTGTTGGATCTTATTTTAAATCTGGTCTTTCACCTGTTGGATTTATGGTCACAGAATATGACCGTGCTGCGCCAAATGGCACTGGAAAACAAAAGGTTGGGGGAAATTACGCTGCGTCTTTACTACCGAACCATACTGCCCATGAACTTGGTTTTGCAGATTGTATTTACTTGGATCCTTTAACCCATACGAAAATTGATGAAGTTGGGGCAGCTAATTTCTTTGGCATCACCAAGGATAATCATTTTGTAACCCCAAAATCATCTTCAATTCTAAATTCAATTACAAAGAAATCGTTAATCGAAATTGCTTCCTCAACACTTCATATGGTTGTAGAAGAACGTGATGTCTATATTGATAAACTCGATGAGTTTACTGAGGCAGGTGCTTGTGGAACCGCCGCTGTGATTACACCCATTGGGTATATCTCGTATCAAGATAAAGAACATGTATTTTACTCTAAGACAGAAGTTGGACCAGTAATTCGGAAGTTATATGATATCCTAATTAACATTCAATTTGGAAATATTGAAGGTCCAGAGGGATGGATTCATATTGTTAAATAGACGCCGTTGGCGTCTTTTCTTTTCATCTTTCTTGAAGAAAGATGCTATTTATGGTAGGATAGAAATATCTTAGTCAATTCAAAGGGGGTTCTTATGAAGAAATTTATATTACTATTGATGTTTTTTAGTTTTGGTGTTTTGCTCACTGGATGTAGTCTATTATCTTCAATCAAAGCGGTGAAAGGTTTTTCAGAAGATTACAATATTTATACGCCAATTTATCAAAACGCCACATTTTATACAGTTAGCACAGATACTTCGGTGAATGTGATCGACACAAATGTCGAAGGGTTGACTAGTTTTTCAGACTCGATTAATTTTGTGATTGATAAAACAAATTCACTAACGTATATAGAACAAAATCTAGATGGAAATCAAACAGCAAGCTTATTTCAAAAATTACCTCTTCTTACGATTGAATATGTCATTGATGGAAACACGATTTTACCTACCATTCCAACATCAGAAGAAAGTGTAAATACGAATATTTTTAATTCAGATAACTCATTTTCTTTAAATGATATTTCAAATGAAAATGTCACTGGAGATCATCAATATGAGTTTGATATCTTTTTAACTCAAGTTGTAGATTTAGACAAGTTAACTACGTTAGCTGAACAATTTTCAATTTTTGAGGAAGGACTATCTGTCTTTGATAATGCCTTGGCTCACGTCACTGTCCAGTTTACGGAAGAAGAAAGTATGATTGATATCAATGCATCCTTGACGGAATATCAAATTGCTTTTGATGATGGCAATTATGCAACGATTTCAATCACGAATCATACTGTCATGACGATTCCAAGCGATCCTCAAATATTTGATGTTTTTTCAAATGATTATACATTTATCGCTGTTGATGATATTCGTTTAGCAACCAAAGTCTATCCGAGTGATTCACAGATTCAATTACCTGTTGTTGAAGGAGAAAACGGATGGATTCAGCTCTATTTAGAAGCAGGGACCTATAATATTGAATCATCAAACTTTGGAGTAATTTCCAGTTCTTATTTGGTGAATGGTTCGATGGAATTGATTGAGTATAATGCAGTCAATAGTATTCAAGTAACCATTCCAGAGAGCGGTAATTATTATTTCTATATCATCCCTTCTGTTTCAACCGAGATTGATTTGTCATTTGTGACAATGCCATAAATATTCCAATTCATCACTTAAGTTTGACAATTTTTGTCAAACTTTTCTTTTTTATCATTTTTTAATGATAACGCATACATTGAAGGAGGAAGTTTTAGTCGCTATTAAAGAAAGATAAAAGACACGATTTTAGTATATAAAAAGCGCAATTCGGCTTTTTTTTCTACCCTAGATATGATAATATAGTAAAAAGAATTTAGAGGGAGTGATATCTTATGGCTGTGATAAAACCATTCCATATGACAGACAAAAAAATAATCATTAATTTGAGTATCAGTGTATGTGATAGCGAATTAAAGATTTTACAAAGTGCAGGATTTGAACAAGTTGTGGAGAAATATATCAATCAAATCGATAGCCATTCAAGCGATGATTGTCTCTTAATAAAAAATTCAGTTTCAGGGACCAAGCAAGTCATCGATATCTATAAGTTATTACTTGCTTTTTCATATGAAGACATTATTAAAAATACAACAGAAGCGAAAGAAGTGCTCGTCAATCGACGTGCTTTTTATCATTTCACAGAACAACTCTATGATTATTGGCGACATTTTGAACGATATGGAATTATTCAAAAGAAATTAAGAGCTTTAAATCAAGACAATGAGTCGCTCATTGAAACAACAGAAATTTTAACCAAAATGATTCTTGCTTTATACCGCAAAATCACCAAAAATATTTCTGGTAAAAACATTCATGTTTATCGTCAAACACCCGCAGGATTAAATGCTGGATTAATTGTCGCAAAAAATCCTTGGAAGGCACCTAAAGAATATCAGGCATTAGATAACATTGATATGATTGATACCGTCATGTTAAGAACGCCTTTTATCGGTCATAGCGTGATGAATACGAGAAGTGGTATTTTTAAAGAAACGAATGAATTTCCTTTAACAAATACAAATTTAACTGAAAGACATTGGTTAATGTATCCTGTGAAAGTTGGAACCTTACTAGCTTTTGTCTATTTTCATCGTGATTATTTACATCATGGCGTTGCCTTAAGTAACCTGTTTGAACCAGCACTTTTTAAAGAAGTATCTCATAAAAAACCGGATTTAATTTATGTATATGGGGATACCTTTGCTTTATTTGATAATACGTATTATCATGATCAAGAAAATGACATCTACATTGGTTATGTTTCTAGAGATAGCAAAAATGATTATTTTGGATATATGAAGAAGATGTTATTAACCCTTCATAACGTATATATGATTGATCACGGAAGACTACCTATCCATGGAGCGATGGTTTCAATCAAGTTAAATGATAACTCGGTTAAAAATGTTTGTATTATTGGCGATAGTGGTGCAGGAAAATCTGAAACACTCGAAGCGCTTCGAATCATCGCTGGTAAAAATATTCGTGAACTTAAAACCATTTTTGATGATATGGGTGTATTTTTCTATGAAAAGAATCAAATTTATGCAGTTGGAACGGAAATTGGGGCTTTTATTCGTCTAGATGACCTAGAAAGTGGGTATGCTTATAAAGAAATTGACCGAGCATTCTTTTTGAATCCAGAAAGGGTCAATGCTCGAGTGATTTTACCGGTTTCTAGTTATGAAACGATTACGACTCCAACACGTGTGGATATTTGTCTTTATGCGAACAACTATGATGATCATGATACTTCAATCCACAAGTTCAAACAAGTTAAGGATGCCCTTGATGTTTTTAGGGAGGGAAAAAGAAAAGCAAAAGGTACAACTACAGAAGAAGGAATTGTGACTTCTTATTTTGCTAATCCTTTTGGACCTGTTCAAAAACAGGAACAAACCGAAGTTCTATTACAAAAGATGTTCGAACAATTATTTGCCGATTCTGTGTTCGTTGGTGAATTATATACGAAACTTGCAGTGAAAGGAAAAGAGCATGCGGGTGTCATTGATGCAGCGGCATCTCTTTTGAAACTCATTGAGAAGGAGTAAGGAATGTATAAATCTACAAGAGGTAAAGAGACAGTCACAGCTTCTTACGCTATTACCCATGGTATCAGCGAAGATGGTGGCTTATACGTTAAAACAGCATGGCCAAAAGCTTTGTTTTTGGGCGTTCTTCCTAAGTTAGAATATCAAGAAATAGCAGTAGAAGTATTAAAATACTTTTTGGACGATTTTAACGAAGATGAATTAAGACAGATTGTGAGTCAAACCTATAGTGAAGATGCGTTTCCAGAAAAAATCGTTGGACTAGATCCACTTGGAGATGATTATCTTTTAACACTTTTTCATGGACCAACGTTTGCCTTTAAGGATATGGCACTTCAAATGTTTTCTTCTCTTTTAAAACTTGCGAAGATCAAGTCAAATGAAACGAAAAAGACGATTATCTTAAGTGCTACGAGCGGAGATACTGGAAGTGCAGTGCTCAGTGGATTTGCGCAAGATAGAGAAACTGAAATCATCATTTTCTATCCAGAAGGAAAAGTATCGTCATTTCAAGAAAAGCAAATGCATTACTTTTCTAACGAATTAAGAAGAACCATTGCCATTCAAGGAAATTTTGATGATTGTCAAAATCTGATCAAACAAGGGTTCCAAGAAATCGAATTAGAAAACGCACAATTTTCTTCCGCAAACTCGATTAATATTGCTCGGATAATTCCACAAGTAGTCTATTATTTCTATGCCTATAAGTTACTCGTCGAACGTCACAAAATTTCTTTTGGTGACAAAATCGATTTTGTCGTACCTACTGGGAATTTTGGAAATATTTTGGCAGGATATTATGCAAAAAAAATGGGTTTACCAATTGATAAACTCGTTGTCGCAAGCAATGATAATCATGTGTTAACAGAATTTTTTAAAGAAGGAATATATGACCGAAGGAGAAAGTTTATCCAAACGAGTTCTCCGTCAATGGATATATTAATTTCATCTAATTTAGAAAGATTGCTCTATGAACTACTAGATGAAAAAGAATCAGCGATTCGTTTTTTTATGAGTAAACTAAAAGAAGATGGTTTCTATCAATTAGAAAACTTAACTCACCCTGTATTATCGACCTTTTTATCTGGATGGGCTAATGAGCAAACCGTTCTTGAAACAGTCCTGGCTACCTATACGAAGTATCATGTTTTAGTAGACCCTCATACTGCTGTAGCAATTCAAGTTCGAAACTCACTAAGAAATCAAATGAAGTCAAAAGTAGCTGTGATTGTTTCTACAGCGAGTCCTATCAAGTTCACGAGTGCAATGATTCTTGGCTTGAAGGAAAAGATCCAAGGTTCTTTTGAAGATGAAATCAAATTACTTCATCAAAAGTATCATTTATCGATTGATAAACGAATCTATAACTATATGAATACATCCGTAAATAAAGTCCTTTGGACGAAAGAAAACGCATTAACAAATCTTAAAAAATTGGTAGGTGAAATCGATGTTTGAAGTTCAAGTACCGGCTTCCACAACGAATTTAGGTAGTGGATTTGATGTCGCTGGAATGGCTGTAAATCTGTATAATGTTTTTCAGTTTGAAGAAGCCGAAGAAACCTCTTATTTTGGCTTTTTACCTATTTTTTCTAATGATAAGAATTTGGTCTATTATGCATATAAATATGTATTTGATAAATGTCAAAAAGAAGTAATTCCAGTTAAAATTTCTTTAGTAAGAAATGAGATTCCTTTATCTAGAGGATTAGGCAGTAGTTCAAGTTGTATCATCGCAGGGGTTGTTGCTGCAAATAAAATGTTGGGTGAACCTTACACATTAGAAGAATGCCTTGCGATTTGCAATGCAATCGAAGGACATCCTGACAATGTTAGCGCAAGCCTATTTGGTGGTTTGACAACAAGTTTTGTTCATGATGGTGAAGTTTACGTATCGAAAGTTCGGCCTCATAACAATCTCCGTTTTGTTTGTTTGATTCCCGATTATCAAGTATCAACCAAAGAAGCAAGAAAAGTATTAAAACAAAGTTACTCAAAGTCTGAAATTGTATTTTCGATGTCTAGAGCTGTTCATTTAAAAGATGCTTTTATGAGTGGAAACTTAGAATTCATCTCAAAAGTGATGGAAGATAAAATTCATGTACCTTATCGTAAATTCTTAATTCCTGGGTATGAATCGATTCAAGCAAGATGCAAAGAATTCGGATTTCCACTCACGATTAGTGGTAGTGGATCAACGCTTTTTTGTGTAATGACCAAACAAGACGATTTGGATTCATTATATTCTCTTCATGAACTTGATGGTTGGCGCATCGCTCATGTAGAAGTTGACTTACAAGGCACAAGAATAAATGAGGTTATAAAGTGAAGTTAGCATTCATTGGATTTGGACATGTTGGAAATGCATTTTACGAAATGGTGAAAGATACACATGAGGTTGTATCCATTTTAGTACATCATCCTAAAAAATTAAGAAGAGAAGATATCAAGAATCTTTTTTATTTCAATGAAGAAGATTTATTTCTTCATGATTTTGATTGTTTGATTGAAGTAAGTGCTCATGAGGAACCCGCACTTGATTTAATGAAGAGGGCATTAGCCAAAGGAAAACATGTGGTTTCATCAAATAAGGCAGCTGTAGCGAAAGGTTTTTATGAACTACAAAAGCTAGCGAAAGAAAACAATTGTTTATTTCTCTTTGAAGGATCAACTATGTCTGGGATGCCTGTGATTCAAACAATGTACGATTTAATCCGTAGTGATGAAATCACGTCGATGCATGGTATTGTCAATGGGTCAACGAATTACTGTTTAACAAAAATCTTTCGTGATGGCTATACTTTTCAGGAAGCTTTCGATGAAGCGATGGAACTTGGTTATTTAGAAAGTGATCCAACGGATGATCTTGATGGTTTTGATTCGATGAGAAAAATGTTGATATTATCCGATATTGCCTACCATGGTTATTTTACAAAAGATCAAGTGAGCATTCAAGCATTATCGAGTATTTCACAAAAGATGATAGATTATGTAAAAAAACATCAATTGATTATGAGATATATCATTGTGAGCGAAAAAAGGAATAATGAAATTGTACTTAAAGTAGAAGTCGTCGCATTTGGGAAGGACATCTTATTTTCTAGTGTAAATGATGAAAAAAATATATTGTATATCAATACGATGAAAAGAGGACCAGTCATTTTAATTGGTTCTGGCGCTGGTGGTAGACAAACCGCAAGTGGTGTACTTCTTGACTTAGTAAAAATTACTGATCATGAGGGTTATCACTTTGAAGAAACAAACAAAGAATTATATGTTAAGGAATCTTCTTTGATTTCAAATTATTATGTTGAAACTGAAGAAGGTATTTTTGAAAAAGAAAATCTAACCGAAGAAGTATTAAAAGCATCTTATCCAAACGCAAAGTGTTATGTGAGGGTGAAGAAAAATGTTAACTAAAAAAGAAAAATATAGTGTCGCAATTGTTGGAGCGACAGGTCTTGTCGGTACAAATTTTATTAAAGTAATCGAAGAGTATCATTTGCCGATTGGTGAAGTTCGTTTGTTTGCTTCAGCTAGAAGCAGCGGAAAAATCATTGAGGTTCTTGGAAAAAATGTTCAAGTCGAAGAATTAAAAGAAGATACACTTGAAGGAATCGATGTTGCATTGTTCAGTGCGGGAGGAAGTATCTCCAAGATGTGGGCTCCTATATTTGTTTCACACGGGGCACTTGTCATCGATAATTCAAGTGCGTGGAGGATGGATGAGAATTGTCCATTAATTGTCCCAGAAGTTAATCCTGACAAAATCACTTTAGAAGGAATCATCGCAAACCCAAACTGTTCTACAATTCAAGCGATGTTACCTCTTAAAGCCCTTGACCAACAGTTCCATGTTGAACGAGTCAATTATGCAACCTATCAAGCTGTTTCTGGCTCTGGTCAAAAAGGGATTGATGACTATAATAGGACTAAAAATGGCGAAAAACCATCGTTTTATCCTTATGATATTAGTAAGACATGTATTCCAGAAATTGATCGTTTCTTAGAAAATGGATATACCTATGAAGAAATGAAAATGGTCAATGAGACCAGAAAAATTTTAGACCGACCTGACTTGAAAATCAGTGCTACATGCATTCGTGTTCCGATTGAAGTTGGACATGGGGTTCTCGTAAAAGTTCGATTAACAAAACGAACATCCGTAGAAGAAATAAGGCAAGTTATAGCGAACTTTGAAGGAATCGTTTTGGTTGATGATCCTATGAATCATCAATATCCAACATCGATTATAGCAGAAGGTAATGACTTAGTATATGTAGGAAGAATACGTGAAGATATTTCTGAAGACAATAGCTATTTGTTTTATTGCGTTGCGGACAACGTGAGAAAAGGCGCTGCTAGTAATGCAGTTCAAATATTCTTAAAAGCAATTGAAAAGGTGGGATCAGTGTGATTAAAGTAGCGAAATTTGGTGGTTCATCACTCTCCGATGCTTCAAGCTTTAGACGTGTAAAATCCATTGTTGAGGCAGATAAATTAAAACAAGTCATCGTCGTTAGTGCTCCTGGAAAATCGAGCCAATATGATAATAAAATTACGGATTTGCTTTACTTGCTTTATGCTCATATCAAGTACGGTGTTGCCTATCAAACTGTTTTTGATTTGATTAAGGAACGTTTCTTAACAATTGAAAAAGAATTAGGACTCTATGTTGGGATTGAAGAAAAATTTGATTCCTTAAAAAAAGAACTCACGAAAAATATCAGTGAAGAATATCTTGTGAGCCGAGGAGAATACTTTAACGCATTGCTTATGAGTAAGTTTTTAAACTATGCTTTCGTTGATAGTATTCAGTTACTCAAATATGACTACGATGGTCTGCTTAATAATGCCCAAACGCAAGAAGCATTCCAAAGGATATTTGATCAAGTAGGACCCATGGTTATTCCTGGTTTTTATGGAAGTTATCCAAGTGGTAGTGTAAGGTTGCTTTCACGCGGAGGTTCTGACCTTACAGGAAGTATTGCTGCATTTGCACTCGGAGCTTCAGTCTATGAAAACTGGACTGATGTTTCAGGAATATTAATGGCGGATCCAAAAATCGTTAAAAATCCAAAACAAATCCTTCAAATTACATATGAGGAATTACGAGAGTTATCTTATATGGGAGCGAATGTCCTCCATGAAGATTCAATTTTGCCACTTCAAGGAGTCGATATTCCGATTAATATTAAAAATACATTTGCCCCAGACGAACCAGGAACCTTAATCCAAGCACACTGTACTGATGATTCTTCGATTATTACAGGGATTTCTGGAAAAAAAGATTTCACAGTATTCACCATTACAAAATCGAATAAATCTAAGAAAATCAAAGTCATTCAAGATGTACTATCAGTGTTCGAACGATTTAATGTGAATATAGAACATATTCCTTCATCAATCGATTCATTTAGCGTGATTTGTGAAG
The DNA here is from genome assembly GCA_050177605.1 of Candidatus Izemoplasmatales bacterium. GTDB lineage: Bacteria > Bacillota_I > Bacilli_A > Izemoplasmatales > Hujiaoplasmataceae > JAHIVB01. Next base: position 2,940 of record JBFXGX010000028.1, on the reverse strand, counting down.
CAGTTCAAGTCGAAAAGGTGTTTTATAGTTTGATTAGTTCCATCAACCAAATCGAAGATGTATTACGCATTGATACAGAAAAAGAAATGGCATTAATTAGTATTGTAGGACGTAATATGTCTACTCGCCCTGGCATTGCAGGAAGACTATTTGGTCTTTTAGGTTCAAAACAAATCAATATCAATATGATTGCTCAATCAAGCCAAGAAATCAATATAGTTGTCGGTGTGAAGAATGATGATTTTGAAAGAACGATTCAAACAATATACGAGTCATTTAGAGATTAATAGGAGGTAACTAAATGCTAAGTTATCAGAAAGAGTCTGAAGTAATTACTTCGTTAATCGAACAAGATAACGAATTAAAGAAGTTATTTGATGCTGTACCTAGTGTTGAAATCAAACTACAAAATGATTATTTCCTTTCTTTGCTTGGCGCGATTGTTTCACAACAACTCTCGGGAAAAGTCGCGGATGTAATCTATCGTCGAGTTCTATCTTTTTTTAAAGATGAGGTTACACCAGAAAAAATTATCCAAGCAGACACTGAAGCTTTAAGAGAACTTGGCCTTTCTTATCGAAAAGTCGACTATATCAAATCATTAGCAAGTAAAGTAAATTCGAAAGAAGTACATCTTGATGATATTTCACTTCTTTCAAATCAAGAAATCATTGATATGTTAACAAAAATCAAAGGGATAGGTCCATGGACAGCTGAAATGTTTTTAATTTTTTCACTAGGAAGAAAAAACGTTTTTAGTGTACTCGATTTAGGCCTTCGTAGTGGTCTCCAAAAACTATATGATCAAAGTCTTTCTTTTGAAGAAATGATGAATATTTCAAAAAAATGGGAACCACACCAAACTTATGTTTCCCTAGCATTATGGAGATATAACGCAATATAAGTCCTTTATCAAGGACTTTTTTTTCATAAAAACGTTATCTTTTTTTAAATTGAACATTTTGATGTAAAATGAACTAGACAAGAGGTGGTAAAATGATTTTAGTAGGATATCAAGGAATTAAAGGAAGTAATAGTGAGAAAGCAGCAATTGAACTTGCAAAAAAACAGGGATTTCAAGATGTTAAGCTCATTCCGCTTGTATCATCTTTTAATGTAATTGAAAATATTGTTTCAAAAACAATTGATTACGGTGTTGTCGCAATGAGAAATAACACGGGTGGAACGGTGAAAGAAAGTATTCAATCGCTCAAATATATGAAGGTCAAATATGTAGATGAGATTACTTTAAAGATTACCCATCATTTATTTGTCAAGGACGCTTCCATCACCAAAGATAAAATTAAAGCAATTGCTTCACATTCACAGGCATTTATTCAATGTGAAAAGAATTTAACAATGCTTTACTCAAGTATTGAATTAATCCCAGATGAAGATACCGCAACAGCAGCAATGAAACTAAGTATTGACTTGTTTGAACCAACAACAGCGGTACTTTGTCGTAAAAGCGCTGGAGTGCACCATGGGTTATATTTGTTAGAGGAGCATTTGGAAGATCGTAAAGACAATAAAACAACCTTTGAAATGTATTCGTTATAACAAAAGAGATGAACAATTCATCTCTTTTTGTTTATTCTAAATGCTTTTGATGCTTGATAATCCAAGGGTCAAGAATGTATAAAAGTGGAGGTAGAATGGAAAGAATCATTATGAGTGAAATCAGGGTTCCTCTACCAAGCATATAGCCAATACTTGTAATCGAAGACAAATTCGAATAAAGTGCTTCAACGAATCCTACGATTGTAAGAATAGAACCAGATACGAGGATGGACATTGATGATTTTTGAAAAGCAATCGTCAATGCTTCTTTTTTGTTTTTATGTACTCGCTCTTCTAAGTACCTGTTCGTTAGCAAAACCGCATAGTCAATGGTCGCGCCAAGTTGAATACTCATAACGATAATATAACCAATATACAGCACTTTTTGGTCTGTCAGCGCTAAATAACCTAAACTGATAAAGATAGCTGCCGTGATAACCGAAAGAAGAATCAGCGGAATTTTCCATGATTTAAAGATTAATCCCACAATAAAACCAACAAAGAGAATCGTGAGTCCCATAATGAGTGACCCTTGACTGGTGATGGAATCTCGCATATCAGTCACTGAGGTTGCTGAACCGACCAGATAATATTCGCTGTAATGTGTTCTTACAACTTCTTTGAGTTTTCCACTAAAAGAATACATTTCTTCATTTTCCGATTCGATATCGGTATTTATAATAATTCTCGAGTACCCTCCCTGAATAAATGGGGCTGTTACTGAACCTGGAAGATAGTCAAGAGGCGTATTTGGATCAACCATAGTAGACAGCCCTGTCACTGAAATAACATGATCTGTGTTCATAAGTTCACTGATGAGGGCATATTCTTCTTGTAATGACTCTGTAGGTACGATAACCACAATTTGATTGTTTTCGCCAAATAGATGATTGATATATGCCGTGTCATCCGCTACGATGGTATCTTCATCAGAGAGATTTGAAGACCCATATAAATATTCTGTTTTTGTTTGAAAAATAAAGCCAAGAATAAAGACGATGGCGAATAATACTAGGAGAACATAACGACTTTTAATTTGTATTTTTGTCATAAAATCAAGTTTTGGCATTACGATTTTGTGTTTCAACTTATGAATGATGTGATCAAACCAATAAAGTAAAATCGGCAGAATAATCATCGTTCCTAAAAAACTGAAAAAAATGCCTTTGGATAATACAATAGCAATATCTTTACCAATAAGAAAATTCATAAATCCAAGTGCACTAAAACCAGCAATTGTTGTTAAGGCAGAGATAGCGATAGGACGAAAACTTCTTTTTACTGAGGATTTGATTGCTTCAACTTTTTCTTTGGTTTCTCTTTCTTCATAATATCGATGAATCATAAAAATTGAATAATCGATTGACAAGGCAAGTTGAA
>JBFXGX010000027.1:19189-22805 GCA_050177605.1 Candidatus Izemoplasmatales bacterium | reverse complement strand
GTAATATGTCTACCATAATTTGTTTCAGTAGAATATACATATGCCCAGTAGAAACCAGGGTCGTTTGTTGTAATTGTATTATCGTTAGCATCAACAGTAAGAATTAGATCATAAGTTTGGTCTTCTTCTTCATCATAATATTGATATTGAATTTCTAGCGTTCCATCACCTTCAGTGATTGTAAAGTCAACAGCTGGATCAATGAACCCATCAAGTAAGTCGAAGAAATCTAGCAACTTAACATAAGGAACATTACCATCTTCTTCAAAATAAAGTGTTAAGTTTCCATCTGCAACATCATATTCTGTTGTAATATTTTCAAATGGGACTACTTTTTCAGAAGTGATAACAACTGGTTCAACATGGATTAATGGAACATTGAAAGTATGAGAAACAACTTTTCCATTCAAAATAAATTTACCTACAATGGTTGCAGATGTAGTATCATCTCCAACAGGAACAGGAAGAATGATTCCAGAATCCGAAACATAAATTGAATCACTTTTCCAAGAAATAGTAGAACGATATACTGATCCTCTAATTGGTAAATTTAGTTCGTAGTCATTTAGATAAAGTGCTTCCTCTACGGCAGCGATATCCAATGCTATTTTTTCTTCATCCGTTAAAACAGTATTAACCTCAACCCAAACAGCAGTTAATGTTATATCTGCAGTGACTGGTGTTGAAAAATCATATTCCACCGTGTCACTTGTTAAATACCAATACTCAAATGTATACCCATCCTTTGTTGGATCGGTAGGTGCTGTGGCTGTACCGTTCTTAACCACAGACTGACTTGCTACATCACTACCACCGTCACTATTAAAAGTAACGTTATACGACTCAAGCGTAGTAGGCTCAGTCGTTGCAGTAGTACACGAGATTAATAGGAACATTAATGTAACTATTAATAACAATGCCTTTTTCATATAAATCCTCCTCACGTATAATAATTATGAATATATTAATACGTTTATTTATCTCTGTCAAGGACAATTGGAGACTCTGAAAAAAATAAATAAAGATAGCACTTTAATATGATGAATTAGTAAAGCGCATACATTGTGCAAATAACCAGGAAAATAAAAGTATAAAATGAACAAAAATATACTTGAAAAAGTAGCCTATATATATAAGGATAGAAATTGTGATGGTTTTTCAAATTTTCCACTCAAAAAATGATTTATTTTGACGCTATGAAATGTAACTATTTTAACAACAAAAAAAGATGGAACGAGTCCATCTTTTTTTGAAAAACAAAGAACGTTTAACGCTTTTGTTAACGAGCAGAAATGGTGCCGAAAACAGGAATCGAACCCGTAACCTACTGATTACAAGTCAGTTGCTCTACCAGATTGAGCTATTTCGGCATGGTGGAGGTTGACGGGATCGAACCGCCGACCCTCTGCTTGTAAGGCAGATGCTCTCCCAGCTGAGCTAAACCTCCAATGATACATCTCTTTTATTGTCTTGCATTACAATTTTACTAAATAGAGATACTAAAGTCAAGAAAAAAATGACAAAAATTTAAAGCATTTTGTATTATTTTTTTTAAATCAAAATGGATTGCTATTTTTTGAGGTAAACAAGCCGTTTTTCTGATGAAAATTCTTCATTAAATCTGTACCCAAATTGATCAAATAATCTAAGATTATTTAAACTATCTATCTTGTTTTCCGCAATGTATCTAACAAATAATCCTCGCATTTTTTTAGCCTCCATCGAGTCTATTTTCATCTTTCCTTTATTCTCGTATAGAAAATCAATAGTAATCATATTGATGTCTTTAGAAATCACATTTGAATACTCTTCTGAAGCTAAATTGATGAGCGTTTCTCCTGCAAATAATTCTTTAAGCTTTTTTTTATGTAGTTGAGACATTTTCCGATTATTTAGCTTAAAATCCATTGGTAACCGATATAAAGATATTCCGTCTAAAGGTCTTAAAGCACCATATAATCCAGATAATATCACGAGATGATCTTGAAGAAAATGAATTGCTTCTTCATTTAAGTTAACAGGGTTGATATTTTTGTATTGATGCCCTGTATAACTAAATAACGCATGGAAAATGTCTGATCCAAAATGATTAAATCGTTCTTGATTATCAACTGCTATTTTTTCACTACAAACATAGGATTGCATCAACTCCTCAATTGTAAATTTTTTCATTTTTTTAACAATTTTGAATGCATCGTCTTGAAATGGAGGAATCGTCGCTTCATATTTTTGATTAAAATATCCAACCATCGTTTTTGATGGAGAAATAATGAATTTCATGCAATGACCCACCTTTCATGTGTGTGTATTTTTCTAAAAGATCCACGCTTTGATTCGATTAAAAAACAATGAAACCACAAGTAAATCTGCGCTTCCACCAAAGGTTAACTGAGATTCGATGCATTCATTCGTTAATCTGGAGATTGCTTCCTCATCGGTCACATCTAGATCAATAAACTTATTCTTAATCGATTGTACTTGAGCAAATCCAGCTCTCTTGTAAAGTGTTGTATCTTCTACATGGATTATTAAATATCTTAATGCATTATACAAACTTTGTCTTGAATTATCAACTAAATAACTCATCGCTTCATGAACATGAGGAAGACCCATAGCCATTTCTTTCCTAGCTCCGCCTATTCCTTTGTCCAAGAATAACTGTTTTCCATAAGAGTCTGGCGCTTGTTTCATATTTTTTTCATAATCCGTGCCAATATTCTTTAACCACTCAAATATTTCATCAAATGACTGATGCAATTTCATCACTTTTCCTAATGCAAATAATCCATAACCTAAATGATATATTAACCCCTTATAAGCATTGACATGGTTTGTAGATTCATACATTGCTTTTTCTGCGGCCATACCGATGGCCTTAATGTGAAATAGTTCAAATTGAATTGGTTCTTCAGAATGAAATGCATATTCATAAATTTTCACCAAAAAAGGAATGATTGCATTTTTTGCGGTCACCATCATTTGATAATTCATGTCTTTATGACTTCCAGGACTATCTTTTGTTACTAAACCAAATTTCGGGTGCAAATGAAGTTCATCTAGCATGGATTCATCAATAAATTGATTAATTTTAGCCATCAAATACCTAGACACATCATCATTAATTTGATTGATGTATTCGTTAAGCGAGTGCTTATTAGCTTTAGCACAATGAAAAGCAACATCTCCACATAGATAGCATTTACGAGGTTGGTCTCGATGAAACTCTGTTTGAAGAGAATACACATCAATATCAACATATCTACCTATAGGATGTGTTTCTTCCATATCAATCATTTGGCTTTTTACTAAACTTCCTTCGTCTTCTAACCCAAAAACAGAAAAAGGACCGTCCTCTGACAGATATTTAACGGGTTCCTTTTTGTATAAATGATGAATTAAATTCGTAAAAAGAGAAACAATTAGATGTGCCACAACCAGGTTTTTATCCGGACCAGGAATATTCGCTTTCACAGAAATCACAATCGGTGACTTTTGTAATAATTGATGAATTAATATTCCTCGTTCTTCTCTTGCATCTAAAATACTACTCATTTCTATCACCGTAAAGCGAGTCAATGATTGTACCATCTCGATATTCAACAACACCAATGACATC
>JBFXGX010000027.1:7350-19089 GCA_050177605.1 Candidatus Izemoplasmatales bacterium | reverse complement strand
CTTAATAATATTCAGTTTATCAAGTATGAAAGCTGTATATTTGGCGATTTTCAGTCCTATTGGATCTCGTGTTATTTTCGTTGTTCCAGATACGATTCCTTCTCTACGGCCAATACTAGAGACAACAACAACCCCGTCTACATATCTGCCATCAAATTGATAAGTATCAAGCTTATCAACGAGATGATCCGTTACTAATATAACTTTTTTTGCATAATGTAAATCACTGATTGCATAACCAAGAGTGCCACATGAACTTGGGCCAACTGCTCCACTACCATTTCCATTCTTGTCTACTGTTGGAGTAGCTAGAAACGCAAAATCAATCGATAGTTCTTCGCTCTCGATTGATCGCGCTCTTCCTCCATGTGTTTGCATATGAAGAAGACCGCTTAAGTATCCCTTTTGAATCAAAGATGATGCATCACCGTTTAAATAAGAGGTATAGATATCTTTTATTCGTTTTTCTTCGATTAACATATTGATACCTAAGTAACTTGGAAAAATTGAACTAGGTGCTAAAGATATATTTGTCAAGTTTCTATGATGAATCATTTCACATACTTGATTAATGACCTCATCGCCATTTCTTAAATGATGATGAAAGGAAAATGTTTGATTAGATTGGATATTAAAAAAATCAAAGGCATCTTCAAGTCGCTCAAAAAACTTTATCTCCTTGGATAAGTCTTTCTCTTTACGAAGTAATCTTTGATTGTTTTTATATTTATCACTCGATACAAACCCAGTCATCCCATTAGGGACTTCACGATTTAGACTATTCTTCATTTTGATTCACCAAATGAAGTTTTCTAGCAACTTCAATCGTATTCTTTGCTCTATCAATCACAGGTTTATCGACCATTTTTCCGTCAACACTAAAAGCACCTTTCTTTTCTTTCGTTGCCACTTCTAATGCCTTCATCACCTTAAAACTATATTCAATATCCGCTTTTGAAGGTGAAAAAGATTGATTAATAAAATCAATGTGACGTGGATGAATAGCTGATTTCGCCTTCATTCCAAGACTTTTAGCATAGAGAACATCTTTTTGAAAAGAGCTATCATCAAAAACATCTGTAAATGGCGTGTCGACAGATAATATTTTATTCGCAGCACAAACCATAATAATATGTTGTCGTGCATATAACAGCTCTAAAGACTCTTTTGTTCTTTTTACTTCTAAATCACGAGCCAAATCTTCTCCACCTAGGAATAATCCGATTACGTGTGGAATCTTTGCGATTCCATTTGCTGATAGAATCCCAGTTGCATCTTCTACAATTGGCAAAATAGATAATTGTTTATTTAACTTGGAGATCATGTCTGAAAGCAAAGTTACATCTTCAATTGTCGCTTTTGGATAAACAAAGGCGTCAATCGGATCTTTTGATAACAAGTCAAAGTCTGCTTGAAAAAAAGGTGTATCCATCGAATTTATCCGAACAAATATTTTTGTCTCACTTTGAGTTTTTTGCATATTCACAAATTGATGGACAAGCATTCTTGCATTATCTTTCTCATCAACATGAACAGCATCTTCTAAGTCAAAAATGATTGCATCTGACTCAAACAAAAAAGCATTTTGAATTAAGTTTGGTTGATTGCCAGGAATAAACAATAAACTTCTAATCATCTTCTCTCATCCTTTCAATCGCGACTAATAATCTTGCCTTGATCGTTTGATCAAGTGCGCCTCGGTCATCAACAATGACCGATACATTTGTCAATCCCTTTTCTTCAAGTGTAGACATGACAACTTGTTTGATTTGCTGATAAAAAAAGGCTCCAACAGAACTATTAATTTCAATCGATTGTTCTTTCGCTTCTGAAACACTAATCAAGCAGTCACTTGATTCCTTTGAACCTGCGATCCCTTTTTTCATCTTTTCACCTCATTTATTTATTTGCTCTTGCAAGTACTCGATTCATTTCATTTTTTACAATCATAAACCCTGCATCTACTCCCATACCTGGTTTTGCTAAACATTGTTTTGCTTTGCATGCAATTGCAATATTCGTTGTTACTTCTGCGGAGATATTCGTTTCATTACAAGTACCACCACAATAAGATCCAATATTCATTTTGTTACAATAGATGATTGCATCCGCAACATTATTAACTCCACCTAAATCTGGAGTTTTAATTTGTAACATATGACCTGCTTTATTATCCGCAAAATACTCAATGTCTTCTAGTGTGTTACACCATTCATCAGCAACGATTTCAACCGTTGAATGTATTTCATCAATACGTTTAGTTAATTCTTTTAATGCTAGCATTGTCCCTTCTCTGTCTCCAGTATCCACTGGTCCTTCAATGCGGAGTATGAATGGGAATGCTGATTTTTCCAAATCAAGAAGATATTCGGTCATTAAGGTATAATCATTGTTGAACGCTACACCAATTGTTCCATATACATCAATGTGAAGTATTGGATTGTAGTCTTCACTAACTCTATATTTTAAAATTCTGTTTTTGAGCCATTCAACGTACTCTTTAAGAATTTCGCCTTTTTCTCCAAGTTTTGTTTTTACATTGTTAATCAACGCATGAGGAAGAACATCAGCTTCTTTTAAAATCATCTTGTCTACGTTTGTATATCTATCGTCTCCTGATTGAGTAAATACAGGAACAGGCTCATAAGTTGTATCTTCAATGCCGTATTCCTTACGAATGACTTCAGCCATCGTAACTTTTTGAAATGCTGCAGTGACGTTTAACAAAGCTTGTGTAATGCCATACCTGATTGCAGTGTGGAGTTTTTTACCCTCTACTTCTAAATGATCATATTTTTCAGCTAGTTTTTTAAACTCTCCAATGTTTTCTTGTATTAATAACGGAACGATATGGTCCTTCATAAAAGGAAGATAATCCTTCGCTAAAAACAATGGATCTCTTCCACCTGTACCGGAGTATTGAACGGCTGCACAGTCCCCATAGCCAACGGTACCATCTTCTAGAATTATCTGTATTGAAATGGCTTCGCCCTTTTGCCTAATTGTAGTAAATCCATCAATGATTGGTGTGCCAACATAAATAAGTCCATCCAGTGTTGCCCCAGCTTTAATCGCTTTTTGATCATCAAAAAAGAACCCCGTATATGAAACTGATAATCTAACATCTTTAATCTTCATGCTATTCTCCTAGGAACGATTACCGACTAGTTTTCCTTTGCTTACAGCGTAAACATCGTCTACAGTAAGTTGAAAGGAAATCTCTCGGTTTTGCGCTTTTGCGCGTTCTTCTATCTTATTTCTATGATATGATTTTATGTCTTCGCTGAAACATAGATTTCCAAATTCGAGGATTCGAATATTCCCTTCTAAATCTCGAGCAGGCAGTATTTTTCCCATATTATATTTTGATGGAGCAAATGGAACATCGATGAAACCTCCAGCAAAAGCGCGTACAATACCTTTCGCTAAATCTCCTTCGCCAACACGATAAATACAATCCATAAGTTCACTGACTTCTTGTTCTATATGTGCCATTTCTTCATCTAGTTTTGTTGAGTCTACCATTATTTGATCCTTTAATAACTTAACAACATATTTCGATTCTTTTACACCAAATCCATTTGCTTCCATCGTTGGAATACCAATGGATTCTTGTGGAGATTTCGTAATCATTTTTGTTGCTTTTGATAAAGCAGCAACCGTCGAACTTAAAGCAATAAGTGCACTAGCTTCCGCTTCGTTTTCCGGGAATCCACCCATCCATTGATGAAAAACTGTTGATACGATGACGTCGTTATATCCAAATTTACTTAAATATTCTTCTGTTTGTTTATGTAAAGTTTTTATTGCGGCAACATCTTGAACAAGGTTTCCGCCCATTCCATACCCTACGGTAATATTTTTGACACCTTGTTCCGCAGCAAGTAACGCTTCACAAATCGCGATTGTATTTGAAATTGAAGGTGGAACAAGTGTTCCAGTTAGTGGCCCAAATGGTTCTCTGTTGATATGAATACCTTGTTCCTCATAATATCCTACGAGGCGATCGCAATACTGCCAGTTTCTAATTGATGTTTCTAGCGGAACATTTTTTGCATACGGAATATTATATGATATTCCACCGCCTTCATTACTTGTCCAGCCGGAAGCAAAAATAATCTCCGTTAATAGTCTTGCATCTGGTGTTCCATGTCTTGCCTGGAGTGGTACACCAACTGCTTCATAAACTGCTTTGCATCCATCTACACCGTGATTCACTGCTGGAAATCCATTGAGCAATGCGCGTTTAATTTCTTTACTTTCATTTAAACCTTTTTCTGCTTCTTTATATCTATTTTGTCTTGTATAACTATCAATCGTGGAAGGAAGACAGTCCGCTCCAGAACTTTCAAGATGCTTTAATAATTTAATATGTTCTTCTAAAACCGGAACACCAGCTCTTGGTTGTATTAATGTTACTCCATTTATTTTCGCGCGGACGAGAACATCTGCGAAATTCTTATGCGTTGGCACTTGTTTTAAATAAGCAACTGATTTTTCTAAATCTAAGTCAGGGTGTTCTCCTGTAATCCAATCGGTTAAGACTTTTTTTCTTTCTTCTAAAAATACTTCTAGTGGTATTTTTTTATTTGATAGTTCCATAATTTATCCTTTTTTTTACTGAATTGATTTCAGATGTTTTTTAAGTAATTTCAAAGCAAGTAGTGGTTCTTTTTGACTCAACAATCCCATTGCTGCCATAATATAAGACTCATCAAGCAAATATTTTGGGTGCAACGGTCTTAACTCTTGGTGATTATGTAATATATTTGTTGTTTTTGATAAGATGGAAATTGGATTTTTAGCATGAACTAAAACGCCACCAGTACCAATCACATATTCTACTTCGCTTAAATCTTTCCCGATTTGATTATAGATTAATCCCATTGGTGTAAAGACTTCTTCTACCCGACCAACATGTCTATGCATTGCACGATAAGCACACATTTCACCTAACAATTGATCGATAAATTCATCATGAGGATTTTCTGGTAAAGAAGCAACATTTTGATATCGATAGGCAACTTCTTCTTCGATATCAACATTTTTCTCTTTATTTAAGAATGCGATTTCTTCCTTGGTTAGTGATTTGATAATTCCAGGAGCGCTATATCGCATTCCCAAGTCACCTTCAACCGTTCTCTTAGCAAAAGGCTCTTCTAGACCATGCAATACGACATCGCTCCTATTTGATGCATTACACATCGAATATAGGTCAGTTGTCGCTCCGCCGATATCCACGACGACAATATCTCCAATTCCCTGTTCTGTAAAGTATCCTTTGGATAATAATTCAGAGGCCATTAAAACTGCTTCTGGCGTTGGCAACATCACTTCATCAATCTCATTCTCGATTTTTTTGATGCCTTTGGCTTCAATAATGTTTTTCAAGAATATTTCTCTGATTTTATCTCTCGCACATTTTACGTTAAGAACATTAATCTTGGGCATCACATTATCACAGATATCATAATTCATTTCATACTGTTTAAAGATATCTTCAATATCATCTTGGCAAGATTTATTACCAGCATAAATAATTGGTATTTTTATACCCGCTTCACCTAATATTTTAGCGTTAAACAAAACACTTTCTTGATTACCACCGTCAGCGCCACCCGCTAATAAAATGATGTCGATTTTTTGATCAATAATTTGCTTCACTTCTCGTTTTGTTAAATGATGCGAAAAAATAAGATCAACTTTTGCCCCAGCGCCTAAACAGACTCTCTTCGCAGCTTCGACAGTAAGGTCCTCAACTAGACCAATAGCGGCCATTTTAAGGCCGCCAGCTGCCGATGAACAGGCAATAACTTGATCAAACTTTATTACTTTTCCAATTTTGTCATAGAGTCTAATTAAGGCATTATGGTATCCTATCGTAATATCTTCCTCAACCGTAGTAAAATGGTGAGAAACACCAATAATGTCTTCTAGTGCCGTATCTACGGCAGTTAGTTTGGTAAAAGTAGATCCAAAATCAATCAGCAAGTAATGACTCATTTTACTCTCCTAAATCTTGACGAATATCGCTTAATGCTAAATCAATAGGTGTTCCAGGTGGATAAACACGATTGAATCCCATTGATTTAAAGCGAGCATCTACCTCGTTGAAGTCTTGTTTACCAACAACAATATTTCCTCCAACGTATAATAGTATATCTCCAATTCCTGCTTCAATACATTTTTCCCTCATCCCACGGCAATCAAGCTCGCCATGACCGTATAAACTAGATACTAAAATAAGGGATGCATCTGTTTCGATTGCGGCATTTATAAAATCTTCTTGTGATGAAAGAACACCGATATTAACTACGTTATATCCAGCATTCTCTAATGTGTATTCAATAATTTTGTTCCCTACAGCATGAACGTCTGCGCCGATCACACCAATAACGATTGATTTCAAAGTAATCTCCTTAGTTTTGTAAGCGTTTTTACACAACCATTATAACACACCAAAGTATAAGTTTCAAAGGTTAAATAACACGACTTTTATTTATATGATAATCTTTGATTATTGACTTAAAAAACGAGCATAAACAAATAAAAAATCGCTTAATCGATTCATATATTTCAAACACATTGCTAAGTCTTCGCGATGCTCTGTTTTAATGAAATGAACTAAAAGACGCTCTGCTTTTCTCGCTACTGCTCTGGAGATATCCATATAAGCTCCAGGCAATGAAGTATCACTTCCTGGCAAAGCAAATTTTGGTTCAAGAGGATGCTGTACTAACATCTCTTCCATTCTAGTTTCAAGCAAAACAATCTCGTCTTCTTGGATTTTTCTTAGTTTTGAATATAAGATATGTTCTGGATTGGTTGCGATAAGCGAATTAATATCTTGTAATGTTTTTTGAATTACTTGAATGAATTCATCTTTTTGAAAATGATATGTAAGACCTAAATAAGATGATAACTCATCCGTTGTGCCGAGAACTTCAAATAAAATGTGATCTTTCGAAAATGATTCGTTCACAAAATTATAAGAAGACCCTTGGTCACCTTTTTTAGATGATATCTGACTCGTTTTCGTGATTGGCATATTTTCTCCTTATGAAGAATGTTTTTCAATGAGTCTTTGAACTGCAAAGAAAGCAACATCTTCAGCGTATTTTTTAGGCCCGAAACCAGCATCATATCCGAGCTCTTTTGCAAGGCTCATCGTGATACGCGCTCCACCTACTACTAGTATAACATCACTTCTCATATTTTCAGCTTCAAGTAATTCAACAAGTTCGATTAGGTTTTTGATATGTACATCTTTTTGAGTAACGGTTTGACTGACAAGCAGTACATCCGCATGGACTTTTTTAGCGAATCTGATGAAATCCTCATTATCCACTTGACTTCCAAGATTATAGGCATCGATTCCTTTATATCTTTCCAAGCCATAATGACCAGCAAATCCTTTCATATTCATAATCGCGTCTATTCCAACCGTATGAGCATCACTTCCCGTGGATGCTCCTACAAATACCAAATGACGATCAAAATGATTTGCAATCAACTCTTCAACTTCATCTTTTGAATGAACTTCTTGAGGAGTCTCACTGACTTTGATTTCACTAGAATCAATTTCATGTTTCATTACACCATAAACAATAAAAAAGGTATAACCTTCCTTGATATCTTCACTATGTACAATTGAAGGATCAATCATCCCCATTTTTTTTGCATAAAGAATCGCAGCTTCATTTGCGTATTCAGAAAGAACTAAAGGTAAGGTAAAACTAACTTGAACTTTTCCATCAGATGATGTATCTCCATAGGGTCTAATTTTCATGAAAGTATTCCTCCAATGCATCTGCGACCAAATTAAAATAATTGGTCCCTTTTTTAAATACACCTGTTAATCCCTTTCCACCATCAAATTGCCTTTTAGTCCCTGCAAAAACACCTTTTTCCAAAGAAAGGAACAATCCATCTTTTTCAATCGACTCTAGTAACCGATGTGCTTCTGAAACGATTTTATTAGCTCTGTTTCGAACAAGCCCATCTTCTTTAAAAACAAGTTCTTCTCGTATAGACTTCATCGCTTGATTCACCATTTTTGCATTTTCAATAGCGTAATATCGATCACTAAGAAACGGAGTGTGAATCGCTTCGGTCATCATCCCTAAAAGATGGATGGATTGACCAGTAAAATGCGTCGCAATGTTAAATAGTGTGTTTTGTTCGTAGGCTCTAAAAATATTCCCTGTAATATGTTTTGTAGGTGGCATATACTTTAGTGGAGCTTGTGGAAAAATCGTTCTAGCCATTTCTGCTTGAGCAATTTCATACAAGAAACTATTTTCAATCATCGGATCAATTTCATACGCATGTCCTAAGCCCATAAGTTCTGGTTTTAAATGCGCTTTATAAGCAAAAGCCTCATTAATGAATTGGCTTGCTAAAACAGTATGCGCTTCGGTAAAGGCATCACTTGTTGTTAAATAGTTATCTTCGCCTGTATTGATGATGATATTGGCATAGGCATTAATCATTCGAGAGAAATGTTGATCAATCAAAGTTCGTTGCATATTGATATCTCGAAAGATAATCCCATACATACTATCATTTAGTAAAATATCTAGCCTTTCAATCGCAGCCATTGTGGCGATTTCGGGCATACATAACCCAGATGCATAATTCACTAGTTTAATATATCGATGTAGTTCATTCCCAACCTCATCGAGAGCTTTTCTCATTATTCTGAAGTTTTCTTGCGTTGCGTATGTCCCGCCAAATCCTTCAGTCGTTGCACCGTACGGAACATAATCTAACAAAGACTGCCCTGTTGAACGAATCACTGCGATGATATCAGCACCAGCTCTCGCAGCAGCCTTTGCTTGGATAACATCTTCGTAGATATTTCCAGTAGCAACAATCACATAATAATCTGCATGGTCCTTTTCAGATTGATGATTTTGGCGGATTTCTTTTTGATGGGAGATGATATCGAATGTTTTATTTAAGTAGCCTTTTAAGACTTCTTTTGCTTCTTTTATAGTAACAAGTGGAATATTGGTAAGTGAGCAAGTTCCTTCAAGATATCCTTTGATGAAATCACTTAAAGAAAGGTGATAATACACTAAAGCACTCGCTAGATAAAGCGAAACACCTAAAGTGATATCCCCTTGTTCTTTGATTTCGTCAACCATTTGATTTGGAAGAGGTTCTCCAATCGAATTGACACCATCAATCCCAATCATCCTCAATACGGATCTTTCGACGCTTAATGTAGAATATTGACTTGTAAAATCGAAAACCTGATCAGATATTTTTTTGGCAAGTAATCTTGAATCGTTTATTTGTTCTTGATTTAAATTGAGTTTATTCATAACTGTCCTCTTTAACATTAAATACTGGTATCTTTAAATATCTTTGTAGTTCATATTTTAAATCGTAATGAGTCATGTCTCTTTGATAAACAGAATAGGGATTCACACAGACCGCTATCACTTCTACCTGATGAAGATAACGAATATCCTCTTTATAGAGATGAAGTTTATTAAAAATATTACGAGTCACTTGAATTTTAAAAGGGTCTTTTAATACAAGTCCTAGCGGTCTTTTTTGTCTTTCCTTCATCCATCCTATCGCAAAGGATGTCGTCAATGCTTTTGGTAAATAAATCTCGACGATATCTTCAGGCAATGAGAGGAAAAAGTGATCTATTTCTAACGTTGACGATACAGTGTATGTTGTTAAATGATGATGAGAATCAATCACTTGAATCAATTCATCGTTAAACGAAGGATTGTCTTCCAGTGAACTTTTCGCAAGCGTGAAAAAATCGATATCGATGAGCGCATCTTCTATTACTTTCGCTGGATCGATATGATAACTAGACCCTACAACATAGATGATTGCGTCCGATATCACCGCATTAGCTTTTCTAGAAAATGCACCGTCAATAAGAATTTGTTGAAACCCAAAATCATCAATAAATTGCAAAGCTTCAAGCATCTCCTTGTTTGTAGACGGGCCACCTACTAAGCAAAGAGATTTCTCCAAGATGCGTACTAAAACCATTTTCCCTAGTGGTGAAGAAAGCGGAAGATATCTCAAAACTTCATAACTTCCAGAGATCATCTCTAAGGTATCTAGAGCAGTTAAAACATACATACCAGGGAAAACCATAATCTCAGGTTTTTCTAGCGAAGTAATCTGATCAATTTTTTCTCCATCAAGTCCTACTGAAGTAATCAATATTTTTTGATTTTGAAGTGTAGGAATCATTGCGTTTAGCACCGTGGTTTTTCCTGCATTTTTAGCATTTCCAATAATACTGATAATTTTTTTGTTACGGATACAATCTGCTAAGGTTTTAATCTTCTTGTTCTTCTTTCTAGCCCAGCAGGTTCAATTGATAAATTGTCTCCTGATAATAAAGAAGCGACACCACCATAATGTTCTTGATTACAATCGTCACAATGGCAGACGTTCTCATAATGGTCTGGCTCACTATAACTAGTAATTACACCTTCATAATTTCTTAAGACCATTTTATTCGGTGACATCGAAACAATGTAATTTGGACTTAGAGGAATTTTTCCTCCGCCACCAGGTGCATCAACCACATAAGTTGGAACACAATATCCACTTACATGACCGCGTAGCCCTTCAATGATTTCGATACCTTTTGAAATTGGTGTACGGAAATGTTCAATCCCAAGTGATAAATCACATTGATATAAATAATAAGGACGAACACGTATTTGAGCGAGCCTTGTCACAAGTTTTTTCATCACATGAATACAATCATTCACACCTCTTAATAAAACGCTTTGATTTCCTAAAGGAATGCCTGCGTCCGCTAATAAATCAATCGCCTTTTTACTTTCAGGGGTGATTTCATCATAATGATTGAAGTGGGTATTGACCCAAATAGGATGGTATTTTTTTAACATCTCGACAAGTTCTTTAGTTATTCTTTGAGGCATAACAACAGGAGTTCTTGTGCCTAATCGAATAATTTCTACATGATCAATTTTTCGAAGTTCTGAAATGATATATTCTAATAATTGATTGTTAAGTAAAAGAGCGTCGCCACCAGATAATAATACATCTCTAACTTGAGGTGTATTTCGAATATATTCAATACCTTGATTAATCTCTGAAAGTGGAGATTGTTGATCTGTTTGTCCAGCAAATCTTCTTCTTGTACAATGTCTACAATACATACTACACATATCCGTGATTAAAAAGAGGACTCGATCAGGATAACGATGTGTCAATCCTTTGACGGGAGAATCGGTATCTTCCGCTAAAGGGTCAAGCATATCATGAACTCCTGTATGTAGTTCTTCAACACCAGGGATCGCCTGTGCCCGAATTGGGCAGAAAGGATCTTTTGGGTCGATTAGGGTTAAATAGTAAGGAGTGATAGCCATCTTAAACTTTTTTAATACCTGATTAATTTGTGTTTTTTCTTCGTCACTGACAGGGATATATTTAGCTAATTCTTCAACCGATGTAATTCTGTTTTTCACTTGCCAGTGCCAATCATTCCATTGTTCTTCACTAATTGATGGAAAATAAGTTTTTCTTCTTTCAATATAGGCTGTATTTAGGTCTAGCTTCATATTAAGAATCCTTTCCGTATCTTGCGTTGAAGATTTCATATAAAATCGGTGACTCTCTTAATAAATCTAATGTAAGTTGATCATGGCCTTTCGTATATCCATTACCAATAATCATCTTGCACTCTTTTTTAATTCCCTCTGCTCCTAACGCGGCTTTTGTGAA
>JBFXGX010000027.1:0-7250 GCA_050177605.1 Candidatus Izemoplasmatales bacterium | reverse complement strand
GTTACAGACCGATTTGATCTGTGTAAAAGAAGCAGAATCTATATTTAGTCTTGATACCGAAACTAATATCTCGTTGTCATAACACACCATAGTATTATCGATTTTTAGTGCTGCTTGAGGCAAAACACCAAGAGGAGAAATCACTCGGTGTGTTCCATAAATTGATAGTTTTTCTTTCATATAAGCTCCAATCCAAGTATTTTTCTTGCTTCAGAAGGTGTTGCCACGCTTCGATTATTTTCTATAATCATCGTTTTGACTTTTCGAACTAGCTCTCTATTCGAATTTGCAAGTCTGCCTTTTTCTAGATATAAATTATCTTCTAAACCAACTCGAACATGACCTCCATGTTGAACCGAATATAATGCGAGTGAAAATTCATATTTTCCAATGCCTGCAACACTAAATGTTGACCCTTCTGGAAGAGATTCTTTCAAAAATAGAAAATCGCGATATTCACCGCTCATTCCACCAAGTACTCCGAGGACAAAACTAAAATGAGCCTTTTCGTTGATGATTCCCTTTTTTTGTAAATATCGAACGGAATCAATATGACCTTTTTCAAAGCATTCAAGTTCATAGATAATATTTTGTTGATTCATGATCTTTGCTAAATACGCGATATCCTGTATTTTGTTTACAAATATATCATTGGGTCCAAAATTAAGTGTTCCACAATCTAGAGTAGCCATTTCAGGTCGAAGTTTGAGCACCTCTGCCCTTTGCTCTATGGTCATAGAAGTGGATCCTCCCGTTGTTACTTGAACAATAACCTCGGGATATTTTTCATGAATTTTATCCATGACTTCTTGAAAAAGGTCTATCCGAGATGATGGAGTTCCATCATCTTCTCGAACGTGGATATGAATCACACTTGCGCCTTCTTCAATTGCGCCAATGGATTCATTCACAATTTCAGTCACAGTATAGGGAACAGCTGGATTTTGTTCTTTCATCACTTCTGCGCCGGTAATCGCACAGGTAATTATGCATGGATTCATTTTCTTTGTAATTCCTTTTTAACAATACAAGTTCCAATCGCTTGGCACACGAGTATTTTATCTTTTAAAATGTCGGCACTCGAAGGTGAAATATCAGGTCTTGATGTTGCGCTTTTATAACAAGTAAATTTCATTTTTCTTGATGTATTTCCAACCTGTATTATTTCCGCATGCACTTCTAAATAATCCCCTGCAAAAACAGGAGCTAAAAAATCAACTGATTCGTATGAACGAAATAATCCTTCATCCCCATCATTCATAATCAATAATTCAGTTGCGGCATCTCCAAAAAGACCCAAAATTCTAGCGCCATCGACGAGCATTCCACCATAATGAGCATCCTGTAATGACATTCTTTGTCTTAACATTGTTTCCATATACTATTCCTCCATCTCTTTCACTTCATCAACGAAGAGATTTGCGCTAGTCGCATTTAAAATCTCTTGTACAGTATATCTTGGGTTTATTTCAATTAGATGTAACCCATCATTTCTTACTTCAATAACACCCATTTCGGTAATAATTAAATTGGCTTGGTGATAACTTGTGAGGGGTAAAGAACACTTCTTAACAATCTTCGGAATACCTTTGTTTGAATGGGTCATCGCAATGATTACTTTTTTAGCTCCCATAACAAGGTCCATCGCTCCGCCCATTCCAGGAACCTTTTTACCAGGAATAATCCAAGATGCAATGCTCCCTTCTTCATCGACTTCTAAAGCACCTAGAACAGTAACATCAATATGTCCTCCACGTATAAAAGCAAAGGAAGTGGCACTATCAATATAGGCTCCTCCAAGATTGACAGATGCTCTTTGTCCAGAGGCGTTTACTGTATGGACTTGTTCTTCGCGCTCAGGTCCTAAACCGATTATTCCATTCTCGGCTTGGAAAATGATACGCTCTTCGGGTAATACATATTCTGCAACGAGAGACGGAATTCCTATTCCTAGATTAACTAGGTCTCCAGGTTGTAGTTCTTTTGCGACGCGTCTCGCAATCCATTCTTTTTCATCCATATTATTCACCTACCACAATGTAATCCACAAGTGGTGATGGTGTAATCACAACCTCTGGAGATATTTCATCATATACTTCACTCACATTCGCAATGGTAAGATCTGCGGCCATTGCCATAATTGGATTAAAGTTACGTTTTGTAGCTTGATATATCAAATTACCAAATCGATCAGAGATACATCCGCCTAAAAGTGCTAAATCAGCATGAATAGCTTCTTCAACTAAATAAGATACCCCTTTAATCGTTACTGTTTGTTTGCCTTCAGCTACAATTGTTGACTTCCCCGTTTCAGTCAGTATTCCTCCAAGCCCTGCTCCTCCAGCACGTATCTGTTCTACAAGTGTGCCTTGAGGAATTAGAAAGACTTTTATCAATCCAGCATTCATCATATCTCCACACACAGGGTTTGTGCCAATATGCGAAGCGTATAAAGAAGTGACCTTCCCTGCTGAGATAAGTTTTCCAACGCCTTTATCTGGATAACCTGCATCATTACAAATGATTGTTAAGTCCGAAACGTTGCTTTCTAAAACATAATCAATCAATTTTTCGGGGGTACCATTGGTTAGAAACCCTCCAACCATAATGGTTTGATGATCCTTAAGAATCTTCATGAATTCTTGTTTTGTAATAAATGCTTTCATTCTATCCTCTTTTCTTTGGAGGCATAATTTCTGCTTCGCCTTCAATGACCACTTCTTGATGTTGGTTTGTTGAAATACAATTAAATATCACTCGATTTCTCTCCACATTTATCTCTTTGACAATGACTTTTGCTTCGATGGTATCACCAAAAAATACTGGTTTCTTAAATTTCAGAGATTGCTTGATATAAATACTCCCAACACCTGGATAATCGAGACCGAAAATCTTCGAAAACATACTCCCAACAAACATTCCATGGACTACTCTTCGTCCAAAAATCGAGTCCGCTGCATACTGTTCATCCATATGTTGAGGATTTAAATCACCAGTTAGTTTTCCAAACATTTCTGTAGCGTCTTCTGTAAAGGTATACGTATAACTCGATTCATCAAACATTTTTATTTCTTCAATTGTTTTTCCCATCTTTTCCTCCATAAAAAAAAGCCATTATATTCGAAAATATAACAGCTCTCCAAACCAATGGCAGTAATTAAGCGTTGGCGTAATTACCAAGTGAGTACACTATGAACAATGTAATCCTTTCGGCAAAATGATTCCTTCTTTTATCGCATCTAAGGTTCATCTTATTATCATCGATAAAATACCAATATTTTGCTCCTCTGTGTGTATTAAGTTATCCTCATTATAACAAAATAATGTAAGCGTTGTCAATAGCCAAATTTCGATATTTACTGGCAAAAATAAAAAAGCGATTTACAATGCTAAAGTGTAAAATCGCTTATCCATTTACTCTGGTAAAAATATAGAAAATGCTTTAGGAATTGAGTAGTCTTTTTTTATTGTTTCTAGTGAAATCAACCCTTGATAACGTGAAGAAAGTTTGACATCGTAACTAATCATATTCCATGTAATATGTGTAAATACATGCTTTTTATTAGGGCCAACTTCAAGAAGGCAATCGGTATATCCAAGTTCAAAAAGAAAATCAGTTGTTTCTGCTAAACTCAAATGCCCTAACCTGTTCGGTAATTCCCAAAGAGAAGATAGTAAACCTTTTTCGCTTCTTTTTTGAATATGATACTCATCTTCAAAATGAATAATCAATACCGTTCTTAATTCTATTTTTTGTGTATCCTTCTTTGTTTTCACAGGTAATTGTTCAATTTGACGATGCTTGTATGCATAGCATTCTTTTTGTAATGGACAGATTAAACATTGAGGATCAGCATTCGGAACACAAATCAATGCGCCAATTTCCATCAAAGCTTGCATAAAGTCTGATTGAGAGTGACTTGGGAATATGTTTAGAACCTTTTCTTCTATTACAGTTTTGGTTTTATCAAGACTCACGTCATTATAGATTCCATAATACCTTGTGAATACCCTAAGTACATTTCCATCGACCGCAACAGCTTTTTGATTGAATGCAATCGAAAGAATCGCTTTGGAAGTATATTCACCAATTCCAGGAAGTTTGATTAATAACGCGTAATCATCCGGGATAACACCTTGATGTTTTTCCATCACCATTTTGGCAGCCTTTTGCAAATTGATAGCACGTCGGTAATACCCTAACCCTTGCCACAATTTTAATAACTCCTCTTCAGAAACCATCGATAATGATTCAATCGTAGGAAGTTTTTCAATAAAACGCAAAAAATAAGGAATCACAGTATCTACTCTTGTTTGTTGTAACATTATTTCTGAGACAAGCGTATAATAAGGATTCTCAATGTTTCGCCAGGGCAAATCACGTTTATGTTCTTGATAAAACGATAATATTCGTTCACTTACTTCGTTCATAGGTCTCCTTAAAGGGTGTCTAAATAACTTATAGCGCTTAAAAACACTTCTTTATCTGTGTCAAAAGTCAACAGTTCATCAACTTGTTCCTTTGTTACGAAAGCTGCGGACTGTAATTCTTCTGCTTGGATTTTTATCTCTGTATGAAGAGCCTTCGCTAGGAAAAACACGACATCTTTCATCGTATTTGGATACGGCGAATAGGTAACTATTTTCCTGAAATTACCAACAAAGTTTACATCAATTCCGGTTTCTTCTTTGATCTCTCTTCTAGCGGTCATCCATTCGTCTTCGTTTTCTTCCATATGTCCTTTTGGAAAAGAATAATGTCCATGATTCATCAAAATCAATAAATACTTTATTTGATTTTCATCATCAACTGTGTAAACCACCGCACCACAAGACTTTTCGTATTTCATTATGCCACCGCCTTAGTTACAACCATTATATTTCTTTGAACGCAAGAAATCAAGTTATTTGAAACCTAAATTAACGACCAATCTATGGTATAATAGAATCACGAGGTGAAGATAATGATTCATTTAAAACGCATCCAAATCACAAGCCCAAATCATCGCAATTATCCCTATAATCTGCCTTTATTTGAAGGAGAGTCAAGATTATGCTTTACAAGCGATGTTGTCATTATCGTAGGCGATAACGGCAGTGGAAAATCATCCTTACTAAAATTAATACAAGATCGACTTCATCTATATGAGATTTCCGATCCAACACCACATCCTTTGATTAAGTTAGATACCTCTACGATGACACTTGACTATTATCTATCCAAACCAAAAGGTTTCTTTTTCGAGAGTCAGAAGTTTATCAACTATATAACCTATATAAATAATGAGTTAGAAGCTTCTAAGGAAGAGATTAAACGCGTGGATGAAGAGTATATTAACGCTTCTGATTACGCAAAAATGATGGCAAAATCCCCTCATCAAAAAACCATATATGAACTTAAAAATATGTATTCGAAAGATTTAAGCAAGTCTTCCCATGGAGAAAGTTATCTTGATTTCTTTTCATCAAGAATCAAGGAAAATCAACTCTATTTGCTCGATGAGCCCGAGACTCCATTATCAGTGCAAAACCAGTTAACACTTTTATCAATGATTATGGATGCTAGAAAACACAATAATCAATTTATCATCGCAACTCATTCGCCAATTCTATCCGCTATCCCTGGCGCGCAAATTTTCGAGATAAAAGATCAGACTTTTGTGGAAACAACTTATGAGGAGATTTCAAGTATCAAACTCTTAAAGCAATTTATTAATCATAAAGAACAATTTTTAAAACATTTTGAATAAAAAAGACTTGAGTTTGACGTTACGTTAAGGTGTACAATAAGATCAGGTGATTAATGTGAAAATACAAGAACTAGCAAAAATATCAGGTGTTTCGACAAGAACCCTCAGGTATTATGATGAAATTGGACTACTAAAACCAAGTTCAATTACCGAGTCTTCTTATCGAATATATAGTGATAAGGAAATCGAGTTGCTAGAACAAATCTTAATCTATCGTGATTTAGGTTTCTCGCTCGAAAAAATTAAAGAGATGATATACCGTCCAAATTTTAATATTCAAAGCGCTTATTTGGAACAATTATCTCGAATTGACAAGGAACTCGAACATTATAAAAACTTGAAATCTCACATTATAAAATCACTGGAAGCTTATGAAAGGAAGATACCGATGTCAAAACAAGATAAATTCGCCGCTTTCAAAGATCAAATGATCCGTGATAATGATCAATTGTATGGTGAAGAAGTAAATGAACTTTATGGGAATGATATCTATAAAGAATCTCAGACAAAAGTAAAAAATATGTCGGAAGAAGATTTTGCGAAGGTTACTCAACTAGAAAAAGATGTTATTACCTATTTACTCATTGCTTATAACAAACAAGATCCAAGCTGCAAAGAAGCAAAAAAAGCATGTGAGACTCATAAGGAATGGTTATTATACTTTTGGCCAAAAAAATACTATTCAGATGAAGCACATCTTGGGCTAACCGAAATGTATGTCGCCGATGAGCGCTTTAGAGTACATTATGACCAGCACCAGGAAGGTTTAGCAAAGTTTTTTAATGAAGCAATGATCGATTACATACTAAATAAGTAAAAAAAAGGAGTATGCCAGCATACTCCTTTTGATTTATAAATTATAAAATACTGCACCGATAACCATTGCGGTAACGCCCAAAACAATTCCAACGATTCCAAGCAATCTTCCTGTTGAATTAAATGACTGAAAAGCCTCTTTGTCTCTTTTTGCGTATTGAACCGCTACAGCTCCTAGAATAATTCCTACAAGATGGACAAAAGGAATTCCAACATAGTTTAATACACTAAATATGATAGCTAGTACTACAAATAACATTGTTTTATCATAATAGGTTGGTTTGGTATTTTTTAAATCTTTAAATTGATCGAATGACATTTCATTTGAACTATCGTTCGTTACAGCTGTTCCACAAACTGGACAGTATTTCTCATTACTTTGAACCGGACTTCCACATTTATTACAATACATGATTTGCCTCCTAAATATTGACTAAGTCTATTTTGTCAAAAAACAATCGAAATGTCAATAAAGATAGGGCAATTTTATTTATATTTCTTGAAACCTATCCTTACAGTATGATAATAATTTATTTGAATAAATGAGATATAAAAATAGGGTCAAGATGATCAGTGCATAAACCAGGTAGGAAGGACTTGTACTATATGCTAGAATGAGGGTAATTAAACTAACTAAATTGAATAGCCATATGAATTTAAGTTGTACCCCAAAGAGGATTGTAG
>JBFXGX010000026.1:0-24009 GCA_050177605.1 Candidatus Izemoplasmatales bacterium | reverse complement strand
TTCAAAAAACGATTTTTTTGTTTCTGGAACAGATAAAGTGATGGTTGTTTTACCCCCATCTTCAGAGCCAATCATCGCGATACTTTTTAAAGATAATACCTCATAAAGTTCTTCCATCATCTCATAGCCCATTTGAAAAACGGGCTTATCATTTTTGATGATACTAGATAACTTTTCAAATATGATGCTTGTAATTCTTCTTTCCATAAATACACCCCCCTTAAAACATCAGTGATAGTTGAACGGGCTCCTGCCTTGGTTTGAGTAACTTGTTGATATCTTTCATTGAGGATAACATTGTCGTATGCTTCATAGCTTCTGCAAAATATGCGTATAATTCCCTATGTTTAGGAGAATCACATTCATATTGATTATGATAAGTCTGTTGATATTTTGTTTTTAATCCTGGAAACAGAATATCTAATTGTTGATAGTAATAATCCCGTTGAATATTTCTCAGTGTCACACCGAAGAAGGGATAGATATAGTCTGCTTTTGCTCTGTTTGCTTGAAAAATCATGCCATCAATGTTCTCCAGTGTATCATTGATAAATGGGAGAATTGGCATCATCAAAATACCAGTTACAATTCC
Organism: Candidatus Izemoplasmatales bacterium; assembly: GCA_050177605.1. GTDB lineage: Bacteria > Bacillota_I > Bacilli_A > Izemoplasmatales > Hujiaoplasmataceae > JAHIVB01. Next base: position 23,417 of record JBFXGX010000026.1, on the reverse strand, counting down.
ATTTTCTTTCAGTTGTTTTACCACTTCAAAGCGGCGTGAAGAAACGGCAACGTAAGGTTCTATTTTCTTACAGAGGTCATCATTTGGCGTCGTGATTGTCAAAGAAACATGACACACATTCTTTTTAGCAATCGCCGATAACAAATCGATATCTCGTAAGATTAAATCACTTTTTGTCGCAATAGAAACCCCATATCCATACTTGAGGATTAATTCTAAAGCGCTTCTTGTCAGTAGTGCTGTCTTTTCCAATGGATTATAAGGGTCAGACATCGCTCCCATTCCAATTGTTCCTTTGATTTTTTTTCGGCTTAACTCATCTTCAAGAATTTGTATGGCATTCTTTTTAGAGCGTACCTCTGAAAAATTTTCAATTTGGTAATTTTCACTACGACTATCACAGTAGATACATCCATGCGAACAGCCTTTATAAAGATTCATATTATAATCAGTGTGAAACCACATTTCTGATGGATGGTTGACACGTTGTAGTATTGTTTTTGCTTCGATTTGATTCATACTCTCACCCAGCATAATCATACCATAATGCATTCGAAAGAAAAAGCAACTCCAGAAAGTTGCTTAGAATTATTGCATTAAATCGCGAATATTATATAACAAATCACTGATGATTTCGCATTTATGCGCTGCATTCAATCTTTTTTCTAGATCTGAATAATTATGAATCGTCAAAATCATATCTTCTGTTAATAGCGCATCTTTCATCATCTGTACTGGAATGCTTTCATCCATACATAAGATTTCTATTGAGTTATCAAGATAAAGAATATAAGTTTGTAATTCGATTATAGGAAGATACTCATTGAATTTGACATGGACAGTAATAGGTTCACTTACCTCGAATTGATGTTTTAAAACTGAAATCGCAACTGCACGGTCAGAGGGTTCAATACACGCAAGAATTTCATGCATTGTTAGTGTTAGTTTCTTGCGTTCGAGATTCGTTTTAAAGAAAAATAGGTCAGAGTATTCTAAAGATGCCACTCCTGTGTGAATGTCAAAAGATAGATACGCCGACCAGTTGATATTTAAGTTCATTTCTAAATCCCTCCATCCGTTGAAGACCAGATACCTTAAGATATGTAATGAATCTAAAAAATTAAACATGTAGGGGGTGTGTTTTATCATTTAGATACAGATGAGAGCACAAAGTGCTGACTAAGGGATTCAGAAATCAACTTAAATATATAATTATTTTACACTATTATTATATCAATTAAATCTTACAAAATTCTTAAGAAGTCCTTAAGTGATTATTAAAAAAAAGGACTAGATTGTCCTTTGATTAAAAATGCTATTAATTTGCTATTCTTCGTACTTATAACCAATTCCCCAAATCGTTTTAATGATTTGTGGTTTTGATGGATTGACTTCAATTTTTTCACGTAATCTTCTCATATGAACGTTAATTACATTATCATTTTCGTAATATTCTTCATTCCATATTTTTAGATAAATTTGTTCTTTAGAAAAAACATGATTTGGATTTGTCACAAATAGTTTTAAGATCATAAATTCTTTTAATGTGAGATAGAGAGGATTCCCATTTAAGAATGCTTCAAAATTCTCTAAGTCAATTTTTAATGGTCCCACTGTTTTGACTAAATCTGGATTTTCAGGAATGATTTGGCTACGGCGAAGTACAGCTTTCACTCTCGCAATCAATTCAATCATAGAAAATGGTTTTGATAAATAGTCATCCGCTCCTAGAGTAAGATGAACAGCCTTATCAACGTCGCTATCTTTTGAAGAAATAATGATAATCGGAACCTGAGATTTTTGGCGAATTTGTCGCATGACCTCATCGCCAGGAATGTTAGGTAACATTAAGTCTAGCAAGACAATTTCATAACTTCCACGTAAAAAAGTCTTGAGTCCAATATCTCCAGAATCCGCAGTTGTCACCTCATAGCCTTCTTTAGAAAGAACATTTTCAACCATTTGAGATACGATTGGATTGTCTTCAATAACTAGTACAGTGTGGGGCATACTACTTCCTCCTCGGTTTGAAAATTCTATTTATTAAGTAAAACTGTCGATTATTAAATAAAACTTACAAATATTATAACAATTTCGTAGGTCCATTACAATACTACAATCAAAAATTCATTTTTATAAAAAACAAAGTTCACTTTGACATTTGAGTGCCGCGGTGATACGATTATGATTAGAAAGAAGGGATTCTAATGATTACAGTAGAAAATCTCACCAAATCTTATGGCCCAAAAAAAGGGGTCTTTCATCTCTCTTTTGATGTCAAAAAAGGAGAGGTATTTGGATTCATCGGTCCGAATGGGGCTGGAAAAACCACAACAATACGTCATTTGCTTGGTTTCTTAAAACCACAGGAGGGGCATGTCTATATCAACGGTCTAGACTGTTTTCAAGAAGCCTCTAAAATTCAAGAACAACTTGGTTATTTACCAGGAGAAATTGCTTTTTTTAATTCAATGACTGGACTTGAATTTCTTGATTTTTTATCGAGAATGAGAGAAATGAAAGATTTCACGAAACGCGAAGAGCTGATAAAATTTCTTGATTTAGACCTTTCGGGACGAATTAAGAAAATGTCGAAAGGAATGAAACAAAAACTGGCGATTGTCGCTGCTTTTATGCATAATCCCGAGATATTAATTCTTGACGAACCAACAAGTGGCCTTGATCCACTCATGCAAACAAAGTTCGTTGAATTAATTTTAAAGGAAAAGAAACTAGGAAAAACAATTCTTATGTCTTCACATAGTTTCGAAGAAATTGAGCGTACCTGTGACCGCGCCTTAATCATTAAGGAAGGCGAAAAAGTGGCACTTGAAGATATCAATAAACTGAAAACTCAAAAGCGGATAGCTTTTCTTGTTCAAGTGGAAGGTAAAAAGGATGCAGACATCATCGAAAAGTCAATGTATGAAGCTACAAAAAAAGCTGAGAATCAATACCTCATTTTCGTTACAGGAGATATCAACGATTTTCTTTCGTTTTTAACACAAGTGAAAGTGAAATCGATTGATATTCCAACACAAAATCTTGAAGATATCTTTATGAATTACTACAAGGACGGTGATCTTCATGAATAAGCATCTTCTACGAATGAACTTCAAAATGAATAAAGGTGTCTGGATTATATTTTTAGCAGTGATGACAATGTACTATACTATGATTATTGGTATCTATGATCCAAATAACGCAGATGTCTTTGCCGGAATGTTAGATATGTTTCCTAGAGAGTTAATGGACGCGCTTCATTTTTCACTGACTGATTATTCCTTGGTTGGTTTTATTAGTGGTTATCTTTTTGGTTTTATCATGATTATTTTCCCAATGATATACATTATCATCGTCGGAAATAGACTCGTTGCTAGTTTTGTCGATTCAGGTTCCATGTCGTATCTTCTAGCATCGCCAAATACAAGAAAAAAAATTGCCATCACCCAAGCTGTTTATCTATTCCTTTCGACTACATTATTAATTATCGTTGTCGATATGATTGGATTCATACTCGCTTCAACATTATTCCCAGGACTTTTAGAACTGAAGAAGTTCATCTATATCAATCTAGGATTGATTGGATACAGCTTCTTAATTACTTCAATTACGTTTGCCGCTTCTGCCATTTTTAATGAGACGAAATACAGTTTGTCGTTTGGCGCAGGAATTCCGATTGCTTTCTTCATTATTAATATGCTTGCAGGAGCGAGTGATAAGTTATCATTTTTCCGCTACGCAACGGCGCTTTCAATGTATAACGCGAATGATTGGCTAGAAGGTAGCACATTGATTTGGATTTACTTCAGTATCTTTATTTTGAGCGGTTTCTGCCTGTATTTGATTGGTATTCGCATCTTTATGAAAAAAGACTTACCGTTATAACCAAACAAAAAGGATGATTTCTCATCCTTTTTTTATCGTTTTAAAAAACTTGGTTTGAACTTTCTAAATCTCGACTTAACTGAATCATCAAGACGTGCTAATTGTTCAAATAATTTCTTTTGTTCGTTATTCAGTTTCGTTGGTGTTTGAACATTGACAATCACGTGCTCATCACCTTTTTGTTTCGTTCTTACGTTTGGTGCACCTTTACCACGAAGTCTAAATTTCGTTTTTGACTGCGTACCACTTGGAATTTTTAATAAAACATTGCCATAAACTGTTGGTACTTCAATTTCATCACCGAGTGCGGCTTGTGAGAATGAAATCTCAACTTCGACAATTAAATCGTCGCCTTCTCTCGTGTAGGTGTTTGAAGAACTCACTTCAAAGACAATATATAAATCACCATTCGGTCCACCATTACTGCCTTTATTGCCATAACCTTCAAGACGAATTTGTTGGCCAGTTTCAATTCCCTCAGGAACTTTAATTTCAACTTCTTTCGTGACTCGTTCAACGCCATCTCCATGACAATTGGAACATTTGTTCGTAATCTCTTTTCCACTACCACCACAAACAGGACAAGCTGTTCTGGTTTGTGTTCTACCAAAGAGGGATTGTTGTTCTACAGTCACAAATCCGCTACCATGGCATCTTGAACAAGTATGGATATCTTTTGAAGATGCAGCGCCACTTCCATGACAAACATGACATTCATCAAAGGTAGGAACTTTAATCACTTCTTTTTTTCCAAAAATACTTTCTTCAAAAGTAATGGTCATGCGACGTTGTATATCCGATCCCTTTCGTGGGCGGTTACGTTGATTTCCACCACTTCTCGCTCCTCCTCCAAAAAAGGCAGAGAAAATATCACCAAAATCAAAGTTTTCAAAGCCAGCGCCATTAAAGCCTCCAGCTCCGCCAAATCCGCCATTCATTCCTGCATGGCCGAATTGGTCATATTGACTACGTTTAGTGGAGTCCGATAAAACATCATATGCTTCTTGAACTTCTTTAAATTTAGCTTCTGCATTGCTTTCGCTTGAAACATCTGGATGATATTTCTTTGCTAAACCACGGTAAGCTTTTTTTATTTCATCGTCACTAGCTGTTTTTGAAACACCTAGGACCTCATAGTAATCACGTTTATCCATACTTCACCTCTAAATAGGTCAAAAAGCAGTTTCCTGCTTTTTTCCTTATTAAACTTCTTTGTAATCTGCGTCAAATACGTCGTCGCTGCCTTTATCTTCTTCATCTGAAGATGGTTCTGCTCCGCCTTGACTAGCTTGTTGCTCTGCTGCTTGTTCTTTATATACTCTTTCAGATAATGCTTGTGCAGTTTTTTCTAACGCTTCTTTTTTATTCTTGATGTTATCTAAATCATCACCTTTTAATGCTTTTTCAAGGTCTTTGATTTTTTCTTCTGCGTCTTTCTTTTCTTTATCCGTAACTTTGCCTTCTAGATCTTTGATTGCCTTATTTGTTAAGAAAATCATTTGATCTGCTTCATTACGAAGGTCAGCTTCTTCACGTTTTTGTTTATCTGCTTCTGCATTTTCTTCAGCTTCACGTACTAATTTTTCAATTTCAGCGTCAGTTAAGCCTGAACCTGATTGAATTGTAATCGAATTTGCTTTACCAGTCGCAACATTTTTCGCATGAACATTCACAATACCATTAGCATCGATATCGAATTTAACTTCGATTTGTGGAATACCACGTGGTGCTGGTGGAATATCTCCTAATTGAAAATGTCCAAGTGTCTTATTATCTTTCGCCATACTTCTTTCACCTTGTAATACATGGATATCAACAGTTGGTTGATTATCAGCCGCGGTGGAGAAGATTTGAGATTTTGAAGTTGGGATTGTCGTATTTCTTTCAATCAGTTTAGTGAATACACCACCGAGTGTTTCAATACCTAATGATAGTGGCGTAACGTCTAGTAATAAAATATCTTTAACATCCCCTTGAAGCACACCACCTTGAATTGCAGCACCCATCGCTACAACTTCATCAGGGTTAATACTTCTGTTAGGATCTTTTCCTAAAATGTTTTTCACTGCGTCTTGGACAGCAGGAATACGAGTTGATCCACCTACAAGTAATACTTGATCAATGTCAGATGCTTTCATTTTTGCATCGGTTAAGGCTCTACGAACTGGATCAACAGTTCTTTGTACTAAATCATGAGTTAATTCATTGAATTTAGCTCTTGATAAGTTTTTCTCTAAATGAACAGGTCCATTACTTGTCATTGAGATAAATGGTAAACTGATTTGGCTAGATGTAATTGATGATAATTCTTTTTTTGCCTTTTCAGCAGCATCTCTTAGACGTTGTAATGCCATTTTATCTTTATTTAAGTCTACACTTGTTTCTTTTTTGAATTCTTCAACTAACCATTCAACGATTCTTTGGTCAAAGTCATCCCCACCTAAGTGGTTATCTCCTGAGGTTGAAATAACTTCAAATGTTCCATCACTAAGTTCTAGAATTGAAACGTCGAACGTTCCGCCTCCAAGGTCATAGACTAATACTGTTTGTTCTTTGTCTGTTTTATCGATACCATAAGCTAAAGCTGCCGCCGTTGGCTCGTTGATAATTCTTTTTACTTCAAGACCAGCAATTTTACCAGCGTCTTTGGTTGCTTGACGTTGTGCATCGTTGAAGTAAGCTGGAACAGTAATTACTGCTTCTGTTACTTTTTCACCAAGATAAGCTTCTGCAGATTCTTTTAAGTTTCTTAAAATCATCGCGCTGATTTCTTGTGGTGAATATGATTTACCTTCCATTTTTACACGGTCTGAAGTCCCCATTTTTCTTTTAATAGAGTAAACCGTATTTGGGTTCGTGATAACTTGTCTTTTCGCTACCTCACCCACTTGAATTTCGTTATCTTTAAAAGCTACAACAGATGGTGTTGTTCTATTACCATCTAAATTAGGAATAACTTTTGATTCCTTTCCTTCCATAACGGCAACACAACTGTTTGTCGTACCAAGGTCAATACCAATTATTTTCATTATGATTCCATCCCTTCATTTTCATTTTCGTTTTCTTCATTTGTTTCTTCTTTTGGTTGTATATTTATTACGACCATTGCTGGTCTTAATAGACGATCTTTAAATTTATATCCTTTTTTTACGATTTTGACAATCGTATTATCTGGTGTGTCTAAGTCATGTGTTGTATCCACTGCGTGTTCGCTGACAGGGTCAAATACGTCACCGAGTTTCGTTTCTACAAGGGTTACACCTTCTTGATTTAAGGCTTGCATAAACATATCCTTAATCATTTTGAATCCATAGAGGAAGTTTTTAAAGTTTGGATCTTCCGTCTCTACATTTAAAGCTTGATCAAAGATTTCGATTGAGTCAATTAATTTATCGCTAAGACTATAAGATGCATAGTTTCTTTCTCTTTTTAAATCTTCAGTCAAACGTTTTTTCACGTTTTCCATTTCAGCTAAACTACGATAATATTTATCTTTAAATGCTTCTAATTCTTCAGTGATTTCTTCTAGTTTCGATTCAACTGAATCTTTTTTCTTTTTTTTATGTTTTTCTTCTTTTGTTTTTTCCTGAACTGTTTCGCTATCTTCTGTAATTTCTAGTTCAGGCTCTTTTTTGATATCTTCCATTCTTACTCCTTATTCTTCTTGATATAGTTTTGTAATATGCTTTGCAATATATTGGATGAGTGGAATCACTTTCCTGTATTCCATTCTTGTTGGTCCTACTAAACTAATGGTTCCTTTTTCGCCATCTTTTGCGGTGTATGTTGAGGAGACGACTGTACAATCTTGCATTGCTGTCAAGTTGTTTTCAGTCCCAATTTTAACACTAATACCATCCGCATTCGTTTCGACGAGTTTGAAAATCTCGTTATTCTCAATGGTAGAGATGAACTCTCTTAACTTTTGAATATCATTGAATTCAGGTTGATACAGCATATTGGATTGTCCAGTTAAATAGTATCTTGATTGAGCAAATTTCGAGAACGCTTCAATAAAGGAATCAACGATTGTTTCACGATACTTAATTAGTTCTTTAATGTGTTGATGTTGAATCTCGTAATGTAATTTTTCACTAACTTGAGAAATCGGTGTGTCACGTAATATTTCATTCAGTAAGTCGATAACTTTCACAAGTTCTTCAATTTCCATATCTTCGGAAATAGCGATTTGTTTTGATTCAACATATCCAAAATTCGTTATCACGAGGATTAAAGCTTGTTGAGGGGTTAAAGGGATTAATTGGACTTTTTTTACTTTCGAATGAAAGGCATTTGGTCCAAGAGAGATTGCTGTACAGTTTGTCGCTTCAGATAATAAGTTGATTGCTTCTTTAATCAGTTCGTCACGTTCAATTTCTTTATTTTCAAAAAGTTTTTCAAACTCAAAATAACCATCAGTTTCATCGTCTACGTTTTTGATAATCGTTTCAATATAATAGCGATATCCTTTTTCTGAAGGAACGCGACCACTTGACGTATGCGTCTTCTCAATGTACCCTAAATCTTCAAGATCAGACATCTCATTTCGAATCGTCGCAGGGGATACATCCATAAACTTAGAAAGACTTCTTGAACCGATTGGTTCAGCAGTTTTGATATATTCATCTACAATCAATTTTAATACCATTTCTTGACGTTCTGTTAACACGAGCTTCACCCCTTTAGCACTCCTACGTTTTGAATGCTAACATTATTATACACACTCCATTTAGCAAAGTCAAGCATTGAGTGCTAATTTATTTAAAAAAATAAAAAAAGGAGAGATATCTCTCCTTCTAAAAGTGAAAATCATGTTTTAAGACTTTTTCTACGAATACTTTCACGATTTCTTGATCAAACTGCGTATTGGTATACCTTAATAATTCGTCGACTGCTTCATCAACTGAAAGTCCTTTTCTGTATGTCCGATCACTTGTCATGGCGTCATAGGCATCGGCGACAGAGATAATCTTTGCTTGCTTACTTATTTGTTTATCATAGAGTCCATTAGGATAGCCGGTTCCATCATTTTTTTCATGATGTTCAAGTACATATCTTGATAGTTCAGAGAACTCATTGACACTACTTAAAATCCGATACCCGATCTCAGAGTGCTTTTTCACTTCATTGAATTCTTCTACAGTTAACTTTCCGTTTTTATTTAAGATATGTTCATCAATGCCAATTTTTCCGATATCGTGTAGTAATCCAGCGATTCGAATTTGGTTGATATCATTTTGATTTGTATAAAGCTCTTTCGCAATTCGTTCACAAATCTCACTCACTCGTTTCGAATGGTTCATTTCTCTTGGACTTTTAGCGAATAAGGCATTGAGAATTAAATCCACGGATTTTGAACGCATTGAACTACTTTCGGTAATCTTATGTCGATACATATCGTCTTCAGCACGTTTTAGAATCAAGCTCATTTTTTCATGTACATATCTTTTTGTTGCATAACCATAGGAAACGCTCAATGGCAATAAATGTTCTCCTGGTTCGTTTGAGGCACTTTGCATATCCACAATCAAACTTTCAATTTCATCTTCATCACAGCGAGGCATGATGATAACGAATTCATCGCCTCCAAGCCTTGCGGCAATCCCTCTACTTCGTGCATGTTGACTTAATATTTTTGCTGTTGATATTAATATCTCATCGCCTGTCGAGTGTCCAAAAGAATCATTAATCATCTTTAGTCCATTGACATCAGCCATCACGATGGATAGTGGATAGTATTCTGCGCGATCGTAAGAACTTAATTTTTCTTCAAAATACATCCGATTATATAAAGACGTCAAATAATCATGTTCGCTAAGAAAAACCAATTTTTGTTCATCCTCAACTTGTTTTGTTACGTCTTGGAAAGTTCCTTTGATTTCTTCAACATCATCGCCATTATAAACAACCGAGAACCTAGCGTCAAAGAACACCACTTTCCCTTTTCTGATATTTCTGACCATGATTTGGAAGAAGGTTTGTTTGTTTTTTATTTGTTCTTTTACTTCATCTATGACCAACAAATCATCATGATGTAAAAATGACCATGTTTTTTCAAGGGTATCGATTGAATCCATGGAATCAACTTGAAATAATTCCTTCGCCTCGATAGTCCACGCTAGTTTTTCGCTTGTAGGATGATACTCAAAACTAGCCATTTTGGCAATTCGCTGTGCTTCAAGCAAATTCTTTTCAGTCTTGATTCGATGCTCGTTCTCAGCTTTCAACTTATCCATCAAATGCAGCGTTTTTAAGTGTGCACTTCGTAAATCCCTTGTTTGTTCATCTACTAATAAAGTTAATCGTTCATTTTCCGTCTTCCTTGCACGACTGGCTTCACTGATTTTTAACATGGAGCGAACTTGGGCAATAAACTCAGACGTATCAATTGGTTTTGAAAGGAAGGCTTCAGCACCGCAATCAAGCGCCTTTACGCGGATCTCATGGTCACCTTTATTGGCGGTAATAATAACTACGGGAATATCTTTTGTATTTGGATTATTTTTTACTCTTGTACATACTTGAAACCCATCCATATTTGGCATATATATATCTAGCAATATAACATCTGGTATCAATGAATCGATGAGTTCTAATCCATTTAAACCACTTTGAGCGGTTTTTATCTCAACATCAGGAAAATATTCCTTTAGTAATGCACTAATACTAATGAGATTATCTTCTAAGTCATCGATTGCGACAATCACTCTTTTACGATCCATAAAGTACCTCCTCTATCGTAGAAAGAAATTCTTTTTCGTTGAGCGGTTTCGAGATAAATGCTGTAAAACCATGGGCTAGGATTGTTCTTCGATCTTGAAGCATCGCGCTAGCAGTAAGTGCAATGACTGGTGTTGAAGATAATTGTGGAAGCTCATGAATTTTCTTAAATGCTTGGATGCCATCCATCACTGGTAATGCAATGTCCATTAAGATAAGATCAGGCAAGTATTTTTTTGCTTGTTCAACCCCTTCTAAACCATTGGTTGCTTCAACAATTTTATACTGACCTTTAAGTAATGCTTTTGTCGTTAACATATTGTCTGGGTTGTCTTCAACAATCAAAACAACGGGTTGATTGACTGGTTTGATAATTGGGCGAGCTTCTTTAGCAATATCAAATAAAATGGTATAAATGGTGTCGAGGAAACTATTTGAAGTAAGTTCGCCCTTTTGAATAAATCGCTCTACACCGTATTTTTTCAGCTCCTTCAATTCTTTCCCTGATATTTCTTTCGCTGTCATGATTAATATCGGCGTATTGAGCGTTTCTTCTCGTTCTCTGAGCTTTTTAAGTATTTCGAATCCGCTGATTTGCGGAATAATTAAATCGAGCAAAATCAAATCTGGTGTTTCTTTATCAAGATAAGCGATCACATCTTCATACGAAACTGCTGTTTGCGTCATGTATTGTTCAGATTCAAGAAGTTCTTTTATTTGGTGCAAGGTTTCTTTATTATCATCAACAACAAGCACTGATTTGCTCTCATGAACACGAGGATGATTTAACCTATCATGATAATCAAAATGGGTTGGATACACATTCGCATCTTTATAGTTCTTCCCTTTCATCTTCTTTGGAATCGTTAAAGTGAAAGTTGTCCCTTTTCCTAATATACTTTGTACGCTGATGTTTCCTTCTAAAAGAAGCGCATATTTCTTCGCAATCGCAAGGCCGAGTCCAGTACCACCATATTTCCTTGAAGTGGTCGCGTCTGCCTGTCTAAATTCATCAAAGATGAATGGAATTTGGTCTTCAGAGATGCCAATACCTGTATCAGAAACGATAATTTCAATATGATCTTTCTCATCTCTTAATTCGATCGTAATTTTTCCTTTTTCAGTAAATTTAATCGCATTACTGATTAAATTTTGCATAATATGTGACATTTTATCACGATCAGATTCAACCATTATTTTGTGATTTGTACAAATGGTTTTAACTTCTAAATTCTTTTGTTTTGCAAGTTGACTTAAGTTTGAAACTAAGTCATTAAAAGCATCACATGGATTGAACTCAGAAACTAAAACTTCTACTCTTCCTGATTCTACTCTTGAAATATCAAGAATGTCATTGATTAATAAAAGTAAGTTTTTTCCATTTCGTTCTATCACTTCAATGTATTGATGATCTTCCTCAGAAATTTTTCCCTCTAGTTGTCTTTTTAAAACACCTGACAAAGCAATCACACTATTTAACGGAGTCCTGAGTTCATGAGACATCGTTGATAAGAAGTTCGTTTTATGAAGATTTGCGTCTGCTAGTTGCTTTTTTTGAACCTCTAGAAGTGTATTTTGTTGTTCGAGTTCTTGATTCATAGAACTTATTTCCATTTGTTGAGACTCAAGCTCTTGATTTTGATCTTCAAGTTCTAATAAATATAGGTTGGCTCTTTCAACGGCCATCGCACTTTCAATTGTAGCGCGAATAGAATCACTAATAGATTCAAGATACTCTTGCACATCTTCTTTAAATGGATGATAGTTTCCGAGCGTGATGAGCGCAATCAATTGAGAAGCGGAATAGACTGGAATCGATAAGATTTCTTTTGGATTAAAATTTTGGAAAGTGGTTGAAATGAGTAACGCTGTATCTGAAGGAATATCTTTTAATATATATGGTTTTTTATAGTACATTGCGATACCATATTCTTTTTCGATGATATCAGTCGATATTGTCAACGAATTGAATTTTTCAATACCCATGGATGATTTCGCCCTAAGTAATTTGGAATTGTTTTCTTTCACATAGAGAATACCGACATGTGAATTCGAGAAATCCATGATAGAAAGGAGTATTTGTTGATAGATTTTCTCAGGAAGTTGTTCCTTCACCATATCTTCATTAAACTTGTTCACTTGTTTTTGTTTTAGGATACTATTTTCAATACTGCTAATCATTTGATTAAAGGCATCGCTTAACTCGCCAAACTCGTTCTTCGACTCATAAGTAGACATTGAAAAATCTCCGTTTAGGGCAAGTTGTGCTTTGTTCTTAATTTCAGTAAGAGGAATCGTAATTTGTTTGACTAAGATTGAATTAATCCATATTTTAATCGACACAATAAAGAGGATTAGTATACTTAAAAAGAGAATCAATTCGTTGTTAAGGCGCTGTGCGTTCGCATACAATAAATCCGCTTTTTCCGTCGAATAGTCTTCAATGACTTTGATTGCATCAAATAGCGCTACGCGGTTTGTTTCAGTGACTTCATCAGCATAAAGTCTTTCTCTCGCAGCAGCAAAATCATCGGCTAGAATCAGCTGAATCGTATAATCTCGATAACTTTTCCACGCTACATAGGCGTATTGAAGATTATCAACATCTTCTACTGGCCCTAAATAGTCATCATAAAGTACTTGAATATAGGTGTCTATCACCGAATAGTCAATATTGATATAACTTATGGTGAGCACTTCCTTGTCGTCCTCTAGTCCTTCAGCCAGGTTACGAATATCGATACTCGATTCTAGGGCAGCGCTTTTGATTTCAAAGTAGGCATGTTTCACGGTGAGCGGATGTTCGTAGAGCGTTTTAAGTTCATTGTTTAGTCGTACTGTCTCCGTAATTGAAACAGCTCCAAGGACTAAAACAAGAAAGATAACAATAATAAATACGAGCGTCAATTGCATTTTAACTCCGATGTCTTTAATTTTCATAGATAATCACCTCTTTTAACTTTATGAAAAACAGCTGATTGCACAGAAACACTAACGATGTCAATTGAATCCTTGATTAAATATTTTTCAGTATCACTGGTGAGAAAATACCCACCAGGATTCAGTGTGTAGAGTAATTTAGAAATCATTTTTTCTTGAATACTTTCGTTATAATAATAAAGTAAATTTGAGCACATAACGATATCAAACGATGCAAAGATACTATCATCGGGTCCCATCTTGTTTTCATTTAATAGATTATAAAAACCAAAATAAATCTTTTCTCTCAAAAAAGGTTTTACAGAATATTCTGACATTTCTATCATAAAATATCGTTTTATGTAGTCATATCGCAGATTTCCTATTTCTGATTCATTGTAGAGGCCACTTTTGGCCTTTTCGATTGATTCTTCACTGATATCGGACGCAAAAATACGGTAAGGAATCGGTTTATTAAATCGCCTAGCAGCTTCTTCAAAAAGGATTGCCAGAGAGTACGCTTCTTGTCCTGTCGAACACCCAACTGACCATACTCGTATTTCTTTTCCGTTTTTTACCTTGGAGAACAAGGATGGAATGATTTGACTCGACAAGATTTCAAAAGAAAGTGGATTTCTGAAAAAGAACGTGAATGGAATTTGTAATGCATCAATGAAATCTTTTACTTCCTCTTGATTGTAAAGCAGTTCTGTCTCATATTCATTCACATGAGCATATCCAAAATGCTTCATTCTTGAAACAATCACTTTATCGATAAAGGATGGACTAAAGAGAGAAATATCAAACAAATATTTCTCCTTGAGTATCGATTCAATCTGCAAAGAAATCATCCCATTCACCTACTTCTTATTTTGATATATTTTACTGATAAATTCAGAAAAGCGGGTAACATAATAAGGGTCAAATTGATGTCCTTTTTCTTTATTGATTTCTTCAAGCGCTTGTTCAAACGTGAGTGTTGTCTTGTAACTAAATTTGGATGTCATTACATCATAACATTCGACAACCGATAGTATTCGTGCAAATTTACTGATTTGGTCTTTTTTTAGTTTCTTAGGGTAACCTAGACCATCATATCGCTCATGATGTTCTAGCGCTATGCTAGCAATATGCATCAATTCGTCACTATAGTTCAGAATACGATATCCGAAAATCGTATGGGTTTGTAATAACTTCTTTTCTTCAGAAGACATCTTCTTTTTATCCAGTTCAAATTGATCTAAAAAGACGACTTTACCAATATCATGATAATAGCCTACTGTTTTCAGCGTATTTGCATCATTTTCAGGTAAACCTAAATAAAGTGCAAAGTCATAAAGTAGTTTTGATGTAACCTGAGAATGAGCTTTTTCAAACGGAACTTCCTTATGAAGTTTCCCAATTAGTTTTTTTAACGATTCTTCTTTAAACATCTTTCGATCAAGTGTTTTTCTTGTATACATGGCAGTTTCAGCGTCGCTGATAGCATCCTGAATATGCGTGTGGTCATCATGAATGATCGCAGTTCCAACCGATACACTACCAGGGATACCAAACCGTTGATACGCTCCAAATAATTGTTTTATTTTTCCTTCTTGTACTTTCATAATTTCTTCTGATGCATTTGTAGAGATAACGATAAACTCATCTCCTCCATACCTACAAAGAGTAGAGGAAGAACCAAACACTTTTGTTAATACTTTTGCGATTTCTTTTAATAAAATATCTCCTTCCGCATGCCCAAAGACATCGTTGGTGAACTTGAGTCCATTGACATCAAGCAAATATACACCCATAGGATATTGATCGGTTTGCATTTTTTGTTCGATTGATTTTTCGAGATAATTTCGATTGAATAGTCCTGTTAATAAATCATGATAAGATGCATCGATAATTTCTTTTTCATATCGTTTCGATTCAGTTACGTCTTGAATAAATCCAGCAAGTCCAAAATGACTGAGATGAATTTTAACATAGAAAGTTGTTTGTTCATAATAGTGGTTCTTTTGTTTAATTAATATAATCTCTTTATTGTCCGCCTTGTTTTTACTTAATACTTCGAAAGGAATCGATGTCTTCATTTGTGAAAGAAGACCAAGTTCCTGATCTGTTTTTCCAATTATCTCATTTTTTTCTAGACCGAGATAGTCCTGATATGCTGGATTCACAAAGACGAATTTCCCGAATTCGTCTTTAATAAAAATCATTTTCGAAATCGCATCAAAGAAAGTTTCACTCATTTCGTGACTGACGAGCAAACTATTATGTTCCGCAAGTAAATACTGATGATTCTTTCTGAGCGTAATAATGAAGAGCACCAAACCAGTAATCATGAGTGAACCGACAACACTGAATAAAATCAGGAGTATTCGATTTTGTCTTTCGAGTTCAACGCGTTCAGTAATATCAATGATAATCGAATATAAATATGTTTTACCCTCATAATTAATTGGATAGGAATACACTTCTACATTTTTTATTTCGCCAATTTTATTCTGATGTTCAAACAAGAAATAGTTTCTTTCTTCTTCTAAAGCTTTATTCATTTCTTCGATGATTTCTTCATCTGTTAAAGTGTTAATTTCATTGATATTCATCAACAAGAATTCTTCACTAGAATAACCATAAAAAGATTCTGCCGCCTGATTGGAATAGACAATCATCCCAGTATCCGGATTGACGATGAACATAATGACACCGTTATTATCAATCGTTAATAAAAAATCGGCTGAAAAAGTTTCCGCTTTTACGGCGGAACTTCTGCCGATAATTACTACCAAGATTAATAAAATAACGCCTAACCATTTTTTCATATTTTGCCCCCCACATAAAGGCTATGGTTAAGTCCATCATATCATTTTGTAAGCACTTTCACAAGGACGTGCATAAAAAAAGAAAGCAAAATACTATTCTGCTTTCGTTTTTCTCATCGATTCGACAAACTTGACCGCAATCACAGGATCAAATTGTGTCCCAGCGTGTTTTTCAATTTCATTCAGCGCTTCTTGAATCGTTAACGCCTTACGATAAGGACGATCCGAAGTCATCGCATCGAATGCATCCGCAATCGTAATTATTCTTGCACGATAAGGAATATCTTGACCCTTTAGACCTTGTGGATATCCTGAACCATCATAATGTTCATGATGACTTAAAATATCTTCCGCAAATTCTCTATACTCTCTCGAAGATAAAAGAATCCGATACCCAATTTCGGTATGTCTTTTAATCGAAGCAAATTCTTCATCATTCAGTTTTCCTGGTTTATTTAAAATAGCTTCATCAATACCAATCTTACCGATATCATGGAGATGCCCAATGACTTTAAGTAAAGCAACTTCATCATCACGCATATCAAGTAATTTTCCAATTTTAACACAATATTCACTGACTCTTCTTGAGTGATATTCTTCACGAGGATTTTTGAAATGTAGGGTGTTCATAATCGTTTGGATTGCTTCGTTTCTTGCGGAAGAAACTTCAAATAATTTATGTTTGTACATATCATCTTCTGCGAAGCGAATGATGTCGTTGGTATCGATATCTCCGATTTGAGTAGCGAGTCCAAAGGACACGCTCACTTTCATACCATGAATATAATTTTCTTCGATTTCAACTTTCGCAAGGTCAATTAATCGCTGTGCTTCTTGTTTCGAAGTATGTTTTAGTAAAATAATAAATTCATCGCCACCAACACGGCAAATATCGCCATACTGTGCAAATACTGATTTAAGTTCGGAAGAAACAGTTCTCAGTAGTTTATCTCCAGCATCATGACCAAATGCGTCGTTCATAATTTTTAGGCCGTTAATATCTCCCATAATGATTGATAATGGATAATTCTCTAATTTATCAATACGGGCGAGTTCTTCAGAATAAAACCGACGGTTATTGAGTCCGGTCAGAAGATCATGATAACTAAGGTACAAAATCGACTCCTCATAATTCTTTCGTTCAGTAATTTCTTGGCTAAAGATTGTCACGCCAATAACTTCATTTTCACTATTACGAATCGGAGAGTATAGTTCTTCTAAAAACTTACCCTTCGTATCTTCTACTTCAACCGTACGATGGAATGACTCCCCAGCGAGAGCTTTATCAATAAAATTACGAATTCGATAAAGCATATCTGGATCTTTGATATATTCTAAATAATTAGTATTTGTCTCAATGTGAATATTGTAGTACCTGAGCATCGACGTTTCGTGATATTTATTGAATGCAAGATAATTGTAATGATTATCAAGCGCGAAAATTTCCATTGATTTTGGCGCATCAATACTCGCTTGAAGTAATAATTGTTGGCGTTTGAATTCTTCAGAAGCATTCAAACGTTTGATTTGGTTATCAAAGCCTAACATGACGATGACAGATGCGAGTGGGAACAATATCAGGAATGGGAACCATACATTAGAAATATTATTTATGGCCACATCCAGAGGCATCAAAAATTGGGCTAATAACGTAGCAACTTGAACGATAAATCCGAAAATTAAATATTCGATATGAGGATGTCTAAATTTAAGTGGTTTTCGGATGTGCTTCCACGCTAAACCAATTCCAGCAGACACAAGGATTGTGGCGGATCCCGCATACATTCCAAGTCCACCAAGGGATAATCGGAAGATAATCCCGATTAGTGCTGCTAGAAGAGTTGTTTCCCAACCAAAGAAAAATCCAGTTACACCATAAAGAATACTTCTTGTGTCATAAAAAATTCCTTCTTCAGTATACCAAGGCATGGTCATTAATGAAATGGCAATCGCACCGATGAATAAAGATAACACGATTTTACGAAAAATATTATTCGTTTTCGGGTTAAAGTTCGTTGCACCATAGATAAAAGTCAGCGCTAATAATAGTGCTGCATTACTCATCATACGAATAATCATATCCATGCTTTCAGTAAAAATACTCAACATCAGCTTTTTTCATCCATTCTTTAAATTTCAGTTAAATTATATCATAATTCACGAATAAAAGGTCAATTTTGTCTATTAATCTTATATGAAAGTAAGAAATCATAAGTATTTTGTACATTTTATATTCATTAAGCGTTATTTGATTACTTGTTCTTAAGGATTCAACTTTTGAACGTCTTTTAATTTCTTTGATTCATCATGCCCTGGGTGAATCATTGTTTGCGAAGAAAAGTGATGATATAGATAATCAAGACTTTTTCGCATATCTTTGATTGACCCTGTTAATAAATCAGTTCTTCCATACCCATTTACAAAAAGTGTATCTCCAGTAAATAAGTAGACTCCTATTTCAAAACAAGAGGATCCAATGGTATGACCTGGAGTGTGATGAACTGTCACATTGATGCCAGTAATCAAGAGTTGATCAAGATCTTTAAATGTAGAGATGATTGCTTTTTGCGGAGCCATAAAGGAATCATTAAACATCTTCGCGTAGTGAAACAAAGGGTCGTTTAGATATTTTTGTTCTTCTTGATGAAGGTAGAGTGTAAAAGCACCTTTTTTTGCTAGATTCCGCAAGCCTTTCGTATGGTCAAAATGTGCATGGGTTAACAGGACAGCTTCCATCGTCAAATGGTTCTCTTCAATGTAAGTTAAAATCTCTTCTCCGTTCATTCCTGGGTCGATTACAAAACAATGATCTTGCTCTTCTACCAAGTAACTATTTTGAGTATAGACATTCGCATGAAACTTTGTTATCTTCATAGTCTTACCATATAAGCAGCACCATAAATCCCCGCATCATTGCCAAGGGAAGCAATAGCAAAGTTTGTATGGTTAATAAATGGTTTTGTATATTGATAATAAAACTCTTCAATGAGATCGATAAGGATTTGTCCTGCATTACTAACTCCACCACCAATAACGATAATATCAGGATTAATAATATTCGTTATCATAGCCATCGAATAAGCTAAATAATGTGCTGCTTCACTAAGCGTTTTAAGAGCAATACTGTCTCCTTCTTTTGCGGCATCAATCACCTTTTTGGCGCTTAAATGATGAGCGTGTCTTAAAAGTGAAGATTCGTTTGATTCACGTAGATATTCCTCAGCTAATCTGACAATTCCTGTAGCGGAAGCAACGGTTTCTAAACAGCCTTTTTTTCCACAATTACATTGAAACTGATGTTCTTGATCGACAACGATATGCCCAACTTCTCCAGCAACCCCATTGATACCATCAATGATTTTACCGTTGAGGACAATCCCTCCACCAATCCCAGTGCCAAGAGTAAACATAGCGACATTGTTATATCCTTTCGCAACGCCTTGATAAAGTTCTCCTGCAGTAGCCGTATTTGCATCGTTTGATACACGAATGTGAAAATCACGATTATTGACGATTTGATAAAATTCTTCTTTGACATTTTTCAGCGTCCAGCCTAAATTAACGGTGCTGAAAACAATATCTTTGGTCACGGGTCCTGGTACACCAAATCCAATCCCGTGAACTTCCTCGATACGTATTTTTGATTGAATCGATTCTGCAATTTCAGAAAGAATCAATTCACCTTTGTTTGTTTTATTTGTAGGAATATCCCATTTTTCTAGTAATGAACCTGATAAATCAAATAATCCTATTTTGATGGATGTTCCACCAATATCAATACCTACTAAATATTTTTTCATATGGTTTACCTCAACTCACAAAAACATTATATCAAAATGTCTTCTTTTTCCAAAGAAAAAGATGAGTTTTTTTGAAAGTTTTCAAAACTCATCTTAACGCAAAAATTTAGTGTGCTTTCTTTTTCTGACAAGATTTACAATAACCGTAAAATTCTAACTTATGACCGACGATTTCAAATCCATCTAAATAGGTATTTTGTAGCTCCATCTTTTCGACAGGGCAGTGTTCTAAAGTGAATATTTTATTACATGCAATACAGACAAAATGGTGGTGATGCGTTTCCTTATTGAGTTCATATAATGCTTTGGATTCATTTTCGAGTTGAACTTTGGATACTAAGTCTTTTTCCATCAGTGTATCGAGTGTACGATACACTGTAGATAAAGAAATTAAGATGTCTGTCTTTTTGAGCTTAGAGTACATCGTGTCTGCACTCACTGGTGCTTTCGCCTCTGTCAGCATCTCTAAGATTGCAATACGATGTTTGGTATTTTTAAGACCTGCGTCTTTCAATGTTTCGATAAATGTCATAGGGCACCTCTTAAGGATGCTTTTGTATTCATTTTGCGATTAATATAGACAATCAAATAGGTGATTGCATATCCAATCACAGAAAATAAGACAATGATTGCTCCCGATGCAAAATCAAGGAGATAAGATATTGAAAGACCTGATAATGTATAAAACAAACCAAAGAGAATTGAATAGAGCATTCGAAGGGATAATTTCTTCGTGACAAGCGCACTTGAAGCAGCTGGAGCAGTAAGCATCGCAATGACTAAGACAATACCGACCACACGAATTAGCACGACAATCGATAGTGCAATCAGAATTAATAAGAAATTCTCAAGAAATACGGTTTTTTTGCCGATAATCTTCGTGAATTCTTGATCAAATAAATGTGCTTTCCAATCTTGATAAAAGATGACAACAGCTAATACGATAATGACGGATAAGATGAGTAAAAGAATTAAATCTAAACTTGTAACATAAAGAATATTTCCAAACAGATAAGTTGTCACGGTTGGAGGATACCCCGGCATCAGACCGATAAAAACAATTCCTAAACTCATACCTAGTGACCAAAACAAGCCGATGACGATATCGCTAAACCCTGTACTTTTATTTTTTAGTACGCCGATTCCAAGCGCCGCGAGAATAGAAAAGATAAACGCGCCAAAAATCGGTTCAAAACCAAGGAGATATCCGAGTCCTACGCCGCCATAAGACGTATGAGCGATTCCTCCTGACATCATGACTAGTTTCTTTTCGACGATAATGACACCAATCAGTCCACAAACGATGGAAGATAAAATCGCCGCAATGATTGCATATTGTAAAAAGCGATAATTTAAAATTGCTTCAATCATAACGCGACACCTTCTTCTTTTCGTCTTGTTTTTTTCGTTCCAAAGAAATACTGATAGACTTCATTTGGCTCACCTTCAGCAATCACATTTTTATTGAGATAAACCAGCCTTGTAAGTTGGTTTAATAATTGTTGGCCCTGATGGGTAATTAATACAATTGTCATCTCTTGCGATAACTTATTTAATAAATGGAAAATCTGTTTTTGTGCAACAACATCAATCATGGCAGTTGGTTCATCAAGAAGTAATACACGAGGTCTGACTGATAAAGCTCTTGCGATAAGCATTTTTTGTGCTTCTCCACCAGATAATTCAGATATCTGACGATTTCTTAAGTGAAGGATTCCTACCTTTTCGAGTACATCTAAAGTATCACGTTCATCTTGAAGAGAATATTTAAACAACGGACGTATTTTCTTTTCTAGTTTCCCCATTAATACTACTTCAAAAACAGTAATTGGAAACTGACGATTAAATTCGCTTAATTGCGGAACATAGCCCATCGTCACATTACTTCTTTTCTTCTTTCCATCATAAATGATTTCCCCATTTGCGAGTGGAACCAATCCTAAAATCGACTTCATTAATGTCGATTTCCCTCCACCATTAGGACCAATGATTCCTAAAAAATCATCTTCATAAATGGTTAAGTTAAGGTCTCTTAAGGCAATGATTCCAGCATAATCTACTGCAACATTTTCTAATTTAATTAGCTCTTTCATGATAACGCCTCTAAGATATGATTTGCCATTTCTAAAATATTGGCTAAATAATCACTTGATAATGGATCCAGCTCAACCATCGATGCATTGATTTCTTCGGCAAAAGCTTCTACTTGAGAAGAATCAATCTCTGCTTGATAAAATACTGTAGTGATTCCTAGTTCCTTCGCCATATCAACTAAATCTTGTAAATGTTGTGGCGTTGCTTCTTTCCCTTCTTCTTCTAACGAATACATATCAAGACCATATTCATCTGCAAAATATCCATAAGAAGGATGGAATACAATAAATTTATTTTGGGTAACACTAGAAAAAGCTGTTTGTAATAACGAATCAACATTTTCTAGTTCCGTAATAAAGTGGTCGCTATTTTCTTGGTAAGTAGATGCATTTGCAGGGTCTAATAAACTTAATTCATCCGCAATGGTTTCTACCATAAGAACAACTCTTTTGATTGATAACCAAATGTGAGGATCTCTACTATCTTCACTAAACATACGGTCTGGATATGTTTCGCTGACAACATCTTCTAAATGAATGGTATGAATCGTTGTTAGATGAGGTAAAATGGTGACACTTTCAGTTGGCACACCAATTGCAAAATAAACATCAGCGTTTTCCAAGTCTTCCATCATTCGAGCGCTTGGTTCATAATTTTCTGGGCTATATCCTGGAGGAATAATGGTGACGATATTCACTAAATCTCCCGCAACTTCACTAACAAAAGTTGCTTCTGGAACGATGGAAACTGCGACCGTTAGTTTTGAACTATCATGGGTCGTCGATGTACATCCAGTAAACAAACCGATGGTGATAAATAAACCTAAAAACACAATCAATTTTTTCAAAATAAAAACCCCCGAAAATATTATTAAATGCAAATAATTCGCATTTGCATTAACATTATAACACGGGGGTTCTGTGTTTTCAATCACTACGCCTATAAAAAAGAAAAAAACTTCTTTTGGAAGTTATTTCTTTTCTTTGTGTGTCGTGTGTGTTTTACAAGTTGGGCAGTACTTTGATACTTCCATCCGATCAGGATGGGTTTTTTTATCTTTAGTAAGTGTATAGTTTTCTGATTTGCATTCTGTACACTTCAAAGTAAATTGTGTTCTCATAAAAAATCCTCCAATCAGTCACCTACATATTTTAATATTTATTGAAAGAAAAATCAAGCAAAA
>JBFXGX010000025.1:1562-26367 GCA_050177605.1 Candidatus Izemoplasmatales bacterium | reverse complement strand
TTTTGGTGTAAAATAGAAGTGTTCTTGTTTTTCAAGAGGAGGTTACTAGATGATATTTGGCAAGTATGTAAACAAATTTTATCTGAAGTACGGATTCTTCTTTTTAATCGGTATAGTGGCTTTATTTGTCGTCGATTATACACAATTAATTATTCCAGAGATTACTGGAAAAATTATAGAAGGATTAGAATATAACACCTTAACTGAGACCTTTTTACATGATTTGATGATTGAACTAATTTGGATTGCGATAATCATTGTTGGAGGAAGGTTCTTATGGCGTATATTTATTTTTGGTACTTCCAGAAGAATTGATTTTGAACTGAGAAATATGATGTTTTCTCATGCGGTGAAATTAAGCCAACAATTCTACCAAGAAAAAAAGAGTGGTGGACTAATGGCGCTTTTTATTAATGACTTAAATGCTGTTAGAATGGCATTTGGGCCAGGAATTATGATGACCTTTGATGTTCTCGCTTTAGGTGGAATGGCATTTTACAAGATGTATCAGCTCGACCATACGATTACTTATTTTGCATTAATTCCACTCATTATGATTGCAATTCTTGCAACATTTGTTTCGAGAATTACAGGTCGGAAATTTAAGGCAAAACAAAAGGCTTTTGAAGATATGTCTGATTTTACCCAAGAGAACTTCTATGGGATTAGTGTTGTGAAGGCATTTGTGAATGAGCTTAGAGAGATTCGTGCTTTTGAAAAAATTAATAAAGATAATCAAGACAAAAACGTATCTTTTATTCGTGCATCTACGTTAATGAGTGTATCGATTGAAATGTTTATTACCTTAATTCGAATTATGATGATTGGGATTGGGGGATATTTAGTCTACAAAGCAGCTGTTTTACCTGCGGGGGATCCTAATAAGTTTTCGGTGGGGGACTTAACGGTCTATATCGCTTATTTTGGCACATTGATTTGGCCAATGATGGCTGTCGGACGTTTGATTAATATGCGAAGCCAAGCGATGGCTTCCATGTCTCGTATTAGTGACTTCTTAAATACGCCGATTGATATTCATGATGATGAGTCACTTATTGATGTTGAAAACATTACGGGTAAAATAACATTTAATCATTTAACTTTTGCTTATCCAAAAACCAATAAGCCCGTACTGGAAGATATTAACTTTGTGATTAATCCGGGTGAAACTATTGGTATTATTGGTAGAACTGGCGCAGGTAAAACAACGCTTGTTGATTTACTGCTTAGGTTATACAATGTTAAAACAAATGAAATTTTAATCGATGATACGGATATTATGAAGTTATCGATTCGAAAATTACGAGATGCGATTGGATATGTCCCACAAGATAATTTCATCTTCTCAGATATTATTAGAAACAATATTTCTTTCGCTATTGATCAACCAGATTCAGATTTAATTGAAAAAATGGCTCGTTATAGCGATGTTCACGAAAATATTATCGATTTTCCAGACCAATATGAAACAATGGTTGGTGAACGTGGCGTTACACTTTCTGGAGGACAAAAGCAACGTATTTCGATTGCGAGAGCGTTACTTAAAAATCCGAATATCTTAATTATGGATGATTCATTCAGTGCTGTTGATACAAAAACCGAAGAAGAAATTCTTGGAAATTTAAGAATGCTTCGTAAAAACAAAACAACGATTATTATCGCTCATCGTATTTCGACAATTAAGAATGCTGATAAAATTATCTTTTTAGAAGAAGGTAAGGTTATCGCTTCAGGTACGCATAATGAATTGCTTGCCTCGTCGAAAGTATATTTAGATATGGTCCTTCGTCAGCAACTTGAAGCTGAAATTGAAGGAGGTGAGCTTGATGCCTAGAAGTTTTGGAGATATCGACAAAGTAACTCGGACATTAAGTGATATGACAATTATTAAACGTTTAATGATCTACGTTAAACCATTTATCCGTCCTTTAGTGATTGCGTTTTTAATGGTTCTTGTCGTGGTTGGGTTAGACCTTTTAGGGCCACTGATTCTCGCGAAAGTCATCGATGAACTGGGCGCTGATAATATTGTGTTTTCAAGGATTATCATGATTGTTGTGTTCTATTTGATTATCATGATTGTTGGTTCGTTTGTATCCTATAAACAAACGATTCTATTACAAACAACAGGACAAAAAATAATCTATGATATTCGTGAAGATGTTTTTAATCATATCGAAACGTTATCCATTTCACAGTTTAATAGGATTCCAATCGGTAAACTTGTGACACGCGTCACAAGTGATACGGATACTTTAAATCAACTTTATACAGACGTAATCATTAATCTATTCCGTAATGTTATTACGATTGTGGCAGTATTTATCATTATGTTCATTCAAGATTTCAAACTAACTCTTTACATTTCAAGCGTGGTGCCATTTGTCTTTATCGCAAGTATTATTTTCAGAAAATATTCAAGGAGTGCTTATTTTAAAGTACGTTCAAATGTATCGCAAATTAATGCATTCTTATCAGAACATTTATCAGGAATGAAACTAATTCAAATCTTTAACCGTGAGGAAAAGAAATACAAAGAGTTCGTTGCGAAAAACAAAGTCTTGAATAAGAGTTATATTATTCAAACACTCACATTCAGTTTGTACCGACCATTTATGTACATGCTCTTTGTCGTATCCTTAGTTATCGTCTTATGGGTAGGATCACTTGAAGTACTTGCAGGTGTGATTACATATGGTGTATTATTTGCATTCACTCAATATATTTCTAAATTCTTCAATCCTATTCAAGACCTCGCTGAGAAATTTGATGTTCTTCAATCTGCATTTACCTCAGGGGAAAGAATTTTTACCATCTTAGATACAAAACCAATCGTTAAGAATGAACCAGGGGCGATGCCGTTAGCTGAACTGAAGGGAAAAATTGAGTTTAAGAATGTATGGTTTGCCTACAATGAAGGGGATTGGATTTTAAAAGATGTTTCCTTCGTAGTCAATCCAAAAGAAACACTTGCACTTGTAGGTGCGACCGGTTCTGGAAAGACAACGATTATCTCTTTAATTGTCAGAAATTATGATATTCAAAAAGGTCAGATTTTAATTGATGATGTCGATATTAAAGACATTACACTCAGTTCACTGCGTTCTAAAGTCGGGCAAATGTTACAAGATGTATTTTTGTTTTCAGGAACGATCGAATCAAATATTCGACTTCGGGATGAATCCATCAGTGATCAAGCCATTCTAGACGCTTGTAAATACGTGAATGCGGATTGGTTTATCAACAAACTTGACCAAAAATATGATGAACCCGTCAGGGAGAGAGGAAACAATTTCTCTGCAGGACAACGTCAATTATTATCTTTTGCACGAACGATTGTCCATAACCCTTCGGTGATGATTTTGGATGAAGCGACAGCGAATATCGATACAGAAACCGAAGAAATGATTCAAGAATCGCTGAAAAAAATGATGAATATTTCGACGATGATCATCGTCGCCCATCGTCTTTCAACAATTCAGCATGTCGATAAAATTTTAGTGATGCAAAAAGGTAAAATTATTGAAGCCGGAAATCATCAAGAACTAATTAGACAAAAAGGTCACTATTATCAACTTTATCGTTTGCAATATGACCAATCATTAACCTAAGATAAATGAGAAATCTCAGCTGAGATTTCTCTTTTTCACTAGAAAGACACAGAAACTATGATAAAATAGAGGTTATGGAGGAATCGGTATGAAAAGAATCTTTTTGCTTGTAGGATTATTCATCATCGGTACATTTGTTTATACTGTATCGTTACTACAATACATTTATATCTCTTCTTTGAATAGCGTGCTTCCAGGTGGTATTGTTTTATATAT
This sequence comes from Candidatus Izemoplasmatales bacterium, assembly GCA_050177605.1. GTDB lineage: Bacteria > Bacillota_I > Bacilli_A > Izemoplasmatales > Hujiaoplasmataceae > JAHIVB01. The sequence continues at coordinate 22,540 of JBFXGX010000025.1, read as the reverse complement.
CATTGAAGCCTTTCTTTGGCTTGTGGCTTTAGGAATTGCGATTCGAATTCTTCTAAAACAAACCTATGCTTATAATAAAAGTTATTGGATTATTATCATTTTGTTAAATCCAATGCTTGGTATCTTGCTATATATGATTTTTGCACGGGACTTCACCAAAAGGAAGTTTGAAAAAACACGCCCATTAATCCCTTCAAAAGCTTTTTTAGGTTTTGAGGAGAATACGTTCCCGCATTACGAAAACCATCCATACGGCGATATTTTTAAGTTTATTCATGATACTTCAGGACGTAGTGTATATGAAAATGATACTTCGGTCGAAATATTGAATAATGGTGATGAATTCTTTCCACAATTAATCCGCGAATTAAAGAAGGCAAATGAATATATTGTCATGGAGTTCTATATTATTAAGACGGATAAGATTGGTCGACTTGTGTTAGATGTGTTAAAACAAAAAGCGCTTGAAGGTGTGAAGGTGTATATCATCTATGATCATGTTGGATCCAATAAACATTTAGATAAAGCGTACATGAAAGATTTGATCAATTGCGGTGTAAAAGTTGAAGCTTTTGAACCGCAAGAGTTATCGATTTTTAATACAAATCTGAATTTTAGAAACCATCGTAAGGCAACAGTCATTGATGGTACAGTTGGATTTATGGGTGGAATGAATCTTGGCGATGAATATAATCATGATTCTCCAAAGTTTGGATTTTGGAGAGATACCCATATTTTGATTCGAGGGAATGGTGTGACATCGATTCAAAATGTATTTATAAAAGACTGGTATTATATTACTTCAGATGTTCTTGATTTAAAGATGAATAAATCAGCCGAAAAAATGGAAGGTTTATTTACAGTAATGGAATCTGGTCCGGATTTTGAAGATGGACTCATTCGCGATGCTTATATCAAGATGATTCATCATGCCAGAAAATCGGTAAAGATTGTGACACCTTATTTGATCATTGAACCTGAACTTCTTAATGCGATTAAAATCGCTCGAAGAAGCAATGTGGAAGTCGATTTATTACTACCAGGGAAACACGATTATGTGATGGTAGGCTTTGCGACGCTGTCTTATTACGAGCAACTGCTCGCGATGGGTGTGCGTATTTATGAATACAAAGATCATTTTGTTCACTCGAAAATACTGATCATTGATAATGAACTTGCGAGCGTCGGTAGTGTGAATATCGATCCTAGAAGTTTTCATTTGAATTTTGAAGTGACTGGCATTTTTTTAAATCATGCGGTGCAAAGATTGGTTTCATCTTTTGAACAAGATAAGGAATTATCTAATCAAATCACTGCGGAAAATTGGCAGAAACGCTCGATTTTCCAGCGTTTATTACAAGGACTGTTTAATCTTTTTAGTCCGATATTTTAGGAGGGTATGTTGATGGAGTTAACAGAAATATTAGGTATTATCTCGGTTGTACTATTAGTACTAATTGGGGCAGGGGTTATATTTATATTGATAAAAAAAGGTAAAGCCGAAACTGACCTTTCTTTTGATAGTTTTGAAAAGTCGATATTAAAAGAAGTGGATGATATTAAAAATGTGATGAGTGAGTCACTTTTCAAATCAATGCTTACCTTTAACACAGATGTCAATAAACAATTATTAGAGACCAATGAAAAATCAGGAAAAAATATTGCCGAGTTTCAAGTATCGGTCAATAAATATTTGATGGAGTTTGGTGAAAAAATCAATCTTAAATTATCAACTGATTTTCAAAATCTCAATAACAGTTTGAATGAAAAAATGATGGGTATCAACCAAAAAGTGGAAGAAAGATTGTCCCAAGGGTTTAAAGATACAAATCAAACTTTTATACAAATAGCAGAACGTGTTCGTGTGATTGATGAGGCGCAGAAGAAAATCGAAGGATTATCAACCGAAATGATTTCACTTCAAAACATTTTACAAAACAATCAAGCTAGAGGTTCTTTTGGAGAATATCAACTAAATCAAATTTTATATAGTGTTTACGGAGATAATCCAAAACTCTATCAAACGCAATATACATTAAGAGAAGAAAAAGGAAATAAAGAATCCGTTCGCGCTGACGCTGTCGTGTTCATGCCAAAACCTCATGGAATGATTGCGGTCGATTCTAAATTCCCATTTTCATCCTATTCAAGACTATTTGATAATAAAGATTTGTCGAAAGACGAAGAAGAAAAACTAATTCAAAGTTTTGGAAGTGAAGTCAAAAAACATATTACAGCGATTGCATCTAAATATATTATCCCAAATCAAACAGCAGAGTACGCAATCATGTTCGTTCCTAGCGATGGTATTTTAGCCATGGTGCATTCAAAACTGATGAATGTAGTTGAATATGCCGTTTCCAAAAAAGTAACGATCGTGTCGCCAACGACACTCATTCCACTCTTATCGGGTATTTTAACGATTGTGAAGGATTCCGAACAAAGAAATAATATTCAAATCATTTTAGAACAACTCAAAAACTTAAGTAAAGATTTCCGTCTTTTTGGAAATGAATGGGCCACATTAAGCAAAAACATTTCTTCGCTGACGAAACAATCTGAAAGCGTCTCTTCAAGAGTCGATAAAATTACTTCGAAGTTCGAAACAATTGAGAAAGTTGACTTTATTGAAGAAGACACTGAAAGCTAGACGACGTCACTATTTCAGGTATTTTTGATAAAAACAAAAAATATTTGCATTTTTATAAATGAAAGTGTATAATACTTATAGCATCAAAATATTTTAAGGAGAAACAAATGAACGGAACAGTAAAATGGTTTAACGCAGAAAAAGGTTATGGATTTATCACTGATGAAAATGGCAAAGATATTTTCGCACATTATTCAGCAATCAAAGGCGATGGATACAAAGCACTAGAAAACGGTCAAGCAGTTAAGTTTGACGTAGTTGATGGCGCTAGAGGTCCTCAAGCTGCAAATATCGAAAAATTATAATTGATAAAAACTGTAAGTTAACCGACGAAAAAGAACACATCTGATGTGTTCTTTTTTTCTCCCTTCTTTTCCTTGTAAAAGAGTCGAAAAAATCATATAATATTGATTAAGATAAGGATAGGTGAAAAAATGAAAATCTATAACACTTATACGTCTTCTTATGAAGAATTCATCCCCCTAAAAAAAGGACAAGTATCGATGTATGTCTGCGGACCGACCGTCTATAATTATATTCATATCGGTAATGCAAGACCGGTGATTTTTTTCGATACAGTACGACGATACTTTGAATACTTAGGATATCATGTCGATTTTGCGTCTAATTTTACGGATGTGGATGATAAAATCATTCAAAAAGCCATCGATGAGCATAAAACTGAAAAAGAAGTGAGTGAGTATTATATCAATGCTTTTTTAGAAGATGTCGCACGACTTGGATCCAAAACAGATTACTTAAAACCAAAAGTTACAGAATATATGAATCAAATTATTGCTTATATTGAAGCATTGGTCGACAAAGGATTCGCTTATCAAAAAGACGGCGATGTTTATTTCCGTGTTTCTAAAGTTGAGGAGTATGGACATTTATCAAATCGTAAACTCGACGATTTAATTAGTGGTGCTAGAGTCGAAGTGAATGAATTAAAAGAAAGTCCAGTCGACTTTACATTGTGGAAGAAAACTGAAACAGGAATTGCATGGGACGCCTCATTCTCGAAAGGTAGACCAGGATGGCATACTGAATGTTGTACGATGATTGATGATATCTTTCATGGCAAGATTGATATTCACGGTGGAGGAAGTGATTTGATTTTTCCACATCACGAAAATGAGATTGCGCAATCAATTGCGCAACACGATCATTCTTTAGCACAAATTTGGATGCATAATGGACGACTTAATTTAGATGGCGAAAAGATGTCAAAATCTTTAGGAAATTTGATTTGGGTCAAAGACCTTCCAGTCAATCCGAAATCGTTCCGCCTTTTTGTGCTCGCAACACATTATCGTTCGCCTTTAAACTATAGTAGCGATAATCTTGAAGCTTATGATAAAGAGTACTTAAAAATGGTTTCTACAGTATCCCAGCTTCATCGGAAATTAGATTTACAAAATATCGAAATGGTATCCGAGGTTCAAGACGAGACACTTTTAGGGTTTCTTAATCGTTTTATGGAAGCTATGGATTATGATTTTAACACCCCGAATGCGATTACTGAATTACAAGGTTTAATCAAATGGATCAATGTAGCTCTCAGATCGAAAGTCGATTGGAGTGTATTCAGTAGCGCTGGTTACCTCGCCGACTTATTTATGGACATTCTTGGTATAAAAGAATCTTACACACCGCTTTCTAGTGAAGATAAAGAATTGTTTAGAAAATGGGATGAAGCGAGAGCAAATAAAGACTTTGAAGCTGCAGATGTTTATCGTCAAGCACTTCAAAACAAAGGACTCGTATGAATCAACACAGTGGGTTGACACTCGCCTATTTAGGGGATGCCTATTATGAAGTTGAAATCCGTACTTATTTGATTTCAAAAGGCATTACGAATGTGAATTTACTTCATCAACAAGCGATTAAGTATACCAGTGCTGTTGGACAAGCAAAGGCCGTTATGAAGTTAGTGGAACAGTACTTAACTGAAGAAGAAATCTCAGTGTATAAACGCGGTCGCAACGCTACAAGTACAAGAAAACCTAAAAATACACCGTTGAATATCTATCAATTTGCGACAGGATTTGAAGCGTTAATAGGATTTTTGGTGATAGAAAAGCAAAACGAAAGACTCAATGAAATTATTCAAAAAAGTATTTCGTTGATTGAAGAAACGAGTGAATAATACTCGTTTTTCTTTCCTAAATCTTCACGAATTTATCAAGAAGATTAGCGAAATAAATATGTTATAATGAGAGTGGTGAAAAAATGAGTATTGAAATCTATGGAAGAAACCCAGCAATGGAGATATTAAGTACGGATAAACCTGTCGAAAAGGCGATTTTATTAGAAGGTTTTGATCATGAGGCAAAAAAAATTCTTGATAAGAAAAGAATCCCTGTTGAGTGGCTAAATAAAAATGCATTTTTAAGTCGTTATCCACATCAAGCTCAAGGTATCGTTCTTGTGATTGAAGATTATAAAACCTACGATTTGGACGAAGTGATGAGTGAGTTCATTATGTCTGAAAATCCAACCGTAATCATGCTTGACGGGATTGAAGATCCACACAACTTAGGAGCCATTATCAGAAGCGCAGAAGCTGCCGGAATCACATCCATTATTATTCCGAAAGATCGAAGCGCAAAACTTTCTGCAACCGTCGCGAAAACAAGCGCTGGCGCGATTGAATATGTAAAGGTAATTGAAGTGACGAATCTCAGTCAAACGATTGAAAAACTAAAAAAAGCAGGATTTTGGATTGTGGGAACATCCCTTGATACCGACACAAGTTATGATCAAATTTTTGTAGATAGACCGGTTTGCTTGATTATTGGTTCTGAAGGCAAAGGAATGAAGAAGAATTTACTGAATCATACGGACTTAAATATAAAAATACCGATGGTTGGGAAAATGAATAGTCTCAATGCCTCGGTAAGTGCAGGAATACTCATCTTTGAAATTTTAAGAAGAAAGCGAGGCTAGAAATTTGGATTTTCGCAATTATAACGATCATGAAATTATTTCTTTTATCCAGGAAGGACATGAAGAAGCCCTTCAACTTATGGTCGAGAAATACCGATTGTTTATTGCGAAAAAAATCTCAAAGTTCAACCTCTACGATGAATATGATGATGCCTTTCAAGAAGGACTTCTCGTACTCTATCGATCGATTAAAAAATATAAATCAACCTATAATAAGACATTTACGCGCTTTTTTGAGATGAATTTAGAAAATTGTTTTATCTCAATCATTCGCAAAAGAAGTCGGTATTATAAGTTTGTAAATGAGAAGTTGCCACGATTTTATCAATATCAGGTTCATGAAGAAAAATATGACTATGTAACGAGTGATGAAATGGACCAATTTAAAGTGACGTTATCCCCTTTTGAACAAGTTGTATTTGAACATAAACTAGCGGGAGATTCTAGTGCTTTAGAGATTTCAGAGAAGATTGATTGTGACATAAAAAAAGTGTATAATGCACTCGACCGTATTCGAACCAAACTAAAATTATATTTAGAGTAAGTATTTTCTTGACAAATACCTTCTTTTTTGGTACATTTAATAAAGCAAGTGAGATGATAAAATGAATGAAAAAGCAGTATTAATTTGTGAAGAATGTCTATCACGAAACTACGAAATAAAAAAAGACAAAACGCGTACTACGCGATTTGAAGTAAAAAAATATTGCAAAACATGTAAGAAACATACTTTACATAAGGAAAGTAAGTAGGAGGATATTATGGCTGATATCAAAAAAGCAAAAGCACCAAAAGCTGAAAAAGCAGTGAAAGTTAAAGAAACAAAAACGACAAAATTTAGTTCACAAGAGGAAAAACACTCTCGTGTAATGGAAATTTTGAAAAAAGAATATACTGTAGAAAACTGGTTACTAGCAATCTTGTCACCAATTTTATTACTCTATGGTGTATATATCGCAAAAGGATCTTTTGGGTCAGTTGACTTAACTGCTATCCTCGGTAACTCTGGTGTTGGATTTATCGATTTCTTCTTCCAAACAGATACCGCTAGAATCATTGTAGGGATTGTGTTAATCGTTATTGGTGCACTCGTCATCCTCTACTTAGTCTACCCAATTTTATTACCAAGTATTCACGAAATGAAAAAAGTATCATGGCCATCTATGAGACAACTTGGTGGAGACACTTCAAAAGTATTTGCGTTCTTACTATTCTTAATGTTAGTGTTTACTCTTTACGGATACGCTTTAGAACCATTATTTAAATGGCTCTATAGCTTATAATATCGAAGGTTCAACATGGATACATCAAAGAGACTTTGGTACATTGTACAAACCTATTCTGGAAAGGAAAACTCTGTAAGAGAAAACATTTTACGTCGTATTGAAACGATGGAAATGGAACACTTAATTTTCCAAGTTATGATTCCAGAAGAATTAAGAACAGAAAAAAAAGCAGATGGTTCTTTAAAAGAAAAAATGGTGAAAATGTATCCAGGATATGTTTTCATTGAAATGATTGTGACCGATGATTCATGGTTCGTTATTCGTAACACGCCTGGAGTTACAGGATTTTTAGGAAGTAGTGGTGGAGGTACAAAACCAATTCCATTAATGCCTGATGAAATTAACCCAATCTTAAAACAATGTGGACTTCTTCAAGTTCAAAAATTAAATGCAAAACCTGGTCAAAAGGTCAAACTTGCGGCTGGCGCATTCGCTGGTCAAATTGGCACAATCGATACGATTGACAATGAAAAAGGTAAGTTAATTGTCCTTGTGGAAATGTTTGGTCGTAAGACACCAATCGAAATGGACTTTGCAGAAATTGAAATCGTATAGCCAGAACAAAATGTTCTGGCTTTTCTTTTTATTATTAAATCAATTTTTCTTATTTTTATTTACAATAAAACTGTGGTATAATCTGTTTAGTATGTGGAGGAATAAATTATATGATTAAATTAGTGAATGTATCAAAGTATTACAACTCCAATAATACGATTGCCTTAGGTTTAAGAAAAGTGAACCTAGAACTTCATGTGAATGAATTCGTTGCGATTGTAGGGGAATCCGGTTCTGGTAAAACAACATTGCTCAATGTTATTTCTGGAATCGATACATATGAAGATGGCGAAATCTATATCAACGGTGAGGAAACATCCTATTTTTCTACAGTTGATAAGGAAAACTTCAGAAAGAAATACGTTGCCTTTGTCTTTCAAAATTACAACTTGATTGATTCTTATACAGTTCTTCAAAACGTTGAAGCTCCGTTAATTCTTTCAGGATATCCAAAAGATAAACTTAGAGCTCGTGCTATGGAAATTATTCGCAGGGTTGGTCTAGACAAACATGTGAACCATAAAGCAACGAAGTTATCTGGTGGGCAAAAACAAAGAGTTGTTATCGCAAGGGCCCTTGCAAAAGACTGTCCAATCATTGCGGCAGATGAACCGACAGGAAACTTGGATAGTGCTTCTGCAAACCAAATTTTAGAATTATTACATGAAATCTCCAAAGAAAAACTTGTGATTATGGTTACCCATGATTTCGAACAAGTCAAGAAATACGCAACACGTAAGATTCGTATTTTTGATGGTGAAATCGTTGAGGATCAAGAACTTGAAAAAACAGAGAAGGAAAACTTACCATTGATTCCAGACCAAGAGAAAAGAATCAAATTTTTTGAGTTTTTCAAAATGGCTCTTCGCAACTTACTCGCTGTTCCTAAGAAATCCTTCTTAATGATTTTAGTGTTCAGTTTCTTTGCGTTTATCGTGGCACTGACCTATGGATCATATGATGTTTCGATGAATGATTATAATTACAGTTATAACTATTACTTTAACAATACGAGTGTTTCTCGAATCGTTGTCAGAAAAACAGATAAAACACCATTAACAGCCGCAGATATCGCGGAACTTCAGGGGTTAGATAAAGTACAAACGGTAGTCCCTTACGATTACATTCTCGATGTTAATCTTTGGATGTATTCTGAGGCTACATCTGCTTCTGAAGACTATCTGTACATTAACGGTAGTTACTTACCATCTTCCATCATTTCTTCTGTGGACCTCTTAATCGCTGGCCGTATGCCAACTTCTTCGAATGAAATTGTGGTAGCCCTCTCGGGTAGTGGTTCTTCAGCGCCAGATGATTATCTTGGCAGAAAGTTTATGGATGAATCTAATTATTATGGTGGTGAACAAGATCTTACCCAAGCCTATACCGTTGTGGGCGTTTTAAATGCTGACCAAATCTATATGGATTTAAGTAGTTATTACAATGGTGGATTTGTGATTGTGACGGATGAACTGTTCTCCACTTTGGCTGAAAAATACTATTTTAACTATTTGGATTCAAGTGTCTTTACGCTTGATGTACCTAGTGGTACTGTTACCTCAGCAAATCTTTCTTTTTATTCTCAAATATATGTCAATGATGACTTAGCGGATAATGTCATTCAGTTTCCTGCTTATTACACTAATTTTGAATGTTATGAACAAGATTATTGTGACTATGAAGGTACACTAACAAATACTGATTATTATATGTCTTATGAACTAACTGGAATGACACTACGTGTGATTAGTTTTGATAAACAATATACTGATGCCAATTATCGGGATTTTGAATTCATTCAAATGAACACGAACACTTTAGATCGTCTTCTTTATGATGATATTTATCAAGTAACGGTCTTAACTGATACCGATTTAAATGTTGATAAATTAATCAAGAACATAGCGACGATTGATCAAACAGTCTTTTCTTCAAAATACAAAGTTTTTTATCCTTATGATTCATCTACAGGAGATCCTTATCTAGGCATTATTATGATGTTCGCAACGCTTGGTCAAGTCTCTTTACTTGTGATTTCTGTAGCGGCATCGACACTCTTTACGTATGTTATTTTCAAAGCAATTATCAATACGAAATTACATGATTATGCCATCTTTAGAACGATTGGCGCAAATCAGCGAATGATTCAATACTTTATCTACTTAGAAAACTTGATTATTGTGTTCATTAGTTTTGTTATCTTCCTCGGAATATCGCTTTATCTCAAATCGACGGTGATGGTAGGAAGCTTATTTTATTCATTAAAAATGTATACCGTACTTGATTACCTTGCATTCTTTGGTATTGAATTATTGATGTCCATTATTATTTCAAGAAAATACACGAGACGCGTTTTTGGTGAATCAGTCAATCGTGTATTAAAGGCAGAATAGGGGGGATATTATGATAAAGTTACATCGTTTAAATAAATATTATAACAATAACAAACCGAATGAAATTCATGTTATTGATAACACCTCTCTTATTTTCCCAGATACAGGACTGATTGCATTAACAGGACCTTCAGGATGCGGAAAAACAACCTTACTCAATGTCATTGGTGGACTTGATAAAGTTGATAATGGCGCTTTTGATTTTGATGGTGAAGTCCTCGAAGGATATAAACATCGAGAATGGGATCGTGTTCGTAATCAATATGTTGGCTATATTTTCCAAAACTATAACCTTGTGACAGATAAAACCGTTTATGAAAATGTTGAAATGGTTTTAAATATGGCAGGGTTGTATGATAAATCAAAAATTGAAGAACGAATTAATTATGTTCTTCACGCTGTTGGGATGTATAACTACCGCAAAAGAAATGTTTTAGCGCTTTCTGGTGGGCAACAACAACGTGTCGCAATTGCGAGAGCGATTGCGAAAAATCCAAAAGTGATTTTAGCGGATGAACCTACAGGAAATCTTGATGCCAATAACACTTTCGAAGTTATGTCGATTATTAAAAAGATTAGTCAAACATGTTTAGTCATCTTAGTTAGTCATGAACGCGAACTTGTCGATTTTTATGCGGACAGAGTCATCGAATTAAAAGATGGACGTGTAATCAAGGATTACGAAAATGAAGGAAACCGTACACTTGATCATATTGATGACCGCAATATCTATTTAAAAGATTTAGAACAAATTCATACTGAAGGTCCTGTCAATACTTCCGTTTATTATAAAGGAGAGTTTACAGATCAACCAGAAGTTAAGTTGATCTATTCTGATCATTCTGTTTATGTTCAAATTAAATCAAATTCAAAAATCAAGCTTGTTTCGGATGAATCTGAAATCAAGATTATTGATGACCATTATAAAAAACCAGAAACAAATGATGCATCCCTTTATACTTTTGATTTAAATCAATTTGGATTGATTGGACAAACAATCCGAAAATCGTTCTTCCGATTTAGAGATACACTTAAATCTGGGTTTTCAAAAGTGTTTGGAAAAAGAAAGTTTTTTGGAAAACTATTCTTATTAGCGTATTTTGCAATTTCTGGGCTAGTGGTGGTTAACCTCGCTACTTTTGGAAGTATCACAGCTGTTGATGAATCTCAGTTTTTAACAATGTCGAAAGATTTGGTAGGCGTCGTAATCACGGATGACACTACAAGAGAGGATATTCTATCCATCCTAGAAGATACAAGCGCGGATATGGTTATGCCATATACCTCGGCAATCTCAACGAATGTCGTGTATCATGATCTCTATCAAGGAAGTCGCACCTATTGGGGGGCAAGAATCAATTATTATCCTCTCCCAGTTTCATTGTTACCAAGTGATGCGCTCGTTTCTGGAAGTCTTCCTACAGACAAAACAGAGATTGTCATTGATGAATGGATTGCGGATCAAATTCTAGAAGATAAATCCATTTCTGATATTGGTGTGACAGATTACGAATCGCTTGTTGGCGCAGAGTTTGATGTCTCAGGTTTTGAACCTCTTGTCATCGTGGGTGTGATTCATACTGAATCTCCAGTGGTTGCCGTAGTCGATGATGCGTATTTCATCTTCGCTGAAGCTGGTTTTCCTGGTTTCTTGTCCCATGGAGTTGCTGCGGGAGATTATACCATTACAAGTGGTAGAGACATTCAAGCAGTCAATGAAATATTAGCTAATGATCAAACCTCACTCGTAGGAGATACATTCACATATAGCGGAACTGTTTATACCGTTGTAGGGCTCTACGAATCAGATAGTTTCTTTGGATATGTTCTATCAAATGATGCTTATGAGTTATTGCAAATTGATAAAATTTTAACTTCACAAACATCAAGAATCTATTTCCATTCCTCCAATCCTTCGTCAACTGCTTCTGAAATCGAAGCGTTAAGCTATGATGCACAGGATTATTATGGTGAGGCAAGAGCAGAATATATTGCTAATTTAAGAGCTGAAATCGCTACTAGAATTCAGTATATTGCAATCACGTTAGCAGGGCTTGTTGCCTACATCTATTTTATGATGCGTTCCAGTGTATTAGGACGTATTAAAGAAATCGGGATTTACAGAGCAATTGGCGCTACAAAGAGAGATATTTACAAAATATTCTTCTCAGAAATTTTAGCGATGACCACCGTTGGTTCCTTAACTGGTTATCTCTTTATGACGTATATTGTTAATCAAGTTCAAGCGCAACTTTCAGGACTTGCATCGATATTCTATTTCCCATTATCTTTATTCCTTATCGGATTGGTTGTGATTTACCTCGTGAATATTGTTTTCGGTATGATTCCAATCATTACTTTATTAAGAAAAACACCAGCTGAAATTACAGCTAAATTTGATATCTAAAAAGTAAGTTTTGACAATAAAAAAACCTTGACAAAACACAAGAATACGTTGTATAATATCACAGCGTGCGTATGGAGCACGTTTGAGTGGGAGGACAAAAGGTCCATTAACCACATCACGAAACTAAGGAGGTGTCTTTCGTGGCTAAAGAAATTAAAACTGTCGTAAAACTCCAAATCCCTGGTGGAAAAGCAACACCAGCACCACCAATTGGACCAGCTTTAGGACAAGCAGGCGTAAACATCCAACAATTTTGTGTGCAATTCAATGATCGTACAAAGGAACAAGTAGGAAGTGTCATTCCGGTTGTAATTACTGTATTTGATGACCGTTCATTTACATTTATTACAAAAACTCCACCTGCAAGCGACCTATTAAAGAAAGCATGTAAAATTCAAAAGGGTGCAAGTAATTCAAAGAAAGAAACAGTAGCGACTATAACAAAAGCTCAATTGTTAGAACTTGCTGCAGTCAAAATGCCTGATTTAAATGCAAACGATGTTGAAGCAGCAGCTCGCATCTTAGCAGGATCAGCAAGAAACATGGGAATTGTCGTAGTTGACTAACTAACTGTACTAGTTGTTAAATCATATACAACTATATAATGGGAGGACATTCCGCTAATACCAGATATAGGAGGAAATTAAAGTGGCAAAAAAAGGTAAAAAATATGTAGAAGCTTTATCAAAAGTTTCAAGAGATAAAAAATATCCTTTACTTGAAGGAGTTGAGCTTGTAAAAGCAATCTCATTTGAAAAATTTGATGCATCTGTAGAATTAGCCTTAAACTTAAACCTTGACCCACGTAAGGCTGAGCAAAATCTTCGTGGAGCTCTTGTATTACCTCATGGAACAGGTAAAGAAAAAAGAGTATTGGTTTTCGCTAAAGGCGATAAAGCAAAAGAAGCAACAGAAGCCGGCGCTGACTTTGTTGGTGATGATGACTTAGTTACAAAAATCCAAGGTGGATGGTTTGACTTTGACGTTGTTATCGCAACACCAGACATGATGGCGACACTTGGAAAAATCGGACGTTTATTAGGACCTAAAGGCTTAATGCCAAACCCTAAAACAGGTACGGTTACAATGGATGTTGCAAAAGCTGTTTCCGAATCAAAAGGTGGGAAAATTACTTACCGTGTTGATAAAAACGGAAATATTCAAGCAGTGGTTGGTAAAGTATCTTTTACAGCAGACAAGTTAGTTGACAACATTCATGCTGTTCTAGATGTTATCAATAAAGCAAAACCTTCAACAGTGAAGGGTGTCTACATGAAAAATGCTGCGATCTCATCAACGATGGGACCTGGCGTTAACGTAGAAGCTTAAGTTTTAAACAAACAAAAAAATAAATAACTTTATCGTAGACAGTAGGTGCCAATGAGCTTAATTTCCTACCGAGACAAAGGAAATAAATAAAGTCTATTTATTCCTCTTTTCTCGCGAAAAGAGGTTTTCTTTTTTATGACATTTATAAGGAGGTAACATATGTCTAATGAATCAGTTTTAAACCTAAAACAAGAGGCAGTGAGTGAGTTAACTGCTAAATTCGAAAAGGCAAAATCAGTTGTAATCGCTGAATATCGTGGACTAACAGTAGAAAAAACTGAAACTTTACGTCGTCAACTACGTAAAGAAGGATGTGAATTAATTGTTGCTAAAAACAATATTTCAAGAAGAGCTGCTGCTAGCTTAGGATTTAATGAATTACAAAACGACTTTGTTGGACCAAATGGAGTTGTTCTATCTTACAATGACGGCGTTTCTGCTGCAAAAGTGTTACATGATTTCGCAAAGAAAAACATTAACCTTGTAGTAAAATCAGGTGTTGTTGATGGTGGATACTACAATCCAGCTGAAATCAAACAAATCGCATCACTACCAAACAGAGATACATTACTAGCAATGTTCGCAACACAATTATATGCACCATTAAGAGACTTAGCTATCGGATTAGATATGCTAGCAAACAAAGAATAATCATAGGAGGATATTAAAAATGGCAAAATTAACTGCAAAAGATTTTATCGAATCATTAAAAGAAATGACAATTTTAGAAATTAAAGAATTAATCGACGCAATGAAAGAAGAATTTGGTGTTGATCCAAGTGCTGTTGCTGTCGCTGCTGCTCCAGCTGCTGCTGAAGCTGAAGAACAAGGACCTAAAGAATTTGACGTAGTATTAACAAGCGTTGGTGCTTCAAAAGTTGGAGTTATCAAAGTTGTTCGTGAAATCACTGGCCTTGGCTTAATCGAAGCTAAAAACTTAGTTGACGCTGCTCCAAAAGCAATCAAAGAAAAAGTTAAAGAAGACGAAGCAAAAGAACTTGCTGCTAAATTAACTGAAGCTGGCGCTACTGTAGAATTAAAGTAATTACTTTCAATTAAAACTAAAACCTGAGTTCATCTCAGGTTTTTAGTGTTTTAAGGGAGAACCAAAAAATGCACTACTATTCAAGTAATCAAGATGACACATTATCGAATGTTCAAGAAATAAAAGTATCGATTTTAGGAAAGAGTTATACCTTTGAGACTGACCACGGCGTGTTTTCTATGCAGGGTCTTGATTTTGGTACAAGAGTTCTCCTAGAAGCCATACTTTCTTTTCCTATGGAAAAAGTTCTTGACTTAGGTGCCGGGTATGGTCCGATTGCGATCATCGTTCAAAAAGTCAAAGGATGTAAAGTTACTTCAGCTGAAATCAATGAGCGCGCTTGGTCTCTATCAAAGTCTAATGCCCGCAAAAACAAAGCAATAATTGAAGCTTTACATAGTGATGGTTTTGAGAAAGTTGTTGGTGAATTTGATACAATTATCACCAATCCACCTATCAGAGCTGGTAAAAGTGTATACTATCCTTGGTTTCATCAGGCGAAAGCTCATTTAGTCGATGGCGGTAGATTCTTTTTGGTTATTCAAAAAAAACAAGGAGCACCTTCCGCAATCAAAGAACTTGAAGGAATTTTTCCTTCTGTTGAAGTGATTGAAAAAAAATCAGGGTATTATGTTATTAAATGTGAAAAATAGTTGACTATTTGACTACACAGTGATAAAATATTTAAATGCGATAGAATGCGCATTTTTGCGTTTATTACATTTAATGCGTGGAAACAACGAAAAAATATAAAGATATATTGGGGTGATTTTGTGGATTACAAAACCGTTACTTACGGAAAAAAGCGAACTAGAAGAAATTACTCGCGTGTCAAATCAAATGTGGATCTTCCAAATTTGATTGAAGTCCAAACATCTTCATTTGATTGGTTTGTTAAAACTGGATTAGGTGAATTGTTTGAAGACATTTCACCAATCACGAACTTTACAGAAAATTTGGAACTCTACTTCAAGGATTATGAATTAGAAGAACCAAAATACACTGTAGAACAATGTAAGGAAAAGGATTTAACATATTCTCGTCCTCTAAAAGTTCGTGTTCAACTCAGAAACAAAGATATGATTGATGCTGAAACCGGTGAATTAGTTTCTCAAGATTCAATTAAAGAACAAAAAATCTTCATGGGAGATATTCCTATGATGACACCAGTTGGTACTTTTATTATCAACGGTTCAGAACGTGTTATCGTTTCACAAATCGTTAGAAGTTCTGGCGTTTTCTATTCTGAAGAAGTCGATAAGAAAACACTCCAAAGAAAGTATTTAGGACAAGTTATCCCTACTCGTGGTGCTTGGCTAGAATACGAAATGGGTTCTAAAGATATCTTATACGCTAAGATTGATAGATCCAAAAAGATTTATTTAACAACGATGATTAAAGCACTAGGTCTTTCAACGAAAGAACAAATCTTTAATCTTTTTGGCGATAATGAATTACTAGAAAACACTTATGATAAAGATGTAACATTAAACTCTGAAGATGCAATGAAAGAAGTTTATGCGAAGATTCGTCAAGGTGAAACAGCAACTGTTGAAGGTGCTAGAAGTTTCTTCGTATCAAGATTATACGATGAAAAACGTTATGACTTAGCTGAAGTTGGACGTTTTAAGGTCAATCAAAAACTAGACGTCGTTACAAGAATTCGTCAATTACTTGACCGTGGTGTTGAAGTGAAGTTCGCGAAGGACATCGTTGATAATGAAACTGGAGAAATCTTGTTCGAAAAGAATCAAGTCATTACTTTCGATACACTTCCAAAACTTAGAGATTCTCGCAAATTATACACTGAACGTGTTGTTTTTGACGACATCTTAGAAAAAGAATTACAATTACTTCTTGATCGAGAAGCAAGAAAAGAATTACCACAAGAAAACTCAAATGAAGATTTCATTCAAAACGTTGTTAGAGATGTGTTTGTTGAAATGCTTGATTTAAAAGTTGCTTATAATGGAACTGAAAAACAAGTTCGTTTATTAGGGAACAATAGTTACGAAACAAGATTACATATCACAACATCTGATATGATTGCTAGTATCTCTTACTACCTAAACTTATTTGATCGTATCGGTTCTTTAGATGATATCGACCATTTAGGTAACCGTCGTTTAAGATTAATCGGCGAATTACTTAAAAATCAATTCCGTATTGGTTTAGCCAAAATGGAAAAGAATGTTAAAGATAGAATGTCAACAAAGGATTCAAAAGAAATGACTCCTCAAAACTTAGTTAACATTCGTCCTTTAACAAGTTCACTTAAAGAATTCTTCGGAAGTTCTCAGTTATCACAATTCATGCAACAAACCAACCCTCTTGATGAAATTACACATAAGAGAAGAATTTCTGCCCTTGGACCTGGTGGGTTAACCAGAGACCGTGCAGGATTCGAAGTTCGTGACGTTCATCAATCTCACTATGGAAGAATTTGTCCGATTGAAACACCAGAAGGTCAAAACATTGGTTTGATCAACAGTTTAGCATGTTATGTTAAAGTCAATAAATATGGATTTATGGAAACACCATATTTACGTATTGATTCGAAAACAGGTAAAGTCACTGACCAAGTGGATTACTTAACGGCTGATCAAGAACAAAAATTCACAATTGCGCAAGCGAACGTGAAGTTAAATGATGATATGACGATTATGGAAGATAGAGTCGTCGCTCGTCATTTAGGCGAAACGAAAATTGTGGATAAAGCAAAATGTGAATACATGGACGTTTCTCCAAAACAAATCGTCTCAATTTCAACATCTTGTATTCCATTCTTAGAACATGATGATGCTAACCGTGCGCTTATGGGTGCCAACATGCAACGTCAAGCAATCCCACTATTAAAACCTGAGGCGCCATTCGTTGGTACAGGTATTGAATACATTACAGCCCATGATTCAGGAACATCTGTTATCTGTCAAAGAGATGGTGTGATTGAACACGTGGATGGTTACAGAGTAAAAGTTAGAGTTGAAGATGGAACATTCGATGAATATCCATTACAAAAATTCAGAAGAAGTAACCAAGGAACTTGCATCAACCAAAAACCAATCGTTGAACTTGGAGAAATCGTTAAAAAAGGTGACATTATCGCTGACGGTCCTTCCATGGAAGACGGAGAATTAGCACTTGGTAGAAACGTTGTGGTCGCATTCATGACATGGAATGGATACAACTATGAAGATGCTGTTATCATGAATGAACGTCTTGTAAGAGACGATGTCTATACTTCAATCCACATTGAAAAATATGAAATTGAAGCTCGTGACACTAAACTTGGAAAAGAAGAAATTACACGCGAAATTCCTAACGTCGGAGACGAAGGAAGAAAATATCTTGATGACCACGGAATTATCATTCCTGGAGCCGAAGTAAAAGAAGGCGACATCTTAGTTGGAAAAGTAACACCAAAAGGTGTAACAGATCCAACACCAGAAGATCGTTTATTACTAGCCATCTTCGGTGAAAAATCAAGAGAAGTTCGCGATACATCCTTAAGAGTACCTCATGGTGGTGGCGGTATCGTTCACTCCGTAAAAGTATTTACAAGAGAAGAAGATGAATTATCTCCTGGAGTAAATACCGTTGTACGTGTTTACATCGTTCAAAAACGTAAAATCTCTGAAGGGGATAAAATGGCTGGACGTCATGGAAACAAAGGTGTTATCTCGAAAATATTACCAAGTGAAGATATGCCATACTTAAGTGATGGTACACCAGTAGATATCATGTTAAATCCGCTCGGTGTTCCTTCTCGTATGAATATCGGACAAGTTTTAGAAATCCATCTTGGAATGGCTGCTAAACGTTTAGGTATCCATGTTGCTACACCAGTATTTGATGGTGTTACACAAGAAGACTTAAATGATATTATGGCTGAAGCTGGAATGGATCCAGATGGTAAATACGTTCTATATGATGGACGTACTGGAGATAAATTTGACAACCGCGTTTCTGTGGGTGTTATGTATATGATTAAACTTGACCACATGGTTGATGATAAGCTACATGCACGTAGCGTAGGTCCATATACTTTAGTAACGCAACAACCAATGGGTGGTAAAGCTCAAAATGGTGGACAACGTTTCGGAGAAATGGAAGTTTGGGCATTAGAAGCCTATGGCGCTGCATACACATTACAAGAAATGTTAACAGTAAAATCTGATGATATTATCGGTAGAAACAAAGTCTTTAGAGCGATTGTCGATGGACAACCAATTCCTGATCCATCGTTACCAGAATCCTTTAGAGTATTAACAAGAGAACTTCGTTCCCTTGGTATCTATGTTGAATTAATTAATCGTGATTCAGGAACCAACGAAGTCAACAAATCCTTAGTGGATGATGACGTTGAAGACTACATCACAAAATATGGTTTCAAATCCTAAGAAAGGTAGTGAATGTTAATGAGCCAAAAATATTCTCATTTAAAGATAAGACTTGCCTCTCCTGAAGAAATCAGAAGTTGGTCTTACGGTGAAGTAAAAAAGCATGAAACAATCAATTACCGTACATTGAAACCAGAAAAAGACGGATTATTCTGCGAAGTAATTTTTGGACCAACCAAAGATTATCAATGTGCTTGCTCGAATAAATCTAAAAGAAGTGCACATCCAGGAAAAAAATGTCCAGTTTGTGGTGTTGAATATACGGAAAGTAAAGTACGTCGTGAAAGAATGGGGCACATTGAACTTGCTGCTCCAGTCGTTCATGCATGGTATTTAAGAAACTCACCTTCTCGTCTTGCTATTTTATTAGATATAAAATCGAAAGACTTAGAAGAAGTTGTCTACTTAGCATCTTACATCGTGGTAGATGCTGGAGATACAGATTTAACCTTTAAACAAATCTTATCTGAAGCAGATTACACACATTATTATTTTGAATACGGTTCTCGCTTTAAAGCATTAACAGGTGCTGAAGCAGTGAAATATTTACTTAAGAAAATTGATCTTGAGAAAGAAACACTTGCTCTACGTATCGAGTTAAAAACAGCTTCAAAACAAAGACGCGAAAAAATTATTAAACGTTTAAATGTTGTCGAAGCGTTCAAAAATAGCGATAACTTACCGGAATGGATGGTTTTAGAAGTATTACCAGTTATTCCACCTGATTTAAGACCAATGGTTCAATTAGATGGAGGTCGTTTCGCGACTACCGACTTAAATGACTTATACCGTCGTATCTTAAACCGTAACAACCGTTTAAAACGTCAATTTGAACAAGGTGCTCCTCACCTTATCACGAAGAACGAAAAACGTATGTTACAAGAAGCTGTTGATGCATTAATCGACAATTCAAAACGCGGAAGAAAAGTAGTTGTTGAAAGAAACAGAGCGTTAAAATCTCTTTCTGATATGTTAAGAGGTAAACAAGGTCGTTTCCGTCAAAACTTACTTGGAAAACGTGTTGACTATTCTGGACGTAGCGTTATCGTTGTTGGACCAGACTTAGAAATGTATCAATGTGGATTGCCTAAAGAAATGGCTATCATCCTTTTCAAACCT
This sequence comes from Candidatus Izemoplasmatales bacterium, assembly GCA_050177605.1. Lineage (GTDB taxonomy): Bacteria > Bacillota_I > Bacilli_A > Izemoplasmatales > Hujiaoplasmataceae > JAHIVB01. The sequence goes on along the minus strand of JBFXGX010000025.1, from coordinate 2,407 downwards.
TTCGTTATCCGCGAAATGATTTCAAGAGGTATTGCGGCAAATATCCGTATGGCAAAACAATATATTGAAAAATTAGACGGACGTATCTGGGGCGTATTAGAAGATGTCATCAGAGAACATCCAGTCTTATTAAACCGTGCTCCTACACTTCACCGTTTAGGTATTCAAGCATTTGAACCTAAACTTGTCGAAGGAAAAGCAATTCGTCTTCACCCACTCGTAACGACAGCGTTCAACGCCGACTTCGATGGTGACCAAATGGCGGTTCACGTTCCTTTATCTGAAGAAGCACAAGCAGAAGCAAGAGTATTAATGCTCGCTTCAAACAACATCTTGAACCCTAAAGATGGAAAACCAGTTGTTACGCCATCTCAAGATATGGTTCTTGGTAACTATTACTTAACACTTGAAAAAGCTGGAGAGAGTGGTGAAGGTAGTGTCTATCGTAACATTGATGAAGTAATCTTAGCTTATGAAAATAAAAGAGTCACGCTTCATACAAGAATTGCGATTAAAACAACATCTTTAGATCATCCTCTTGCGGAAGAATTCAAAGATTATTACCTTGTGACAACACCTGGTAAACTCATTTTCAATGAAATCTTACCAGCAACCTTCCCTTATATTAACGAACCATCAAAAGAAAACTTAGAAGTAGCAACACCGACAAAGTATTTCTTAAAACCTGGAACGAATATTAAAAAAGCGATTGCTGCTTTACCAGAAGTATCACCATTTAAGAAAAAATTCTTATCCTTAATCATTGCGCAAATCTTTGCTCAATATAAAATTAACGAAACATCAAAAATGCTTGATAAGATGAAAAACATTGGATTCAAGTATTC
>JBFXGX010000025.1:0-1462 GCA_050177605.1 Candidatus Izemoplasmatales bacterium | reverse complement strand
TTTGCTCATCCATTTACAGGAGAAATCTTGGTTCATAGAAATCAATATATCTCTGAAGAAGTGGCTAAAAATATCGTTGATAGCAAATACAATCCTGCTAATCCAGACGAAGTTGTTGAAATTGCCGTTCCAATTCGTACAGCCTTAACTTGTTCAAGTGAAGTTGGTATTTGCCGTAAATGTTACGGTCAAAACTTAGCGACAGGAGAAAAAGCTGAAGTTGGAGAATCTGTTGGTACAATCGCAGCACAATCGATTGGTGAACCTGGTACACAGTTAACCATGAGAACCTTCCATACTGGTGGGGTTGCCGGAGACGATATTACCCAAGGTTTACCTCGTGTTCAAGAATTATTTGAAGCACGTAAATCAAAAGCCAAAGCAATTATTTCTGAAATCAATGGTGTTGTGACTGATATCCAACCAGTGGAAGAACGTTTCATCATCTATGTAGGAAATGATATTGAAGCTAAAAAATATGAAACGAACAGTAACGTTCAACCTTTAGTTGAAAAAGACCAAAAGATTTTTGCTGGTATGCAATTAACAGAAGGGGCTATCGATCCAAAAGAATTGTTAAGAGTTGCGGACATGTCCACGGTTCAACAATATATTCTTAAGGAAGTTCAAAAAGTTTACCGTAGTCAAGGTGTTGATATTTCGGATAAACATATTGAAATTATCGTTCGTCAAATGACTAGAAGAATGAATGTCATTCTTGAAGGGGATACAGATCTACTTCCAGGAAGTCAAATCAGTGTGGCTGAATTCATTGAAGCCAATAAAATTGCATTTGCAAGTGGTTTAAGACCAGCAGTTGCGAAACCAGTGTTACTTGGTATTACAAAAGCATCATTAAGAAGTGATTCCTTCTTAAGTGCTGCTTCCTTCCAAGAAACAACAAGAGTATTAACTGATGCGGCAATTAGAGGAAAATCGGACCCATTACTAGGTCTTAAAGAAAACGTCATCATCGGTGGATTAATTCCTTCTGGTACAGGTATTTTAAAACATACGAATTTTGAGTATGAAATGCCTGAGGAAGAAGAAGATTTATACGCTGATTTTGAAGAATAATACTTAAATAAATGATCCCCCTTCATGGAAGTTCATGGAGGGGGATTTTATTTTGTATATATATAGGAAAGAAAGTAGTAAAATTTGGTGATTATTTTGTGTTCGTTTTTCATCATTTAAACAACCAAATTTGATTAATATTTAGCCCTTCTTAACAAATTTAAAAAAGTTTTAAAAATCGGGTTAAAAATTGTTGACACTGAAGTATCCATATGATAGAATATAAAAGCACGTGAAAAAACACGGTGCAATGCAATTTAGGTCTTTGAAAACTAAACAGAATACAAATTATAAACAAAAACCACAATAAAGAGTTTAACATTAAATGAGTTAAGAAAAACTTATTCATATTGAATGGAGAGTTTGATCCTGGCTCAGGATAAAC
>JBFXGX010000024.1:0-26370 GCA_050177605.1 Candidatus Izemoplasmatales bacterium | reverse complement strand
ATATAAAGGAGAAAATGTATGAATTTATTTGTATTTGCTGCAACAAGTGACTGGTTAGGATTAATTATTAAGTTAGTAATTATTTTCTTTACAGTCATTATGTTCATCGTATCTCGTATACGTAAATGTCCTTCAGACAAAATTTTAGTTGTTTATGGTAAAGTAGGTAGTAACCAAGATGGTTCAAAGAAAAGTGCCAACTGTATGCATGGTGGAGTCAAGTTTATCATTCCATTTATTCAAAGTTACCAATATTTAGATTTAACACCAATGTCAATTAGCGTTGACTTAACGAATGCACTTTCTAGACAAAACATTCGTATCGATGTACCTTCTCGTTTTACAGTCGGTGTATCGACAGAACCTGGCGTTATGCAAAATGCTGCAGAACGTTTGTTAGGTCTTCATTTAAATGAAGTTCAAGAATTAGCTAAAGATATTATCTTTGGACAATTACGTCTTGTTATTGCGACAATGGATATCGAAGAAATCAACACAGACCGTGACAAATTCCTAGAAGCCGTTTCGGGAAACGTTGAATCTGAACTTAAAAAAATCGGTTTAAGACTCATCAACGTTAACGTTACCGACATTAATGACGAATCAGGATATATCGAAGCCCTAGGAAAAGAAGCAGCTGCAAAAGCCATCAATGATGCGAAGAAAACAGTTGCTGAAAAGAACAGAGACGGTTCGATTGGTGAAGCGAATGCTGTTAGAGATCAAAGAATTCAAGTCGCTAGTGCTAACCAAGAAGCCGTTGCCGGTGAAAATGAGGCATTAGGAAAAATCTCTCAAACAGATGCTTCTCGTCGTGAAATTCAAGCTGAATCCTTAAGAAGAGCAATGGCTGCCGAAAAAATTGCGGCCGCAAAAGCATTAGAAGAATCTTATGTTGCGGAACAAAACGCCGAATTAGCTCGTGCTGCCAGAGAAAAAGCAACCCAAGAAGCTGACGTTATCGTCAAATCTCAAATTGATAAACAAAAATTAGTCATCGAAGCAGAAGCGATTGCCGAACAAACTCGTCAAAAAGCACAAGGTGAGGCAGATGCGATTTATGCAAAAATGTCAGCTGAAGCTCGTGGTACTTTCGAAATCTTATCTAAACAAGCTGAAGGTTTCTTACAAATGGTTAAAGCCGCAGGTGGAAATCCAACTGCTGCAGTTCAAATGTTAATTGCCGATAAATTAGAAACACTTGTTGGTATTCAAGTTGAAGCAATTAAAAATCTTAAGATTGATAAGATTACTGTTTGGGATGGTGGCACTAGCAACGGTGAAGGTACAACTCAAACTGCAAACTTTGTTAGTAATTTAATGAAATCAATTCCTCCAATGAATGAATTATTCAATATGGCTGGAATGGATTTACCTTCTTTCTTAGGTAAAACAATGGAAGAAAAATCCGCTCCTGTAGTTGATGCAGAAGTCAAAGAAGCACCTAAGAAATAACGATTCAATATCAAATAAAAAAGTCACTAGTGAGTGATTTTAGACTGTTGACAAAGTATCCATCATTTGATGGGTACTTTTTTTGCGTTAGTAATCAAAGTGATTCACGTGAATCACTAGTTCTAGTGAAAAAGTGGATACACGTCATAAAAGATGTAAGAAATGGTAGAAATTCATGATGATTTTGGCACTTGGTTTTATAGTAAATGCGAAAAAATATTCTTTTGATGATATGGGATATAGAATATCCAAAGAAGTATATCAAAGGATTAAACAACCTTTTTTCAAAGAATTGAATATATGTCTTAAACTAAAAAAAAATATTATAAAAAAACAGATGGTGTATATGATATACTATTTACGTATGACTTTTGTCTGCTTTGACATTGTGGTTAGCTCAGCCTTTAGCTGCTGGAGCAAACGCTATTTTAAATGAATTTGAGAATGAAATTCTTTGGGACAATGACACTGAAAGATTCTCTTGGGCAGGAGTTGCATATGATGCATCTGCATACACAATAGCCAATATATTAACAAAGGTAACCAACGATTTCTTTACTGGAAAAGGTGTTGTTCAATGGAACGAATATTTAGTAGCTGGAATATATGATTCACTCATCTATAGTTATGGAGATAGGTATAAAGATTATTTTTTAGCTAAAATTTGGAGGTAAATTATGAGTGTCTATGAAGTATATAAAAAGCGATTAAAAGTAGGAAATATAATTTTTACAATAGAAGGAGCACTAACTATTTCATTTATTTGTTTGTCATTTTTTTATCCGAGTTTTGCTATGATAGCATTTTACTTTATTGTAATTACTATTATTTCACAACCAATTTTACTTTTCATTATTCTGGTTGCTAACATTTCTACATTAAAAAATAATAGAAGTCTTTTATCACCAGGAGATAGTGAAAGAATCGTCTATAAAATTATAAATAGAAACACAAAGGATTTTTTTCAATTTGTAGCTAAAAAAAATCTTCAAGAAAATACTCTATATACAATGTCAAGAACGACAGGTTTTTCGAACTTGTTAGACTACTCGTTCCCTATGGAAGGGACCATTCATGTAAATTTTGTTTATTCCAAAAGTTATAAAGATTTGAAGAAAGATTTAAATCGTAATGAGTATAATATAGCTATGCTTGACTTTGTTGAAGACAATATAGTAGATGATTTATTTAGTGATGGTATAGATGGAGTAATATTTCAAAAGAATAGTAATATGATTTTAATTTGTAAGGTATGTCAAATCGAAAAATCTTCTCCTAAATTAGGAATAATCTATAAAATGATCGCAAGTTTTTATAAACAACAATTTATGATACCTTTGTATGGTAATATACATTTTTTATATTATTTTATTTGTCAATATAAAGGTTATAACAGAATATAGTAGAAATAGCATTGTGAAAATATTCGTAACTACGAATGGATTCAGAGGGTTTTAAGCCTATTGAGGTTTGTCCTTGACTGAGAGTAGCGTTTATGTGTCAATTGCTTATTTAAGTGGAATCTTTTTAATATAGGAGAATATAGTCTATGAGAAAACTTATAATGATTTTTACAATGTTATTAGTAATATTTGGTATTCAGAGTTGTCGGAATTACTCATTTGAATATGAAGGAGATTATTCTAACCTGTATACTCAGGCATTGAATGTTATTCCAGGGACAAAAGGATTTATTCAAAGTGAAATTAGATTTGATCCTGAGATTGATATTTTAGAATATGATGACAATGGTAAAATTCTTTTTACTTATTTTGAGGGTAATAATATTAGTTCTTATAGTTTATTAGTTATGCAGTATTCAGACGAAAATGAAGTATGTTATTATTCAAATCTTAACTTCATTTCTTCTTCAGATAATGAGTTTAGTGAAAGTGAAATTGAAGAAATAAAGATTGATAATGACTGGAATTCCGAAATAGATAATAATCGTATCAAATGTTCAGAAATAGCAAGAACTAAACAAGATTCTCCATTAACTTATGAGCAAATAGCTCCCCTATATGAGTACATATTTCCTGATGATGAACATTTTCCTGATGATAGAAATTTAGATTACTATATTTCAGACGACTATGGAAGGGTATTAATTGTGGCTGAAGCTAGATTGAGTGACGAGTGGGTAATAATGTTGTTTAATTCTGATGGAACATACGATAGTGAAGTGGGATATCGAACATTTACGGATTACTTTACATATCAAGATGGTTTAATTGATTTCTTGGAGAGTTCTCCTTGGAATGAACCGTTATAACATGGGGATTTCTTAAATAGAAATTATTAATATGCAGACTAGGAATAAAACTACATAACAATTAAATACAACAGAAATATCTGCTGTATTTAATAAGTGATATGCATACGACATATAAAGTAATTGCCAATTACATAAGCGCTTTATTTTTCAGTATAATAGACTTCTCTAGTCTGTTAAAAATAAGGTGACTAACTATCTTTAGTCAATAGATAAATCAATAAAAATAGAAAAAATGACAAAAAACCTTAATGGATTAGAAATAAGGTAATTTTAGAGATATAGAAGATATAGATTGACTGATTGCGCTACACAATCACAATAAGGTTATCTAAGTAATGAAAGATCAAAATAAACATGGCGCTACCTACTAATCGATGATTAAAGAATGCTTTGAACTCAGGGAACGTCCGATCAAGGACGTTTGTAAGTTCAACGAGTATCTTAGATCTGAGTTTCATTTTAAGATCACGATAACGAACACATTGTTTTAATTCATTAATGTGATAAAATGAAGTATGTAAGGTCTTGTAGTCAACGGGACCCAGCATACTTGAAATAGTTTTTGCGTCTACCTTATCTGTTTTTGTCTTACGTAACGACATAGCCTTCGAAAACTGATGTGTTAAGTAAGGATTGAATTCTAGATAAGTATAACCAGATGCGCAAATAAACTGTTTGAGATTCATGCCTTAGTGTCCCGTTGCCTCAAGACCTATTCTTATTTCTTGTGATCGATCTAAGGATTTCAGTGTTGTAAGAAACAAATCGAAACCTATACGATTATTATCAAACTGAAATGCTTTAATACTTTTTGCTTCAGTAGCTATGAAGCAGTCATGCTTGTACTTTGAAACGTCAATTCCAACATAATACATAGAAACACCTCCTTATGAGATTTAGCACTGGGTAAGTCACAGTATTCTTATTTATTTAGTCTTGTGATGAAGCGTCTAGCGCTAACTTACTGATTGACATTAAAAAATAAGAACTGTGGTAAGAGTCTCCTATAATAGTCAAAGCTATAAAAAATATGAAACAAATCCACAGTGCTCAATTCGATTAAAAATCAAAAACAAATAAAGAAAGGATAATCAAATCATCTATTAAAGACGTTTTGATTATACAAGACTTATGAAAAAAGATACCAATAAAGATATTAATAAATTTTATTCTTCAAAAGAGTTTGCTCAGATGTTTATTTTCTTAACAGTTTTGTCAATTTTATTGTTAATTTTCGAACTAAGTAATGTATCTAGACTAGCTGAACTTACTCTTTTTGAACTGATTACGATGAATTCTTTAGGAGTTGTGGGACCGCTTGGATTACAGATTCACCTTACCATAAAGGGGTATACAACTATTGAGTTTGACGAAACTGGTATTCACGTATCTTTATTCAAAAATTATAAAAAGAAATTTATTTCGTGGGATGAAAATGTACAATACAAAATTATGTCTACTACAGAACCATGGTTGTTTATCGCGAATTTTGATATATCCAAGTACAGTTTAAATCAATTAATTAGCAAATCATTGATTCGAATGCATGCATCGAAAGAAGTGATTCAAAGTTATAACCGCTTCGCTCCTAATAAAATAGAATACCATTATCCAAATAGATAGTTTAATTTGTATCAATATATCATTGGACTTTGGATTTTTTTGGTGGAAAAATCTTAAAAAGTACGTATGGGTTTAAGGCTAGTGGAACTGAGATAGGTTTGTTTTTGACTGATAGTAGCGTTGGCTTTTTAGTGGATCAGTATTTCCAAAGACTTAATTTATTGATTATAAATTTTATCATAGACTAGTAGATATTTAAAATACAAACTGTTGATAGATTAATTATCAATATGTTGAACTTCTTAATTCCAGCTAATATGATAATATGCTATATAGATGGCCAAAAATCTATTCTTCATAAATGTAATTTAGAACCTATTTGCCTGAAGATGCGGGTTTAGAATCATACTAATTTTTTAACTATTTTGATATAAAGAAACTGGTTTGTAAATATCCTTTCTTTATAGATCTACTTTATTTCCCTTTTATTTCATTAATCGTATTAATGTATATAAAATATCTAGTTAAATACGAAAAACATTAAAAAATCGATTATGACTTGAATCATAATCGATTTTTCTATAGATACACTCTATTTATTAACAGTTTGAAGTCACTCGAAAGTGACTTTTATTTTTATGTCGTAGAACCATTTGAATGAAGTATTCATGGACGAGTGTTGAATTTGATAATTCAGGGTGAAATGCAGTCGCAAGCATGTTATTTTCTCTTGCTGCTAAAATCATCCCATCAAATGAAGTTAAAACCTCAGTTTCTTCACTAACAGACTCAATATAAGGTGCTCGTATAAAGACTAATTCTAGTTCTAAATTATTAAAAGTTCCCATTTGGCGAAAACTACCTAACTGTCTACCAAATGCATTTCTTTTTACCGTGATATCCATTACATTTAAAAAAGTACGATCATCATTATTGACTGTCTTTGCTAGCAAAATGAGTCCAGCACAAGTTCCAAATACCGGCAATCCTGATAGAATTAGGTTTCTAAGTGGATAATACATTCTTAAATCATGAAGGAGTTTTAACATAACTGTTGATTCTCCCCCAGGGAGTATAATGCCGTCCATTTCTTTTTCTAAATCAGCGTACTGCCTAATTTCAAATGATTCTACTTTTAATCTATCAAGCATATGTTTATGCTCGATAAATGCTCCCTGTAATGCAAGTATGCCTATCTTCAAGGTTTATTCTCCTCGTTCAGCCATTAATAATGCGATTTCTTCTTCGTTAATTCCAACCATAGCTTCTCCTAAATCTTCGCTAACCTCCGCTAGGATTTTAGGGTCATTAAAATTGGTCACTGCTTTTACAATCGCTTCTGCACGGCGTTTTGGATTTCCTGATTTAAAGATTCCAGATCCAACGAATACGCCTTCTGCGCCAAGTTTCATCATGAGTGCCGCATCCGCTGGAGTCGCAACGCCACCTGCGGCAAAATTGACTACAGGTAATTTTTTGTTTTGATGAACAAATTCAAGTTGATGAATAGGAACACCCATTTTTTTTGCTTCCTCATAAAGTTCATCTTCTCTTAAAGAAGAAATGCGGCGAATCTCAGACTGAATCATACGCATATGACGTACAGCTTGTATTACATCACCTGTACCAGGTTCGCCTTTTGTACGAATCATGGAAGCACCCTCTTCAATACGACGAAGAGCTTCGCCGAGGTTTTTTGCCCCACATACAAATGGAACTTTAAAATTGTTTTTATTGATATGATAGATATCATCTGCAGGGGATAAAACTTCAGATTCATCAATATAATCTATTTCCAAAGCTTCTAAAATTTCTGCCTCAACAAAATGACCAATTCTTACTTTTGCCATGACAGGAATCGAAACAGCAGCTTGAATCTCTTTGATTAATTTTGGATCACTCATTCTTGAAACTCCTCCAGCAGCACGAATATCTGCAGGAATTCTTTCTAATGCCATTACAGCACAAGCGCCAGCGGCTTCCGCTATTTTTGCTTGCTCTGCATTCGTCACATCCATAATGACGCCACCCTTTAACATTTGGGCTAATTCTTTATTTAGTTGATTACGACTCATTATTATTAATACCTTTCTTGACAAATATCTTATCTACCTTTATTATAGAATAAACTGATATTATTACAATAATCAGTTTTAATCTATTTTATAAGGTCAGATATGATAACTATTTTCTTCGATGAGGCGTCAAGTACACCTCTATATGAACAACTTTATCGAAAATTAAAAGAAATGATTTTATCTTCTACTTTAAAGGCATCTGATAAATTGCCATCAAAACGAAAACTCGCTTCACACCTTAAGTGTTCTGAGGTTACAGTAGAAAGCGCCTATTTACAATTGATGGCAGAAGGATTTATTCGAAGTGTCCCAAGAAGTGGTTATTTCGTCGAGGAAATTGATCCTTTCTTCCATTCAAATCAAAAAGAGTTAAAAGTAGTGAAACAAAATATACGTTTTACTTACGAATTTGACTTAAAAACAAACCTTGTGGATGATACTCATTTCCCTTATCAAGTATGGAATAAAATAATGAAGAATGTTTACCAACCAGAATATGCTAGTGAACTAAATGATATTCCTTTTGAAGGGTATTATCCACTAAGAAAAGAAATAGCGAAGTATGTCCTTTCGTATCGAGGTATTTCTGTTTTACCCGAACAGATTATCGTTGGGTCTGGAAGTGACTATCTATTACAACTCATCACCTTGATTCTTGGAAAAGAAGAGCACTATATGATTGAAAATCCAAGTTTTGTTAAAACAAAGAGATTATATGAATCCTTCGGATGTTCGGTGAAGTTTGGAAATCTAGATGAAAATGGACTGAGCACTCATGATTTAATTTCCCATGGTGCTTCTGTTGTTCATGTGAGTCCTTCGCACCAATTTCCCACAGGGATTGTTATGCCTTATTCAAGAAGAATAGAATTACTCAAGTGGGCCAATGAGGATGCTAAACACTATATTATTGAAGATGACTATGATTCAGAGTTTCGCTTTATCGGCAATCCCATACCAGCACTAAAAGGACTTGATCAATATGATAAAGTCATTTATATGAATAGTTTCTCGAAAAGTTTATCTCCTACAAAACGTATTAGTTTTATGATTCTACCACTTGAACTTCTTAAAATTCTCGAAGAGCAATATAAATTCTTTTCAAACCCAGTGACAATGAGCGAACAAATCGGTCTATACCTCTTTATGAAAGATGGCCATTTCGAACGCCATTTAAATCGGATGAAACAGCTCTATAAATCGAAAAGAGATGATTTTATAGAAATCCTTGAAAGAAGTCCTATATTACATGACCGAATTCAAATTGAAGGGGAAAGTGCTGGGCTTCATTTTATTGTCAGGTTTGACAAGGAATTAAGTGAAGAATTGATGACGCTAGAAGCAAAGAAAAAAAGTTTGCGTTTATATCCACTTTCTGAGTATTGTTTTGAAAATGAAAAAAGGTTTCAAAATAAATTTGTATTTGGGTATGCGCATTTAACAAAAGAAAATATGATGAAAATCGTTTCTATACTAGAAAGGGTGGTAGAAGATGTCTTATTACTTAAGAAAACCAACAACGAAAGATGAAACTATGATATTAGATTATTTACATGAATGGGGCGAAGAAAAAATGGTCCCAGGAAGTATGCGTTTATTTGAAATGTCCTATCAAGAGTGGTTACTTTTTACAATGAATCAAGAAAAGAGCGAGACTTGTAAAGAAGGAAATGTTCCAGCATCCTTCTATTTGTTTATGGAAAATAATGAAATCATTGGAGCAGTCCATATTCGTCATATTCTAAATGATTATCTCCTTTTTGTTGGCGGACATATTGGCTATGGAATCCGACCTTCACAAAGAGGGAAAGGCAAAGCGAAAGAAATGTTGAAACTGGCTTGTGTAGCAGCAAGAGCGTTAGGAATAGAAGATATATTAGTTACGGCAGACGATGATAATCCAGCAAGTTATAAAACGATTGAATCTTGTGGTGGTATCAAAGAAAATGAAGTGCTTGATCAAGGACATTATGTCTATCGTTACTGGATTAAGAAATAAATCATCCATAGGGATGACCTTGTGCTATAATGGAGAGAAAGAGGTGACGTAACTTGGATGCAATCAAAATTACAAACTTAAAAAAGTATTATGGGAAATCGAGAGGACTTGAAAGCGCAACATTTTCAGTCCGTGAAGGAGAAATCTTTGGATTTGTTGGACCAAATGGAGCAGGGAAAACCACTCTTATTCGTATTTTACTTGGTCTCATTCATCCTACACTTGGAGAAGTATCTATCTTTAATCAACTCCCAGGGAAAGATTCTCCACAACTAAACAAAGAAATAGGGTATCTACCAAGTGAGGCTTTTTTCTTTCCTGAAATGAAAGTGAAAGATGTACTGAAGTTTTACGGTGCAATGAGAAAAATATCTTCAGAGAGAGAAATGGAACTCATAGAACGTTTTGATTTAGACTTATCAAAGAAGGTATCTGAACTTTCTTTCGGAAATAAAAAGAAACTTGGCATCGTTGTTGCTTTAATGCATCAACCAAAATTGCTCATTCTAGATGAACCGACCACAGGCTTAGACCCTTTGATGCAACAAACGTTTCTAGAATTACTTCTTGAAGAAAAGAAAAAAGGCGTCACCATATTTCTATCTTCTCATATCTTATCTGAAGTTGAAAAAATCTGTGATAGAGTTGCGCTGATTCGAGAAGGCGAGATTAAAGCCGTGTTTGAAATGAAAGATGTCAGCGACAAGATTACGAAGAAAGTGATTCTTTCTCCAATCATCACCAAAAAATTGATTGCAGGACTTACATTAGCAGAAGTGAAAGAAGAAACAGGTTTTTATGATTACCAAGGTGACATTAATAAGTTGCTTACTTATTTATCTGGTTTTTCATTTACAAGCGTACAAATTAAAGATGCTTCTTTAGAAGAAATCTTTATTGGCTACTATCAGAAAGAAGGACAAGACAATGTTCTCTAGTGTGCTCTTTGCTTTTGAATTTAGACGTAGTTTTAAAAGTTTGTTAGGGTGGTCATTAAGTATTGGACTTTCGATGTTGCTGGTAATCGTTCTTTATCCAATGGTGAAAGATATGTATTCATCCATTCCAGCAGAGTATATGGATTTCTTAAATTCATTTGGTGGCGTTCCAAATAATATCCTAGAATATTACGCTACAGAAGGTGTAATGATGTTACAACTTTTTGGTGGAATATATGCAGTTATGGAAGGATTTGGGGCAATCAATCGTGATGACAAAGAAAAGACAGTAGAAAGCATTTATCAACTTCCTTACCGAAGAAATGTATTTTTTATTACAAAATGGATAAGAGTGATGGTTAATGTTATTTTATTCTCATTATTTAATTATTTATTAAGCATTTTAGCCTTTGCCATGTTAAAAGAATCGATTGACCAATGGTTATTCATTCAATTTAATTTATTTAATACCGCTTTATTCTTAGTGATGGCTCTATTTGGTTTTGTACTAGCATGTTTTTTAAAACCAACACAAAAATCGATGGGCGCTATCGCACTACCTTTAGTGTTATATATCATTAGTATCATAAGTCAAATGACCAATAATGATCTCTTAAAAGAATTCAAATATGCAACGCCTTTTACATTCGCAGATCCTGTTCAAATATTGAAAGAAGGAGCTGATTTCGAGTGGATAACGCTTCTTATATTTATTGGTCTCTCGATTATACTTATGATATTTTCATATCTTAGATATCAAAAAAGAGAATTTATGGTGTAACAGTTGAGGACAAATTATATTTGTCCTTTTTTTCTTTTTTTTATTCTTTATTATGTAAGCGCTTTATGTTAATATAGTACATGGGAAAGCGGTGAAGATATGAGAGTAGAGCATCATCCAATACTAACGTTTCAAAAAAAAGATCAAATTCGTTTTTTTTATAACGGAGAATTATTATTTGGTCAACAAGGAGACACGATAGCATCTGCACTTCATGATAATGGAAAATATGAGTATTCCAAGAGTAGTAAACATCATCGTAGTAGGGGATTTTATTGTGCAATAGGGAACTGTGGTTCCTGTAATATGGTTGTCAATGGCGTACCAAATGTAAGAACATGTGTCACTTTACTTGAAGAGGGTATGAATGTATCTACCCAAAGTGACAGAGGCGTACTCAAGTGAAAAAATATGATTTAATCATTGTCGGTGGCGGACCTGCGGGACTAAGAGCTGCCCTAGAAGCTGCGTCACATGAGGTCAAAACATTAATAATTGAACGAAGTCATGAACTTGGAGGTCAACTCCTCAAACAAACGCATAAGTTCTTTGGCTCTGCATTACAATTCGCTTCTGTTCGAGGATTTGATATTGCCAAAATATTAATAGATAAAGTCAGTTCTAATCATCAATATATTGATGTGCTGACGGATACGACTGTCATTGCATTTTACCCAGATCGGGTAATTACGACACTTCGTTTTGACAAATATGAAAAATATACTGCAGATGCTTTTATCATTGCGACAGGTGCAAGTGAAAAGTATCTTGCTTTTGAAAACAATGATTTACCCGGTATTTATGGAGCTGGTGCAGTTCAAACTTTAATGAATCAATATGGTGTGATGCCAGGGAAAAAAGTCGTTATGGTTGGGTCTGGGAATATAGGACTCATTGTAAGTTATCAACTTGTACAAGCAGGTGTGAAAGTAATGTGTATCATCGAAGCATCCAGTCAAATTGGTGGATATTCAGTACATGCCTCTAAAATTCGTCGACTAGGGATACCTATTTATACTTCTAGAACGATTAAACGAGCAGAAGGAACATCCAAAATTGAACGTGTAGAAACGATCGGACTCGATCGTACTTGGGCACAGATTCCTGGCACTGAAATGTCTTTTGATGCGGATACACTTTGTATCAGCGTTGGACTTTCTCCAATGCATCAACTACTATCAATGGTAGGAATTAAAATGAAATATATTAAGGAACTGGGCGGAAAAGTTCCTGTGATCGATGAAACCCACCAAACTTCGATGAAAGGTGTATATGTCTGTGGCGATGTATCAGGAATTGAAGAGGCTAGCTCAGCGATGGTGGAAGGTAGTTTAACTGGAATATACGCCTCAATTTATTTAAATAAACCTGGGCAGGATGATGAAGCAAAATTGATTGAATTGCATCAACAACTAGATTCTTTAAGAAATGGACCTTTTGGTGCTAAAACAAGAATAGGAATGGAAAAACTAGGGAGGGAAGATCATGCTTAAACAAACGGGTGTTCCGTTGAAAGAACAAGTTCTCTCCAAATTCCCAGATGTTTCACTCCTTACTAAACCCAAAGTTGTCATCGAGTGTTATGAAGAAATACCCTGTAATCCTTGTGAAAGTGTTTGTCCTGTTGGGGCCATCGTCGTAGGCGAGGATATCAACAAGGTTCCTGTTTATGATGCAGCGTTATGCACTTCATGTACGAAATGTATTAGTGTCTGTCCAGGACAAGCAATCATGATGGTCGAAATGAACCAAGACAAAGCAAGATTCAAAATACCCTATGAGTTTTATCCATTCCCAGTCAAGAATGAACAATGGGAAGGACTTGACCGTGAGGGAAATTACATTGCTGATGTTCTCATTATTTCGGTTATTGACACAGTTAAAAATGATAAAACCAAAGTTGTTACAATTGAAATAGACGGGAAATATCTATATGATTTTCGAGCAATCAGGTGTAAAAATGGAAAATAAAACAATTATTTGTAGGTGTGAAGATATTACCCTTGAAGAAATCTATCAAGCTTTCGATCAAGGCTATACCAATTTTGAGGACTTAAAAAGACAATTACGGGTAGGAATGGGACCTTGTCAAGGTCAAACCTGTACTGAGATTATTCAACGAGAATTAGCAAAGTATTTAAAGAAAGATATGGAAGAAATTGCATTACCAAAAGTACGACCACTTACGACTGGAGTCAAACTGAAGTCGATTAAGGAAGGTGCCAAGCATGAAGAGTAAAGTTGTCATTATTGGTGCAGGTATCTCTGGTTGTTCAATCGCATACCATTTGGCAAAAACTGGCGTAAAAGATATTTTAGTGCTTGATTCTAGTTATCTCACGAGTGGGGCTACTGGAAGATGTGGCGCAGGAATAAGACAACAATGGGCAACTGAGGCTAATTGTATCTTAGCCAAGAAAAGTATGGAATTTTTCTCCACTGCGAAAGAAGAACTCGAGTATGATGGTGATATTGAGTTCAAGCAAGAAGGCTATCTAATCTTAGCTACAACAAAAGAAGAAGACCAACAATTTACAAAAAATGTTGAAATGCAAAATCGACTTGGAATTCCAGCTAAAAAACTCTCAGTTAAGGAAGCTTTAGAGATCGTTCCTTACTTGAATCCTGATTCTTTCATCAGTGCAACATTTTGTCATACTGATGGACATTTGAATCCTTTTAAAATGACAGAAGCCTTTTATTTAGCCGCAAAGAGACTCGGCGTGATTTTCCATTTCTTTGAAGAAGTCACTTCGATCACTACAGAATCTAATAAAATAGTTGGTGTTCAAACCAACAAATCATATTATGAAGCCAATATTGTCGTCAATGCGGCAGGTGGATTTGCTCATGAAATTGGATTGATGGTAGGTGTTGATATTCCTGTGTATTCTGAGAATCATGAGATATTAGTAACAGAACCGATTGAGAAAATGCAAGGCCCGATGGTGATGTCTTTCAGCAAAAACCTTTATTGCCAACAAGTTCCACACGGTAGTTTCTTAATGGGAAGAACGACACCTCATCAGCTTCACGACCACAATATATCCTCTTCATGGTCATTCCTCGATGAAATGTCAAAGACGATATGTGACATTGCCCCGATTATCGGTGAATTAAGAGTAATCAGACAATGGGGTGGCAGTTATAATAATAGTCCTGATAAACAACCAATTATTTCGAAAGTGAAAGAAGTAGATGGTTTCTTTACAGCTTGTGGTTTCTCAGGACATGGGTTTATGTTTTCTCCAATGACGGGACGCTTAATGAAAGAGTTGATATTGAATCAAGAAACAACCGTTGATAAAGCATTATATGATTTAGAACGCTTCAAAGAAATGAAACAAGCAACAGTTGAATCCTCTGTTGTCTAATATAGAAAGGTAGATGAAAAATGAGTATTTATTCTTATGTAACTGAACCATTAACCAATTTTAATGACCCTAAAAATGTGAAACTTTATGAAGAAGCTTTAGCCAAAGTCAAAACAAGTCTAGGGCAAACCTATCCGCTTTGGATTGGTGGAAAAGATGTTTTCACAAACCAAGTGTATTCTTCTTTAAATCCAGCTGATTTTAAAGAAGTCATTGGCAATATTCATCAAGCAGGAATGGATGAAGCTCGTCTAGCGATGGATAGTGCATTGAAAGCATTTGAAACTTGGAAAAAGACCTCTCCAAAAATGAGAGCTGATGTGCTATTTAAAGCAGCGAACATAATTAGAAGACGCAAACATGAATTTAGTGCATTAATGACACTAGAAGCTGGAAAACCTTGGGCAGAAGCTGACGCGGATACCGCGGAAGCAATCGACTTTTTAGAATATTACGGAAGACAAATCTTATCACTATCTAGAATTGATGACGTGGTTTTATCCAGACCAAATATTGAAAGAAATGAATACTTCTATATTCCACTTGGTGTTGGCGCAATCATCACACCTTGGAACTTTCCGCTTGCCATACTAACAGGAATGACATCTGCGGCCATTGTTTCTGGAAATACCGTGATTTTAAAACCTGCGATGACAACACAAGTGATAGCCTATCATTTTATTCAGGTATTACGCGAAGCTGGGTTACCAGATGGTGTGGTGAACTTTTTACCTGGAAAAGGATCTGTAATTGGTGATTTCATTGTAAAACATCCTAAAACGCGATTTGTTTCCTTCACTGGAAGTAAAGAAGTTGGAATGAATATCTATGAAAATGCTGCAAAAGTACAACCTGGACAAATTTGGTTAAAACGTGTCATTGCAGAAATGGGAGGTAAAGACGCAATTTTAGTTGATGAAGATTGTGACCTTCACCTAGCAGCCGAATCGATCGTAAAAAGTGCATTTGGCTTTAGCGGACAAAAATGTAGTGCTTGTTCTAGAGCAATTATTCATGAATTAGTGTATGATGAAGTCATTGCAGAAATGGTGAAACTCACAAAAGAAATCAAACTTGGAAATCCTATCAATCTTTCAAATAACATGGGTCCAGTCAATGATGCTTCAGCGTACAAATCAATCATGAATTATATTGAAATTGGGAAACAAGAAGGCAAGTTATTATGTGGAGGTATCGGGCATGATGAAACTGGTTGGTTTATTGAGCCAACCATCATTACTGACTTAGATCCAAAAGCTAGATTAATGCAAGAAGAAGTCTTTGGGCCAGTTTTAGCAGTAACAAAAGTGGCTTCTTTTGAAGAAGGACTAAACGTCGTCAATGATACCGAATTTGGTCTAACAGGTGCAGTGATTTCGAATAACCGTAATCATCTTGAAAAAGCGAGAGAAGAATTTCATGTTGGAAACCTCTATTTCAACCGCAAATGTACTGGAGCAATCGTTGGTTATCAACCATTTGGCGGTTTTAATATGAGTGGTACAGATTCTAAAGCCGGCGGTCCAGATTATCTTGTACTTCATATGCAAGGAAAATCTGTATCCGAAGCATTATAATATGTTACTTGATGAACTGAGAGAATACTTTACTCTCAATCATCTATCAGATGAAACATATAACGAAACGATAAAGATTTTAGAAAAGTTATGGCTTGAAGAGAAAACACTACCTAATGAAGAAATATCCCAAAAAGAACTTTTGAGAAGATTTATCAAGTCAAGTTATCAAAAAAAGGAAACTACAATTGATTTCTTTCTTGCCCTATTAAGGTATACCTCCGTGAAAAAGGACCATGATAGTTATATATTCCTTACGAGATATACAGGGATGATTGATGTCTTAGAAAATATTTTTGCTCGTTTTCGTTCTCTTCATTCAACAAGCGAATATGAAGCACTCTTGAAAGACTTATCTATTCCGAGACTAGGAATGGACCCAGAGGATATTCCTGGATTCACCAAAGAATTCATGAACCGTCTTGAGCAACACTACTCTGAAGTAGAGGTAGAACAAATTCTCACTGGAAACAATCATTCCCTAAGTGAAAAAAGTGTTCTTCCCGAAAAGTTGTTATATGAGGCCGCTCCTTCGCTTGAAGTATATTTAAAAGAACGACACCTTCGCAAAATTGAAGAGTTAACTCATCATTATCAAGAAAAAAAGGTGTGGTTTGAACAATGGATTACACAGGATGTCATTGATTATGTATCTTCAAATCAAGAAATATTATCCGCAAAAATAGAAAATGAGAAGCTTTATATTACGAAAATACCCTATGACACCGATGCTTATCTAAAAGCAAAAACAGATACAGAAAAAAGATATCATGGTTGTCATTGTTCCTTTGCAAAAGAATCCATTCGGGGAAATAACGCTCCTGTATCTGGAAGATGGTGTTATTGCTCAGCTGGCTTTGCAAAGTTTCCATTTGAGATTATTTTAGGTCAAAAACTACCCATTAAAGTAATCAATAATTGTTTAGACGGTGATCTTATTTGTCGATTTGAAATTGATTTGGAAGGGATTTCATACAAAAAATGATTTTCCACTTTTGGGTTGCTACTACTTTATCATTATAAAGGACTAAAAAAGCCGAGATTTAAAGATTTTTCGGCTTTTTTTATTTTCAAAAAATCTGATAATTTTCTTTGTGTTTTAAGGCGGATAATGATATAATGTTGATGTAAGCGTTTTCTAATAATAAACTAGAAACGTACTATTTTTAAGGAGGAAAAAATGAATAAATTTGATTACATGGAAAAACACGGTTACGAACAAATTGTTTACTTCTATGACAAGACAACGGGCTTAAAAGGAGTTACTTGTATTCACAACACAACACTTGGTCCTGCACTTGGAGGAACAAGACTTTGGAACTATGCATCCGAAGAAGATGCAGTATTAGATGCATTAAGACTTGCACGTGGTATGACGTACAAAGCAGCAGCAGCTGGATTAAACTTAGGTGGCGGTAAGACAGTTTTAATCGGTGACGCATCCAAAGTGAAAAGCGAAGCATATTTCCGTGCATTAGGTCGTTACGTACAAAGTTTAAATGGTCGTTATATTACGGCTGAAGATGTCAATACATCAACGAAAGATATGGACTATGTTCATATGGAAACGGATTACGTTGTTGGGCTAGAAGGTAAAAGTGGAAATCCATCTCCACTCACTGCATTAGGTGTTTTCCATGGTATTCGTGCATCATTACAAGAAAAATTTGGTGATGATGACATTTCTAAATATTCATTTGCAATACAAGGTGCTGGTCAAACTGGTTATTATTTAGTGAAATATCTTGTTGAAGCCAAAGCAAAAAAAATCTATTTTACAGAAATTAATCCTTCTCATATTCAAAGAATGCAAAAAGAATTACCAAATGTTGAGTTTGTATCTCCAGACGACATCTTCTCCCTTGATGTAGATGTTTTCAGTCCTTGTGCTTTAGGTGCGCAATTAAATGATGATACCATTCCTCAAATTAAAGCAAAAGTCATTGCTGGTTCTGCAAATAATGTATTAGCTGACGAAGAAAAACATGGTATGATGATTAAAGAAAGAGACATTTTATACGCTCCTGACTTTGTCATTAATGCTGGTGGACTTATAAATGTTTATCATGAGTTATCCAACTACGTAAAAGAAAAAGCAGTACGTGACATCGAAAAGATCTATGATCGCTTACTCGATATTTTCCAAATCGCAAAAGAAGAAGACATTTCAACACACGCTGCAGCCAAAGTATTCGCTAAAAACCGTATTGAAACAATTAATAAATTACATTCAAATTATATCAAAAGATAATGAATCGAATCACGTTCATTACAGGATATTACGGCTCAGGAAAAACGGAAGTTGCGATCAATCTTGCCATTTTAAAACAGATACCATTCGTCATTGATTTAGATATAATTAACCCTTATTTTCGTTCAAGAGAAACGGAAGAATTATTAAAAGAACATCATATACAAGTTTTATCTTCAGGAAAAGAAAAATCAAAATACACTGACTTACCCTATATCTCTGGTGAAGTATTCGCTCCTTTTTTTGAGCAAAGTACATCTGCAATATATGATCTTGGTGGAAATGATATTGGCGCAAAATTATTACGTCAATTTGAATCTTTCGAAGAAGAAATAGACTTGCTTTTAGCCATCAATATTTTCCGTCCCGAAACTGATAACGTTGAAAAAATTGAAGATTTAATTCGTAAAATTGAGTCGATGGGTGGAAGAAAAGTAACTGGATTAATTAATAACACAAATCTACTGAAAGAAACGACGAATGAAACCGTTTTAGAAGGGGAAAAAATTGTAAAAGCTGTTGCGAAGAACACGGGCTTACCGATAAAATATACCTGTATTGAAAAAAGACTTCTGAATCCAATGTATCACTACGAGGGAGAAACACTCCCACTTACGATTTATTTAAGAAAAAAATGGTATTAATAAGGAGGACAATATGCCAAAAGGAAAAGTAACATTTGCAAGAGAAGTTTGCAAAGGCTGTTCACTATGTGTTGAATTTTGCCCACAGCATATTCTTTATCAAGACAAAGCTGATATCAATAAGTCTGGCTATAACATCATCAAGGTAAGTGAACCTGAAAAATGTATCGGTTGTGCATTTTGTGCAATGATGTGTCCAGATAGTGTCATCACAGTGGAGGTAGATAAATAATGGCTAAAGTATTAATGAAAGGGAACGAAGCTATTGCTTTAGCTGCTTTAAAAGGCGGCGTAGATGCATTCTTTGGTTACCCAATAACCCCTCAAAATGAAGTTCCAGAATATTTATCAAAACATCTACTCGCCGCTGGGAAAGTATTCGTTCAAGCTGAATCTGAAGTAGCAGCAATTAACATGGTTTATGGCGCTGCTGGTGCAGGAGCAAGAGTTATGACTAGTTCTAGTTCACCTGGAATTGCTTTAAAACAAGAAGGAATTACTTATATCGCTGGCGCTGAACTACCTTGTCTCATTGTTAGTGTAATGCGTGGCGGACCAGGACTTGGTGGAATTCAACCTTCTCAAGCTGATTATTATCAAGCAACAAGAGGCGGCGGAAATGGAGATTATCAAGTAATTGTTTTCGCACCAGAAACGATTCAAGAAACGATTGATACAATTAAAGAATCCTTTGAAATTGCCGATTATTATCGCAATCCAGTGATGGTGCTTGTCGATGGATTAATTGGTCAAATGATGGAATCTGTCGATTTTGATCGTCCTATAAAAAAAAGATTTTTACCTGAAAAAGATTGGGCAACAACAGGAACAAGAAATCATCCTGGAACAAGAAATATTATCAACTCTTTATTTTTAGATCCAAATGAACTTGAAAATCATAATATTGAATTACAAAAGAAGTACCTTCAAATTAAAAATAACGAAACTTCTTACGAGTTAATCAATATGGAAAATCCTGAATATGTAATCGTTGCTTATGGAACGATGGCAAGAATCTGTCGATCAGCGATTGAAATGTTAAAAGAAGATGGAATTGAAGTCGGAATGATTCGTCCGATTACATTATGGCCATATCCTAAAAAAGCATTTGATTTAATCCCTTCGACAACCAAAGGTATCCTTTGTGTTGAAATGAGTATGGGCCAAATGCTTGATGATGTACAAATCGCAAATAAAGGGCGTTTTGATGTTGGTTTCTATGGCAGAGTAGGTGGTATCGTACCAGAACCAGAAGAAGTTGTTGACGCGATTAAGAATTTCAAAGATAAGGTGGTGGAATAGATGGAAATTAAGTATAAAAAATCATCTGGACTAACCGATAAAAAATTATCTTACTGTCCTGGTTGTACACACGGTATTATTCATAAACTTGTCGCAGAATCTTTAAGTGAACTTGGTTTAGTCGAAGATGCAATTGGTGTAGCAAGCGTTGGATGTAGCGTATTCAGTTATGAATTCTTTAATACCGATATGCAACAAGCCCCACACGGTAGAGCTTGTGCCGAAGCAACGGGAATTAAACGTGTTCGTCCTAATAATATCGTCTTTACGTATCAAGGAGATGGCGACTTAGCATCGATTGGTATCGCTGAAACCATTCATGCAGCTAATCGAGGCGAAAACATTACCGTTATATTTATTAATAATGCGATTTATGGTATGACTGGTGGCCAAATGGCTCCAACGACGCTTTTAGGGCAACGTACGACGACTTCTCAAGATGGCAGAAACAAAGAACTTGCAGGAGGACCCATTAAAATTAGTGAAATCTTTTCACAAATTGATGGTGTCGCTTATCTTGAACGCGTAAGTGTTACCAATCCAAAACAATTAATAAAAGCAAAAAAAGCGATTAAAAAAGCTTTTACATATCAAAAAGAAAAACGTGGATTCACACTCATCGAAGTATTATCCACTTGCCCAGTCAACTGGGGTATGACTCCGATTGATGCTCTAAAATGGGTTGAAACAAATATGACACCAGTTTATCCTCTTGGTGTATTCAAGGATGCGGGTGAAGAAAATGTATGATACAGTCAATATTAAAGTAGCAGGATTTGGTGGTCAAGGAGTGATGCTCTTTGGACAACTTCTTGCTTATAGCGCAACAATCGAAGACCTTAATGGCTTATGGTTTCCATCATATGGACCAGAAACAAGAGGGGGAACTGCGAACTGTAGTGTCATTGTATCTAAAAAAACAATTAACTCTCCAGTCTTTCAAAAAGCAAATCATTTAGTTGCATTTAACGCACCATCATTAGATAAATTCAAACCAAAAATGAAAGATGGCGGATTGGTTTTATATAATTCGTCTTTAATAAAAGACCAAGTCATTTCAGATCAAGCAGTCTGCATCGGTGTCCCTATCAATGACATCGCGAATGACCTTGGCAGTATGCAAGTTGCCAATGTGGTCATGATGGGTGCATATCTTGAACTAACGGGATTATTTGAAGAATCTACGCTTATCAAAGTGCTGACAAAGCTACTAGGTGAAAGAAAAGCACATATGTTAGACATCAATAAAGAGGCCCTCGAGAAAGGAAGACAATATATCCTTGATTCTGGGGTGACCTATGCTTAAACATGTTGATGATCTAAAAAACCTTGTAAAGAAATCCAAAAAATATAATCTTGTTGTCGTATTTGCTCATGACGAGTATGTCATTGATGCTGTAGCGAAAGCAGTGAATTTTGGCGTGATCAATCCGATATTAATTGGTGATCAACCAGTGATTGAGGATTTATGTCATCAATATAACATTGAGGCAACAGTTATTCATAATACAGATGTGATTGAAGCACCAAAATTAGCAATGGATCTTGTGAATCAAGGAAAAGCTGACATTATTATGAAAGGCTTAATTGATACCAAATATTTGCTGAAAGCTGTTGTAAGTAATGAGTATGGCATAAAAGCCAAGAGCTTATTATCTCACATTGGTCTTGTCAGTGTTCCAGGGATGAATCGTGTATTATTCGCAACAGATGGCGCGATGATGATTGAACCTACTGTTCTAGAAAAAATCGGGTTGGTTGAAAATGCTGCTGATTTACTGAAGTCGTTAGGATACGATGAACCAAAGATTGGAATCGTTTCTTCAGTTGAAAAAGTAAATCCGAAAATCAAATCAACTGTGGATGCAAAAGAAATCGTAGATTATTTTAAAGATAAACAAGTATCGTTCTTGATTGACGGTCCATTTGCAATCGATAATCTTGTTTCCATTGAATCTGTGAAACATAAAAATATTGAAAGTCCTGTTGCCGGTTTAGCAGATGTGCTAGTATTTCCTAATTTAGATGGTGGAAATATCTTTTACAAAACGGCTGTATTTCTTGCAAAAGGGGATTCTGCAGGTATTGTTATGGGAGCGAAAGTTCCAATTATCGTAACTTCTCGTGCGGACACGATGAATGCGAAACTAAACTCAATTTTATTAGCGGTGGTGAACTTAGATGGAATACTTGCTTCTCGTCATTAATCCTGGCTCGACTTCGACCAAAGTAGCTATTTTTGTAAATGATAAATTAATCCAAGAAACGGTATTAAAACATGATACAGCGGACCTAAATCAGTTTCCGACCATTATTGATCAACTCGACTTTCGAAAAAACATCATTTTAGATTTTTTACATGAACATCGTTATAAAGTCGAGGATATTGATGTATTTGTCGGAAGAGGTGGAATGCTAAAAGCTTTAAAACAAGGCGGAACCTATCTCGTAACCGATCAAATGTTAGATGATTTAAGATCATGTAAATATGGATCTCATGCTTCTAACTTAGGAGCACTCATCGCTTATAGTCTTGCGCATCCGCTCAACAGAAGCGCATATATTGTCAATCCAGTCTCCGTAGATGAAATCTGGGATATTGCTAGAGTATCTGGACTAAAAGGTGTTGAAAGAACTTCTGTCTATCACGTTTTAAATCAGAAGGCAATTGCGAAAAGACACGCAAAGTTAGTCGGCAAAAAATATGAAGAGATGAATATCATTGTCTGCCATTTAGGTGGTGGTGTATCGGTTGGCCTTCATATCAACGGGAAAGTCGTCGATGTGAATAATGCGCTCGGCGGAGATGGTCCGTTTTCACCTGAAAGATGTGGGCAAGTACCTAGTTTTCCGCTAATCGACATTTGTTTCTCTGGTAATTACACAAAAGAAGAAGTTAAAAAAATGCTAGTCGGCAAAGGTGGACTCTATTCCTACCTGGGCACGTCAAGCGGATTAGAAATTGATAAAATGATCAAAGGTGGCAATGAAGAAGCAGCATTTTACTTCAAAGCTATGGCTTATAATGTTGTCAAAGAAATCGGTAGTTTGTATTTTGTGGCAGGTGGAAATATCGATGCGATTGTCATTACAGGTGGTCTTGCCTATAACAAAACGTTCGTTGAATATATCAAAGAATATTTAGCGCAGATTTCTCCGATTGCAGTGTATCCAGGTGAGGATGAAATGCGTGCTCTTGCGGAAGGAACATTATCAGTATTAAATAAAGAAGAAAAACTGCAAAGTTATTAAACCTCAAATTTTTGAGGTTTCTTTTTTTATTCGCAGTTTTACCTGTGATATAATAATGGATGAGGTGAAAAGATGAAAAAAGCACTAATCGTTATCGATTTTCAAAATGATTTTGTGTCTGGAAGTCTAGGCTTTGAAAATGCTTCTCTTTTAGATACGAGAATTCATAACAGAATTGAAGAAGCTATACAGCGACATGAAGATCTTTATTTTACATTTGATACACATGAAAGTAACTACCTAGAAACGTATGAAGGAAAGAATCTTCCAGTAGAGCACTGTCTTCGTGGGTCATTTGGACATCAACTGTTTGGTACAGTGGCCAATTTTCTAGATAAAGCAAATAAAGTATTTTATAAACCAACGTTCCCTTCCCTAGAATTAGCTAATTATTTAAGTACTCATCCCTACGACGAAGTAGAACTATGTGGTCTTGTATCCAATATTTGTGTAATATCCAATGCAGTTATGGTGAAATCGGCTTTACCAAACGCCAGAATTATCGTAAACCATGAATTAACCGATAGTTATGATTCAAACTTGAATAATTTGTCTTTGGAAGTCATGAAAGGTATGCAGATAGAGGTGATTTAGTTGGAACAATCGACTTATGCATTGGTTCAAGATTTTTACGAGTTAACGATGGCTGGTGGTTATCTTGAACAAGGATTCGAAGAAAAAATCGTATACTTCGATTTGTTTTATCGAACGATTCCAGATCACGGCGGATATGTAGTGTCAAGTGGGCTCGAACAAGTAATTAACTATTTAACAAAATTATCTTTTACAAAAGAAGAAATAGCGTTTTTAAGATCTAAACAACTATTTAGTGAATTGTTTCTTGAATACTTATCAACATTTTCTTTTACCGGAGAGTTGTATGCGATGAAAGAAGGAACACTCTGCTTTCCTTATGAACCGATTTTAACTGTGAAAGCACCACTCATTGAAGCACAGCTCGTTGAGTCATTCTTATTATTAACCGTGAACCATCAATCGCTGATTGCGACCAAGGCTTCAAGAATGAAGTTTGTTGCGAAGGAAAAGAAAATCCTCGAATTTGGGACAAGAAGAGCACATGGGAAAGATGCATCTGTTTATGGGGCTCGCGCAGCCTATATTGGTGGTGTAGATGGCACCAGTAACGTTGAAGCAGACTATCAATTTGGAGTTCCAGCACTTGGAACGATGGCGCATTCATGGATTCAAATGTTTGATACAGAATATGAAGCATTCTTGGCTTATGCCAAACAATATCCTTATCAAACGACATTACTAGTGGATACCTATCATGTTCTCGAAAGTGGTATACCCAACGCCATCAAAGTATTTAAAGAAATTCAAGTTCCGCTGGGGATAAAAAATTACGGTATCCGAATAGATTCTGGTGATTTAAGTTATCTTTCAAAACAAGCAAGAAAGATGCTGGATGATGCGATGTTACAGGATTGTAAAATTACTGTATCAAACTCTCTTGATGAATTCTTACTGACTTCTTTGCTCGATGACGGTGCACCAATTGACTCTTTTGGAATTGGTGAAAAACTTATCACTTCCGCGTCTAGTCCCGTCTTTGGTGGCGTCTATAAACTTGTTGCAGTAGAAGATCAAGGTAAGATTATTCCAAAAATTAAATTAAGTGAAAATCCAGAAAAAGTAACACTACCTTCCTTTAAACAAGTCTATCGATTCATCGATAAATTATCGAAGAAAGCAATTGGCGATGTCATTACTTTATATGATGAAGTCATTGATACAGAAAAACCATATCGATTATTCGATCCTCTTTATCCTTGGAAAGAAAAGAATGTCAGTCAGTATGAAGCGATTCCTTTATTAGAACTGAAAATATCAAAAGGAAAATTAGTGAATGATCTTCCTTCCATTACTACAATTAGAAAATATGTAGAAGAACAAAAAGCATTGATGTGGGATGAGGTTCTTCGTTTGAATAACCCTCAAAAATATATTGTCGACTATTCAGAAAAACTTTATCAATTAAAAAGTGACCTAATCATAGAAATGAGCACAAAATCGTTAAAATAATAATATTTAATATCCGAATTCAAGTTGAAGTAGATGGTGTTTTGATTGTTTCGGGAAACATCAACAATGCAAATATTAAAGAATTAGTTGAAAGTGATATTCCATCCGTTTCCACCGATATTATTATGCCAAATTTAAATTCAGTACTATCTGATGATTATCAAGGAATCAAACTTGGATTAGATTATGCGTTTTCAAAAGGCTTTAACAAAATAGCTTGTATAACAGGTCCTCTGACATCAAGAGCGTTCTCTGAACGTTTAAGTGCTTTTGATCATATTATGAGAGAACACCATACAATGCTCTATGAACATTATTTTCAAGAGGGAGAATCCTTCGGTTATACCAGTGGATTTAACGCAGCCACGAGAATGCTAGAGCGCGTTAAAGAGATTCCACAAATTATTTTAGCTTTTTCAGACGATATTGCGTTCGGTGTAATCCGTGCGATTGAAGCGAAAGGATATATTGTACCAGATGACATCTGTGTCATTGGTTTTGATGATATTCATTTTGCAAAACAATATACGCCTTCATTATCGACAATTCGTCAAAATAAAGAAGAAATAGCGATACGTGCCGCAAAAATTTTGCTCGCAGTGATTCAGGGCAAAACGGTAAAGCGAAATATTGTTAGAAAAATACCCGTTGAATTAGTTCTTCGTAACTCAACAGTAAAATAGCGCCGATTTCGGTTGCTTTTTTTTTCTGACGTTTGGTGAAGAGTGTTGTTGGATAATTCATCAGGCCGAGAAATATAGGTAAAATAACAAATTTTATAATTTAAAAAAATATAAATAGTGAATCATGGTATAATAAAGGTGCCAAACAATTC
>JBFXGX010000023.1:0-26739 GCA_050177605.1 Candidatus Izemoplasmatales bacterium | reverse complement strand
ATACTAAATTAGTTACAGATCCACAGTGCTTATATAGTTATTATAGAACAAACCCTTCTGGGTAAGTCAAGAAGAAAGGATATATAATTAACCTTGTATTTCTTACAACTTTAATTATACGTGCGTATTTGTATTAAAATAGGTAATGCAACCCATATAACAAGCATTAGTCTGATACAATTAAGTATCAGGCTTTTTTTGCGCTATATAGGGCCGTTTCGCCACTTGCTCATATTCATCGAACCTAAAAAGCATACTGTTTTTACTGGATTTTAGAGATTTCAATATAATTTCTACACGATTACATTTCAGTTTACACGATTTAAAATGGATTTACACGATTACAGACAAATGCTCTTTCAAAAAAAAAAAACAGGAGACGATATTGACGTATGAAAATACATATGATAATATTTATTTATGAAAGCGACATTATAAGTCGTATCAATGGAATTATATTATTACCAGACTACCCCAAACTCACAAACAAGGATTTGAAAACTTTTTTCTAAAAACCATTTGGATGATGATATCTAAATTAAATATATGTGTCGAAATGAATTATTCAATCCAATATATATGCCTACAGGCATCAAGTAAATGTAATATGAAATGTAAATATTGCTTAATGCAAAAACACCTGATCTAAATATGACAATCGAAGAAGCATAACGGTTTATCGATTATATCTATTTAACTGACATGTAAGAAGTTTCTAAACATGATTATTAAGGTTTAATTCAAGATTTTATTAAATACAACAAAAAATATTTGAAAGGAAAACGATATGAAAAAGTTTTTAGTATTAGTTGTTTTATGTGTTTTAGCTAGTGGAAATATACTTTTTGTTGAGGCGAAGCATCATGACGAGTATCATGTCAGTGAAAAGGCGTTTGTTTATTCTGAAATCGACTCTATTGTCTTTGACGGTAACGGGACAGTAAAAAGAGATAGTGATTTCACTTATGTAAAAAAAGAAAAGGTATATGATATATTTTTAAACTCATATGGTAATGTATATTCTTTTGGTATCAGTGAGAATATCTTTGGGTTTATAATTGTAAGAAAAGTTAAAGTAGAAGGTGAGTGGATACACGAAGTAGCTGAAGTATCACTAGGGGTTGACTCGCCATTTAAAACCATAAATGCAAAAAATATTTATTTATCATATTCTTTGTATTTCGAGTATGATGGATTGAATTTGATAGATTGTAGTTCTAATCAAATTTATAGTTACGATTATGTATTAAAATATTATTCGAACCAAGATCTGGTTTTATCATCAGGAGGATCTACTTCAACTCCAGGTACAGAGGAGTATCCTTATTACTTAAAAACCGTCATATCAAATGTTGAATTTGAGAATGGATATCCCATGATGAGCACTTCGGATGTAAAGAGTAGTACAACACAAACAAATAATTGTAATCCTACTGCTGGAGTTTCCGTAATAATGTTTTGGGATAAGTTAAGAACAGATCTAATACCTTCGTTTGTGCCCTATAGAACTGTCATGGTTGGTATTCCACCTTATTCATATCATTATGAATATCCGTATAAAAACTGGTCTGATTTAAGTGCGAGTGAAATAGTGATTTTACGAGATTTACATACTGATTTATATGATTCAATGAATACGAATAACTGGTATCTACTAAATGGGTCTTTAGGACCATTCGAGGGGACATATCCACCAGATTTTTATGATGCAATGGAAGATTATTTTAGTGATAGTAATTATACTCTCCAACATGAAGACATTATTGGTGGAACCAATACTTCTCTGGGTATTGGAGTAGAACTTGATACTACAGAATGGAATATGTATAAAGATGAAATTGATGATGAACATCCAGTAATAATTTCATTAGGCGTAGATACTTCAGCTGATTTTACTTTTTATAACGGTAACTACACAGATATCACAGATGGAGTTCCGGATTTATATACCATTTATGGCACACCATATTATTATCATTTGCTCACAGAGGAATTTGTAGAATACTCAAATTCAGCTCATATGGTAGTTGGATATGGATATAAAGAAGTGAAGTATTATAAAATTGATTTATATGGGAACCTTTATCACGATAAAACAGATCAATACTTTATTGTAGCGAATGGTTGGGGAGGCACTTCATATATTAAGAATGCAACCTCTGATATATCAATAGCTTATAGTTTATATGTTCAGTAAGCGGTTTCGAGATAGCTTATTGCGTATTTTAAGATATGATATAATGAGAGATGACAAGGAGTTAGATAATAATGAAAAGAACAATTACATTTGTGGTTATAATGATTTTAATACCAGTACTAGTAAGTTGTGCATTAACACCAACTGGCAATTCGATTGATGATTGCATGGAAATGGATCAGTGTAGTTATTTAAACAATGATGTTAGATTAGAAGAATCTGATATGGCTAATGACTTAAGAGAATTGTTGCTAAATAATCAAGATGATATGATTTTCTCTTATACAATTGATCGGGGTGGAGACATGTTAGATGTAACATATCACACTCATGAAGATTTCACTGCAGATAAACTAGATGATTTGATGCCTTTGTTGGATCAAATTAAGACAGTAGTGGATACTCATTATGACATTGATTATATAAATTGTATATTAGTATTTGAGGGATGTATTAATATTACTAGTAGATATTCACTTGATTCGGCTAACGATTATATTGAAGTAGAATTTGATTATGAATCTTCAAAAGAAGACTCTGAAGACTATATTCTAAATAAACTAGATGAATACGCAGATGATGTGATAATATTTATTAATAGCAACTATATTAACAAGATTCAGTGGTATGGAGGATATTCTAATGGAATATCTTTAGAGCTAAGAGAAAATTATATATATGTATCAACAAGAGGAAATGCTAATACTACCAATATAGATGCAAGGATCACTAATTTGCTTGATAGATTTACTCTGGAGTTTAGTGATTAAGCGAATAGTTTTTAAAAACTTTAACAAAAATATATGGATCTAGTGAACAATGGATAGTTGTTTATGAAAAGGTATACTTAGAGAATATTGAATAATAAGGGTTCGATACCCAACAACAACCATATAGTTGAATAACTTATTTTGACATAAAGAAACTGTACCTAAAAAACTTCGCAAAATAAAACCTCTAAACTAAGCTATAATTTAGAGGTGCAATTTTTTAAGGTGGGGGTGTAAAAATTTCTGCTTAGGGTGTAAAATTGTAGCAAAATAGTTCATTCAACCCATATAACAAGCATTAGTCTGATACAATTAAGTATCAGGCTTTTTTTGCGCTAAATGAGGCCTTTTGTGACTTTAACAACCTAGATTTAGAAGTTTTTAGTTCTCTATAAACTAGTCCCTTTGTCAAGTACAAATACAATTATGTAATATACTATGTTTATAAAACTAAAGAAATAGTAAAAAAATATTTATAAAACTAAATATATGTGCTATAATATATGTGAGAGGTGATTACAATGTCAATAATTTATAAAGGATTATTCGATGTGCTTAGTAATAAAAATATATCAATATCAGAAATGTCAAAGGATTTGAACATTTCATCAGCGACTCAAGCTAAATTTAGAAAAGGCGAATATGTTTCACTTCAGACATTAGAATCTATCTGTAAATACTTATCGGTCTGTATCAATGATATCGTATCATTTCTGACTGTAGAAAACTCATCCATCTTATATCAAAGATTAAGGGAAGAAATGTCCCACAAAATTAAAGGGAGTATTTATCATGAAACACAAATACTTTTAACTTACAATTCAAACCATATTGAAGGAAGCCAACTATCACCTGATCAGACCAGGTACATTTTTGAAACGAACACCATTGGATTAGATAAAGAAAATTCAATTAATGTTGATGATATTATAGAAACCCAAAATCATTTTAGATGTATTGACTATATGATTAAATCTGCTTTAGAACCATTATCTGAAGCATTAATTAAAGATTTACATAGAATTTTAAAAACAGGAACAAGCGATGCTAAACTCGATTGGTTTAATGTTGGGGAATATAAACAAAGATCAAATACAGTAGGTGGTATAGAAACTACCAAGCCCCTTAATGTTCAAAGTGAATTAATATCATTGATAGGTAAATATGAGAATAAAAAAGAGTATTCTTTTGAAGATATCATAGAGTTCCATTATCAATTTGAATGCATACATCCATTTCAAGATGGTAATGGTAGAGTCGGAAGATTAATAGCTTTTAAAGAATGTTTACGTCACGGATTTGTTCCATTCACGATTGATGAAAGTAATAAACTTTTTTATTACAGAGGTTTAAAAGAGTGGAAAAGTGAAAAAGGATATCTTATGGATACCTGTCTGTCTGGACAAGACAAATACAAGAAATTACTTGATATGTTCAATATTAGTGATGAGTAAAGAGAGAATACGATGACAAAGGAAGAATATTTAGTTAATCCATGTGCGAAATTATCCATTCCATATTGGAAATACCTATTATTTAAACAACCTCAAAATATAGATATTTTTCATGAAAGTGACTATCAAGTAGGCGGTTTATATAATCATGTAGAGAAATACTTTAGGCTTATACATCATTTAGAAAAGCCCATGAAATCCCATCAATCCATTTCTTCCATTAACATTGCTCAAGACATGAAAGATTTAGTTTTACAGATTAATCATTCATACATGAATGAAAGAATTACTGTGAATATTGAGGATGTTGAGCGTTGGAGAAATCATCCGACTTATGATCAAACACTTTGGGTTAAAGTGGTTGTTGATGGTTGTATGATTGCAAGTGGTATAGCAGAATATGATGAGAATACAAAAGAAGGAATTATTGAGTGGGTGCAAGTTATACCTGAGTATCAGCGCCAAGGATATGGAAGAATGATTGTTGAAGAGTTATTGTATAGATTATCAATAAAGGCTGATTTTGCAACTGTTT
Source organism: Candidatus Izemoplasmatales bacterium (assembly GCA_050177605.1). Classification (GTDB taxonomy): domain Bacteria; phylum Bacillota_I; class Bacilli_A; order Izemoplasmatales; family Hujiaoplasmataceae; genus JAHIVB01. Next base: position 21,783 of record JBFXGX010000023.1, on the reverse strand, counting down.
CAGGGAGATTACATAATGATACAAATCCAAAACGGTTATACGAATCATGTGGTTTTCATGGTGCAGACATTTGGTATGTATGTTATAAAAAATAAGAGATGAAGTACTAATCTACTTAAGGTTATTAAAACTTCATAAGTGGTAAGTAATTGGATCAAAATTGATAGTGTACACAACAGAGTTAGTGAGATTAAAACTCTACATTTGGATCTACAAAAATAAGGGTGATAAAATTTTGATACAAAGGTGCTAAAAAAAATTAAGAGGGTGCTGATTTGTATCAAAATTGGTATGGTTAAACATATAAGAAGCATAGGATTAATACAATTTGTCAATCCTTTTTTTTTGCGCTAATTAGGGCCATTTTGGACTTTTTAATATCATTTTGCCAGCAATAACGTATCGAAAAAGTGGTGAATTTTGGCGAATCAATTAACTTTTACACGATTACAGGAAAAATCTACACGATTTGAGGTTACATTAAGCGCCTATATCGTGTAGCGAGTACCTTTATGAAATATTAACTGATATTAATCGGAATAAAATATCAATAATAATAGGAATATAGGCTTTACAATTGTTGGAATTGGTGTATACTAAATGTGGAGGTAGTTGCTATGAAACCTGTTAATTATAAGAAAAGAATTATTGAAAAAGAGATTGAAAGAAAAATGAAATACAGTGGTGCAGTAGTCGTCGAAGGACCTAAATGGGCCGGAAAGTCAACAACTGCTGAACTGTATTCAAAAACAATTGTTAAATTACAAAATCCAATAACGAAAAGGCAATACCAAACATTAGCAACGATTTCCAAAGACGAAGTTCTTTCTGGTGAAAAACCGATTCTATTTGACGAATGGCAAGAAGTACCTGAAATCTGGGATTTAATCAGACTTGATATCGATGATAATAAATATAAAGGGGCATATTTACTAACAGGATCTACAAAAAAACAAAATAATAATATTTCTCACACAGGAACTGGAAGAATAAATTCTATATATATGAGACCAATGAGTTTGTATGAAAGCGAAGATTCTATTGGCTCTGTCTCATTGGCTGATTTATTTGAAGGCAAAAAGATAAGTGTAAAAAAATCCAAAACAAGCATTAATGATATCGCAAGATATATATGTCGAGGTGGGTGGCCAGGCAGTCTCGATTTGCCACTAAAAGAACAACTTGCTGTGCCAAAAGAGTTACTTGAAAGTATCATATCTAGAGATGTAGATGAAGTAGATGGCACGAAGAAAGACAAAGAAAAAATAAGGAAACTCATACGCAGTTATGCAAGAAATATATCTACTGTAGCAACCAGCAAAACCATTTATAAAGATCAAGAAAACGAAGGTATTTCCATTGATTATAAGACATATGAATCTTACACAAATGCACTACAAAGATTATATATTATTGAAAACATCAGAGCTTGGTCGCCTGCTATTAGAAGTGCTAGTACAATAAGAACATCAGATAAAAAGCAGTTTGTCGATCCAAGTATTGCTGTAGCAGCTCTTGGTTTGTCAGTCGATAAATTAAAACAAGACTTTGAAACATTTGGATTCTTTTTTGAATCCATATGTTCTAGAGATGTAAGAGTCTATGCCCAATCGCTAGAGGGTGAGGTATATCATTACAATGATTCATCGGGATTAGAAGTAGATTTAATCATTGAGTTAAGCGATGGAAGATGGGCTGGTATTGAAGTAAAATTGGGTGAGAATGAAGTTGAAAAAGCTGCATCAAATCTTAAAAAACTAGCTTCAATCCATAAAACCAAAAAGCCCTCATTTTTAATGATTATTACAAATACTGAACTTGGCTATCAAAGAGAAGATGGTGTTTATGTCATCCCTCTCGGAATACTGAAAGACTAAGTGAAACTCATGTATCTAATCTATGAAAACAAGAGAAATAATTGATAAAATGAAAGAAGGAAGAATGAATACAATTACCTTTATTCAAATTCAAAAGGAAAACGGGAAACATATTCAAGATGCGTTGGCTCTTTGGTTGCCATTTACAGCGGAATTGAAAGAGCACAAAAACGAACAGTTCAATATAGATTAAGTATTTGACAATTTGATGAAAAGGATTGGAATTCAGGGACTGCGTGATACGATGCATTTTGAATTGATGTATTGTAACGACGAATGCATTGGGATTTGTAACTTTGCAATCGATTTAGGTGGAATCAAGGGACTCATCGATCAAGGATATGGATATATCATGGGGTTCTATATCGCAAAAGATAAACGAAGGCTTGGTTATGGAAGGGAGTTTTTTCAGCACATCGAAAATGTCCTAAGAGAAGATGGGGCTAACCATATTTATTTGACTCCAGATGAAGTTACAGGACTTCCTTTTTGGGAATCATTAGGGTTTATTAACAGTCAATTAATCGATCCCGATGAAAAACTACCAATTTTCATCAAAATGATAGGTTAACCGTCGTTCTATTGCATTATTAATAATGGCATATATTTGACTGATTGGATTCAGTAAAAATGTAATTTTTTTAGGTCAATTCTTGTTGCACTTGTCAAGAGAAAGTAGACATGTATCAAACTTTAATGAAACCCTAGTTGAGATTGAAACTCAGCTGGGGTTTTGTATTTTTAGGCATACGAGAATCATTTATTATATGAAAATAATGCTTTTTCTTCACCTTTATGAAATTCCTATTCAATCAATTACACAATTATGTAATGTTGAAAGTAATAAATTCGGAGTGGGTATAATGACACCTATAAGTTAATTTTCAATAACGTGGTACAAAATAATTCTAAAAAATCAAAATACGTGTAAAAAATATTATATAAAAAATCAAAATACGTGTATAATAGAGATATAAGAGGTGATGATAACGATGTTGGAGCGAAAAATATATAAGCAATTGCTTTCATGGAAAAATGAAAATGGTAAAACTGCATTACTTATCGAAGGTGCAAGACGTGTTGGAAAAAGCACAATGGTTGAAGCTTTCGCAAAAAAAGAATACAAATCATTCATACTTATTGACTTTAGCATTGCTAGTGAAGAGATTAAATCACTTTTCAAAAAGTACGCATCAAATCTTGATGATTTTTTCTTTTTCTTAACATCAATCACTGGGATTACATTGTATGAGAGAAACTCACTAATTGTATTTGATGAAGTACAACTGTTTCCTCTAGCAAGACAATTGATTAAACATCTCGTGAATGACAACCGTTATGATTATATCGAAACAGGGTCTTTATTATCTATCAAGCGCAACGTAGATAGTATTTTAATACCTTCAGAAGAAAGGGCAATTAAAATGTATCCTCTTGATTTCGAGGAGTTTTGTCTAGCACTTGGTAGAAGTGATGTAATTTCTCTGATTAAAAAGCATTTTGAAACTTTAAATCCTCTAAATGAAATTCATTCAACGATTATGAAACTTTTTAGACAGTATTTGTTAATCGGAGGTATGCCTCAAGTAGTTGTGGAATTCTTAAATACCAATGATTATACAAAAGTAGATCGAATTAAAAGGGATATTTTAAAGTTGTACAAGAATGATATTTCAAAGTATGCTAAAGGATACGAACATAAAGTACTCAGTATTTTCGATGAAATCCCCAGTCAATTATCAAAACACGAAAAGAAGTTTATGTTAAGTACTTTATCGAAAGATGCTCGATTTAGAGATTATGAAGATGCATTTACATGGTTGGATGAAGCGATGATAACTAATCTATGCTTCAATGCATCAGATCCGAACTTTGGATTATCCTTAAACCGTGATAGATTAACGCTTAAAATGTATATGGCAGACACTGGATTACTACTGAGCCAAGCATTCAGTGAAAATGATGACATGCATCAAGAAGTAGCAAAAGCGATTATTCAAGATCGACTTGAAGTCAACAATGGTATGATATTTGAAAATATCGTTGCACAAATGTTTACAGCTTTAAATAAGAAATTATATTTTTACTCTAGAGCTGATAATCATGATCGCTCAAATACGATGGAAATTGATTTTTTAATCATCGATCAATCAAAACCGACTAAAATATCACCAGTTGAAGTAAAGTCTGGCAAAAACTATACCACATCATCATTGGACAAGTTTAGTATCAAGTTTAAAGATAAGTTAGGCAAGAAATACATCATTCATACAAAAGATTTAGCAACAAAAGATGATATTATTTACTTGCCAGTTTACATGGCTATGTTTTTATAGAGGTATTGTTATGGAATTCAATCGAAATTTTACAATCATTAAAGGTGATACACTTACGCTAAAACTGATTGAAACTTGTGAAGGTGATGATAAAGTTATTCCATTTTACTATTATGAGATTTACCTGAACTCGATATCAACCACAATTGGAAAGATTAGTATTCGCATTGGACACAACGAACATTCCTATATTAACGGGAATGTAGGCTATGAAATTGACGAATCATTTCGTGGAAATGATTATTCTAAATTAGCTGTAATGATGACTTACATGGTAGCTAGGTTTCATGGTATGACGCACCTGATTATTTCATGTGAAGAGGATAATTACTCATCTAAAAGTGTTATCAACAAACTCGGTGGTATCCATATAGAAACAATTACACCACCTAGTAATTATGTGTTTTATTATGATGGTATACCAAAGTATAGCATTTACAGAGTCGACATTTAGATTCCATATTATTTAGCAATTTTCATGAGGTGCTAAAAACTAACCTTGTGTTTCTTACAACTTTGCTTATTCGTGTGCATTTGTATTAAAATAGGTCATGCAACCCATATTGAAAGCATAGGATTGATAGATGTCTACTTTCTGTCAAGAATTAGACAATTTGTCAATCCTTTTTATTGCCAACAAAGTACTTTACAAAATTATAACATAGAATATGAAATCAAATTAAATAGAAAAAAAGAGAATAGAATCCTTGAGAAATCTTATTTTTTCGAGTGCACTATAGATTGCTTCACCATAAAAAATAAATGAAAAATTATTTTTGCATATTATATTTAAAGATAATTTGAAATCTGCTATAATGAACTAAAAAAGGAGTAGGGTGTTAGAGGAAATAATGAAAAAATTACTACATAGAATTTTTACATTGCTTCTATTAATAATCTTTGTTACTAGCGTAAGTGGATGTCAATACGATATTCCAGATGAGGCTTCAAAAACGCCGCATACTTATACTGAAGTAGTTGCATATATTGAAGAGTACCTAGGTGCTAGTGATGTTGTAGTATCGGAAATATATGTCGATAATGAAACAGAATATGGACGAAAATATCGGGTTTGGGAAGCATCCTATAATAATGTTAATTTTGTCATTTCTAGCCAACAAGAAAGTTATTGGGATAGTACTGGTGAATTTGCCAAATATCGATATACATTGCGTAATAATTATGATTCTATCTTATTAATCCATATACTAGAGAGTCTGCAAAGTGAGTATGCCAATTATGTTATTCGTATTGAAGAAGACGATTATTTAAGTTTTTACGACTATACATTTATAGATTATTCTATAATTATCGACACCGAGGAAGAATTGCTTACTGTATTTAACCAATCTTCAGAACTATACCAGGAGATAAGTAGAATATATCCTGAAGTAAAATTTGTTGTAAAAGTACAAGTAAATGAAGATGAATCAAAAAGTGTATATATATCTTCGTTTGAAGAATACGATATCCTTCCTTTTAGTCAAGAAGCGTATCAATATATCCTGGATCGTTTCATTTCCTTTAATGGAGATTAGTAGTTACTTTAAAAAGTAAATGTTATGAGCTAAACTAAGTGATTCTTTCAGGACAGAATGCGTGTATCTAAATCGGTAACTAATATATATAAATGCAAGGGATGATTTCATCCCTTTTTATATTGCAAATCGATATTTTGTATGATATACTTGTCTCTAAAATCATGTCACAAGGTGAATTTATGAACACGAATAACTATCTAGAAAAACGTTCTTACCTCTTTTTATTTTTAGGATATGCAATCTTTGGGTTTAGCTTTATGTTTTCTAAAAATGCGCTAAGTATTGCTAGTCCCTTTTTGATGTTAGGATTCCGTTTTACGATTGCTTTTTTAATCATGCAAGTCCTATTTATATGGAAAAAGAAAAAGTTGAAATTAAAGGGTAAAAAGGTCGGAATTTTATTATTACTTGGTCTGGTCCAACCCGTGACTTATTTCATTGGTGAAAGTTATGGAGTAAGACTTTTACAAACTTCCTATGTCGGCATTATTATTTCATTAATACCACTGGTAAGTTTTTATTTTGGATTTCTGTTTTTAAAAGAAACAGTGAAACTGAGACATATTCTTCTTGGAACTTTAAGTATCGTAGGTGTCACAGTGACAACCCTTGGTGAACAAGTCGCTTCTTTTTCATTTCTTGGATTCTTTTTTATTTTAATATCTGTGATAAGTGCAGCTTTCTTTAATGTTTTCTCGAGAAAAATTGCACCACTGTATGATACATATGAGCGAACCTATTTAATGTTTTTTATGGGGATGATTGTGTTTATCCCATTAGGTCTTATCCAAAACAGTACTGACCTTCAGCGTGCGCTTTTGACAGTGTTTTCTTCACCTAGATTTTTTATCGATATGATTTATTTAGCTGGAATTTCTTCTGTTCTTGCCTTTCTGATGATTAATGATGCCATGAGTTATGTGAAGGTCTCAAAAGCGGCGATTTTTGCGAATTTAACCACGGTTGTATCCATTTTAGCAGGGGTCATCTTTTTACAAGAATCATTTGGGTGGTTTCAATTACTTGGGTCCTTACTCATCATTACAAGTGTTTATTTAATGAATCAAGATAAAGCGATAAAACAAAGTGAAGAAGGAAATTAAACCTTCTTCTTTTTTATTTAGTAAAAATCGAGTATACTAAAGAAGGAGGATGGTTCTATGACTCATACAGATTGGCTCCATTTGGATAATGCCGCAATCATTTATCCTGTGCTTGCGAGTGAACGTTTTACCCATGTGTTTCGTGTTAGCGCAACGTTAACTGAAGCCATTGATGTTCAAGTTTTGCGTATAGCGATAGAAAACTTAAGACATCGCTTTCCATCCTTTTTTGTAAGAATCAAGAAAGGATTGTTTTGGTTTTATTTTGAAAAAAACCAACATGACGTTGTGATTAGTAGTGAAGATGCTTCGGTTTGTAAAAAAATCAATCTTCATCAAAATAATGGGTATTATTTCAGAGTACTTACATTTCAAAACCGCATCAGCCTAGAGATGTTTCATGCATTATGCGATGGGTATGGGGGAATTCAATTTTTAAAGGCGATTGTTTTTGAATATTTAGTCTTACTTGGCAAAAAAATAATCAATGATTCGACAATTCTTGTAAAAACTGAGCATCCAACGAACGCAGAAGTGGAAGACTCCTATTTAGAACATGCACTTCCTAAACCAAAAAAGAAGAGCACGACTCCCCGTGCAATAATCTATCCAGGAACGAGACTTGGAAGAAACGGATCAGCACTCATCAATGCTTACATAGATTCAGCTTCCTTATTACAAGTAGCGAAAAGCTATCATGTTTCGCTTTCAGAATATTTGGTTGCTTTATTCATCGATGCATTTCTTCATACGACACCTAGAGAACTCTTATTAAAAAATGAAATCTCAATCTGTGTACCAGTCAACCTAAGAAATATATTTGATAGTATAACACTTCGAAATTTTTCGCTTTATTTTTATGTAACTTATCAATTTAGGGGAACCTATCCTTCCATGGAGGAACTCACGGAGCATGTCAAAAAGCCTTTTTCAGAAGAACGTGTGAAAGACAAACTGAGAGATCGTCTCTCAAGCAATGTACGGATTTCTAAACAAATCTATATTCGTTTGGTTCCACTATTTATTAAAAACTTCATTTTTAGAATTGCATATTATATTCATGGAAAACGACCATCAACGATGACAATCTCTAACTTTGGACAGATTCATTTACCAGAAAGCATGACTCCTTTTGTGAAAGGATTTACTTTCCATATGGGTTCTGGTTTGAAACCTACCGTCGCATTACATAGCTATGAGTCCAAAACAAAAATCACTTTTACGAGAGCGTACGTCGAACCTACCATTGAACATTATGTGATCAATGAACTAACGAAAAGCGGAATGAATGTTGAAATAGAATCGAATTATTTTGAAAAAAGTGATATTCACTTTGAAAGGAGACAAAATGAAATATTATCTTGATTCAAAAAATAATTTACTTTTATCTCGACTCGGATTTGGCGCTTGGCAATTAGGAAATTCGCTTTGGTCTAATATGACCTTTGATGAAGGTGTTCTATTCGTCAAAGAAGCTCTTCAGCAAGGCATCACCGTTTTTGATACTGCACCAGGATACGGAAATGGTGAAAGTGAAAAAATTCTTGGTGAAGGACTCAAAGGCAACCGAGAAAAAGTATTTATTTCATCAAAATTTGGACATAAAGCCGATGGAAGTAGTGATTTTCGTACTTCATCAATGAAAGAAGCGATTGAGGAGAGCCTTACTAGACTGAAGACCAATTATCTTGATGCATTATTACTTCATAATCCTGGAAGTGAGATTTTATCTCATCAAACAGATCATTTTGAAGTTATGGAGAGTTTAAAAAAAGAAGGACTGATCCATCACTATGGTGTAAGTATAGATACCTACGATGAATTAAAACAAGTTCTTGAGATTGAAGGAATTACAATCATCGAAATATTGCTCAATGTTTTGTTTCAAGGAACACTCCCATTGATTGAAAAAGCCTATGAGAAGGGCATCATTATCCTAGCGAAAGTCCCGCTTGATTCAGGATGGCTCAGTGGTAAATATAACGAGCATAGTAAGTTTGAAGGAATAAGATCAAGATGGAGCCAAGAAACAATCACAAGAAGAGCTTCCTTAGTGACAATGATAAAAGAGTTAATCTACCCAGAAGATATCCTAAAAGTCAGTATGGCATTCTTATATCATATCCCAGGTGTTATTGTCATCCCAGGAACGACAAAACTTGAACAACTAAAAACGAATGTTGAAAATGAATTATATCAAATAACGGATGCACGATTTAATCAATTGAGAGGTTTTTACCTTGATTGGATTGAAAAAGAAGGGCTTCCGTGGTAAGGAGAAAAAATGATTTATGACTATACACTAGAAGAGATGATCCAAGTCAAAGAAAGTTACTTTAGTTCTTTAGATCCTGTTGTTTTATCTGTTTTTCCCGCAAAAGAAAAAAAGAAGTATATTGCACTTCAAATCATTAAGACTGTATTTCAACCGAACATCACTTATACTGAAAAAGAAGTGTCTTCAATCTTAAAAGAAGTTTATTTCGATTTTGTAACCTTAAGAAGATACTTAGTTGACTACCACTACTTATTAAGAGAAAAAGATGGATCAGCTTATTGGGTAAATGAAGAGTTAATCTAAACTATCAAAAAGAAAAAAGGAGTACCGAAAGAGGTATTCCTTTTTTCATGAAATGTTTTAAGAGACTTTTAAAACTATTCTGCTAATCCTTCGATTGCAGTTTTAATTTGAGCAATAAATTCTGTCTTAGTGATTTGTCCAGATGCATAAAGTGTGTAGATAGGACCTAAAGTTTCCATACCGAATCCAGAAGGCATATCATTTTGCCACCATGCATAGATGTTTCCACTTGCCATCCAGCTAGCAACAGCTGCTGATAATGGTGTAGAAGGTACTAATGTAATTGATTTGAATGCTGGAACCATATGTGCTTGGTTAACCATGTAGTCAGCACCTTCAGAAGTTGATGCTAAATCATTTAAGAATAACTTTGCTTCTGTAATGTTATCTGAATCTTTATTGATAACATAATAAGAAGGAGCACTTACGAAAATTGAATCAACTGTTCCAGAAACTGTAGCATGAGGAGCATATCCCATTTCGAAATCTGCTTCGTCTAAGTTTGGATCAATCCAGTTACCTTGATGAATGAATGCAGCGTGTCCACTATCAAATAGTTGAACTTGGCTATCATATGTTCCTTCAAGAAGAACTGTTTGGTCACTGTACTCAAATAATAATTCAACCCAGTTTGCTAAATCAGCAAGTCTTGTGTCATTTGCGATACCAGCGTTTAAATCATCGATAACAGAGCTATCGTCATAAGCTAAACCAGCTGATAAATAACCATTGAAGTTATGAAGACCAGTAACCCAAGTCATACCACTACCAGCTGCCATAGATAGAACTGCATAATCAGTCATATTATTTGCATCGTAGTAAGCTTGAATAGCTGCAAAAGCAGTTTGGTAAGCTGCTAAAGAAGTAAGGTCTGCAGGGTCAACGCCAGCTGCATCTAGGATTTCTTTGTTATATCCTAAGCCCCAACCTTCAACTGCTACTGGGAATCCATAAACAACACCATCAACTTTGAATGCTAAATCAGTATCTTGGATCCAAGCTTCGCCATCAAGTGCTAAAATCTTGTCAGCGTAAATATTGTATCCACCCATACCTTCAATAACAAAGATGTCTGGTTGATCAGCTTTTTGGAATTCAGCTAAGATTTGAGTTCCATAAGCACATGAGTCTCCACCACAAGTAACGACTTCAACATTTACATTGTTCTTTTCGCCCCATGCCTCAGCATAAGCAGTTAATGTATCGTTGATTTCTACTTTGTTTTGGAAGATGATTAAAGTTGATTCGTCTTTTGTACATCCAACAAAAGTAAGTACTGTAACTAAAGCGACTAAAACTAATAATAATTTTTTCATTTTTTCCTCCTATTTTTTTAATTTAGTCTCTTAACCTTTATAATCACAACGTAGTTCATTTGTTACGGAATGAACATCGTTGTAAATACCGATTTGAATTTGTTGATCAGTCAAAATCTCAATCAATTGATGTGTTACATGAAATTTGATGAGTTTTTCTTGATAAACAATTTGAACGCGGATTCCTTTCATTTCTTTTGGTAATATTGGTGAAATGGATAAGGAACCTTGATGAATTGTGAGTCCTAATAATCCATAAATCATCGACAAATAGGAACCACCAAGATTCGCTACGTGAAGACCATGATGAGTATTGTGATGGGTATCTAGAAAATCAGTTTCAAGCACATCTTTCAAATAATCAAATGCAATCTCAGGATCATTCAGCTTCGCAGCGTTAATCGAATAAATACATTTAGACAAACTTGAATCATGAGTCGTTCTTTTTAAATAATAGTCAAAATTACTTTTCATGATTGTTTTGTCTTGATAATCAAGTAAGAACATACTCAGTAAAGTATCCGCTTGTTTTAATACTTGATGTCGATAGATAAACAGTGGATGATAATGAAGAAGAAGAGGGAAATTTGCCTTTGGAATAGAATCAATCGATAATTCTGGCTTATGCAAGAAGGATTCATCTTGAGCAAATACATTTTTGCTTTCATCAAATAAAAATGTCATTTGTTTTTCAGCTTTTTTAAATAAATCAATTTCTTGTTTCGTTAATCCTAGCTTCTGAATTACTTTTTCAAGCTGCTTTGCATAGGTCTGATAATAAGACACAATATGTTTGAAATGATATTGCGCCATTGAATTTGTATAGTAATTGTCATTCACTAATGCACTATATTCATCAGGCCCAGTGACCGCATTGATATGAAATGCATTTTTTGTAAAGTTTCCGGCTTCTAATAAGAAACGACCTGTTTCAACTAATAATTCAAAACCAACTTCTTTTAAAAATTTCAGATCTAAGGTGTAACTAAAGTACTTAATTACAGTATAGGCCACATCACTATTGATATGGAATTGAGCACTTCCCGCAGGATAATAAGGTGAAAGTTCATTTCCATTTATCGTGCGCCATGGAATTTTCGCGCCGTTGGAGACACCTAATTTCAGTGCTTCATTTTTTGCTTGACCTAAATGAAGATATCGATTCTTGATTAAAGATAAAGCTTTTTCATGATTTGTAAGTAAGAAGAATGGAAACATATAAATCTCGGTATCCCAAAAATAATGTCCTTCATAACCTTCGCCAGATAATCCTTTCGACGCGATATTCAGTTCTTTCAGACCAGAATGAGACGCATTTAACTGATAAAGATTGTATTGAAGCATTAAGGTAGAATCAGGATCTTCATCGATTTCAACGAGGGAATGTGACCAGAATTTGGATAGACTTTCTTTTTGAGATTCGATGTAATACGACCAAGTTCTTGATTTCGCTAAATCGAGTAAATGAAGCGTTGATTTATCGATTTCTTTATGTAGGGAAGTTGCCTTATATACAACATATTTTGTAAAGTGTATGATTCCACCATCTGTAAGATGTTCCGTGTAAACACCTTCAACACCAGAACTCGATTGTTCGTAAAGGAAATCGATCGAATGTGTCATCGCAACCTTCAATTTAAGAGAAGTACGACTAGTGGAAGCGTTCAGTGCAGCATAATCTGGCTTCAGTACTTTTTTCTCAATCAGAACTTCAGGGTTTTTAGCGATATTGATCCGTGGATCGAGTTTGTTTTCAAGACGTTGTTTCGGTAATTCTAACGCACTACGAAACTCAATCTTGCCTTCAAAATTGACAGATTCCACTTGAACATCAATCAATAATAATTCTTTGTCAACAAATGAAACCATTTTTTTCTCAGTAAGGATAATTTCTTTATTGTGCTGTGTAAGATAATGTGCTTGACGCAGGGAATACCCTAAATCTAAATCGAAAGAACGATGAAGAGATTTTAATTTTGCCGTGCCCATATGGAGTGGCTCACCATTCAAGAAGATATCGATTGTTTGTCCATCGATAATATTGACGATGCGTTCTCCTTCTTGAGGAAAGTGAATTGAGTTTTCTTCATACTTATAATCGTAAGTATTATAATAACCATTCATATAAGTTTGCTTGGCTTGATCGAAACCATAGCCCTCGATGAAATTACCTCTCACACCGATAATACCACTCGATAAACTAAAGATCGTTTCATCGACAAACAATTCTTTTTTGTCTATACGATTATTTCTTTCTACTAATTTCATTGAGAACTCCTTGATCTGTTGCTATTTAATTGCCCCAGAAGTCATACCTTTAATAATATGTTTTTGAGCAAATAAGAATAAGATAATTACTGGTAAAGCTGCTAAAACAACGCTTGTAATAATTTGGTCCCACTCACGAACGTATGATCCAGCAAGGTTCGCTACGGATAGAGGTAAGGTTCGTACCTTGCCATTGACGCCGATAATTAACACTGGGAGTAAGTAGTCATTCCAAATCCACATACCGTTGAGAACTAATAAAGTAACAAAGATTGGCTTTAATATAGGTAAAATGATTCGAAAGAACAATTGTGGTTTCGAGCATCCGTCAATCGTAGCTGCCTCTTCAATATCCATCGGAATTGACTTTATAAACCCGTGAAACAAGAAGATACTAAGTGGAGCACCAAATCCGATATACGCAAGAATAACGCCTTGATAACTATCTTTCATTGGAATGCCAGTAGTGTCTGTAATAATTTGTAATAATCTTACGAGTGGTAACATAACCACTTGGAATGGAATAACCATACCACTTAAAAAGAACAGGAAGATTAGATATGAATATTTTGTTTTAGTACGTACAAGAACCCAAGCAGCCATTCCACTAAACACGCCAATAGCTACTAAACTAACAGAAGTAATGATCAGGCTATTAAGGAATCCGCTAAAATATTTGACGTTTTGGTTTGTGAAGACAGTTTTTATATTCGTATAATATTGAACAATATTGGATGGTAATGCGATTGGAGTATTAATGATTTCTTGACTTGTTTTCCCTGCGTTAATCAATAGAATAACAAACGGTAAAAAGAACAGGACAAGAAGTAGAAAGGTAAATATCTCGAGTGTCATCAAGTTGATTTTTTTACTAGACATTATAATTCCACCTCTTTCTTTTTCGTGTAATTAACTTGTAAGATGGAGAAGAATAGTAGAACAATAAAGAAAACAATCGCTTTTGCTTGGCCAACACCCATTTCATAGTCTACAAATGCTGAATTATAAATGTTTCTTGCGATTAAGTTAAGTTCTTTCACTGGCGTTACACCCAAACCGAATAAGTCCGATAACCAAGAAGGCATGACCCCAACAGGATCACCGTTCGTTAAGGAGACAATGGTATCGAATTGTTTAAATGAAGTAACAAGGGTTAAGAATAAAGCAACAGTGAATGCTTGCATCACAAGTGGGAACACTACATGACGAAGCCTTTGAAAAGCATTTGCACCATCAATAGTAGAAGCTTCAACTAAATCCTGTGGAACGTTTTGGATAGCTGCAATATAAATCATCATAATGTATCCTGCATATTGCCATGTTACGACGATAATTAGTGCCAACATTCCATGAGAGTAATCACCAGAAGCAATAATACTGTGTGTGAAAACACCACCTAGCGCGGTAAACGCCTTATTGTACATGAATTGCCAAATATAACCAAGGACTAAACCACCAATTAAGTTTGGCATGAAAAATCCAGCACGATAAACGTTTTTAAGTTTTAGATTTTGAGTTACGAGTAAAGCAAGGCCAAAGGCAACAAGATTAATTACGACAATGTTGAGAACAGAGTAGAGAACGGTTCTTAAGAATGAGTAGACGAACTGAGCATCATTGAAGATTCCAATATAGTTTTGGAATCCAATAAAACTTTGTCTACCAGTATTGATTCCATTCCAATCAGTCATCGAATAATAGATACCCATAAAGAATGGAACGATGACAAAGATTGTAAATGCAGTAAAGGAAGGAACTAAAAAGTAAATGAATACTCGATTATTTTGAGCTTGTTCGTTGTTCCCCGTGTACTTACGTGTTAACTCTCTCATAAAATACGAGGAGTATTCAGTTTTTGATTGATCACGTCTTTGTTTTGATTGTTCGTCTATGGATACTTTATTCGTTGTATTATTTACCCATTGAAAAAGACTAATGAACGGACGAATAATCAAAACAAACAGTATTCCAATAATGAAAATGATGAAGTTTACGAGAAAATGTAGAAATTTTTTAGAGAATTGGTCAATTCTATTTGCATCTACTTTCATATTCACACCCCTTTATCTGGTAAAAAGGAAAGAATCCTTTTTTTAAGTTTATTTTCTTGTTCAAGAGATAAATCTAAATTGATCCTTGCGGTAGTCCCAAGATTTTTCATCGCATTGATATATGCAAGAGCTGTTGCATTCCAAGTATATTTATCATGAACACGTTTTTTTCCAGCCTGTTGATAATATTCATAATTCTTTAACATTTTATGAATTCCTTTAGCAATATCTACTGTATCAAACGGATCCACTAAAATGCCGTAGGCTACTTCATTTTCATAAAGGACATCGGCAGGACCTCCATTTTTAGTAACTACTGCTGGAAGTCCACTAGACATCGCTTCAATTGGAGCGAGTCCGAATGGCTCATAAAGACTCGTGAGTACAAAAATGGATTTCTTTTTCGCGGATAAACGATAAAAAGAGGCTAGTTCTTGTTGGGAATTAATACTTAAGAAAGATATATGACCTTCGAGGTGGGATTCTTTGATGATTTGCATCATTTCAGTCAAAATTTCAAGTTCATCATTTTTAGCACTTGAGAAATCGACAAATGCATTTTCAATACCTCTTAGAGAAATTGCAATATTCACTTGTTCTTGTAAAGATGTATCCTCAGCATATGCTCTCAGTACACCAAGATGATTCTTCTTAGGATCAAGTCTACTTGCAAGAACAAGATAAGGTAAATCACGTCTTGAAGGAAGAATGTCTCTTTCAAGTACTTTTTCAAGACGACTAAATATGGATGGATCCAAACTGGATGGGTTTGAAGTAAATGTTGTAGTATTAGCGCCAGGAGGACTGATGACAAAAGCTTTACGGTCAAAAACATCCTTCGCAACATCTAAATATAGTTCATGAGTATATTGTTCATCGCGTTCTTGTTTGGTTGAAACAAAGAGGAGATCCGCATTTAAAATTGCATTTCTTTCTGCGAGTAATCGCTTTGTAAAGTGATATTTATGATCTAATGATTCATAAGTTGATTTCGTTGCGCCTAGTTTCTCTAATTTCTGAGCACCGAGGCTATGCCCCGTAAGTGAATAAGGGCGATGAATTTTGGATTTCAAAAGAGCACTCGCTATGCCACCGTCTCCATAATGTCCAGTGATAAAATCTGGATATTGATGATTTGATTCAAAAAAGTGCACAATATTGGTTACCCATTCTTCTAGAAGTGGCCATAAATCTTCTTTGTTTAGAAAAGAAGTAGGACCACAAGGGATACGAACGATACGAGGATTCTTTGTGTTATCATAATAATCAAATTGTTCTT
Organism: Candidatus Izemoplasmatales bacterium; assembly: GCA_050177605.1. Taxonomy (GTDB): domain Bacteria; phylum Bacillota_I; class Bacilli_A; order Izemoplasmatales; family Hujiaoplasmataceae; genus JAHIVB01. The sequence continues at coordinate 5,431 of JBFXGX010000023.1, read as the reverse complement.
TAAATTCTGGGAAACGTGAATCATCAAATTGACGAGTGATGATATCCACTTGATGCCCAAGACTAGAAAGAGCCATTGCGATTTCTTTTACATACACTAATTGTCCACCAAAATCGGGATGCATTGTCCAATAGGAGTCATTGTGGTCAAAATTACCTTGAGGGTTTATAAATACGATATACATAGAGTTTCCATCCTTTACAGTTCTTTTTTTAAAACTTCAAGTGGTGGTAAGAATGCATCTGCACCGACAACTCGCAAATTATAAGCACTACATAGTAAACCAAGCTGAATGGATGTTTCTAGTGATAGTGAATCAGTTATTCCTGCATATAAGCCACTCCAGAAAGCATCTCCAGCGCCAGTTGTATCAATAACCTCTGTTGCTTTAGAAGGAAAGGAAATAACGGAATCCTTGTATTTTGCAATTAATCCTTGATTTCCTAATGTCATGATGATTAACTGACATCCTAATTCTTGAAATTTGTCGAGATATTCATGAATTGTAAATCCTTCACCAAAAATTCGTATTGAATCATCTAAGCTAGGTTTAATAATATCGACGTAAGATAGAATCTCTTTTAATGATTGTAAACCCTTTCTTTCTAAATTGTCTATTAAATTATGATAATTTGGGTCGAAACCGATTACAGTTTTATTCTTTTTTGATTCTTTTATTAATTGATAAATCACTTGCCTAGATGAGTCCATTGAAATTGGCCAATAAGAAAAGTGAAGTATTTTCGAGTGATCAATATCGTTGATTAATTCATTTGATAATTCGATTTTGTAGTCTGCATCACGATGAAATGTAGGAATCGGAGTGGTATTGCTTTTGTTGATTTCTACAGTCGAAGTAGAACCAATAACATGATCCAAATGATAGGGGATTTCCAATGATTTTAATTGTTGTTCTAAAAACTCACCATCTAAATCGTTCCCAACGGCACTGTATAATTTGACTTGAGAACCTAAGCGTTTCATATTGAGCGCAATATTAGCTGGACTGCCACCATAATATTTTTTTACAGTAGAAGTATCTGCATCAGATATGATATCAACAAGAATTTCACCAACGAATAAAACATCAATAGATTTATTCCCTGTCATAGGAATTGATTGCTGAAAATTCATAACGTCCTCTCTTTCTATATGGAAAGGTTTCCACATCACTATAAAAAAATATAGTACTCCTACAAAATCGATTATAACACCCTTTGAAAGCGTTGTCAAATAGAAATTTTAATAAAAAATATCTTTTTATGTAGTTTCGCCCAACTCTAGATGTACTGGAATAATTTTATTTGATATCTGTTGTTTCGAATAAAAAAGAGAAATCATTTCAGAGATTGCTTCAGCAATTAACTTTGGAGATTGAGCGATAGAAGTAATTCTTTTTCCTAAATTAAGGAACGATCTGCCACCATCAAAACCGATTACTTTTACATCTTCAGGAACTCTTTTACCCATTCTTTCTAGTGCTTGGATCGATGCAAAAGCGACCGCGTCTGATACAGTAAAAAGACCATCTACATCTGGATAGTTTTTAATCATTTCATAAATGACGTCACTTGTAATAAAATAGTCACCTAGTGGATATTCGATACTGACAACATTTTGTATATTTTGATTCTTAAGATATTCTAAATACCCTAGACGACGGTTGGTAACTTCAGTTTGTACCTTGGTGTGTTCTCCTTGTGCATCATCACCAATAAACATAAAATGTTTACAACCACGTGCAATCAATTCCTTAGCGGCAATGACGCCCCCTTGATAGTTATCACTGGCTACATATGGAACACCCTCAAATTTACGGTCAAAGGATAAGATGGGTAAGGATTTATCTAAATATTTTTCTACATCATTGTTTGTGAGTAGAATAACAGCATCAACACGATTATTTTTTAGCATATCTAAATAAACAATCTCTTTTTCGATTTTTTGACTTGAATTGCAGAGCATTACTTTATAACCGGACTTAAATAGTTCTTCTTCAACATGATAGAGAAGTTCACCAAAAAAAAGATGCATACTATTCGGTAAGATAAATGCAACAATGTTATTCCGTTGGGTAGTCATACTTCTAGCAATCTCATTTGGCATATAATTAGTTTCTTTGATAATTTTTTCAACTTTATCACGTGTTTCTTTTTTGACATATCCTGAATTATTAATAACTCTAGATACGGTTCCAATGCCCACACCTGCTCTTTTAGCTATATCCTTTATGTTTGGCATAATCTCACCTTCATTCAATTCATTTTATCATAAAAAGAGAAGAACGAGTACATTTTGTGGAAACAATTCCATAAAATGCCCTAGTTCCGAAAGACGACTTGATACATTATATCGTTGCTAATCTCATAAACAAGCGTTGCTGATTTTGGGAACATTGCGATTAAGTCGCTTGTGTTTGGCAGAAGTTGACTGATTTTGTTCGCTTTTCGATGATGGATATCGTCAATCTGCTTTTTGCTATAGGAATGGGCAATTGAGACCATCCCATTCTTTTTTGTTAGTGACAAAGCCTTCTTAATTGTTTGTTGATAATCAGTAAAGTGAGGGAAGGCATTAAAAATCATGACGATATCAAAAAGCTCTTGACTTTCGTAATCTTCGAAAGAATTATGAATTACTTGGATAGAAGAACTTTTGACTTTTTCTTTGGCTATTTTTACCATTTCTGAGGAAATATCTAGTGCGGTAACGCTGCAGTTTCTTGACGCATAATATGAAAATAACACCCCCGTACCACAAGCGACATCAAGAACATTTTTGTCAGCGACAAAGGCATGATCTAGTATTATATTAATGACTTCTGATTGGTTGATTTCATTTTGGTCCCACGTTGGTGCAGCTTCATCAAAAAACTGTACTACATCTTGTTTTGTAAACATCATTATGCATTCTCTCATTTTCATTTTTTTCATTGATAATTATATCATATTGATTGAATTTATTTCCATTATTATTGGAAAACAATGATCGATTATTGCTATTAATAAAAAATAAAAAATAGTGGATTGGGGGCCACTATTTCTTATTAAGAAAGAGAATGAAGAATATTATAGGACAGGATCTGTACAAACGCCATCGTTGCCGTTTGTTCCCTTATAAGCATAACCTGAGCCAGTTCCTTTTGAACCTTGCCCACCTTGACCATTTGAACCTTTATATTGGTTTCCTGATCCTTCTCCAGTACCTGAACCATTTTCACCACCAAATGCTTTTTTAAATTGGTTTTTGATTTGATTCATAACGTCTGTTGCAACGCAAGAATAACGATCTTTTAAGAATGAATCTAGATGAGATTGGCTTGCACTTACTAAATAAGTAAATACTGTTGCAACATCTTCTGGTAAATCTGCTTGAGCTAAGAATGTTTCATACATTGCGATGTTTGCTGTTTCGGCATCAACACCTGTTGCTAAAGCACTTGTAAGTGAATCAGGAATGACAACATTTAAATATGCATCATTCACTGGAACTTCAATTCCATAAGTTTCAAATAATGGAAGAAGTAAGTTAATGTGTGTTTGTTCAGCCAATACAATATTCGTGAATGGCTTAACAGCACCATATGTATCAATGATTGCATTGTATTCAGCTTGCGCTAAGTATTCATCTTGAATTGCATAAGTTAACATTTCTTCTAATGTATAAGTTGTTTCTGTTGTAATGACTTCTGTTTCATCGCTTAATGTCGTATAAACACTTTCAGCATTAACACTTGTTAGTGAGAGTGTCGCAACTCCTACAATAGCGATTCCTGTGACGATAAGACCTTTGATTAAACCTTTTTTCATTTTCAAAATCCTCCTTGTTGGTTTTTACACAAGATATACGGTAAGCATCAAGACTTTATTGGTAAAAAGATATAACTTCACGTAAAACACACAAAAATGTTAGCGTTTTACTATTTTTTGTTCTTTTTTTACTAAATCAGACAATTTCTAGCAAAAAAGCCTTTTTTAATACACAATAATTTGTTATTATAATGTTTAAGTGCAAGGAGTGAGTTAGATGAGCAAACTAAAAGGAAACTTATTGTATGGCCAATCTGGAGGTCCTACAAGTGTGATTAACGCATCAGCCTATGGCGTTATCACTGAAGCAAAGAAACATCATCAATACATTGAAGAAGTCATCTGTATGAGACACGGTATTCAAGGTGCGCTTAACGAAGATTTCATTTTTATGTCGAAACAAGATCCTGAACAAATCGATTTATTAATGCATACGCCTGGAAGTGCTTTTGGTAGTGTTAGACACAAACTAAAAGACTTTAGAGAAGACGATAGTGATTATATTCGCTTACTTTATATCTTTAAGAAATATAATATTCGTTATTTTCTATATAATGGCGGAAATGATTCCATGGATACCTGTGCAAAAATAGCAGATTATATGTCCACCATTGATTATGATTGTTTGATTATTGGCGTTCCAAAGACGATTGATAATGATTTACCTTTTACTGATCATACACCTGGGTATGGTAGTGCAGCAAAATTTATCGCAAATACAATGATGGAAATCCATTATGACATGTTAGCTTATCCAAAAGGAAAAGTAACTGTCGTTGAAATCATGGGTAGACATGCTGGTTGGCTAACCGCCGCTTCCGCAATAGCGAATTTGAATGGCTATGGTCCAGATTTAATTTATCTTCCTGAAGTACCATTTGATATTGAAAAGTTTAAAGAAGATGTGAAGACTGTTTATAAAGCAAAGAAACAATGTTTGGTTGCGGTATCTGAAGGTATTACGAATAGTGAAGGAATCTTCATCAGTTCAAGTTCAGGACTTAAAGATGCTTTTGGACATTTCCAACTTGGTGGTGTGAGTTCTAAACTAGCATCAACGATTGCGACTGATCTTGGTATATCTTCAAGAAGTGTTGAATTTGGTTCCTTACAAAGAGCAGCGTCTCATATTCAATCACTTACCGACGTGAATGAAGCGATTGAAGTAGGAAGATTCGCGGTAAGATCATTGCTGGAAGGAAAAACTGACTTAATGGTTGTGCTCCATCGAAAGGAACAAGAAATTTATGAAGTCGAATATCAATTACGTCCTTTGATTGACTGTGCAAACATTGAAAAACAAGTTCCTCTTGAAATGATTAATAAAGAGCAAAACGGAATGACTCAAGCGTTTATAGATTATGTTTTACCTTTAATTCAAGGAGAAAACACACCGGTTTATAAAAACGGGATTCAACAATTTACGAAGTTTAAATTTTTAGAATATTAAAAAGGTGATTATCGAATCACCTTTTTGTTTTATATATTACTTTTTTCTTGTGAAACAAAGATAAATAGATTATAATATTCTTGCTTGCGGTTGTGGCGAAATGGCAGACGCGCTACTTTGAGGGGGTAGTGTCCTTCGGACGTGTGGGTTCAAGTCCCATCAACCGCACCAT
>JBFXGX010000022.1:12368-29885 GCA_050177605.1 Candidatus Izemoplasmatales bacterium | reverse complement strand
AGAAGACATGGATTACATGCCACATTTATGCCAAAACCAATTGCGAAAATCAATGGTTCTGGAATGCATACCAACTGTTCTTTAGCAGATATGGATGGAAACAATGCTTTTTATGATCCAAATGACCCAATGGGATTAAGTTTGGTTTGCCGTAAATGGTTAACAGGAATCTTAACTCATAGCCGTGGATTCTGTGCAGTAACCAACCCTACAGTAAACTCTTATAAGAGACTTGTTCCAGGATATGAAGCACCTTGTTATGTTTCTTGGTCTGAACATAACCGTAGCGTGATGATTCGTATTCCAGCAACTCGTGGAAGAACGACTAGAACTGAAATTAGAAGCGTTGATACCGCAGCGAACCCTTACTTAGGAATGGCAGTAATTTTAGCTGCTGGGCTTGATGGAATTGAAAAAGATATGGACTTAATTGCGCCAATCAATGAAAATCTATTTGAAAAAACAGCAGAAGAAAGAACAGCATTAGGTGTTTATAACCTTCCAGAAAACTTAAAAGAAGCTGTTGATTGTTTGAAAAAAGACGAATTAATTCAAGAAGCGATGGGAAAACATATTTTTGAAAAATTCGTTGAAGCAAAAACAAAAGAGTGGGATGATTTCAGAACGACTGTAACAGAGTGGGAAATCAAAAAATACATGAAATTAATTTAAGAAAGATGCCTCGCATCTTTCTTTTTTTGTGTCTTTGATATTTAGTCTCTTCATGTTATAATGAATTTATGAGGTGATGAACATGTATCAATCCAAATTTGCAAGCGAAGAGATCGAATTATTATTTGAAGCTATTTTAAAACTTGAAAATAAAGAAGAATGTTATCGTTTTTTTGAAGATTTATGCACAATAAAGGAAATTCAGGACATGGGACAACGTATGAAAGTTGTTAAAATGCTTGATCAAAAAGTACCTTATCAAATTATTTCAAATGAAACTCACGCATCCACCGCAACGATAAGTAGAGTCAATAAATCGCTGCATTACGGCGCCGATGGGTATCGTTTAATATTAAATAGACTTAATAAATAATCTGAAACGGTTGAAATAAACCGTTTTCATTTTAAAATCAATAATTTAGTGCTTTACAATGCTAAAGCGATAAAGTATAATGATGTTCATGAGGTGAACATACATGAAAAAATTATTATTAGCATTACTTACATTAACTTTAGGGGTTGTATTATTTGGATGTAACAACCAAACAGAACAAACATCTTGGGAAGTGATTCAAGAAAGAGGATATTTTATCGTAGGACTTGATAACACCTTCGCACCAATGGGATTCGTTGATGAAAACGGGGATCTTGTTGGGTTCGATGTTGATCTAGCAAAAGAAGTCGCATCACGTTTAGGCGTAGATGTTGTATTCCAACCTATTGACTGGGATTCCAAAGTATTAGAATTAAATGCAAAAACAATTGATATGATTTGGAATGGTTTGACCATTACTGATTCAAGATTATTAGAGATGAGTTTCTCACAACCATATTTAGCAAATCGTCAAATCATTATCGTTAAGAGTGATTCAACAATCGATACCATTGATGATTTAACTGGATTAAAAGTAGGAGTTCAAATATCAAGTGCATCAGAAGAAGCCGTTAATGCCAACGCAATTGTAACTTCGTTAGATGAACTTGTTCAATATGATACTTACACTCAAGCTTTACTTGATCTTAAAAATGGTGTAATTGATGCCGTAGTCATCGACGAAATCATGGGTCGTTATATGTTAACACAAACAACGGATACTTATAAAGTTGCGACTGAAGATTTTGGTGAAGAAGAATACGGAATTGGGTTCCGTTTAGAAGACACAGATTTAAGAGACTTATTTAATCAAACATTGCAAGCAATGATTGATGATGGCACTGCTGCAGAAATTTCCATTCTTTGGTTTGGAGAAGACATCTTTTTAGATTAGATTTATGGATTATATTATTCAAACAATCAAGTATCTATCGGATGGAGCACTCGTCTCTACGAAGATCTTCTTTGTTACCTTATTGTTTTCTTTCCCGCTTGGGGTCATCATCGCAATTCTTGAAAAATCAAAAAGCAAGATCGTTGTTGGTATAGTCAGGTTTTATACCTGGTTGTTTCGAGGGACACCATTAATGCTTCAGTTATTCTTGTTTATGTATGGATTACCAGCACTTGGAATCTATACTGATAGAATGATGGTCGCATATATTGGGTTTATCATTAATTATGCTGCCTACTTTACAGAGATTGTTCGTGCTGGGATAGAATCGATTCCTAAGGATCAATACGAGGCATCCGCAGTGATGGGAGCGAAAAAACTTCAAATTTATCGCTACATTATCTTACCGCAAGCCATTCGAAAAGAAGTTCCAACGATTACCAACGAAGTTATTACACTGATTAAGGATACTGCTTTAGTTACTGTTATTGCTATATCAGATATTTTAAGAAATGTTAAAGAAGTTGTTTCTAGAGATTTCACAATATCACCCTTTGTTTTAGCCGCTATTTTCTATCTTTTGTTTAGTTATGTGATTGTGAAATCTTTCAGATATGTCGAGAAAAAGTTCGATTTTCTTGATAATTAAAATGAATTCTTCGTTTTGGAGAGCTTAGGATAAACCTAAGTTCTTTTTTTGTATTTAACTTCTTCTTTAATTAGTATATAATGACATTATAATGAACGAGGTGATTTGATGTTATTGAAAAGAAAGCCCAAAATCATTACTGAAAAAGCTGTCTTAACCCAAAAGAAAATATTGAATTTTCATGATCATGGGATGGAAGTCAAAAAATTATATCGCATGAAATATGCAATATATAACAAAGACACAGAGCCTAGTGCTGACCGAACAATCTATCAGCTCACTTTTATGACACAAAAGGGAGAACTTATCTTTTTTGTTAATAACCCTACCTATCATCAAATCAAAATTGATTCTTTAGGAATTTTAACAAGAAACCGAGATTTATTTGTTTCTTTTGAAGTAGAAAAAATTGCGACAAGAAGCGATGTAGAACACCTATCTTGGTAATACGGTAAGAATAATAACAAGTTGTTTACAATTTTTGTCTTTGTGATATAATAGGTTTAAATCATAGAACGGAAAAGTAAAGTATTCAAAAATGTCCTAGCGAATGAGGGTTGGTGAGAGCCTCATACAGAAGATACTTGAAAGAACACCGGGAGAGTCAGAAGAACTAAGTAGACCTGAACGTACATTCTGCGTTAAAGAATTTCGAGTGCTGGATTCATCCAGAACGAAGGTGGTACCACGGTGATAATCGTCCTTTATTTGAAGGACGTTTTTTTATTTTTAAGGAGGTTAAACAAAATGAGTTTAACAGTGAAAGAATTATATCAAAAAGTAAATGAGTACGGTTCAAAAACAATTGAAATCAGTGGATGGGTTCGTAATAATCGCGCTCAAAAAGAGTTTGGATTCATCGACTTAAATGATGGAACGTTTTTTGAAACGATTCAAGTCGTATATGAAGATCAAAAACTAGACAATTTTAAAGAGATTCAAAAGATTCGTGTTGGTTCCAGTGTAACTGTAAAAGGCGTTGTCGTATTAACTCCTGAACTTAAACAACCTTTCGAAATCAAAGCCAGTGAAGTTGTTCTAGTGGGGGACAGTTTAGAAAACTATCCAATCCAACCAAAAAGACATACAAGAGAGTTTTTAAGAGAAAACGCACATCTTCGCATGAGAACCAATTTATTTAACGCGGTATTTAGAGTTAGAAGTGTAGTGTCTTATGCTATTCACGAATTTTTCCAACAACGAAATTTCGTTTATTTTCACGCGCCAATCGTCACGGGATCTGATGCAGAAGGTGCTGGAGAAATGTTTAAAGTCACAACCCTTGATTATCAAGAGATGTTATCAAAGAATGTTAAAGAGATTGATGCTTCAAAAGATTTCTTTGGAAAAGCTACGAATTTAACAGTTTCCGGTCAATTACAAGCCGAAGCTTATGCACTTGCGTTCCGTAATGTTTATACCTTTGGACCAACTTTCCGCGCAGAAAACTCGAATACGCAAAGACACGCATCCGAGTTTTGGATGATAGAACCAGAATTTGCTTTTGCAGATTTAAAAGATGATATGGCGCTTGCTGAAGATATGGTCAAATATGTAATTTCGAAAGTGTTAACAGAGTGCAAGGAAGAAGTAGCATTCTTTAACCAATTTACAGAAAAGGGATTACTAGATAAATTAACTAAGGTTGTAAACTCCAAATTTGCGGTAGTTACACATCATGATGCAATTCAAATTTTGATTGATTCAAGACAAAAATTTGAGAATGAACCACAATTTGGTGAAGACCTCGCTACGGAACATGAGAAATACTTAACGGCTCATTTCAATGGTCCTGTATTCGTAATTGATTGGCCAAAAGAAATCAAAGCTTTCTACATGAGACTTAATGATGATGGAAAAACAGTAGCCGCAATGGATTTACTGGTACCTGGATCTGGAGAGTTAATTGGTGGTTCTCAAAGAGAAGAACGACTTGATTATCTTGAAAAGAGAATGGCAGAAATGCATGTTGGTAAAGAAGAGTTATGGTGGTATCTTGATTTAAGAAAATATGGTGGATGTCCTCATGCTGGATTTGGACTAGGACTTGAAAGAATGGTTATGTATGTTACTGGAGTAGATAATATTCGTGACGTCATCCCTTTCCCTAGAACGCCAAAAAACTGTGAATTTTAATCAATACTAATAAAAAATCCAATTTATTTTCTTAGATTGGATTTTTTTGCTAGATAATTTTTCTTGAAAAAATAGATAGAATAAGTTATATTTGAAATACACTTCTTAAATGATTATGGGGGCAAAATGAAAAAAACATTATTAGCAACTTTACTTATCATCCTGGCAACTGTTTTTGTTGGGTGCACTGGTACAACGACAGAAACAACCACAACCCAAACAATCGAAGATTTGGTTTCAAGTCTAGAGAATCCATATAATATTGGATTATTTATGACGGCAGATCCAACAAGTTCGATGGGATTAAATTTTGAATTATCCGAAGAGACCGAAGCCTTCGTTGAATATAAAGAAGTTGGCACAGATGATTATACCTTAGTCATCGCCACCAACAAAACAACACCGATTGGAAGAAAAACTGCTTATTTATATGAAGCGGATATGACTTCTTTAGAAGTAGGAAAAACATATACTTATCATGTGGGCACAACCTCAGGAACAGTACTTTCTGATGATTATACGTTTACAATGAATTCAAATGTGAATGGTGATTTTACATTTATGTATATTGCAGACCCTCAAGAAAATGCTGAACTAGGATATATGGCTTACGCTTATGCTGTTCTATATACTTTAGAATATTCATCACAAGCCTATGATTTTGTGATGTTTCCTGGCGATATGATCAATGATTCTGATATTAAAACAGAATGGACTTGGTTTTATCGTTATTCATCTTTCTTTATTACGAGCACACCGATTGTCGCAACTATTGGTAATCATGAGTTTGGAAGAGTTGATTTAGATCGAATCACACAACTAGAATACGATGGATATATTAACTTGCCTGATAATGGACCAGTATATGGGCCATTTGATGAAATAGGATTTGATCAACGTGGAGCTCATATTGATGATGGAAAAACCTATAGTTTTAATTACGGTAATGCCCATTTCACGGTAATTGATACCGAAACCTATTGCGACGGAACGACAGAATGTGCTTATTATGATACTGATAATGTCGAAATCTTGAACAATTGGATACGGGATGATTTAGCAAATTCCACCGCAACTTGGAATATTGTGTTACTTCATCGTGGGCCATATGGATTATCTTATGATACATTTAATGTTCGCAATAATTTAATTCCAATATTTGATGAATATAATGTTGATTTAGTTTTATCCGGACATGATCATCAATATTCAAGAGCAGTTTATTCAAACTTTGAGATGGTACCATTCTCGACGAGCGATGCTTATGATATTGGTGTATTAAACATTTCAGGTTCTTCCAATGACTTTAACCATTATTCTTCTTCAATTGGGGTAACTTATTTAACAGGAAACACTGTGGCAACGAAGTTTTATGGAGGAGACAAATCCTCTGGCCTTGAAGTGCAATATAAAATGCTGAATGAATATCCTGTCATTCCATTTATTACAGTAACAGAAGATGAGATTCATATTATCTCATACGTTGTTATTAAAGATAGTGCATTTGCACTTGTGCCAACAAGCGTACAAGTATTAGAAGAAGTTGTCATCAGCAAATAAACAGAAAAGAAACTGAAAAGTTTCTTTTTTTATATATTTATTTTGAAATCTAATTAAATATTGATTATATTAATAAAAAACGATAAAATATATTTAGAAATCTAAATAATATAGGTGATATGATGGCAGAAAAATGTTTGTGTGACGAATTAACATTGTTAATGAAACTTTTATTGGAAATTGGAAACAATAGTGAAGCATGTCAAAAATATGGGCTTAAGCCAAGAGAGGCAAAGTTGTTACCAATGATTTATCGATTTCCGCATGAAGCGTTAACATTTTATTCCGAGAACCTAATGATGGAAAACGGATCATTCGCTTACTTAATTAAGAAGTTGTTTCAAAATGGGTACATAGAAATTATCGATAGTGAAATAGATAAAAGATCGCGAGAAATTGTTTTAACAACTAGAGGAGTAAGTGTTGCTAAAGACATTATATCCTCGATAGAGGAACATATAGATTATAAACTATCCAAGTTAAGTTCTTTTGAAAAAAACAAACTTCTTGACGCATTTGATACCATTTCATATTCCTTTCAAAGAATAGCAGGAATGGATATAGAGGAGAATTAATATGTTAAAAAAAGAACAAAAATATTTTTCAGTAAAGACCTTTACGAAGACACTATTTGATGCCGCATATATGATGGCAAAATATAGTAAATATCTAATGAAGGTAGACAAAGTCTTTCGAAGCAATATTATGATGGCGGTCACAAACGTTAATGGCTGTAGGATTTGTACATATTATCATACGGCGGAGTTATTGAAAGCTGGTGCGAACGAAGAAGAGTTAAAAGCAATTTTAGATGATGACTATAAGAAGCTAGATTCTCATCAAAACATTGCACTTGTTTTTGCTCAACACTATGCTGACACCTCTGGTCATTATGAGAAAGAAGCATATCAAAGGGTTAAAGATTATTATGGCAATGAGATGGCGCTTGGAATTTTAGCATCGATTAAAGTAATTATGTTTGGAAATATGAATGGAATTAGTTTGGGAAATCTTTGGGATAGAATTCATTTTAGAAAGGTCTCCAATGCCAAATTTTTGACAGATTTATATAACGGTATTGTAGCGTACCCTATCATGATTGTGTTTATAATCATCAACCTATTTAGAAAAAGAATACTCTATTAATACAAAAAAAGAAGCGAGGAAATTTTTCCTCGCTTTATCTTTTAAACTTATTTTTTAGCTGGATCTTTTAAAGATTCAAGCACGCCATTTGCTAAACCAACAACACCTTGTAAATCTGATGGGATGATGATTTTAGTTGCTTGGCCATTTGCTACATTAACCATTGCTTTGTAAGCTTCAAGTGTTAAGACGGCTTGATCTGCTTTTGCATTCTTAACAACTTCGATACCTCTTGCGGTAGCTTCTTGGACTTTAAGGATGGCTTGGGCTTGACCTTCAGCTTCACGAATAGCAGCTTCTTTTTTCGCTTCGGCTCTAAGAATTGCGGATTCTTTTTCGCCTTGGGCTTCTAAGATTGCGGATGCTTTCTTACCTTCAGCGATTAAGATGGATTCACGACGTTCACGTTCGGCACGCATCTGTTTTTCCATTGCTTCACGAATTTCTTTCGGAGGGATAATATTTTTTAACTCAACACGGTTAATTTTAATACCCCATGGGTCGGTAGCTTCATCAAGAATTAATCTCATTCTTTCATTGATTAAGTCACGGCTAGTAAGTGTTTGGTCAAGTTCTAATTCACCGATAATGTTACGTAGTGTAGTCGCGGTTAATTGTTCGATTAATAATCCTGGATTTTCCGCACCATATACATATTGTTTTGCATCTGTGATTTGTAAGAATACAACAGTGTCAATTTGCATTGTAACGTTATCTTTTGTAATAACAGCTTGAGGTGCAAAGTCTAAGACTTGTTCTTTTAAAGTGATTTTATCTGTAATGTGGCCTCTTGCGTTAAACGTTTTATGGATGATATCACCAAAAGGCATTAAATAATTAAACCCTGAGTTTAAAGTTCTATGATATTTACCAAATCTTTCAATAACGTATTGTGTAGCTTGAGGAACGATTTTAATTCTAGATCCTAAATAAATTAATGCGATAACAAGTAGTGCGATAAAGAGAATCCATCCGGTTGATACTAAGAAAATTGGTTGAAACATTGTGGTACCTCCTATATTATTTATTTTTTATATTTATTTCCAGTAATTGGAATTTGCTACTTTAATACCTAAAAGATAATCTCTGATTGTTCGTTTGTTTTTGGTGAAACTCATTAACACCAAATCTGTAATAAATGACAGGGCAAGTGCGATGAGACCAAAGTAAACATTCAGAATCAAAATTAATAAAATGAAGAAATATTTTAAGATGACATCATGGAAGAATACGGAGATTGGATTAACCGATCCTTCTAATTCCACTTTTGCCACTTTTCTACCTAATGTCTTTCCATTGGTTGCGATTGTATAAATCGATAATAACAATAAGAATCCAATTGAGTAGAAGTAGATGTTATTTAAATAGTAACGAGTTAATGTTCGATTGTAGGGTTCAATATCCATTAAGTTTTGGTTATTGATAATTTCAACTCTTTGATTATATAGCACGCTAGCTGCGCTTTCTAAGTCAGAGTCTCCATTTGCCAGTTCCATTTGAGCGTCATAGGCATCCGTCGCTGCAGTAATATCAGCATTATATGCAGCAATCACTTCAGCGTACGCTTGGTTAATCTCGTCAAAATAGGGTATTTGATTTCTTAATACTTGTCTTCCGAATAGGTAAAATGTAAGAGATACTATAATAAGTATCATCGTGATGTCGATTAATGATGCAACACCTCTTTTGATAAATCCTGCATTCATTATGGTTTACGTACCACCAATTTTACGCCATCAATTGATAAAACTTCAACTTTTTCATTTAGTACAACATCTTCATTTGAAATCGCTGTCCAAATTTTACCATCTATTTTTACTTCTCCGCGGTCTCCAGCTTTGAATGCTTTAGTGCATACAGCTAATTTACCGATGACTCTGTCAGCGTTTGTCTTAACATCATTTTTCGTTAAATATCCTTTTAATGCAGGTCTTACTTCTAATAACAAAAGTGATGACACGATGATGAAGGCAACGATTTGAGCAACATATGCCGTTGGCCAAATCAAAGAAATAATAAAACTTACTAATGCTCCTGCAGCAAACCAAATGCTAGATAAATCCATTGTGGAAACTTCAATAACAGACGCAATGATAATCACGCCAAACCATAGTAACATGATTGAAGTTTCAGTGGATAGTTCTAGAAACATATACTTACACCTCTCTATTCTTTAAATCGACAATTAAAGCATTTTCTTTTTTGTTCCAAGTTGCTTTAAACTTGTAAGCTTGTTTACCAGAGAAATCAAGTTCAGTAATGTCCGCAACTTCCTTTAAGAAAAGTTTATTGCATACACGTGAATAACTTGCTTTCACAGTAATATTGTGTTGTTGTTCTTCTGGGATATAACCAAGACCGACTTCTTCCTTTGTCACAGGTTTGATTGCAATCATTTTTTGATCCTCGTCTAATCCAAGCAAAACAACATACGCGTGTTCAAAATAAGCTGTAGCTGATTTATTTAATGTTATATTAGCATCTGTTAAGGTCACTAAATCATCAAGTGGCTTTTTTGACGCCCATGTGAAACTACTCATGAGACCAACCTCCATTATAATACGAATTTTTTACATTTATAATTATATCACTAACTTTTTAGTTTATCAAGAATTATTTTTAATTATTTTAAATTATTACGAAAAGTATGACTATTTACAAAGTACTTCACTTTGTGTATAATATAGCATATTTGAGGTGAAAGAATGAGAGAGTTTTCTTATATACAACTCGTAGAAAGAAGTTTGATGAAGAGGTTTAAAGGGCCGATCTATTCGAAGTTCTTACGAGCTATTGATGAATATCAGTTAATTAAACCAGGAGATAAAATTGCTATCGCTTTATCGGGTGGGAAGGATTCTTTATTACTTGCGAAGTTGTTTCAAGTATTAAAACAACATTCGCCTGTTCCTTTTGAGCTTGAGTTCATTACGATGGATCCAGGTTTTACAGAAGAACATTTAGCGCATCACTTAGAAAACTGCAAACGTTTAGGCATTGATGTGAAAGTCAAACCATCGAAAGTGTTTGAAATAGCCGAAGGAATGTCGCCTGAATCACCTTGTTTCTTGTGTGCACGTATGCGTAGGGGTTTCCTATATAAATATGCGAAAGAACTTGGCTGTAATAAGCTAGCACTTGGTCATCACTTTGATGATGTGATTGAAACAACATTACTAAACATCTTTTATGCAGGGTCTTTTAAAACGATGTTGCCAAAGGCGAAATCGAAAAACTTTGAGGAAATTGAACTTATACGTCCGCTATACTTTGTTAAAGAACAAGATGTTGTCCGGTTTATGAATTATCACAAATTAGAAACGATGAATTGTGGTTGTAAAGTTGCTTCATGTCAACTCGATTCAAAGCGAAGAGAGATGAAATTACTTGTGGATGAGATGAGGAAAAAGTATATCAATACGGATATTAACATCTTCAGAGCCGCAGAGAACGTGAATATAAAAAGTATTTTAGGGTATTATGACGACGAAACCAAAGTATCCTTTTTAGATGATTACGATCATATTGTAGAATAATTTAATGATGATTATATGAAGAAAAAGCACAAAACCAGGAAGATTTTGTGCTTTATTTTTTTTAAAGTTTCACGTGAAACATTATTTCCCTAAGCAGAATTTTGAGAAGAGTGAATCAATCAAGTCTTCACTAGAAGCAGTGCCAGTAATTTCGCCTAAATGATGCCAAGCCGATTTCACATCAATCTCGATTAAATCCACAGGCAAATTAGCTTTAGCGGATGAAAGAGCGTCCTCGAGGTTTTGTTTTGCTTCCTCCATTTTAGAAATATGTCTAGTGTTCGAAAGAAGTGTTTCGTGATTGTCGATGAGCGCTTCATCGATAAATAATCGACGAACTTCATTTTCTAGAAGATCTAGACCTGAATTATTCTTGGCAGATATAGGAATAATCGTTTCGCCTTTTAATTCATTTAGCTTACCAAGATCCGCTTTGTTACCAACAATGATTCTTGCTTTATTCTTTGTTAGTTCGAGCAACTCTTCATCTTGTATAGATAGTTTTTGACTATGATCAATCACAAGAAGAACTAAGGATGCTTGGTTTAATGCTTTTTTTGTTCTTTCGATTCCAATTTTTTCCACAGTATCTTCTGTATCTCTAATCCCTGCAGTATCAATTAATTGCAATAAGATCCCATTTAAATTCAGTTCAGCTTCGATTAAATCTCTGGTAGTTCCAGATATATCCGTTACGATAGCTTTCTCTTCTTTTAGTAAAGAATTTAATAAGCTTGATTTACCAACATTGGGTTTTCCTACGATGACTGTTTTGATGCCTTCACGCATTACTTTTCCAGTATTAGAGGTTTTTAACACATGATTTATTTTTTCTAGTAACTCAATGATTTTTGGTTCGATAATATCTCTTGTAATAACAACGGCGTCATCATATTCAGGGTAATCGATATTGACTTCAATTTGAGCAATGATATCTAGAAGTTCATCCTGTAAAGAAGAAACTAATTTAAAAACATCGCCTCTTAACTGCATATGAGCTACTTCTAATTGAGCGGTTGTTTTTGCATTGATGACATCCATAATGCTTTCAGCTTTCGTTAGGTCAATTCTTCCAAGAAGATAGGCGCGCTCAGAAAACTCTCCATTTCTCGCTAACCGACATCCGTTTTTAAGTAATAATTTAAGTATTTCGTTGGCAATATAATAGCCACCGTGGCAATTAATTTCCACCGTATCTTCGCTTGTAAAACTTCTTGGTTTTTTGAAAACACTAAGCATGACTTCATCAACGGTTCTTTCTCCATCTTTAATCCAGCCATAGTGGATAGTATGAGAAGAAACAAGGCTTAAATCTGGGCCTTTAAATATCTTATTCACAATCTCAAATGCATCATCGCCACTCACGCGAATCACGTTGATGGCACTTTCGCCAAGTTTTGTAGAGATACCTACAATTGTATCAAATACCATAATATCACCGTAAATATTTTACCACAGAATCGATAATTTATTGTATAATACTTTTAAGGTGATGACATGAGACAACATAAAAAACCAAAGAGTTTTTATTACACAGTTTTTGGATTAACTTCATTAATCGTATTAGGGTATTCCCTTTACCTCTATTTTTCTGTTGGCGCAAGCGTATCAGAGTTGTGGATTTTATGGTTGCTACCCCTTCCGTTTACAATGATTTATTACGGAGGAGACGCTTTAATGCAGTGGATTGCGAATAAGACAAAAAAAGTTGATGAAGAAGGAGATTTTTATGCGCTTATCGCAAAGAAAATGACAGAATCAAAAACATTTTTTATTGAAGAGTTCCGAAAATTACAACGATCTTCTGTGTTTCAAACACAAATGCATGTTGCATTCGAAATCTATAAAAATGGAGAATCCGAAATTTATACAGTAGAGAAACTTAAAAAGAAGTTCCGCGCGGATTCTTTAGAAGGAAGAGCAATGGCTTTTGCTATTCAAATTGTAGAAGAAAAGTTGACCGAACTTTCAAATAATTAAGAGCAAATGCCGCTCTTTTTTGGTATAATAGAAGTGTAGGGGTGAGAGGCTTGACGAAGTTACCTGGAAAAGTATTAAGCCCTGGTTTTGCTTATGGTAGAGTCTATGTTATTCAAGATGACGCTGATATTCTGCCTAGCATGCAAAGCACAGGAGATCAAAAACAAATCTTAGAGGATGCGATTAGTGCAGCATCGGCAAAACTATACGAACAAATGCAAACTGCCACGCTGCTATTTAATGATCGTATTTCTGTGATTTTTGAAGTACATCGTTTGATGATAAGTGACCCCGCCCTTTTAGAAACGACCTATCGATTGATTGAAGAAGGAAAGTCAGCTTATGACGCTTACAAACAAGCATCAGAAGAAGTTATCCTTCTTTTTAAAAAACTTGACAATGAATATATGAGACATCGTATTGTAGATATCGAAGATGCAACATCTAGAGTTCTTTATACGATTCAATCTAAAACATATGAAGTCAATCTTAAGTTTGAAGATTCTCGAATTATCATTATGAAACAAATGAAACCATCTATTATTTTTGCGTGTGAAAAGAATGATGTACTGGGGTTCGTTACTGAAAACGGAACCTATAATCAACATGCCGCAATTATCGCTAGAACGAAAGATTTAGTTAGTATGATCGTACCGGGAATTTATGGCTACAATATAAAAAATGGGGATTTTTTATTTATCGACGGAGATCATAGTACTGTCTATATTAATCCACCCCATGATTTTGTTAATAAACAATTAGAAGAAAGGCGATGAATTATGAGCTATAGAGCGTTATATAGAACCTATCGTCCAAGTGATTTTACTGAAGTTGCTGGGCAAAAGCATATTACAACTACCTTACAAAACGCGTTGAAAAGCGGGAAGGTTCAACATGCTTATTTATTTAGTGGTCCAAGAGGAACTGGTAAGACATCTATCGCAAAAATTTTCGCTAAAGCAGTGAACTGCGAACACGCACCAGTGGATAATCCGTGCAATGAATGCGAAAGTTGTAAGGGAATCCAAAATAATTCTATTAATGATGTGATTGAGATTGATGCCGCTAGTAATAACGGTGTTGATGAAATCCGTGAGATTAGAGACAAAGTTAAATATTTACCTGGATACGTAAAATATAAAGTATATATTATTGATGAAGTGCACATGTTATCTACAGGTGCTTTTAATGCGTTATTAAAAACATTAGAAGAACCACCTGCTCATGTAATCTTTATTCTCTGTACAACTGAACCCCAAAAGATTCCACTAACAATCCATTCCCGTTGTCAACGATTTGATTTTAAATCGATTACGCCAAAGGAAATCACATTAAAATTAAAAGATATCATTAAACAAGAACAAATCACAATTGATGAAGAAGCGCTTGAACAAATCGCAATTTACGCAGAAGGTGGTCTTCGTGACGCGATTGGGCTTCTAGACCAAGCTGTCGCATTCAGCCCAGAAAAGATTACACTTGAAGATGTGAATCAAATCTGTGGCGCGATCTCCTATCACAAACAACTTGATATTGTAGAATCGATTTTATCGATGGACTCTGCCAAAGCAATTCAAGCAATGAATGAACTCATTATTGATGGAAAAGAAGTTCAAAAAATCGTCTCTAATTTACTCGAATTTTATCGCGACTTATTAATGCTTAAAAACGTTGGAAAAAAAGAATCCGCAAGCAGTCTCTTTGCTAACGAAAGGTTTATTGCATTATCTAGTTCGTTAAATAACCAACGTATCTTTTTCTATATGGATATTTTGAATCAAACGATGAATGACATTAAATGGAGTAATAATCCAAAACTATTACTTGAACTCGCTTTCCTCAAAATGACAGACATCGAAGAAGGAAGCGAAGCAAAATGGATGTTTCAAATTGAACAACTCGAGAAAAGAATTAATGAGCTTGAAAATCGTGCACCAATCGTTGTTCAAAAGGAAACCGTTATTCAAGTTTTAGATGATGATTCGAGCGATTCAGAAGAGATACATAACGATGAAACCGAGATTGAAGAAGAAGTCTTAGATAGCATCCACGAACACTCTTTGTTTGATGAAAGCGAAGTGGCGGTAGAAACACCTTCACCAGTCAAAGTAATAATTCATGAAAGTCAAACGGATATTTCAAAAACCTATCCAATTGAGTTCGTCGAAGAAGTTCTCAATAACGGAAACAGAGAAGATAAAAATTTATTATTAGATCGATGGGATCAAATTGCAAAATCAAATCCATCCGGATTATTCAATCAATTTGCGATTGTCCTTGAGTCTTCAACGCTCGTTGCTAGTTCTGTCGATAAAATCATCGTTACTTTTCCTAGCGCAGGAGCATGTAACAGGCTAATGAAGCCAAGCAACCGAAGAATCGTAGAGGATGTATTACAGAACGCTTTTAAAAGAGAAATTGAATTTATGGCTTTACCTGAAAATATATTTGCAGAGATTGCAGATGAATTTGCGAACCTTTGGAGACAAGGGAAAAGGAAAATAAAGTTATCTCCAATCGTATCGAACGAATTATCTGATGTTTCTGTTGAAGAAAAAGTAGTTCCAACAATCGAGCTTGAGAAAAAAGTTGTTAGTGATGCAATCGGACTATTCGGAGATTTAGTGAAAGTAAAAAAGTAAAGAGGTGAAAATAGATGATTAATCCACAAATGGTTAAGAAAATTCAGAAGATGCAAGAAGATATTAAACGTGCGCAAGCGGAAATAAACGCTTCTACTTTTTATGGTCAAGCAGGTGGGTCAGTTGTTAAAGTTGCAGTGAAAGGATCAAAGGAAGTTTTGTCAGTTGAAATTAAAAAAGATGAAATTAATTTAGACGATGTTGAAATGTTACAAGACCTAATTACGGTAGCAGTGAACGATGCGCTTAAAAAAGTAGACCGTGAACTAGAAGAAACCATGGGTGCAATTACTCAAGGAATTAAAATTCCAGGGATGTTTTAAACAATGGGATACCCTAAAGCATTAGAGGCTTTAATTGAAGAGTTTATGAATTATCCCGGGATAGGAAGAAAAACTGCAGAGAGATACGCTCTTTATACCATCAATGAGATTGAACAAGAAACGACAGTTCGATTTAGTGAAGCCTTGCTTCGTGCGAAAGAATTGATTAAACCTTGTAAAACATGTCATCATCTTACTGATCAAGATGAGTGTGAAATTTGTACGAATAAACTTCGCGATCATTCCAAGATTATGGTTGTAGAAACTTCTAAAGATGTTTTTTCTATTGAAAAATCTGGAATGTATCAAGGACGATATCATGTGTTAAATGGAGCTATTTCTCCAATCAATGGCGTCGGACCTAACGACATTAATCTGTTATCTCTTTGGTCGCGAGTTGAGAACGATGAAGTGAAAGAAATCATTATTGCAACCTCAGCTACCCAAGAGGGCGAAACAACTGCAATGTATATCAAAAGAGTTCTCGAAAAAACGGATTTATTAGTCACAAGAATTGGCTACGGCGTGCCAGTTGGAACGAATTTAGAGTACGCAGATGACCAGACACTATTGAAAGCAATAGAAAATCGTCGAGTTTTCTAAAAACTACCAAAAAATTCTTTTTGTTTTTAAATATTGTGGTATAATATTTTATATACCTGATTTAATTAATAAGGGGGAAAAATAGATGTTACAAACAATTAATGATTTTGTTCAACCATACATCGACCAACTCTTATCTATCTTCAATGGCTTTGAATATTACTTACAAGCTGCAATCTTACTAGTCATCGCTATTTTTGTAGTCATAGGTTTATTTGTATTCTTGAAAAAATTTATTAAATTATTTATCTTTTTAGCCATCATCGGCGGTGTTTTTTATTACGTTTATACCCAAACCGATTTATTAGACTCTATTTTGGGTTCAGGATACGTCACCACCGGCATCAAAATGCTTCTTTTTAACTAAGAGAGAATACCTTCATCAAAAGGTTCCTCTTTTTTTTTCTCTACTGGACGAGTATTTTTACAATAAATTAACATTGGTTTTATAAAAAAATGGTGAAATATAAAATATAATTTTATATAATATAATTATGTGAATTCTTTAATTTATAGGAGAAGTATATGGAAATTAGAATGCAGAATTTAACAAAAATCTTTACAAGTAAGAACAAACAAGAAGTTCGCGCTGTTGACGGAGTTAACTTAACAATTCCTTCAGGCAAACTGATTGGCTTACTTGGGCCATCTGGTTGTGGTAAATCAACGACTTTATATTTAATCGCTGGTTTATTAAAACAAAACGATGGTGAAATCTTTTTTGGAGACGACGAAGTTACGAACACTCCTCCAGAAAAACGTGGAATTGGTTTAGTATTCCAAAACTACGCTTTGTATCCACACATGACAGTAAGAGAAAACATTTTGTTCCCTCTTCAAAACTTAAAAGTGGAAAAAGAACAAGCAATCCAAATGACAACGGAAATGGCTGATCTAGTTGGATTAAAAGAAATGTTAGATCGTAAACCAAAAGAACTATCCGGGGGTCAACAACAACGTGTCGCAATTGCAAGAGCACTTGTTAAGAAACCAAGAGTATTA
>JBFXGX010000022.1:0-12268 GCA_050177605.1 Candidatus Izemoplasmatales bacterium | reverse complement strand
GACAACGGAAATGGCTGATCTAGTTGGATTAAAAGAAATGTTAGATCGTAAACCAAAAGAACTATCCGGGGGTCAACAACAACGTGTCGCAATTGCAAGAGCACTTGTTAAGAAACCAAGAGTATTATTACTTGATGAACCATTAAGTAATCTTGATGCTCGTCTTCGTTTACAAACCAGAGAAGAAATCAAAAGAATTCAACGTGAAACAGGGATTACGACAGTATTCGTAACACATGACCAAGAAGAAGCAATGTCAATTTCAGATGAAATCGTTGTTATGAAAGATGGTGTTATCCAACAAATGGGTAATCCTCAAGCCGTTTATGATGATCCTCAAAACTTATTCGTTGCGAAATTCTTAGGAAACCCTCAAATCAATGTATTTGATGGAGTTGTAAAAAACAAGAAAATCTTTATTAATGATATGGAAGTTGGAAAGACAAAATTAGAAGACCAAAACGTAAAAGTTGGTGTTCGTCCTGAAGGATTCCAAGTTGACAAAGAAAACAAATCACCATTCCATTTTGAAATTGATTTAGTGGAAACAATTGGTAGAGATACAACGCTTATTATTGAAGAACCAGGTAATGAAGGTGGATTATTAGATAAAGCAACATTTAAAGCAATCGTCGATGCTGAACACAAAATCAAAGCAGGCGATAACGTACATTTCACAATTAAACCTGAAAAGATGCATCTATTTGATTTGAACGGGAAAATTTTGAAATAATATGGAAACAAAAAATAATTTAAAGGCCTGGCTTTATCTAGCCCCGCTGTTGATCCTGATGGGGATCTTCATCTTCTATCCACTCATTAATGCATTTATCATCTCGGTTTATGAAAATTATCAACCACTTGCAAATAATGGATTAGGACAAGCGACAGGTTACACCTTAATGAACTTTGTAAAAATCTTAAAAGATCAATTGTTCTGGGTGGCAATGAAAAATACATTTGTTATCGCCTTTGTATCTGTTCCTGTATCAATCATTATTGCGTTAGTGATTAGTGTTGCCTTAAAAAACATTCCAAAGTTAAAAGGATTCTTCCAAACAGTATTCTTTTTACCTTATGTGACAAATGCTATCGCCATTGGTATGGCATTCGCATTTATGTTCCATCAAAATTACGGTTTATTCAACTTCATCCTCGGATGGTTTGGAATTGATCCTGTAAACTGGATTGGTGGTACATCTAGTTGGTGGGGACAAATGGGCGCATTGCTCATCTTCACTATTTGGAGTGGACTAGCATTCAAGATTTTAGTCTTTACTAGTGGTCTTCAAAATATTGATAAACAATATTATGATGCAGCAAAAATTGACTCTGCATCAAAATCAACAGTATTTAGAAGAATCACAGTTCCATTACTTTCACCACTTATTTTATACATCTCAATCACATCAATGATTGGTGCATTAAAAGCATATAACTCAGTTATTGGGTTATTCGGTGAAAAACTTGGTGCTACGCCATATTCTATGATTACAATCGTTGCGTTCGTATATCGTTATCGTTCAAGTTATACGGATGTCGGATACATTAGTTACGCCGCAGCCGCAGCAATCATCCTCTTCGTGATTACCGTCATCTTCTCACTTATTCAAGGTGTCGTATCTCGTAAGAGAGTACATTATTAGGAGGTGTGATTATGGCTGATCTATTTATTGAAAACGAAAAGAAATATAAACGTAATAAAATGATTTCAAACGTCGTCACTTATACTTTCTTAGCATTAGTGGCAGTCTCTATTTTGATTCCTTTCTATTGGATGATTCTTACATCATTCAAAACAGTAGTGCAAATCGAATCAATTCCACCAATCTTGTTTATGTCACCAAAAGATTGGAACTTAAGTAATTATTCTGACTTATTTGTCACAGTACTAAGTGGACCTCGTGCAGGAGAACCATTATTCCCATTTTTCACTTATCTGAAAAATACATTACTTATTTCACTTCTTACAACTGCAGGAACAACAATTACAACCATTCTTTCTGCTTTTGCTTTCGCTAGACTTAATTTTAAAGGTAGAGATACATTATTCGCGGTACTACTCGGAACAATGATGGTACCAGGAGAAATCTTCATCCTTACAAACTTCTTAACGATTAATAAGTTTGGATGGTACTCCATCCTTGACCAAACCTATATGGATGCAATTCTCGCAATGACGATTCCATTTATGGTGAGTGTATTCTACATCTTCTATTTAAGACAAACATTTAAACAAATTCCAAACGAACTTTATTATGCAGCTAAAGTGGATGGAACAAGCGATTTTAAATATTTAACAAAAATTATGGTTCCGGTAGCCGCTCCAACAATTATTACCATCATTATTTTAAATGCAATGGGCGCATGGAGTGCATATATCTGGCCAGCAATGGTAACAACCAACGATAAATATCGATTGGTAAGTAATGGTCTTCGTGGTGCGTTCACAGATACATCCACAGGACGTACAGACTACGGTCAACAAATGGCTGCTGCTGTACTTGTAACACTTCCATTATTACTTGTATTCTTCGTGTTTAGAAAACAAATCATGCGCGGAGTTTCAAGAAGTGGTATTAAGGGATAAACCCAAAAGGTCTATATAAAGGTATAAAATTAGGAGGAAACGATGAAAAAAATACTATTTAGTTTATTAGCTTTAATTCTTGGCCTAACTGTAGTTGGTTGCGTTAACGTTGGAACAACTGAATCCACAACAACGACAACTGTACAATTAGCAGACGAACTTCCAGACGAAGACGTTGAAATTACATTCTGGCATATCTATGGTGCTGGGAAAACAGAATTATTGGATCAACTTATTGCGAATTTTGAAGCAATGTATCCAAACGTTACGATTACCTCAACATCTCAAAGTGATTACAATACTTTAAGAGAAAAAATTAATATGGGTATTTCTGTAAACCAAGTTCCTACAATGGCTCTTGGATACCCTGATCACTTTGCAGGTTATATTACTGCTGGTGCAGTAGTTTCTTTAGATCAATTTATCAATAGTGATAAAGTGTATGAAGTGACAAACGCATCATCATCAATCTTCGGGCAAACTGTTACAACTTCATTAGATTTAGATGATTTTGTTGGCTCTTACTTAGAAGAAAATAACCAATATCCTGGTGGATACTATTATTCAGTGCCTTACTCTAAATCAACTGAAACAATGGCTGTAAACTTAAGTGTTCTTGCAGCACATGTAGCAGAAATTAGAGCAGCTGGAATCACCATTTCAGACAATGGTTTCTTATCACATGAAACTCCATTAAACTATGATCAATTACAATTATTAACAAATATTTTAGTTGATACAAATGGAACGAATGCTACAACAATGAAATGTGAATACTTACTTAACTATGATTCAAGTGGTAACTTATTTATCAATATGAGTCGTCAATGGAATGCTGGATACACTAATTCTGATGGTGAAATCTTAATTGATAATACAACAACTAGAAACATGTTAGCTTACTTAGATACATTATATCAATCAAATACAGTCGTATTACCAATCGCTTGGGATCAATCTTATGGTTCTACAAACTTCAAATATGGTGATGTTTGTATGACTGTTGGATCTACAGCAGGTGTTTCTTATAACATTCCTACTGCAGCTGACCCACAAGAAAGCTTACAACTTGGTATTTTCGATGTTGACTTCTTACAAGTACCTCAATTCGTTGACGAAGAAGGCGCAACTTTCACAGCAGGTGGAAATACTTATACAGGATCTTTATCAGCAGTTCAACAAGGTCCAAACATTGGTATCTTCTCTAATGCTTCTTCATCTGAAAAATTATATGCTTGGTTATTCATCAAATATCTTCTTGATACAGATAACACAGCTAAATGGGCAATGAGTACAGGTTACTTACCAGTTCGTTTATCTGCTTATACTTCTGAAGCTCCTATCCAATTAACTCAAACTTTCTCTACAACATACGCAGACTTCTTACAAATCGCACAAGATTTCTGGGCTGCTGATGGACAAGTTACTTGGGGCGCAACAGATGAAAGATGGGATTATTTATATAGTTCAATGGTTGCGAATATCGCTAAAAACCAAGTGGATTATTACCAATATGACCCAGCATTCCCAGCTGGAACAAATAGTGCTGGTTCTGCGACAGCTCGTGTTGAAGCAGGATACTGTTTAGAAAATATCTATACAGATACTTATTCACCAGAACAAGCTTTAAGCTTTATGATTAACCAATTAACTTGGTAAAAAAGGATTGAGTTTTTAATGTTTAAGAAAATATCTATTTCAATATTATTTGCGTTCATGATCTTCTTAGGTGGTTGTACACAAACAACCACCACTACCGAAGATTTAAACGCAGTGTTACCTGATCTTACTGGCATGAGTCAAGTAGAAATCAGTGACACATTAACTAGTTTAGATCTCACTGTAAAATTTTACATTGATACTACAAAGATTTATGAGAGTGACGATGAGTACGATAAGTTCGTATCATATGGGTCTGGGCTCGTAGCTGGAAACAGCGTTCCAAAAGGGACAGAAGTAAGGGTATATACATCCCCATTAACTTTAGAACTGAAATATCTATATGAACTAGGCGATTATACGGATAGTGAAGGCAATAGTATTCAATTAACTACCGCTGACTATGCAAATAAAGAATTCATCGCCGATGGTATCGGAGAAGTTACAGTTTCTAAATACGTCGATGGTGATACAACCATGTTTGATAGTAATGGATTTTCCTTCTCTGTTCGTTATTTAGGAATTGATACCCCAGAATCTACAGCACTATACGAACCATGGGGAAAAGCCGCATCAAAGTATACAAGTGAACGTCTTAGCACCGCTGAAAAGATTGTTTTACAAGCTGAAGGCGATAGACAAGACGGAAACGGACGTTACCTTGCTTGGGTATGGTACATTCCAGAAGGTGGAGATACTTTCTTGTTACTGAACCTTGAACTCGTAGAACTTGCTTATTCTAAAAACAAAGTAGCTATCGGTAGTAAATATACTCAAATTCTTACTTTAGCTGACTGGGATGCTTCCCTCACCAAAAGAAGAGTTTGGGGTGAAATTGATCCTAACTTTGATTATTCAAAAGAAGGAACACAAATGTCCATTGAATACCTACTCGCTAATTTCAATGAGTATGTTGGATTAAAAGTCGTTGTGACAGGCGTTATTACAAGGATGATTGGACAAAACATTTATATCCAAGATGAAACAGGCTATGGAGTATATATGTATGCAGGCTTTACAACGTCAGCACAATTACAAGTAGGAGCGCACGTCTCTATTGGAGGACTTATTCCTACGTACTACAGTGGTTCACCGCAACTTTCAAATTTCAATAAGCTTAATTTAAGTTTATGGGATAGTGAGTTCGTAGCCGAACCGATTACGATTACTTATAACGATTTTGATTTCACAAGAATTGGATCTCTTGTCACAATGGAAAACTTAACAGTTACATCGATTTCTGTTGCGGCAACATCTGGTTCAACAAGCATCTATGTTAAAGACGCAAGCAACAATTCATTTGTTGTACGCGTTGATGATTCAAGTAGTATTGATATTAGTAGTTTAGGTATTACCGTCGGAAGTAAGATTACAGTAACTGGACCATTAAGTTATTACGATTTCAACTATGATAATAATTATGAAACGTATGTATACTTAAAGGGCAATTATCAACTAATGCTTACAAACGGCGATGACATAGTAATTGAATAAATAAAATATAACATAGGAGGAAATTATGAAGTTATTTTTAAAGAAATTTGCTTTCCTAGGATTCGTTAGCTTATTCCTACTTGGTTTAGTTGGATGTAATCCTACTACTTCAGAAGAAGCAACGGATCTTGAAAAAGTTCAAGCAGTACTTGCTAGTATTGACTTAGGTGATGTTTCAGCAGTAGTTGCGGACTTAACATTACCAGCACCTACAACTGATGGTGTTACAGTAACTTGGTCTTCTTCTAACACAGCATTTGTATCAAATAGTGGTGTGATTACAGTTCCTACTCTCGTTCAAGGTGATCAAGAAGTAGTATTAACTGTTACAGCAACATTAAATGATGCATCTGAAACAAAGACGTTCACAGTGACAGTATCTGCTGAAGCTGCTACAGCGTTCTTTACAAGAGTTGGTGCAAAAGTTATCATTGATGGCTCTGACCAAATCACAGAAGGGTTCACTTTACCTGGAACAGTTGATGGCGCTACAATTACATGGGCTTCATCAAATACTGATGTTGTATCTATTTCAACAGAAGTGAATGGTGATGGAAACTATGTTGTGACTGTTACAAGACCTAACGCTGATGACGGTGGTGTGAATACATCTGTTACTTTAACTGGTACAATCACTTATGGTGATGCTTCTGGTACAGTAACAAAATCAATCCGTGTATTAGCAGAAGAAGGCTCTACAAAAGTTACAACAATCGCTGAAGGTATGGCTCTTGGTGTTGGCGAATACGTTACTTACCAAGGTATGACAGTATTTGGCGTTGGAACAAACGGATTCTTCTTTACTGATGGAACAGATATTATGTATGCTTACGGTGCTTCTTTAGTTAGTCAAGTTGTCGTAGGTAATGTATATGATGTTACAGGTAGCTTAAAATATTATTATTTCGCTCCAGAACTTGATGTTAATGGTTCTAACGTAGTGAAAGTTGCTCCATCAACTGCAGCAGCAGTAGATTATCCAACAACTGCAGCTACAGTAGCACAGGTACTTGATGGAAGAAGCATTCCAGCAGCAAATGGTGACGTTGCTTATACAATGTTCACAGTGACTGCTAAAGTATATGTTGGCGCAGAACTTTCAAGTGGATATGATGTTTACTTAGTTCCAGCTGATTATGATACTTCAGTTACATTAGACTTAACAGCGACTCCAGCGCTTCGTATTTACTATCAAGGAAATATCGATGCAGTTAGAGCAGTTGCAGGTCAAGTTGTATCCTTAGATTTTATGTTATTTGGATATCATACAACACATACTGATTGGTATGGATTCTTCTTTGGAACAACAAACGATATTACAGTTGCATTCGCAAGCGATGCTGACGCAGTAGCTGCAGCATTAAATGGATTAGTTGTACCTTCAGAAGTTTTAGAAGCAACGACAATTGACTTCCCAGCTTCTGTATTCGGTGTAACATTAACTTATGCTTCAGATAATGAAACAGTTATCAACCCTACAACTGGTGCTGTTGACTTAACAGGTCTTACTGCACAAGCAACTGTAACAATCACTGTTACAGCTACAAAAGGTGATGTTACTGATACAAAGACATTTACAGTTAAAGTTGGAGAAACTCCAGTAACGGATATCGCAACTGCAATTGCAAATGTAAATAATACAGTTAAATTCCAAGGTATTGTTACACAATTAAATGGTAATAACGCATATGTTCAAGATGAAACTGGCGCAGTTTATCTTTATTTAGGTTCAATTGCTACTTATGCTGACATTTTAGTTGTTGGTAATAAAGTTGAAGTTGAAGGAAAAATGGTTAACTACAATGATCTTATGGAAGTTTCTCCAGTTGCTAATATTACATTAGTTTCTACAGGAAACACACTTCCTGCAAATGTAACTGTTGTAGGATCTGATCTTACTACATTACTTGCATCTGTAAGTAAATTAGTTGATATCTCTGGATTATATGTTAAAACAGCTCCTTCAGTACCTACAACAGTAGCTTCATATACTGTTTACTTAACTGATGGAACAACAGAATTACAACTTCGTATAGACAAGTATGCTGTTGATTATGCAGCAATTAATACACTTGTATCTTCATTCGTTGTTGGTCAACCAGTAAGCTTTACTGGTATTGCTGTTGGCGTTTATAAAGGTACACCACAATTATTATGGCAAACTCAAGATGAAATCACTACAACAGCTCCAACGGATGCTCAAAAAGTTGATTTCGATGCATTCCAAATCCCTGCAACACTCGTTCTTGAAGGCGATTATACATTCCCTACATTAGCATATGCGACAGTTACAGCTGCTGTTTCTACAGAATTAGCTGCTAACGTAACGGCTACAGCTACAGGATTGACATTCGTTGCTCCTGAAGGTACAGATGTTGTTGGTACAGTGACATTCACTTTAACTTTAGGTGATGTTACAAAAGACGTTGTCGTAAATGTTACTGCAAAAGCAATTACAGATGCTCAAAAATTAGCATACGATGTAGCTAACTTAGTTGTTCCTACAACAGCTTCAGAATATGATACAGTGACTTTACCAGTTGTTGGTCCTAAAGGTTCAGCAGTTGCATGGGCACTTAATACAGGAAACGCAGTGTTAACTGATGGTTCCTTAGCAATCGGTTATTCAGGCGCAGCTTTCGATGTAACTTTAACAGCTACATTCACATTAGGAAGCGAAGTTGCTCAAACAAAAGATTTCACAATCGCTGTTTCAGCAATTACTGTTGTAACTGATTTCTCTACCATTCCAGCAATGACTGATGGTGTTGCATTATATGTACAAGGTACTGTTGCAGCAATCGGAGGTTCATATGATGGTACTTGGTTACAAGATGCAGCAGGAAACGGATTCTTCTTATATGGATATTTCGGTTCAACTCTTGGAGACCAAATTTTAGTAAGTGGAACTTTAGGAAGCTACCACAGTGCTAAACAAATGGTTAAAACAGCTACGTTAAAACTTACAGTATCTACAGGTAATACTTACACATATTTCCCATTAACAGCAGATGAAATTGTTGCTTTAACAGGAGATAATGGTGGAAAATTAGTTACATTTACAGGATTAGAAGTATACTCAGCTTCTTCCTCATCTTATGTGTTTAAAGTAACTGGTACTAGCGCTAATGTATACTTAAAGACTTATATTACTGACTTTGTTCCTTGGGTTTACCAATTATATCAAGTTGGAGATATCTTACCAGCAGCTACATTCGCTATTTATAATGTTGAAACTTCTCAAATCGATAATAGCGTTCAATTTAAAGTTGGTGCTTTCGTTCTTGAAGCTACAGACGCACAAATGGTTCAAGCTGCAATTAATGCACAATCATTCGCGGCTACAATTACTTCTGATACAACATTAACATTGCCAGCTGCTGCATATGGTGTAACTATCACTTGGGCTTCAAACAATGAAACAGTGATTAACTCTACAACTGGTGCTGTTGATATTACAAACTTAACAGCTACTACAGATGTTACATTAACTGGTACATTCGTTTATGGTACTGAGACATTAACTCATGACTTTGTTATTTCTTGTGTTGCGGATACGTCTACAGATGTGTTAGCTTATGAAACAGGTTTTGAAGTTGCTGATGGATTTACTGCTACCACAACTTATAACAATACTACTCCAAATACTTTAGGCCCAGTGGATCATCAATGGAGTGTATTATCTGGAACACCTTCAACTACTGGTCCATTGGCTGGTTCAATTTCTTTGCAAGGTAGAGATTATGTTTCTGATAGTGTAATTCCAACTTTCATTACTTTATTCTCGGTCACAGATGTTACAAGAGTTGTATTCACAGCTAATAACTCTGCCTCTGGATATAATGTAGAAGTTTCTTATTCTTCAGATGGAACTACATGGGGAAATGCACAAGTATTTACATTATCAACTACTGCTACAGAATATACATATACAATTAACGCTACTGGTAGTGTATATATTAAATTTACTCAAGTTGTCCCTACTACAACAGTTGATAAAGCAAAATTAACAATCGATACTGTTAAAATCTATCAAGCACCACAATCTTAATTTTATAATTACATTTTAGAAATAATCAAAAAGGCATAGCGATAAACTATGCCTTTTTTTCTTGTTTTTTCACCTATATATATAATTAAGATATAGGTATTCATTGTGTAATATGTTATAATGATAATACATTATAATGAGGGAGTTAGTACAATGAAATTCAAAAAGTTCTTTTTATTGATTTTAATGGTTTTATTCGCATTTTCATTCACTGCATGCCAAGAAGATTTTACAACAGTAACATCCTCTGTAGAGTCCAGTGATACTACAACGACAACAACTTCAGGTTCATCTATTCAACAACAATTAGAGCAAGCCGCAAATATGGTAATCATTTCAAATGCAGATAGTTTAGTTGCTGGATTTACAGTTCCAGCAGAAGTTGGTATTGCCACGGTAACTTGGTCTAGCAATAACACAAATGTGATTCAAGTTGGAGAATACGCAGTTGACGTTGACGGCGCTTTAAGGTTTGAAATTACTGTTGTAAGACCTTCTGAAGCAGATGGAGATACTACTGTAGTTCTCACGGGAGTGTTTACTTACGGAACAGAAACATATTCTAAAGATTATACATTACGCGTTCAAGCAACCAATGAATCATCAGGTGTAACAACGATCGCGGAAGGTATCGCGCTAGGCGTTGGCATCTATGTAACATACAAAGCAATGACAATTGTGGAAATCGTACCTGCATATGGAGAAGACATCTATTCAGGGTTCTTCTTCACAGACGGTGTTGATATCATGTATGGTTTTGATAATGGATATGCTGGAAGCACGATTATGTCAGATATTGAAGTCGGTTCAGTCTATGATATTACTGGTGAGTTTGTGTATTACTATGGCGCACCACAACTAGCAAATAATGGAGATAATTTATTAACAGCCGTTCCTTCTAGTGCTGCAGCAGCTGATCTACCTTATGTTACGGCTACAGTATCAGAAGCGTTAGATGGAAGAGTAGCACCATCTGATACAGCTCCAATGGAATATACACTTTATCATTTAACAGCAAAGGTTTATGTTGATTCTAGTTTAGGTAATTATGGTGTTTACTTAGTTCCAACAGATTATGATACCTCAGTTACGTTAAACTTAACAACAACAGATGCTATTCGTGTTTATTACAAGAGTGATATGGAAGTCATTGCTGCTTTCCAAAATCAAGTAGTGACAATTGACTTTATTCTTTATAGTTATCATTCATCTCATGGTGATTGGTATGGTTATTTCTATGGAACTGCTAATGATGTTGATGCAACATCCTTAACAGATGCAGAACAACTAGCATTATATGTATCTCAAGTAGATTCAACGTATACTGTAGTAGATGCTTTTGCACTTCCAACAATTACAAAAGGTACTTATTCAGATGTTACAATTTCTAGTGAGTTAACAAGTTATTTAACTTTCGATGGATCTGCATTTACTGTAGTACGTCCTGAAGGAACAGATGTTACTGGCACAGTATCAGTAACAATCCATGTTGGTGATTTATCACAAGTTGTCTCAACTTCTGTGACCGTAAGAGCAACAGGTGGCACAGTAGGTGTAGACCTGATTATCTCTCAATATGTTGAAGGAAGTAGTTATAACAAATATATCGAAATCTATAACCCTACAGCAGAGACAAAGGATTTAAGCGAATACGTATTACGTTTATATATAAATGGTGGAACGCTAGATACAAGTATTAAGAATCTATCATTATCTGGAACAATAGCACCAGGCGAAGTCGTGGTAATTTCTAGATCGGACGCTACAATATATACTGAAATCGATATTTTTGATACCACTAAATCAGTAATCAATTTTAATGGAAATGATCCATTAGTATTGTTACATAACGATGTAATTATTGATAGTATTGGTCAAATTGGAGTTGATGTAACGTTTGGTTCAGATGTAACATTAATTAGAAAAGGCTCAGTTACTTCAGGGGATACCGATCCTTACGACGCATTTGACCCTACTCTTGAATGGGATTCATATGCAAAAGATAGCGCAACCGGACTTGGTTCACATACAGTAGAATAAAAAAAGAAGTGGAAGCCATTTGGCCTCCACTTTTCATTTAAATATTTATTATAGGTTATCGAAGATTAGATCGACAAAATCAGGGTAATCAATAAATGGATTACGATTATTTTGGAATCCAAAGATGGCTTCATTTCTTGCTCTTTCGAAATCATCGACTGGATCCAAATCATTCCATTCTAGTAAGACACTTAATTTTCCCATTTGATGAACTGATGGTGTACCATTGACTAGATTTAATACATCATACATTGTCATCATGTAAAATAAGATTCTTGCGATATCACCTTTGACTTCATCTCTTGGTTCAAAACTTGCTGCGGTATCAATGTTATCATAATACTTATTTCCACGGTTTGAATTGACTGTTGGATTTGATGGTTTTAAATTATGTAAATCAGATGCCATATTAACAGTTCCGCCAGCATCCTCTC
>JBFXGX010000021.1:2733-32010 GCA_050177605.1 Candidatus Izemoplasmatales bacterium | reverse complement strand
ACTAAAAAAACTGTGTGTTCTATGATTAATTACCATATTATCACACCATTCAAGGTTTGTAAATATTCTTAATTGATAATATTTTACATTATTATTATACCATTTCCAAGCGATTTGTCGATAAAATATTCTAAAATGTGAATATTTGTCTTTTTAACCTATCATTTTTAGTAGAAAAAGACATGAAATATTAAAAAAACACCTCGAAAGGTGCTTTTTTTGCTAAAAATTAAGAATTTTGGCGGTCAATTCTCCAATTTCTAAAATAAATGACCGCATATAAGAATACTACTGAAAAATTAAGTATGTAAGCAATAATTACATAATTTATATTTCCACTTAGTATTTTGTAAGTAATTCCTAGTGCATATCCAGTTAGGATTAATGATACTGAAAATATGCTAATACCTTTTGTTGTTCTTGCTTTGTATGCCTTTATGCATGCAATCGGCCAAGAAAATCCAAAACAAATCATCATGCCTACTTCAAATAACTGTGCTATCACGAAAGGTTCTCTCTCTTTTCTCTAATTTTTATCTTGTATAATTCTTCTGTTGCAAAGTGCAATTTGGTCACAACATTTTCCTTATATATAGGGTATAAATAATATGTATCATTTAAAGTCGATAAATCTATACAATCATGCCCTTTTCCTAGGTAGTCATATTCGATATGAAGTGAATACAGTGAAAGTGGATCTTTATGTAGTTCGAAATGTTCTCCGTCAAAATCGCCTTCAACATGGAATCCATTCATATCATGTTTCAGTGTAGCCTTTCCAAGTCGAATATATCCTTTTGAGTTAGGTAGTGAATCGACATAGACTTCATCTTCAAAATAGTAACTTCCGTTTTCAATTTCCTTTTTCACTTCTGCGCGCTCATATTCGTACCAATCTGGAATATGAGTAAATTTTGATTCTCCACTAGTATTGCCAATTCTACCAAGATCATCCATTTCGTATTCGACTTGGCAGGAATTACATTTAAGTTTTGAGCCCATAGATGTCATCGAAGATTCATTACCACAGTGTGGGCACTTATATAGAACTCGATGTAACCCTTCTGCGCGTTCTTTCATTGTGATATGTTGATTTGATTCTAGTTGATATTTATACTCATCATACTCAAAGGCAGATTGAATCCGATCATTGATTTCATGACTAGATAAAATAGTTACTTCCTCTTGGGTAACAATTTGAGTGATATCAGCTTCTAGTCTAACCTTTCTCTTCTTTAAGTTCCATACTGGTTGAGATAAATAGTCCCCATGCATATTAAGAACAACAATTGGAACCTTCATCAACTTGCATAGTTTACCGAGTGACTCGGGCAGAATTGCAGTTGTGCCAGCAAGAGTATATCTAGCTTCAGGATAAATTGCACAAACATACTTGTTTGTATATAATGAATGTTTGATTTGTTTTACAAGCGTAGTATCATTGGTAAACTTTCTTTTACAAATCCCCCCGACACTACGTAACAACCATTCTCTACCAATAAATCCATCAATCGCTACAACATAGTTGGCTGGGTGAGGAAATATGGCTGCTGTGGTTACAGAGAAGTCAACAAACGCATGATGTGTTGCTAGTAAAATATATGGTGGTTTTAACCCCTTCATATTCACTTTATTAACTTTGAGTTTATGTCCCCAAACTGTCGGGAATGAAATTAACCATGTTATCGGACGCAAATACCATTTTTGTTTTTGAGGTTTTCGTAACATGTCAAACCTTATTTCGTTTGTATCTTTCACTGTCCTATCTCCTTTAGTAATTAGATTTCATCATTATATCATATTTAACAAAAGATTACTTTAAGGTTTTGATTAATTCTTAGGAAACGGTGTATTCTGATAACTCACTTGTTTTGGATGGGAAAAGAAGGAAGATTAATAGCCCGATCAAAATCAGACCTGCATCAATAACGTAAAGCCATTGGTATCCAATGACCTTAATTAAGGATCCAAAGATGAAGTTTCCGATACCGATGAACAAGGAAAATGTTAGTGTCATAAATAATATAGCGGAAGTAATGTTTTCAACTTTTACGATTTTGATTACATACTTGATATTGGTATATATGATTGTCCCCCATGAAAGGCCACGAAGCATCGTAATCGCAAGCATCAATCCAAGAGGAAGATATAATGCATAGGATAAAATACGGATAAAAAACAACACAGAAGCAATCATTATCAAAGTTCTCTCTCGATATAAAGAGCCTTTAATCGTGAGAAAACGCAATGTAATTACTTCAACAGATACAAATCCGGCATATAAAAGACCATACATTGATAAACTCAAGTCTAACTCATTCGTTAAAAATATGCCAAAATATGAATCTGCGATTCTTACAGCCCCAATTACTAATGTATAAAAAATTAAATACTTATAGAAATTAGCGTTTTTGAATAATGCTTTTAGATCTCTTTTTTTCTTCTTTTCCTGGATAATATCGCGTTCAATTGGTTTAATCCAAAATGCAACTAATGCAGTTAACGCAAAGAATGTTCCACTAATGATAAATGGCAAAGTATAGCCAATATACTGTATTATAAATCCTGCGATAGCGGAGGCGATGACATAAGCAATAGAAGCGTAGATTCGAATGGAAGAGTATTCAATCTTTTGTATATTCGTATAGGTCGAAGTGTACCCATCTTGGATTGAAATAAATGGAGAACAGAAAAAGGCAATCAGACCAATTAAAAGAGCATATAACTCTAACCCTGAGACTTGTGTAAGTAAGATAATAAACAAACCTTCAAGCAGGGTCATAATTTTAAGAACTAATCGACTAATTTTTGTATCCTTGACAATAAAGTTCCAAATAGGATTAACCAAAATGGTAATGATCGGTGTAATTGCCAGGATAATCCCAACTTGATTTTCTTGCATTCCTTTAAATATAAAATACATGGTCATGAATGGATAAAAAAAAGCGTCTCCAAAGTAACGCAGAAAGTAAAATATCTTAAATTTCACTGTTTCAGACATTCAATTCACCCCTTCCATTCACGATAAAATAATTATACATTTTCTCTATCATAAAAAGCAATGACCTGCCAAGCTTTCAATAAAAAAATATGCAAGTTCATATAAAATATCAAAAATCGTATTTTCCATCTTTATTAATGAAAAAATTTTCATTTCAACCTATTAGATTATAGTCGAAAACATCAAAAAAAACAAAGAAAAAAATGATGAAAATATTTACATAAAAAAAGTAAGAATTTCTTAAAAATTTTACAACTATTGTTTTATCGCTTAATTATGCTATTCTCGATTATTTTGATGAAAATTCCAACAAAATAAATTTACTTAATACTCTTGACAAATTAATCAAAGCCTTATATTATCTTAACTAATCTCGATGAAAAATGGCGCATCAGTAATGATGTTTTATTTATGTCATATAGATAAACTAAGAATGAAACGAATTTGTTTCATTCTTATATATTCTTTAATATTATAAAGGAGTGTCCCCTATGTATGTTCTAAAAAGAAACGGCGCGAAAGAAGAATTCGACGTACAAAAAATTGCAATCGCAATGCACAAGGCTTATCTTAGTGTTGGAAGTGAGGTCACTTTACAAGACTGCCTTAAGCAAGCTCAAAAAATAACAAAAAGCTATGAAAATGGTCAAGTTGTTAATATTGAAACAATTCAAGATGACGTTGAATTATTTTTAATGCAATCCAAGCAATTTGAAGCAGCTAAAGCTTATATTAAATATCGCGAGCGCCAAAAACAAGATCGTGAAAATCCTTGGGGAGACAACGACGAACGACAAGACTTGATTTTACAAAAATATTTAATCAAGAATGAAACGAAGAAAGACTTTATCAAACGTATTTCTTTAGGTAAACCTACACTAGAAAAAATATTCCGTAAAAAAGAAGCTATTTTTGGTGGGCGTAATCTTTATGCTATTGGTCGTGAAGGAAATATCACCGGAAGTAACTGCTATGTTACCGAAGATCCAGATGATAACTTAGAAAGCATTTATAAAGTTGACTATCAAATCGCTAGAACATATAGTTATGGTGGCGGTCAAGGAATGAATCTTTCTAAAATCCGTCCAAAGGGTGCTAAAGTAAATAATAGTTCAAATACAACACCAGGAGTAATGGTCTTCGCAGAGAAATATTCTCACACGACATTGAATACCCAACAAGATAATCGTCGTGGAGCATTAATGCTTGTTATGAACATTGATCATCCTGATATAATTGATTTTATTACTACGAAATTAGATTTAAATAAAATTAATGGTGCGAATATCTCAATTGCTATTACAGATGCATTTATGCAAGCAGCAAAAGATGATAAAGCTTGGACAATGAGATTTGAAACACCTTATGAAATCATTGAAAAAACCGTGCCTGCAAGAAAGTTATTAGAACTTCTTGGATATGCAGCACACACGATGGGCGACCCTGGCGTTATGTTCATTGACCATATCAATGATTATCACTTCTTAAGTGAATATCCAGATGTCGTGTTCACAGCCACAAATCCTTGCGGTGAACAACCTTTAGTACCACATGGGTCTTGTAACCTAGGTAGCATTAATCTAAACGCATTTGTCAAAAATCCATTTAAAGAAAATGCAACTTATGATTGGGATCGTTTTGACTTCGTTGTTGGTGAAATGATCTATGCACTAGATGATTTACTGACACTACTTGGTGACCGTCATGCTCTAAAGGAACAACGCGATCACGTAAAAGCATTTAGGGAGGTTGGTCTTGGGGTCATGGGACTTGCTGACTTAGCATTAAGTATGCGTTTAGCATATGGCAGTCCTGAGTTCCTTACTTTCCTAGACGAGTTAATGTCAAAAATGATAAACTCCGCTGCTAAAGCTACTGCATTACGCGCAAAAGAACTTGGTGCATTCCCTAGATTTGATTACGACAAAATTTCTTCTTCTTCCTTCTATAAAGCAACCATTCTTCCTGAAACAGATGCACTCATCAAACAATATGGAATGAGAAACTCCAGACTACTAAGCATTGCCCCAACAGGTTCAATTAGTAATATCCTAGGAGTGAGTGGCGGTGTTGAACCATTCTTCCAAATTAACTATACAAGAAGAATCGTTAGTATGTTTGAAGCTGAGAAGACAATTACCATCTGGGAAAAGACGCCAGTTGCACTAGCACAAGCGATGGATGTTTTACCAGAAAACCTTCCAGACTGGGCATTAATCACTTCTCAAAACATCGATTTTATTGATCGTGCGAATGTTCAATCAACAATTCAAAAGTATGTTGATACTGCAATCAGTTCTACATTCAATATTCCAAATGATGCTTCTGTAGAAGACGTAATGAACATTTTTATTACTGCATGGGAAAAAGGACTTAAAGGTGCTACTGTCTTTAGAGACCGTTGTGCAAAAATCGGAATCCTTGCAGGAATCAATGAAGATACCAAGGATTTAAACCCTGCTCCTCATCCAGATGTTGAACTTGAAGAAAAATGGACAGATAAGAATAAAAACGTAACTAAAGAATATGTTACTCATCTACATATTCATAATACTGGTTATACTCCTGAAAAAATGGATAAAGAATATTGCCCAGTATGCGGTGCTGTACTAATTAAAAAACAAGGTTGTGTTCAATGTAATAATCCTGAATGCGACTATGAAAAATGCGCAATCTAAATTAAAATAAAATGGCTGAATTCATTTCAGCCTTTTTTATTGCATTTCGCTTTATAAAACCGTTTTCATATTACTAAAATTGTGTTAAAATAATACTATCCGTTAATGGGGGATGGTGTTTATGAAAAAAATACTTACAATATTACTTCTATTCATATTATCAAATATCTTCATTGGTTGTGGATTAACTACGTCGAGCACTTCAACATTGACGACGCATCAGTCTAGTCCAGCAATTCAAGAAGAATTTTTGCATTTGGATCAAGTCGTGCCTACAGCCATCATCGGAGATTATATTCTTCCTCCATTAAATAATAACGATATTACTGCTTATTACTATATTGATAATGAACCAATTATTGACGAGACGATTACTTATGTTCCACATGAACTTGATTTTGAAGTAACCTTAACTGTAATTCTAGAAATTGGAGACTATAGTGAATCAAAAGATTACTCTGTAGTGATGCTAAGAGATTTAGAATTATACGAAGAATATATGCATGAACAAGCATTTGTGCTTATTCAAGCGCAAATTGAAAATGAATTGCCAGAAACAATTGAATCAGATTTTACTTTACCAGTGATTAATTATGAAGGTGCTACTGTTACTTATACTGTAGGAACATCTCGAATTTTTAATGGTAGATTTATCTTCCCATTCCCAATGTCAGCAACCCCATTGATTTTAACTTCTACCGTTACTTTTGAAGGCGAGTCCAGACAATATTATTATTCTATTCTAATGAAAGGAATTAACCAATTATCGCTAATTCCAACAATTTATATTACCACTGCCAACAATTCAGAGATTACCTCCAAAGAAGATTATATCCAAGCAACCTATACCATGGTGACTTACGATGATAATTTAAATCCTAATGTAGTAATGCAAAATGTACCAATGCAAATTAGACTTCGTGGAAATTCAACGCTATGGATGCCAAAGAAATCATTTAGAATCAAATTTAGCGAAAAGCAATCATTACTATTTGATTACGAAGAAAAAGACTGGGTATTACTAGCAAACTTTTCAGATCAAACATTAATAAGAAATTATCTTGCTTATAATTTTGCAGCAAGTCTCAATATGGAATTTTCACCAAGTGCCGCTTTTGTGGATGTTTATTTAAATGGATCCTATATTGGAAACTACACTCTCTCTGATCAAGTTGAAGTATCGAACGACAGAGTAAATATCGAAGAGGATTCCTCTGAAACAGATACAGGCTATTTGTTAGAAATGGATATGAGACAGTTTGAGTACCCAGAAGGAATTGAAGGTGTTGATTGGTTTGTTGTTTATGATGTTCCTTACGTCATCAAATCTCCAAAAACTGATGGAGAATTTTATAATCATGATCAGTTCTTATATATAAGAAGTTATATTACGCTTGTACAAAACAAATTAAGAAATCACGAAGACTATTCTTCCGTTATTGATGAAGCCTCTTTTGTTGACTGGTTCATCGTCGAAGAATTATTTAAAAATGTCGATTCTGGTTATTCTAGTGTATAT
Source organism: Candidatus Izemoplasmatales bacterium (assembly GCA_050177605.1). Lineage (GTDB taxonomy): Bacteria > Bacillota_I > Bacilli_A > Izemoplasmatales > Hujiaoplasmataceae > JAHIVB01. The sequence continues at coordinate 24,812 of JBFXGX010000021.1, read as the reverse complement.
ATGTACAAAGATAAAGGTGGGTTATTAAAAATGGGCCCAGTATGGGATTTCGACTTATCAACTTCAAATCCTGGTCACTTGGATTCTAGCCTACGCGGCCCAGAAGGTTGGTATACTAGTCTTCCTTACAAAAACGCTTGGTACTACTTCTTGATGCAAAATGATACATTCAAAGAAGCTTTAAAGGAACGCTGGAATGAAATCTACGACCATCAAATTCAAGACCTAATAAATAGCGTTTATCCGGCAGCGGATTCCATCGCAAAATCTCAACATCAAAACTTCATCCGTTGGGATATCATTGGTTCGAACTATGAATGGTATACATCGATTGAAGTCTACAATGCAAAAACATATGAAGAACAAGTGAAAATCCTATATGATTACTTATACATTCGTAGTATCTGGATGAACACAGAGATTAACAATTTTTAGAAAAAAAAAGAACTGAAGCAATTTGCTTCAGTTTTCTTTTATAGGATGGTGGAGGGGGACGGTTTCGAACCGCCGAACCCAAAGGGAGCAGATTTACAGTCTGCCGCGTTTAGCCTCTTCGCTACCCCTCCAGCTTTTTGCCTGATTGTTACGGCTATTACATTATATCAAAACACTTTTTAAAATGCAAGATATAAATCATCGTTTTTTTGTGTTCAAAGATACATTTTTTTTTAGAAGTCTGGTTCAATCGCTTTTGAATCGTGATATAATACTAGCGAGATCAAGAGAAAGAGGTAAAAACAAATATGAGAATCGCATTAATTGCACACGACAAAATGAAACCTGATATGATTGATTTTGCTAAAAAATACAAAAGCGTTCTTAAACGTCATGAATTATTCGCGACTGGAACAACAGGGCATAAAATTATTGAAGCAACCGGCTTAAACGTTCGTTGCTTTAGAAGCGGACCTCTTGGAGGAGACCAAGAAATTGGCGCAAGAATCGCAAACGGTGAAATCGACTTAATCTTCTTCTTTCGCGATCCATTAACAGCTCAACCACATGAACCGGATGTCTCAGCACTATTAAGACTAAGCGATGTTTATAAAATTCCATTAGCTACAAATATCACAACCGGTGAACTTATCGTTCATGCATTATCTGATTAAATAAAAGGACTGTCCGCGTGACAGTCCTATTTTTTATATTTCATATATTGAAATTGCATCCTTAATGGTCTTTTCGTACGCAAGTTTACCATACTTGTCTACCTGTGATAAATCTTTTGGTCCATGCGTTAAGCAACATGGCCCGCCAATACATCCACCCACACAACTCATACCTTCCATGAATGTATCTTTTGGAACACCGCGGTTCATTTTCATCAAATTTACTTTACATTCCTCAATTCCGTTTCCAACAATTGTGTTTAGTTCTCTCTCAATATTGTTTTCTTTTAAAGCTTGTTTTAAAGCATCCGTGAGTCCACCGCTTCTTGCGAATATTCTACCATAATATGACGCATTATCTAATATGGTTTCTTCCATACTGCTGAGATCTAAATCCCTACTATCAAACAATGCTTGTAATTCTTCAAATGTAATAACAGCATCTACAAGACCCTGGTGAACAACTTTTCTTGCTTCCTCTTTTTTAGCAATGCACGGACCAATGAAAACAACTTTTGAAGTTGGATCCACTTTTTTTAAATATTCTGCAAGTTTAATCATTGGGCTTGGCGCAGGAGAAACGTACTCCTTAAACTTAGGGTAATGCTTTTCAATTAATTTCACAAATGATGGGCAACACGAGCTGGTCATGAAGTCTCTCTCTTTCATTTCCAAAGCTTCTTCATCCGCAACCAAGTCAGCCCCAAGAGCAGCTTCTACAACACTGTAAAACCCAAGTTGTTTTATTCCTGTTATCACTTGAGGTAATGAGACTTTTGTGAACTGGCTAGAGATTGAAGGTGCTACAACGGCATAGATTTTATAGTTTTCAAATGCGCCGCTGCCTTTGATCATATCTACAACTTTCACAATGGATGATTTGTCTGATATTGCTCCAAAAGGGCATTGATAGACACAAGCTCCACAGGAAACGCATTTTTGCTTATCAATATGGGCTTCACCAGTTTCACTCATAGAAATTGCGCTCACTTTACAAGCTATTTCACAAGGACGACGCCGATTGATAATAGCACTGTATTGGCATGCTGAAGCACACTTCCCACAGTTCACACATTTTGTTTTATCAATATGCGCCTTTTGATGTTCATCGAAGGTAATCGCATTAAACCTACAGGATTCTTCGCAACGATGGGCGATGCATCCCCTGCAACTTTCAGTTACGGTAAATCCTGAAGTTGGGCATTCATCACATGCAATATCAATCACTTCTATTGATGATTCATCTTCATCACTTAAAGCAAGTTTTACACGTTCTTCAATGATGGCTCTTTCTTTATAGATACAGCATCTAGTCGATGCTTTTTTTCCAGGAATAATAATCTTTGGAATTTCGTAATAAGCGTTGTCTAAACGATTTTCAAATGCAAATCTAGCAACTTCGGTTAATGTTCTGTATTTGTAATATTGGACTTTGGTGTCAAAAACGTGCATAGTAATCTCTCCTAAAAATAACTCACTTTAATATTCTTACCCATCTTTTTAAGACATTGAGACAATTCTTCAACGAGTTGCATTTTTATACTAAATGAAATCGGTAAATCTTTATTTTGGTGTGCCGGATTGACTGCGCATCCACTATAGAAATTAATATCAGTAGCTTCTTCAAATAACATTTGACATATCTTTGATGCGCCATCATTAAGATGTTTCCAATCCGGATATTTCGTATTATCGCCAACAAATCCTTTTGCATACTCAAGAACTTTTGCCACTGTAATGACGCCTTCAGTTACCAAATCTACACCATCAATGACTGCCGTTGGAGGAATATCTTTGCTTGTGTAATTTAAATCCATTTGGATTGGACTCTTTAAGTAATTTGATACGATATTGGCTGTGGTTCCACCACATACGATATGTTTTCCGCTTTTTGAAAAGAAAAGGGATAACATCGCTCTGTCATCTTCTTTTCTAGCTGGTGGTCCAACCAGTAAATTCACTTGTTTTCTTTTTCTGATTTTCAGTGTGAAAACTGTAGCATCATCCATAGGTGAATGATTATAGAGTTCTAAAGTCTTGCTTAGAATCATTGAACTAATAGCTTTGCTTGAAGCATCTTCTTTATAATTCTCTTCGATATACTTACAAATAGAGTTTCGATCCCATCCGAAATTAAGTATATTTCCAACACCTGCGTGTGTTACACCATCAGAGAAGAGAATTATTGCATCATTTTCATCAAGTGTAATTCGTGTATGATAAATCAATTTCCCATCCACTTTTAATGACTTCATAGAATAGTCGTAGTTCAATCCATTGCGTAAAATAATAGCACGCGGATTATCATATTGATACATCTCGATTTCATTATGATTTCGAATCATTAACAATGTAAAAGTAGAATAAGCGACCTTTCTTACCTGACAAATAGGTAAAGTGGTAGCTATTGTGTGAATGCTATCCTCGATATCCATTTCACTTTCAACCATGGTACTTAACATTGTCGCCGTCATTGTTGCGAGGATGTTCGCTTTCACACCACTCCCTAGTCCATCTGCGAGAACAACAATTGACAAATTATCACTATGTTCTTTGATAACGACTTGATCTCCACATAGTTCTTCACCGATATGAGGAACGAACAAAGTTCCATAGTCAAGATATAAATCATTCATGATTCATACTCTCTTTTAACTTTGAAATTGCAACTTTGACCTCCGCAGTGGATTCTCCAAGAAGAGAAGCAATCTCTTGAACAGCTTTCATTTGCTTTTCAATAATTTTGTCAGCTACTTCGATTGTATTTTTACTTAATTTATCTTTATGCTTCTTTGCTCTTTCTTCCATTGTTACATCACGAAGAATAATGATTATCACATGAAATTTATGATCATAAATCACGGTTTCATCAACGTAGACATCGTACTCGGCAAGATATCTTCTTGCATTAGGTCGATTTTCTTTGGATTCTAATATATCAATGTAGGGGGATATATCTAAAATCTTCATCACATTTTGATTCATGACATCTGATGATCTTGAAACACGAAGTAATTCTAAAGCCGATTTATTGATTAATTGTATATTTAATTGTTCACTCAGAACTAGTATTCCATTTGGTGTATTTGAAATAATTCCTTCTGTAAAAGACTCTGCTTTATCCTTAAGATAAGGAAGACACATCGAAAGTTCAGCTTTTCCTTGATAAAGAGCGATTGCCTTATCTCTACAAGTGTCGTAACCACAACTTCCACAATTCAGTTCATCTTTTTTACTGTTTTTACCCATTTTGATGAGAATACTTTCGATAATACTATCACTAGGAATGGACTTCTTAATCTTATCCGGAATAAATGTCTTTTGTAATTTTAATGGGTCTATTTCAGGAACGATAAAATCTTTCCTTGGAAGGTATTGTTTCACCTTTTGATACGAAGAAATTGGGCCAAATCGATTTGCATCCATACCAGGTCCGCCAATACAACCTGAAACACAAGCGGACATTTCTATAAAGCAATTCTCTATCTCGTTATTTTTAATCTCTTCTAGAACTTTCATGATGTTCGTAACACCATCAAGGTAAAGATAATCAAATTTTGGATTATCACATCTCATTGAAGCTAGGATACCACCAGATACAGGGAATATTCTTGATTTTCCATATTCATCAAATTCATTTGTTGCATTATCAAAACTAATCTCTTCATCCATTAGCCAATTGGTTAACTCTTGAAATGTGATTGTGTAATCTGTTAGCCCTTTTGAATCATGGGCTTCTTTCTTTTTTGAAATACATGGACCGACAAATACAACAGTCGCATCCGGATGTTTTTCCTTTATAAGTAAAGAATGTGCTTCCATGGGAGATAAAAAAGGAAGGAGGTTCGGGATGACTTCAGGATAGTATTTGGTGATTAACAAATTGACAGTAGGACAGCAGCTAGTAATATAAACACCACTTTGTTTATCCTTCAGTAATTCATCATATCCTTCCTTAATTAGGGATGCGCCGATTGCAGTTTCGTATGTTTCATAAAATCCTAATTGATGTAAAGTATTATTCATGCTAGTAATGTTTTGACCAGGATAGTTTGCAACAAAAGATGGTGCCAAAGTAGCAATAACTTTTTTTCCTCTGATAATTGCATCTTTAACATAATCGATGTCTGAACGTACTTGTTTTGCCTCTTGAGGGCAAACCTTAACGCATTCTCCACAAAGAATACATTCGTCTGGTAAGACATGAGCTTGATGTGATGTGAATTGAATTGATTTCACCGGGCAATGTCTGATACATTTGTAGCAATTGACACAATTCGATTCTTTAAATGATAAGTATTCTTCAGCCATGTTCTTACCTCGTAATGTTTTTATTTTAAGACTTTTAAAATATTTTGATCAAAAAATTGATCGAAATTCTCTTGTTTAATTCCTGTGAATACGAAATCATCAATTTTGATGCTAACGCCATTCACACAGTTTCCTAAACAAAATGCTGCTTTTAAAGTGACCAACTCTTCTAGATGATTCACTTCTAGTTTTTCCTTTAATGCATTGATGATTTGATACGATCCTTTAAGATGACAAGAACTGCCGACGCATACAGATATTTCCATATTAGTTGCCTGCATATGCCTTCCAAAGAATTTGTTTCATATCTTCAAGCATTGGTACTTTTGGATTTGCTGGAGAACATTGATCTTCATAAGCCATTAATACTAGCTTATCCATGTTCGCTTCGAATTCAGCTTTTTGAATTCCTTCAGCTTCAAAATTCATTGAGATACCTATTCTCTTACCTAAAGTGGCGACTGCATCCGCAAGACTTGCGACACCTTCTTCTTTTGTGCTTGCTGGTAACCCCAGTAATTTAGCAATATCTTGATATTTAGCATCCGCTTTATAATAATCATATTTTGGCCATGTTGCTATTTTTGTTGGTACAATTCCGTTATAACGGATCACATGTGGTAAAAGGATTGCATTTGCTTTTCCATGAGGAACATGGTAGATTGCACCGATTTTATGTGCTAATGAGTGATTGATACCTAAGAATGCATTTGCAAAAGCCATTCCTGCAATAGTCGATGCATTATGTAATTTTTCTCTTGCTTCTAAATCATTCTTACCATTTTCAACACAACGTGGTAAATATTCAAAAACAAGTTTTATTGCTTGTAAAGCAAGACCGTCAGTAAAGTCATTGGCAAGCATGGACACATAAGCTTCAATCGCATGCGTTAATACGTCCATTCCTGTATCCGCAGTAATCTTGCTAGGTAAAGTAGTGGTGAACTCTGGATCCACGATTGCGACTGAAGGCGTAAGTGAGTAATCAGTTAGTGGATACTTCATGTTATTCGCTTTATCAGAGATAACAGCGAAAGGTGTCACTTCTGATCCCGTTCCTGAAGTTGTAGGAATACATACTAAATGGCTTTTCTTTCCAAGCTCTGGATAACGGAAAGCTCTTTTTCTGATGTCCATGAATTTTTGTTTTAAATCATCAAAGTTCACTTCAGGATGTTCGTAGAATAACCACATGGCTTTCGCTGCATCCATCGCTGATCCACCACCAAGTGCGATAATCGTATCTGGATTGAAAGCATTCATTAAACTAACACCTTTTTTAACTGTTGTAATATCTGGATCTGGTTCCACGTCACAGAATAATTGAATTTGAACAGGGTTTCTACGTAAATTAAGTTGATCAGTTACGCGGTTAACATATCCTAAATCGACCATAGAACGGTCAGTAACGATGAAGATTTTTGAGATGTTTCTCATATCGCGTAGGTATTCAATTGAATTTCTCTCGAAGTAAATCTTTGAAGGCACTTTAAACCATTGCATATTGTTACGTCTCTTTCCGATTTTTTTGATGTTGAGTAAGTTCACAGCACTAACGTTACCACCAATAGAGTTTCTTCCGTAAGTACCACAACCAAGTGTTAACGAAGGTAAGAATGAATTGTACACATTTCCAATTCCACCGAATGTAGCTGGACTATTCCAAATAATACGCATTGCTTTAACTTGTTTTCCGAACTCATCAACCAATTCCTTGTTCATTGTATGAATCGCGGCAGAGTGTCCTAGTCCATAGAATTCAACCATTTGACATGCTAAACTCATTCCGTCTTCCGTATTTTTGGCTTTGATAATCGCAAGTATAGGAGATAATTTTTCTCTAGTTAATGGTTCTTCTTCTCCAACCTTTGAACAAGTAGCTGCTAAGATAACTGTTCTTTCAGGTACAGTGAACCCAGCTTGACTGGCAATCCAAGTAGCACTTCTTCCGACGATTTCTGCATTTAGTTTTGCTTTTGCACAGTTCTCTGATTTTGCTTTCGTGCCGAACGCAAATTCTTCAAGTAATGCTTTTTCTTTTGCATTACAGAAATACACACCGTATTTTTTGAACTCTTCAATCGCTTCATCAAAGATTTCTTTATCAATAATTGCGGCTTGTTCAGAAGCACAAACCATTCCGTTGTCAAACGCTTTTGACATGACAATATCATTCACCGCTTGTTTGATATCAGCTGTCTTTTCGATATATGCTGGTACATTTCCAGCACCAACGCCCATAGCTGGTTTTCCACAACTATAAGCTGCTTTTACCATTGAGTTTCCTCCAGTTGCGAGGATTGTCGCAATACCAGGGTGATTCATCAAAGCTGAAGTTGCTTCCATTGAAGGATGTTCTACCCATTGAATACAATTTTCAGGAGCTCCAGCCTTCACTGCAGCATCTCTTAATACAATTGCGGCAAGTCTTGATGAAACTTGAGCTGATGGATGAAATGCAAAGATAATTGGATTTCTTGTTTTTAAACAGATAAGTGACTTAAAAATCACTGTCGAAGTTGGATTTGTTGTTGGTGTGATTCCACAAATAACCCCTACTGGATCCGCTACTTCAGTTATTCCAGTAACAGGGTTTTCGCTGATAATTCCAACTGACTTTAAATGTCTCATGTTATTCACAACATATTCACAAGCAAATAAGTTCTTTGTGGCCTTATCTTCGAATACACCTCTTTTTGTTTCTTCTACTGCTGCTAGTGCTAATTCACCATGTTTATCAATTGCTGCAACACTACATTTTGCAACGATGTAATCGACTTGTTCTTGATTGAGTGTGCGAAATACCTCTAGTGCTTTTAGTCCGTTTCCAACAAGTTGATTAATTTCTTCAAATACATTTAAATCTACTGTTTGTCCTGCCATATAAGTTATTCTCCCTTGAGTTTATTTGATAAATGGCTTGAAAGTACTGCTAAACTTGAAGCCATATTTTCGTTTTGGATAATGACGTCTTCATTAACAATTAGTTTCACTGGTACAAAGTTCCAAATCGCTTTGATTCCAGCTTTTGTTAATGAATCACATATTTCTTGAGCACTGTCTTTTGTAGAGGTGATGATTCCTATATTAATATGCATTCGTGTGCATAACGGAATGAACTTCTCCATCGAAATAACAGGGATGTTGTTGATACTTGTACCAATAAGTTCTGGATTATTATCAACAATTAATTCTATTTTTAAACCATAATCCTCAAATCCTTTATAATGTGCAAGAGCAGTTCCTAAGTGCCCAGCACCAACCAATACAGCTGCCGTTGTATTGTCGTAACCAAGGAATGCCTCAATATCATGAACTAAATTTTCAACTTTGTGTCCAACTCTCGGCTTTCCACTTTCTTTTGTAACTGCGGTAATATCTTTCTTCACTTGCATTTCATTCATTTTAAGATCTTTTGCAATTTGAGCCGTAGAAATATAAACTAGTCCTACTGATTGTAATTCTTTTAAATGACTTAAGTAGAAAGGAAGTCTTTTTAGTGTATGAGTCGATATTGATGATAATTCATTTTGATTCATAGGACCCTCCATATTATATAGATATTTTTTTATCGATTACATTTTAACCTATTTTCAAGGAATATCAAAGCACTTTTTTGATGTAAACGTATTCTAAATAGAAGAAAATGTTTTCATCAAATAAATATAAAAAAAGAAGAATATTTCGGAAAATATTCTTCTATAACGATATTAGTATTTTACTTTTTTGAATGAATAATTAATGGGACCATCATCTCTTCTTCAAGAAGTCCGGCGTGTTGCCCTTTCATAAAATAAGTACCTTCTGCATTTTTAAAATAATAATGATCAATGGCAATTGCCATATAATCGCCAATAAATTCTTTTGTTTTAGGATGTTCATTCCCATAACCAAATAAATTCATTGCTAATACTTCTTCGCTTTTTAATAGCATAAAATAGTCTCTAAAGTAGTGCTGAAAAATGGATTCAAATGCTTCCTTTTTACCCTCTTTAATGAAGAACGCAGTAGCACGTGATTCTATCGAAGGTTCATGCGTGAATGTGTCCCAGAGTTCACTATATCTACGTAGTTCAATTGGACAAACATCTACTTGTCCGTGGTCCGCAATTAATACCACTAGTGTATCTTCATCTAATTGTTCTTTCAAATAAACATAGCCTTGTTCAATAGTCCGGAGCATCTTATTCGTTTCTATAGCTCCAGGACCTTTATCATGCATAATAGTATCTAATTTATCCCAATAAGTATAGATGAAATGTTTGCCTTCTTGTTTACAGTGCCCCACAATTGACTCACATTGTTTCATAAAAGTATCATGTTCTTTTTCTTTGAATGCTGGAAAGATTTCTATCGCTTTCACATCATTATTTTTTTCTTCTATTAATTCATATATTTGTTTAACAGGGCAATATGTTTCAGAAATATTGTTCTCAAACTTCGTTTTATCATCATAATAATCTTTATTCATAAAGAAGATAACTGACTTATCTACTTCTTTCACGTATTGGCACCATCCGAGCCACCCTGTTTCAATTGGAGGTAATCCAGTTAATACTGAAGTTGTTGCAGAAACCGTCGTCGGAGGGAATACAGAGGTAATATCTTTTACTTTATCGGCGTTCAAAAAAGGAGATATATCTTCATGTCTCTTTAGTACATCAATGCCAAGTGCATCTACTAAAATATAAACGATATTACGGTATCCTTTCTTCAGCGTGTCATCAAGTAATTTAATTGAAGGAACTTTTGGAGTAACATTGTAATACTTTAAAATAGATGAGGTAACATTTAAGATTGAATTTTGATAATCCGGAAATACAATTGGATACATCATTCACTACACCTCAAAAATATTATACCACAGCAGATTCATTTTTAAACTGATTTTGTCGAATTTTAGGTTCAAATTTGACTTTAGAATAGAGGAACATTCCGACAAATACCATTAAAAAGTTACTTATTAAAATCGAATACCATATCCCTGCTGGACCTAAGTCTGTGAAATACACCGAAATCGCTACTAAAGGAATTCGAATAAACCACAACCTTGTGACCGCCATATAAAGTGAGAACTTGGTATCCCCACTACCTTGGAAAGTGGAAAGGAAGGTTTGAAAAATAGCCATAAGCGGAAGCCCAATATGCAAAAACAAAGTATAATCTGCCGCATACATAAGCGCTTCTGGATCGGTACTAAATAACCCAACAAAGAAATACCTAAACGGAATAATGATGATCGCTCCAACAGTCATTAAACCAATAGCAAGTTTCATACCAACGCGGAAAGATTCCTTGGCACGCGCCTGGTTTCCAGCCCCAATATTTTGTGCTATATAGATGGCAACGATTGACGATACGGATAATACAGGAAACATAATCAGTGAATTAATTCGATTTCCATAATAAAACCCAGCCATAACAGGTTCGCCGAATGATCGAATAAACGTATTCAATATAATAAAACCTAATGCTTGAATTGCTTGGCCAGAGGATGCTGGTAAGGCAATTCGAATAATATCTTTGGATACTTCTTTATCATATGATAAATCTTTGAGTTTCAAGCGAATACCAGATTTAGATGCTACTAAGAAATACAATATAAATGGAACCATCGTTAAGTTACCAATTAGCGTTGCAATAGCAGCGCCATTGATGCCTAAATTTAAAACAAGAACGAAGATGGCAGTTAGAATGATATTCACGATAATCGCAATTGCATTAATAATAACTGGCGTTGTTGTATCACCTGTTGATTGTCTAACAGCCTGGAATCCAAATGACAAGAATAAGAATGGTAATTCAAAACTTCGAATCCTTAAATAGGATATTGCATAGGAATATTCGCTACCACTTGAACCCATAAATTTTAATATCCAAGGGATGGTTATATAGACCAATGCGGTAAAAAGAATACCGAGCCCAAATGAGAGAATCAATAAGTTAGATGCGTGATGTGATGCTTGTTGGTGATCTTTCTTACCAATATACTGACCGATGAGTGCGTTTCCAGCAACGCTTAATCCCATTCCAAATGAAAGAAAGATAAAATAGACCGGCCATACAAGTCCAATCGCACTTTGCATCAGTGTTGCTTTACTCACACCATCAACTAAACCTTCAACTTGCCCAAGAAAAACCCCATCGACTAGATCGTGTAATGTTTTCAGTATATTTACCAAAAAAACTGGAAAGCTAAGTTTTACAATTCCTTTCCAAATTGGTTTATCAAATAATATAAGTTGTGATTTGTGCTCGTTCAGTTCTCTTGCCATACAATCTCCTAGAAAATGAAAACGCACGATATGTGCGTAATCAATTTACAAAGTTAACGCTATTCATTATAACCTTCTATGGTATCAATGTCAATTATCTAAAAAAAACTTTATACCATAGGTATAAAATTATTTGTAATTTTATCTGATTAATATATAATATAGTAGTAAACAAAGGAGACTACGATGAAAACAAGAAAACTTATATTAACATCATTATTTATTGCGATTGGTATCGTCTTGCCTCAAGCACTCCATTTATTTGGTGGCCCTACGCTAGGACAAATTCTCTTACCAATGCATTTACCTGTATTTATCGGAGCGATGTTGCTTGGACCAGTGAGTGGTTTATTAATCGCATTATTTTCAATCGGAGTTGGTGTATTACTTGGTATGCCGTCACTCGTGATTGCCTCTTACATGGTTTTTGAACTAGTCGTGTATGCACTAGTATCCGGTTGGTTATATCATAAACATCATCTTAATGTTACTCTTTCATATATCATCGCCAAAGTACTGGGAATGATCACCGCTATTATGATGATTATCCTTTTATCTTCCTTATTCCAAGTGGCTTTTCCGCCAACATTCGGAACGATAGCTATGTTTGCAGTTGGTATTCCTGGAATAATTGCGCAAGCCATTATCATCACAATTACCGTACCATTATTAAGGAAAGAGTTGAACAAAATTGGAAAAATATCTTAAATTATTAGGTGACCATTCATTGGTATTACTAACAAAAGATGACGAAATAATTTATACATCTGATTTTAAAGGAGTCAAACCTCTATTAGATTTTTATCATCAATACGGCACTTCATCCACACCACTTACAGTGTTAGATAAAGTGATGGGTCGAGGCGCTATATTGCTTGCTAAATTAGTCAATGTTGATAAAGTATTTACACCGCTTATCAGTGAAGATGCTTTGGCTTTAGCTCGCGAATATAAAATGGATGTAACTTATAATACATTAGTACCTTATATCATTAATAATACCTCAACCGGAAGATGCCCCATTGAATCCAGTGTGTTAGGAATTTCCGACACAGAGGTTGGCTACCAAAACATTATCAAGACACTAGCAAGTTTATCCAAAAAGGAATAATCAATTAATATTGCACCTTTATTGACTTGAATATTGAACAGTACTACAATAATGTTAAGAAGTTCAAAATAATATTAGAGGAGGAAACAATGAAAGTCAAAGACAAAGTCATCGTTGTTACAGGTGCTGGCGGTGGAATTGGGCGCGAATTAGTACTCAATCTACTCTCCAAAGGTGCAACAGTTGCGGCCGTAGATCTTAATTTAGAACGACTCAACGAAACCGCAAAAGTTGCGAACAACAAAGAAAAACTATCTGTTCATGTATGTGATATTACTAACCAAGAAATTGTCGCTGAAACCTTTGAGGCAATTAAAAAGAAACACAAACATATTGATGGGTTAATCAACAATGCTGGAATCATTCAACCTTTTGTGAACGTGAATGATTTAGACAATGCAAAAATCAATCTAGTGATGAACGTCAACTTCTTTGGAACACTGAATATGGTCAAACAATTCTTACCTCACTTATTAGAACGCCCAGAGGCACATCTTGTGAATGTATCTAGTATGGGTGGATTCTTTCCTTTCCCTGGCCAATCAATTTATGGAGCATCAAAAGCTGCGGTCAAATTATTAACAGAAGGATTATACGCGGAACTGCTAAACACAAATGTCAAAGTTACATTAGTATTCCCTGGCGCAATTAACACCGATATCACAAAAAATTCCGGTGTTGAAATGAGAACAAAAGAAACACCAATTGAAGAACCGAAGAAAAAGAAAAAACCATCAATGTCAATGACAGAACCTGCAGATTGCGCAGAAATGATTATCCATGGAATGGAAAAGAATAAGTTCCAAGTATATGCTGGAAAAGATTCAAAAATGATGAATTTTATGTATAAACTCAGTCCAAAGAAAGCAATCGGAATGATCACAAAAGCAATGGCAGAAATGTAACAGAAATATGATGAAAGTATCACGAGCGTCGTGATACTTTTTTTATTGATGCTCCGTGAAGAAAAAGCGGATGAAAATCTTACTTTTTTGATAGAAATTCACATTAAAATGTGGTATTCTAATATATATCTAGACGAAAGAAAAGGTGTCAAATTTTATGTTAGTTCGCAACAATCACAAACTTATCAATTTTATACTCTATTCCAGCATCGCAATCTTGGTTTGCGATATTTTTACCATTATTACCAATATTTATATTGCGCCTTATTTGGATGGCTATGGACTGCCTGACTTATTAATCTATATCAAGGCAATTGTATTTATTGCAATCATTATCATTATTCTTGTATGGAAAAAAAGAGAAGATTATCACTTAACAAGATCAACATTAAATCTGTTCGTAATAATGTCGTTTGCTATTACTTTCTTCTACTTCTTCAGTTTATATATGTACAAATATGTCATTTTACTTGATGTAAACGAAATTATTAGAACAAAGATTTTGGAAGGTAATCCTGCACTTGTATTTACATTTACTGCTGAAAACTATGTGAAGTTAAAATATATAACTACAATCTATGGTGGTTTTAATTCTGAACTTTGGCTAGTGGTAGAACTTCTATTCCTTCAATTTTCACTCATAAAAGTGAAAGCTTTACCGGTGGTAGCGGAAGACAAAGTCAAATATGATAACTTCTTATTTGATCATATTCTATTCCCATTATCGATTCTCTTCATCATTGGATCATTTACATCCATCAATATTTTTCAAGACAAATATGATTTCCTCGAGTCGATTATGATGATTATCGGAATTGCTGGATTTATGTTCTCAATTCCAAGTATCTCAGCCTCTCTTTCCATCTTTAGACAAAAAAACACACCGGTTACAAAAACAGAGTTCATCTCCTGGTATCGACTACTTATCATCGTATCTTCATTTGGCATCATTCTGTTTTCTGTATTGTTTGGCCTTAATATATATCTATTTATAGCACAAAATATATTTACCTACAGAATTCTTACCACATTGGCCACGTTAATCATTGCCCTCATTATCTTGGTAAGATCATTAAAAGTAATATCTCTTGAAAACAAATAACACTTAATCTAATAATAAAAAAAGCGTAGACTTCATCGTATACGCTTTTTTATATGATTTTTTTAATTGTTTCGATATGATGCGCGTAATATAAGCTAGGCGAATAATTCGTAGCATACATCATTACGGCTTGTGCGGATGCTTGATGCAGCCCCACATTAATCGTTGAAATTACACTGTACTTTGTCTTAACAAAGATGATTTCTTTCAATTGCTTTTTTGTTTCATCATTTAACTCAAGAACATCTTTTACCTGTGTGATTAACATCTTATCAAATCGGACACCTTTTTTGAGTTCTTCTTGTTGAATCTTACCAATCATAACATCTACATCATCCAAATAGAATGGTGAAGAAGCGCTATGAATATGAACAACTAATTCAAGAACATGTCTTCTAAATGTCTTTTTAATAAAGTCTTTCGAAATGCGGTAATATAATGTATATTTCGGATTCATCGAATATCGAGTAAACCCTATATTCACCAAATTATTGGCAAATTTATCAGGATATCTTCCATAATTGAGAGGCAGAGGTCCACCTGCATTATTCATTATTTTAATCAAATAACTTATATTTGTTATTCGTTCTAAAATCGTTTTGAATACAGATGCAACAACAATCATCACAATCATCGCAAAGAATATAATTACATATTTCATCGCATCATTCGGATAAAAAATTAAAACCGCGATACTACCGCCAACGAGTAGCGCTAAAATCCCAACAAATAGTAATAGATTAAATAAGAATTGCTTATTTATTTTCTTAATATCTTGTTGCATCGTTACACAAGTTGAGCAAGAACAATCGCAATCACAACAACTACCAATGAAGCTCCTAAGATTTCATAAAAGATAGTTGTCTTGATTTTCTCGCTTTTTTCTTCCTTATAATCACTATATTTCGGATAAAGTTTACGGTAATTTGGGCTGAATAGTACTCTCATTGAATATTGTATTCCTTGAAATACCTCATATGCTCTCGTTAATACAACCAGCGATGGTAAAAAGATAATCATACCCACGACAAATAAAGCATTCGACATAGATTCATATGTGAAATTATCACCACCGTACACTAAGAGATGAACACCTAAAGCTAATCCTAGCGTCGCCGCTAGGATTAGTAATGGTCTAAAGGGTCGCACGTTTTTTCTTCGTTATTTCTAAATAACGATTGTATTCTTCTGTGTTACAAAGAACAAAATGATCTGGTTCAATCTCTCTTAATGTTGGAGCTTCCACAGAGTAATCATGTGCTTTAGAAGGATCATATCTTTCAACTTTTCCTCTTCTTCTTTCGAATTCTGGATCAGGTAATGGAATAGATCTCATCAATGAATGTGTATATGGGTGAAGTGGGTTATCAAAAATAGAATCTTTGTCACCAATTTCTACGATATGACCAAAGTACATAACTGCTAAACGATCACTAAAATATTTAACGACAGAAAGGTCATGCGCAATGAATAGAATCGTAATTCCTCTTGTCTCTCTTAGCTCATTAAGCAAGTTAATAATTTGAGCACGGATCGATACGTCAAGTGCTGAAATAGGTTCATCCGCAATAATGAAGGATGGTTCTACGACTAAAGCACGTGCAATACCAATACGTTGACGTTGTCCACCACTAAATTCATGAGGATAACGGCTCGCATGCTCAGGAACGAGTCCTACTGTTTTTAAAGCTTCATTAACACGTTCAGTAATTTCTTTTTCATTCTTTACGCCGTTAATTCTTAAACCTTCCGCAATGATTTCTTTTACAGTCATACGTGGATTTAAGGATGCAATTGGATCTTGGAAAATCATTTGCATTTGACGCATTAAGATTCGATTTTTCTTTACTAAACTATATCTAAGTTTTTGAACGTCTTGTTTTTGACGAATTTGGTTCAATTTAAGTTCCTTTTGAAGATTAGAAATCTCCTTAGGATCTGCGCCATTTTTCCCTTGTAATAAGGCAATTTGATCTTTGATTTCTTGATTTAAAGCTTGATACTTATCAACAATTTTAATGTATTCTTCCTGTTGATTCAGCGCTTTACTAGCAGCAACACCTTCTGGATCGACAATAGTTTCAAATTTGCGATCACGACGTGCTTTTCTCAAGATATCTAGCGAAGAACGTCTTCTATTTCTAAATAAATCTTTTAATGCATATTTTTCCTCATTATAAGCTTCTCTAGAAATTTGGTTTCCAGTTAATCTTTCTTCAAGATCGGCATATTTATCAAGTTCTTCTTCTTTGATATCTGCTAAATTATCAAGATGATTTTGTTTAGCATGTTTCACGTCGCTGATGATTCTTTGTCCATGGAAATAGACTTCTCCACCAGAGGAACCATATAATTTAATAATTGTACGTCCAGTCGTTGTTTTTCCACAACCAGACTCACCAACAAGTGAAAATACTTCACCTTTATATATTGTAAATGAAATATCATCTACTGCTTTATTAAGCATCTTGGATCTTCCAGACCCCAGTTTAAAATATTGTTTGAGTCCCTCAACTCTTAAAATTTCTTCTCGTTTTTCACTCATTTTACTCACCTTTACTTACTTTCGCGGATGCTTTAGTTTCTGCCTTATAACGATTCACACGATCTTGAATAATTTGAGGCATTTCTACTTTTGGAGCATCTGGGTGAAGCAACCAAGTAGCAGCATAATGTGTATCACTAACTTTGAAGAAAGGAGGTTGCTCTTCGAAATCGATTTTCAAAGCAAATTGATTACGATCTGCGAATGCATCGCCTTTAGGAGGGAATAACATATCTGGAGGAGTACCCGGAATCGATAATAACTTGTCTTTTGTATCCAAATCTGGAACGCTTGATAATAACGCCCAAGTATATGGATGTTTTGGATTATAGAAGATATCTTCTGCAGTTCCGTATTCAACGATTTTTCCTGCATACATCACAGCTACTCTATCTGCCATATTTGCTACGACACCAAGGTCATGCGTAATAAAGATAACAGATAAATCACGTTCTTTTTTGATATCTTTGATTAAGTTAAGAATTTGCCCTTGAATTGTAACATCTAGCGCTGTTGTAGGCTCATCACAGATTAGCAATTCAGGGTTTGCAGTTAAAGCAATCGCAATAACAATACGTTGTCTCATACCACCAGAAAATTGGAAAGGATATTGGTTAAATCTTTTCTCTGGTTCAGGAATACCTACTTCTCGCATAATATGAATTGCTTTTTCATAAGCTTCTCTTTTCGTCACTTTAAATTGACGACGGTATAAATCATTACCATTTTGGATATTATCATTTAACACATTGATTTCAGAGAGTAAATTGTCATATTGATAGGAACCTTTTTGCATTTTTGAAAGTTCAGATTTTTTTAATCTTAACTCTTCCATCAAACCTACAACTTGATCATTTTTATTTAGAGACATATCTCTTTTTTCTTGTGTAATAATTGCTTTTGCATTTTTCTTAGCAACTAAGTATTTTGCTTTCAAATCAGGTAGTTTTGCATGTAATTCCTTCACAGCACTTTTATGTTCCGCTTTTAACGCATTGATCTTAACTTTTTTCTCTGCGCGAGATAAGTCATGATCTGCATTAACAGATAGAATTTGACCTTCTAGAACTTTAGAATTTAGCTTAATCTGCGTAATCACATTGAGATAGTCATGATATTCCTTATGGAATAAATCATGATACCTACCTTTTAAACGGTCTCCATTCACTAGCATTGCTTCAGTAATTTGTTTTCCAATCTTCATAATTGGATTCAAACTTGATAGTGGATCTTGGAAAATCATTCCAATTTTATTACCACGGATTAAATGGAAATTTTCTTCAGATAATTTTGTTAAATCTTGATTATTATAGTTGATTTCTCCACCATCAATAATCGCATTTCTAGCAAGAATCCCCATAATAGCACGGTTTGTTACTGATTTCCCTGAACCTGATTCACCTACAATTGCTAAAGTTTCACCTTTATACAAATCAAATGAAACATCACGTACAGCACGAACTAGACCGTTAGGGGTTTTAAATGAAATTGTTAAGTTTTTTACTTCTAATACTCTTTCTTTACTCATTATTCGCTCCCCCTTAACTGTGGATTTAATGCATCACGAAGTGCATTACCGAACATATTGAAGGTAATCATTAAGATGGAAACAATAATTGTTGGGAATATAATCATCCATAAGTTACCCGCAAAGATTTGTTGTTGACCATCATTTAAAATAACTCCAATTGATGTTCCTGTAAGAGTAATTGGCCCAATAACTAATGATTGACCATTACCAATACCAAATCCTAAGTATGATAAGTTAACTTCAAGGAAAATAACAGATGGAATACTTAATACGACACGTGTAATAATCGTACCTAATGCATTTGGTAAAATGTGTTTGAAAATAATTCTTTGGTCTGATGCACCTAGCGTTCTTGCCGCAAGCACATACTCTCTACCTTTATATCGATAGAATTGAGAACGCGTTACTTTCGCCGCTCCAATCCATCCATCATAAACAATGAAGATAAATAGCGCACCAAACCCTGGACCAATGAGCACGGTAATAATACCAATCATTGTAATCTGAGGGAAACTACCCCAAATATCCGTAAAACGTTCCATCAGGATATCAACCTGTCCGCCATAATAAGCGCTAGTTGCACCCCAAATAACACCAACAATAATATTAACTAATGAAGCTAAGAACCCAAGTAACAAGGATGTTCTAAGTCCTAGCCAAATTAGTGTAAATAGATCTTTTCCAAATACATCCGTACCAAAATAGAAATAAGGTACAGTTTCAAAACCTAGTGCATATGCACCATTCATCATAACGTGGTAGTTAGTGTACTCTATACCACCAATTACTTTTGAATTTACGTTTGTCACGCTAGTAATTGGATATCCATCACCAAAAGTCCATACTTGGTCTGGTGTAGTTTCGTCATAGACGATAGATTCAGCCATACCAGGATTTTCTGCAAGGATGCGTTCGTATTCTACAGCACCAATAATTGAAGCTGTATCAGCAAATAATGCTTCATATACGTTATATCTAAAGGTTGCAACAGTCATTTCTGCATTTGCACGTAAATAACGTCCATTTTCAGAAGCTCCATTGATTGCGAATAGGTCAAAGTCTGATAATTCAAACCCATCATAGTAAGCAACATTTGCACCTTCGCCGTCTTGTAAAGCAACTGAATTGAAAACAATACTATCTGATCCATTTTCACTAGGCGCCGATAATACATATTTCAATACGATGTATCCTGTCGAACCAGACGCTACTGTATCAAGAGGATTAATTGATTGAACACCCGCTTCAGTAATTGTACCAAGAAGAGTTAACTCTGACCAATCTGAAAATTCGTATGAATTTGGAGAAGTAGATAAATAGACTTCTAGAACGCCTGTACTATCCATAGATGCAATATCAATAACAATGGTTCTTCCATCTAAAATACTGATGGTTTCGTACGATGCGATAGAAAATGCAACCATATTGTCATTAATATAAATCCCATTCGTTCCGCCGACATATAGAGGATCACGTTCAGCACCAACAATGATACTGTTCGTTAGTGTATCCATATCAATGTACTCTAGTTGGAAACCTTCTGTAGGATAGCCAAGTCCAGTTTCTGGATCAATCGTATCGTAATCAATTGGTTGATCCTTATATTCTTTCGTACCATCTAGGAACCCTAATTTTTCTAATAATGGAACTCTAGGTGGTAAAGTGGTTAATTCACTGTTTGTTTGTGTATAGAAACGCTCTGGCGTAATCACAGGCACGAAAATAGACATTAAAATCATAATGACTAAAATAGTCGTTGCGATAACATTGTATTTATTTTTTGTAAAGCGAAGCATTGCATCTTGGAAATAAGTGAGTTGCTTTGTTTGTAACGGTTTATCTAATAAACGATCGTTTTCTTGAACAAGTTCAAAATACTCTCTAGAATATTCTTTAGCCATATTATTTGCGAGCCCCCATTCTGATTTGTGGGTCAATAATACCATAAGACAAGTCTACGATAAGTACTGTAAATAACCCTACAATTCCATAAAATGCACTCGAAGCCATAATAACATTGTAATCGTAGTTTCCTGTTGCTAAAGCTTGTAATGTTACACGCCCAACACCAGGTACTGCATAAACTCTTTCCATAATGAAAGAACCACCAAGCAATCCTGCGAAGGAACCGATGATGATTGGAACCATTGGAACTAAAGAGTTACGAATAGCATGTCTTAAAACAGCTTGTGTATGACTTAACCCTTTTGTTTTTGCAAGTAATACGAATTCAGATGTTAAAACTTCTGATAATTCTGCACGGAGCAATCTGGTTAACCCCGCAATAGATGGAAGTGCCATTGCCAGAACTGGAATGACAAATCCCTCAGCTATCTTTGCCGAAGATTCAATTCCCACCAGAGGGAACAGAGACGGCAAGAGATTATCTAATTTATAACTAAACACGATAATGAGTAATAAGATGAAAATCAAACTCGGTACGGATAAAAATACCATAACGACAATTTGCATAATATTATCCACTAGTGAATCTTTCTTAAGTGCTGCTAAAATTCCAAACGCAAATCCAAATGGCAGGTAGAAAAACAACGCTGACAGGTTTAAAGACAGTGTTAAAGGCATTTTATCTGCGATGATTTGGAAAGCCGGATAATTAACCCGAATTTTAGTCGAAGTTCCCCAATCCCATTCAAAGATAACATTATGCAACCATAACCCATACTGAGTTACTATCGGAACCCGCGTGAATACTTTATATATTCCACTATCACTTACCGGTTGTACAACAAAGACTGTTTTGTTGATGGCTGGATTGAGTACTGGATTTTGTATATCCTTTATAATCTGTTCTGTCGCAGGGTCACTTTGAAAATAGTATACTGAGGTATAGTACCCCTCCGATACTTGTTTTTCAAGCCAAGTATCTTTGTCATCATTTTTGGTAGGTGGATATTCAGGTGCAAGCTTTAACAACAAAAACGTAATTGTGAGTGTTGTAAAAAGAATAATGAATATCCATATTACTCTTTGAATAATATATTTTGTCATTTAATCTCTTCCTTACTTTTTTTTAATATTATATCATACTTCTAGTTTATTTACACACTTTTTTAGGTGAAAAACATGAAAATGTTTCCATTTTCATGAGCATAATAAAAGGGGGCCATAAAACAAACTTTTACTTATGGCACCCCTAATATCATATTAAATTATTGAGTGAACCTAATTT
>JBFXGX010000021.1:0-2633 GCA_050177605.1 Candidatus Izemoplasmatales bacterium | reverse complement strand
AGCAGATGTAGATAATCCTAATTGTTGATATAATTTAAATTCAGATCCTTCTTGAGCAACTACGAATAAGAAGTTTTTACCGCTTTCAGTAACAACGATATAAGCAGCTAATCCATCGAATCCTTCGTCTGTAGCGATTGTAGCTAAGTCATCACCAAGAACGTATCCAGCTAATGTAGCACCATCAGAAGATGAAGCTTTCACTTCGCCTGACATATCAAGGTATGCGTCAATTAGATCGTCAGAATTTGTCCATGCATCTTGTTCAACACCGTCTTTAACGTAAGTTTTACCAGTTAAGGCTTCGATTAATGCATTGTAGCCCCAAGTTTCGTATACAACTTTACCTTCTAAGTTAGTGTAAGCAACAGGAATATTAGGAGTTGTAGTGTCAATACCCCAGTTTAGAGTAAATCCACCACGGTTGTCATCGCTAAATACATCTAGGAATGAAGGAGCATCTAGTAATGAACCAGAGATACCACCAATACCTAAGTCAGTATTTGCAACCATCATGTAATCATAGTAGTTGTTAGGGAATGCAACGTCATCAACAACGATGTCTAATTTAACAAAGTTAACGTCATCCACTAATAATTCTTCATATTCTTTTTCAAGTTCAGCAACCATAGCTTGAGCAGATGTGTTACCACTTGATGCATAAGTTAATACTAATTCGATTGTAGTATATTCACTTGCAGTACCTGCAGTGTAATATCCGTCAGCGATACCTTGTGCTACAGCTTGTTTGAATAATGCAACAGCAGCATCAGGATAGTATCCATATGAATCACCTGAGAAATCATCAACGATAGCAGCTCCGGCATCAGTACCACGTACTGAAAGTCCTGATTCACCATCTAAGAAGTATGTAGGTGCGAATAATGTAGCAGCTGGTAAGTATAATTTAACTAGATCAACTGCAGCATAATATCTATTGAATCCATAGAATAAAGCTTGTCTCATTTCAAGATATTGAAGAATTGGTTCTGGAACGAAGTCTTCAACTAGACCAACTTCTGGATGAGCAGCGATGTAAGCATCACGTGCATCTTCAGTACCGAATCCATTGATCATTAATCTCCAAGTTGTTGCGTCTGGAGCAGTTTTAACGCGTGGATCAGAAGCATATTGTTCAACTGAAGCAGCTGGAACAGCAGCACTGTCTAATCTTCCTGCGATAAATTCAGCAAAAATTGCATCTGAACCATCAATAAATCTGAATTGTTCTCCAGTATAATGATACATATCACTTAATGGATAACTAGTATTTTTAGCAAATGTTAATAATTGTAATGGAGTCCAAGTTTCGAAGTAATAAACACCACTTGATGCAACTGTAGTAGGGCTAACGCCGTATCCATCTTCACCAAGTTCTGTGAATAATTCTTCATTAATTGGGCTTAATACTCCACCTGCGAACATGTATTTAATTTCAAACATTGATTTTGAAGTTGTAAATTCAAGTTCTAATGTGTTGTCTTCGCCATCAGCCATTCTTAGACCAACGCTATCCCAACCAACTGTTCCATTTAAATAATCAGCAGCACCTTTGATACCTTGGCTCACGAAGTCGCCACCACCAGTTCTTGCACGGAACCAGTCGTTATCTAAAGCGTATTTCCAAGTCCATAAGTAGTCAGAAGCATCTAATTTTTCATAACCAGCAGCTAAACCAGAAACGTCTGTATCTGGATGGAATTTCCATGTTAAATCGTCTCTAACAGGAATTTGCCAAACTGTAGCATAAATTTTACCATTGATTTCTTCTGGATCAACAGGAACAGGGTTTGAAGCAGCTAATACTGGGTTAATTTCATAACCAGTCTTCGTAGCATCAAAGAACATGTCATATAATCCACCAGTGAATAAGTCGATGAAATCACTAGTTGCAGAATCATCAGCGATCCATGGATTTAATGTAGTAGGATCTGTATTGAAAGATGCTCTCCAAGTGTATTCGCCAGCTTGACCGTATGTATCACCATACATTAAGACTGTTGAGTCGTCAGCGGAGAATTGAGAGAATGCAGTACCAAATCCCATAACACCATTGTATTCAGGGCTGAATAATTGAACTCTACTTGAGTACATAACTCTAGAAGCTCTCGTATATAGAGGAACCCCTGCAAGTACATTTTCAAGTAAGTAACGTTCAGCAGCTGAGAATAAAATTCCTTTGTCTTCTGCAGAAAGTTTTGATAAATCAACACCACTTAAGTAGTTAGCTAGAGGGTATTCTGATTCATCAATTGCATTAACTGTAACTGTTCTTGTAACAGTTGTCGTGTTACTAGCAGAGTCAGTAACAGAATATTTAACTGTAAAAGAACCAACAACAGTAGTATCAACATTGTTTTCTGTAACAGTGATAGAAGCAGTTAAGTCGCCATCTTCAGCGTCATTAGCTGTAACTCCACTTAAAGCATCAAATGTTCCATATAAATCTACAGCAACAGCACCAACGCCAGCGAACGTAGGAGCTGCGTTTGTTGTTTCAGCTTTACAAGCTAGTAATGCTAATCCAGCAAGTGCAAGTGTGAAAACAACAACGATTTTCTTTGTTAATTTCATTTTTTTCTCTCCTTTTCTGTTTAAAAAATGATTTTTCACCATTATACAATAAAAAATAA
>JBFXGX010000020.1:0-34364 GCA_050177605.1 Candidatus Izemoplasmatales bacterium | reverse complement strand
GCACATGACTGTTAATCATGGGGTCCTAGGTTCAAGTCCTAGTTGGGGCGCCATTTACATGGCCTGTTGGAGAAACGGTTAACTCACATGCCTTTCACGCATGCATTCACGGGTTCGAATCCCGTACAGGTCACCATGAATGACAACAAAAACACCAATTTCTTGGTGTTTTTTTATTTATTTAATATCGTGAGAGTGTAACATTGATAAGTATCATAGAGATCATAGCAATACTCAAAGTTTATATGGTATAATAATAAAAGATATAAGTTACAATATATATTATTTTTTGATTACTTCTTCGAGGACAAAGAGATGCTAAAACCATTTAACAAATTTATCTTCATCATCAAAGCAATTCTTTCAGTTTTTTTCATTCTCGCAACTTTATTAATGAGATATTACATTCACTTGCTGGGTCCCGCTACCGAGGGTGTTCATTATGAGGCACTCGCCTTTATCTTTTTCTTTGTTGTGTTTGTTGGATGTGCTTTTATATCTACAAGCAGTTTAATTTTTTATAGTTTTCGCTATTTCAAGATTAAAAAAGCACAAAAACATCTCTAGTAGGAGAAGAACTTTATTCTTTGTTATAAACTACACCAAGAAATTGGTGTTTTTTTATACAAAAAAAAGCACCATTTTCGGTGCTTTTAAAAGATTATAGCCAAGTCGTAGACCAGTTTTCGATTGCTTTCATTACTGGATTTAATGATCTTCCCATTTCAGTAAGTTCATATTCAATTCTAACTGGCGTTTCTGGATACACATTTCGTTTAATGATGCCCACTTCTTCAAGTTCTTTTAGTCGTTGCGACAGAACTTTAGCACTTAAAGTAATCTCGGATTCTAACTCACCAAATCGTTTTGGCCGCAATAGTAATTGGTTAACGATCAGCCCATTCCATCTTTTACTTAATAATAAGGTTGCTTTTTCAAACTTAGGACAGATTTCATCATTCATGATATCACCTCACATAAACATTATACTACATTACAAAAAAAAAGCAAATTACTTTACTTAATAAACTTACTAAAGTATAATAGGTTACATAAAGTAAGTAGGTGAAATTATGAATAATTATCATTATCCAAAATCAATGATTCAAAGTGTAACTGTTGCGGTAGGAAATCTTGAATCCTCAGAAGACTTTTACACGAATGTAATGCAACTAGAACTATTATCAAAAACAGATTCTCAGATTGTCTTAGGAAGTCAAAATAGAGCGCTCGTGACGCTAGTAAAAAGTAATGGTGAACACCCAGTCGAGGAAGGTCTATATCATATCGCATTTTTACTTAAGAGTGAAACGGAACTTGCCAATTGGCTCATCTTAAATCGTCAATACTTCCGATTTGTTGGTGCAAGTAATCACCTTGTCAGCAAAGCTATCTATTTAGAAGATCCCGATGGAAACGGTATTGAAGTCTATACAGATACGGATGACTCCAACTGGAAACATATGGGCAGTAGTATTCAAATGGATACTTTACCACTTGATACCCAGGAATTACTCGATAAAGCAGATGGTGCGAATGAATTCAATTTTATCATTGGACATCTTCACCTTCAAACAAAAGATGTTTTAAAGGCTTCTAACTTTTACAAGTATCTAGGATTTAATATTACGTTAGATATGGGAAGTGCAATCTTCATGTCTTTTAATGGATATCATCATCATTTAGCAGTGAACGAATGGAACCATAAAAGAATGAAGGAACATCAAAAAGAAGTCACAGATATTCAAGAATTTGTCATTTATTATGAAACAAAAGAAGAATTAGAAGTAGTGAAAGAAACACTTACTAGAAACAGTATCAAATTGGAGCAAGATGGAGACTTCACTTGCCTTGAAGATCCATTAAAAATAAAAATTAAATTAACATACAAAGGAGAATAAGTATATGAAAATAGGTATTATTTTAGGAAGCACAAGAGAAGGTAGAGTGAGCGAACAAGTAGGAGCTTGGGTTTTAGAACAAGCGAATGTATACGGAACAGCAAATTATGAAATAGTAGATATTAAGGATTATCATCTACCATTCCTTGGAACATCGAGTGAGATGGATGGTATTATTAAATGGAATGAAAAATTAAGAGAACTTGATGGGTTCGTTTTCGTGACAGCAGAGTACAATCACAGTATGCCAGCATCCTTAAAAAATGCGCTAGATTTAGCCAAGGAACCTTGGAATAACAAAGCTGCTGGAATCATTAGTTATGGATCCGCAGGTGGCGCTAGAGCTGCAGAACACTTAAGAGGAGTTTTAGGTGAATTACAAGTTGCGGATATAAGAACGCATATTTTACTTTCATTATTTACTGATTTTGAAAATGGATCCATTTTTAAACCTCAAGCATTACATAAAGCTAACCTCACAGTCTTCTTCCCTCAACTTGAATCGTGGGCAAAAGCTTTAAAAACCTTACGATAAATTTATCTTTTCTTATAAGCACCAGCGCTGGTGCTTCTTTTTTTTATTTAAGCTTGAAAGTATAAATTTTCAAAATATCTAGTTTAGAAAATAGGTAAAATTTGTTATAATAATAAATAATGAATTATCATACTAGGAGGATTTATGGCAACTGTAGAGAAACTCGCACATGAAATAGGTTTTATTACTGAAGGGAAGAAGATTGCTTATGGTACTTTTAAAGGATATACGATCACCCTTGAACAACATTTAAACTATATGAACACAGCTGATAATTACAAAGCTTTATTTATCCCTTGTGAAACACTGAATCAAAATCAAGTAACTAACTTAAGACTCTTTTTTAAAGAAAGAAAAAAAGAATTACCAAATTTTCAATTCTTCTTCAATGATCAACTTGTAGAAGCGCATATTTTTGAAGCTTTTAAAGGGTTAAGTGGAGAAAAAATGATACTTGCGCTCGATACGATTGTAGAAGGACTACAAAATGAGAATGTAATGCCATACAACAAATGTGCATTTTGTGGTGAAGAAGGAGCGACTGCGACAACCAAGATTAATCATATCTTACTTCCAGCGCACGATCTATGTTTAGAAAAGGCAAAACAGGATCAATCTTCGGAAATGGCGAAATATGATCAAAAAGAAAATAAATATCTTGAAGGAACAGTTGGGGCTGTAATCGGCGCCTTAATTGGTTCCATCCCTTGGATTCTTCTTGCGCTCTACACCAGTTTTTATGCTGGTATTCTAGCCGCTTTAATTGGTTATAGTGCCTTTTTCTTCTATAAGAAATTTGGTGGAAAAGTGACTAACAAGACAAAACTTATTATTGTCATTGTTACTTTACTTGGAATCCTATTTACAAATGTATTTTTAGCCTCTTATGTGATTGTGGTCAATCAAGGTAGTTTGATTTTGGAGAATTATATTGTTGTTTATACTGATCCGGATCTTGGACCAATCTTATTAGAAAACTTGGGTATTGGTTTATTAATTGGACTCTTTGGACTTGTCTCCGTATATAAGAAAGTTCAAAATGAAGAAGTAAGAAATAATATCGTTTAATCCATGCAAGACACACTCTTAATCGTTCTTACGGTTGTAACGATATTAATTGGTTCTATCATTAGAAAGAAGTATTCTAAGAAGGTTAGTTATCTTCTTCACGCTATCGTGCTAGCACTTATTTTCATTGCGACCTATAGTTATTCATTCACCACAAGTTATGAGGTTCAAACCATACCTTGGTCGATGATAGGACTTATTTATTCGATTCCTGTGATTGCTTCATTGGTGTTAGGGTTGTTGATGGATGCTAGCATTTATATCAAAAAAACAAGAAAAAATTAATCACTATATTATTTAAACTCACATCATACTGTGAGTTTTTTATTTTTTTATCATTTTTTAGCGAATTTTCTACATAAATGTGTTCTTTTTGAAAAATTTTAACGTTTATCGTTCTTGTATGATATACTTATTTTGGTATAGATGCTGAGGGGGTGTCTTATGTTTAAACGTTTATTTGGACTATCATCAACGATAGATCCCGAGTATCGCAAATTATTTGATGATGGTGTTCGAAGAAGAATTACCATGTTGAATGCTAAAAGAGGATTCGTTATTCTTATTACAGGAATCATTATCGAACTCTTTTTAATAGCTTTTTATGATGTACCCAATTTGATTCAGAATGGGCTCGTTCGAGAACTTGGAATTTACTACTTATTATGTCATGCGATGATTTTATCCGTTTCGCTATTTGGAACATTTCGAAGTTATCGAATGTTAACGAACAAAAAAGTGAAGGCATTTAACCATGTACCATTTACTTTTTTTGCGATTGTCGTCTCTTTTGTATTTATCACATGTATTGCTTTAATTAATTCCATGGATCAAAGAATGTCCAGTAACATTATGCTTTATGGTGTCTTTGTTCTTATCATTGGAGCACTTGTCTTAATCGAGCCAAAATATATGGCGATGGTATTATTCTCTGGTCATTTTTTCTTTGTGGTTGGGATGATACTATTTCAAAAGGATCCAGAATTACTCGTCTTAAATTTGACTAATGGAACCATTGCGGTTTTCTGTTCGTTTATTGTGAGTGTTATTTTCTATACGAACTTTTATGAAATTCATCTCAAGACATTAATGCTAGAGGATACAACGACAAAATTACAAATACTATCCAATACGGACCCATTAACGAAAATTTATAATCGCCGCTATTTTTACGAGTATCTTGGAGAAGAACATCAAAAAGGAATTTATACCAAACAACTTGCGTTTATTCTATTTGATATTGATTCTTTTAAGCAAATCAATGATACGTATGGTCATATCGTTGGAGATGAAGCGCTTGTCTATTTTTCTAAGATTTTATCAGATACCTGTAATCAACATGATTTAGCCGTAAGATGGGGAGGAGAAGAGTTCCTTCTTGTATTAACGAATCGTTCTGAAAAAGAAGTTATTGAACTTACACGGGAAATATTACGCTCATGTAAATCCGCATATTCAGAAACGCTCGAACATTCAATTAAAATTACTGCTAGTGCTGGAATAAGCTATACAGAGCAATTTGATATCAAAGATATTGATCATTACATCTCTAGAACAGACGAAGCAATGTATGAGTCCAAAAAGAATGGTAAAAACCAATTAACAGTATGGAATAAAGAAAAAACATCTGAGTGATTTGCTCAGATGTTTTATTTAGACTCTATCTTCAGCCCAATCAACTAAAAATTGGGTTAATTCTTTAAAATTAGGGCTATATGCATTTCGAACATAAAATCCTGAAGTCGACATTCCTAGAAGAAGCGCTTCATCTGGAGAAAGACCTAACATCATTCCAAGGACGAACCCAGCATTGAAGTTATCTCCTGCACCTGTGGTTAGTTTTGGTTTTTTAACATAAGGTCCTGCTTCTTCAAAAAAGGTACCATTCACAACTGTACAGCTGCGATCGACAGGATGAATGACAACAGAATCAACTGCTAAGTATTCATAGAGTGCTTGATTAAGGTCTTCTAAGGATACTTGCATATGTTCAAGACTTGGATCATCGAACAAATCTAAAACAGCCGCGACATCGTAGGCTTCTTTTTTATTGAAGCCAACAATGGTATAGAATTTTGAATTGAATTGTTGTAATAACTTTAAAGCATCGGTGATTTCTTCATCTTCACGTTTTTCGGGATCTGCAAGATCCACAAATAACACTGGTTTTTTTGTTTTTTCTGGAAGAAGAGGAACGATTTCTTGAAGTAACTTTTTCCACAAATTCGTAAGTTCAGGTAACATTGACCAGTTGACCATTGCTAGCAAATCGGTATTCGATAAAAGATTGACTAGATTTTCTTTTCCATAGGTAGAAACAAGGTTATCATAAGTGACATCATTTAATGAAATCATTTTACCAAGCATTAATTTTCCATCATCGAATTCTAAAGCATCGGTATGACCACTGTTCGCAAAGGAATGAATTGTAACATTTTTAGGCATGGCCATAAAGACTTCATCAATATTTGGAACACCTAGCGCTCCAAGATAAGTAAGCGAAGCATCATGTCTAGCGAGCGCATTACACATAATTGGACCATTACCACCAATCTTTTTAATGACTGGAACGAGTTCTATGTTCGTTGAAAGTCCACTTGCTCTTTCGATTCTTTTTGCTAATGCCTCGATTGTTTCGATACGATTAAAGGTTAAGGCATCGAGGCGTTTATCAACAGCGTGAATGATTTCATCAACGAAACCATCAAAACCGATGACCATTTTTAAATTTTCTGGATGTTTATCTTTTAATTTTTGACTTAATGCAATACGTTTATCAGACATAACATAGTATCCTTTCTCACTTGTTTTTTCTTCTTTATTATAGCACTTTTACAATGGATTTGATAGTGGTAATATTTGTTAACTATTGGCTCTGGCTTCTTTTGTTATAGCATCGATTTCACTAAATAGATTTTTAACATTTTTATTCAGAATAAATAAAATTGATGGAATCATAATAATGAAAGAACATGCTAAAGCAAGGACTGTCACGCTGTAGGCTTCAATGATATAACCACCGATTAAAAAGGCAATCGGAACCGCTAACTGTGTGACACTACCAGTGATTGAAAATACTCTTCCTCTAAAATGTGGTTCGACCGCCAATGTAATACCAGTTTGGATTGGAATGTTAACATAGATAATCACGACACCCAGTAATCCATTGTTCATAAGAAAGAGCGTGTAGAAAATCCAGTAATAGATCAGTTGATTTGAGATTAAAGCAATCAACAGACTCATCAAGAGAAAACCAATCATCAGTCCAAATATAGCTTTTTTTACTGTGCGATTCGATGAATGAATCACTTGCTTTCCGATAATGATTCCAGCACCAAGCATCGATATACTAAAAACGACTTCAAATAAAGCAAGTTCAATGGGTTGTCTTAATAAAAGATTATTGAAGAGGAATGGAATACCAATACTTACGAGTGGTGTAATCGCAAAATTCAAAAATAAAATGAGAAGAAGAAGTGAAATCAAACCCTTTCTCTTTTTAATATATCGTAGTCCTTCACTGAATGATTGATCATCACTCTGATGGACGGAATTTTTCTTAAATTTAGGATGAATAAACATCTCTGAAACGGCCGATACAAAGAAAGAAAAAGAGTTAATAATCAAAATCCAAAACAGTCCGAAAAGACTATAGACAGCTGCACCAATCAATACACCTACAATCGATTGGATACTACCGATAATACTCATTCCAGAGTTTGCGGCTTGTAAATCTTTCTCACCAACTATTTCTGGAACTGAACTAGAGACAGCCGGCCCGAAGAAAGCAGCTGTCATACTGGAAATAACCGTGATTGCATAAAGCATAACCATAATCATTTGTAAACTATCTTCAACGAGCATAAAAAGCCCAGCAGCTAAAAATAGAAATGCTCGAATATAATCTGCCATATAAATAATTCGGATACGATTCCACTTATCGACAATCACACCAGCGAGCGGGCTAAATAACAGTCTAACACCAACCGTTACTGCCAGGAAAATCCCCATTTGCGCCGAAGAACCAGTTCTTGACAAAATGTAAAGTCCAATCGCGAAACTATATAATGTGCTTCCTATTTCAGAGACTAAACTCCCATAAAAAAGCAAAGCGAAGTCTTTGTTGCTTTTGAGTAAATGCATTTTGAAGTCCTCATATTCTTTGTATATTATATGCATTATATCAAACATTCATTAAAATGAAAAGGTCAATCAAAACATTCGTGGTTTGATTCGATAGTTTTAAGACGAATGGTGCTTTTTTCCATTCAATTCACTTCGATATCTTTTGAAAAAACAACATAAGTGTGATAAGATATTAATGAACTAATTTCGTAGGAGTAAAAGCGATGAATAAAAAAATAGAGTTAGCTAATTTAATCTTTCCTGAGGTTACCCTTACTCTTGAAGATTTAGAAAGAATGTATCCAAAAAGAAATTTACCTGAAGGAGCATTTGTGACAAGGTTCGCACCTTCTCCAACAGGGTTTTTACATATGGGAAGTTTATTCGCATCGATGATTTCTTGGCGACTTGCGAAGCAATCTGGTGGCGTTTTTTATGTACGAATTGAAGATACCGACCAAAAAAGAGAAATTGAAGGTTCAAGAGATCAAGTGTTAAGTGAACTATCCGTTTTTGGTGTGAATCCTGATGAATCAGTCATTCACGGTGGTGCTTATGGACCCTATGTTCAAAGTGAACGTAAATGGATTTATGATATCGTATTAAAACACATGATTTCAACAGGTCTCGCTTATCCTTGTTTTTGTTCTCATGAAGAACTTGATGATATCCGCAAAAAACAAGAAGAGTTGAAAGTAAACCCTGGATATTATGGTGAATATGCAGTATGTCGTTTTTTAACTGACGAAGAAATGATAAAAAAGATACAAAACAATGAATCTTATGTTATCAGGTTCAAATCACCTGGAAAGGAAGATACGCGAGTTGCATTTGATGATGCCATTCGTGGACATATCGAATTCCCAGAAAATACACAAGATATCATTATTATGAAGGGCGATTTGCTTCCAACCTATCATTTTGCTCATTTGGTTGATGATCATTTTATGAGAACAACACATATCTCTAGAGGAGAAGAATGGATGTCTTCTGTTCCAATTCATCTTCAACTATTTGATGCAATTGGATGGGAAAAACCAATTTATGCGCACTTGCCAGTCATTAATAAACTTGATGAAGGAAAACGCCGTAAATTATCGAAAAGAAAAGACCCTGAAGCATCAGTTAAATATTTCTTAACAACAGGATATCCAATCAATGGATTCTTAGAATATTTAATGACGATTGCTAATACGAATTTTGAAGAGTGGCGTATTCAAAACCCAGTCGCTGATATCTTTGATTTTCATTTAGCCTTTGATAAAATGAGTTTAGATGGTGCTTTATTTGATATGGAAAAACTAAAATCAATATCAAAAGAAGTACTTGGAAATATGGATGCAGCGACGATTTCAAAAAAAGCAACCTCTTGGGCAGAAGTATATGATGTACCTTTCTTCCAAATGATAGAGTCAAACAAAACAATGTTTGAACAAATTCTTGCAATCGAACGCGGTGGAGAAAAACCTAGAAAAGATTATTCTGCATATTCTGAAATTTTCCCTATCATCAATTTTATGTATGATGATTATTATAATGAGTTCTTAAAACAACCGCTTGAGTTCAACGAAAGATTTACGAAAGAACAAATCAAAGACGTTTTGAATGCTTTTTTAAGTAATCCAGGATTAGATCTATCCGAAGAAGACTGGTTTAATAACCTAAAAGAAACTGCTGAAAAATTAAACTACGCTCCTCGTCCAAAAGACTATAAGAAAAACCCAGAATTGTACACTGGTCATATTGGTGATTTCGCGGAAATCATTCGAATTGCGGTATCGACTAGAAAATCAACGCCTAATTTCTATCATATTCTTTCCATCCTTGGAGAAGAAAAAGTTATACAAAGAATCCAAAAAGTATTAAGCCTTTTATAGGCTTATCTTGGCCCGTTGGAGAAATGGTTAACTCACTGCCCTCTCAAGGCAGCATTCACGGGTTCGAACCCCGTACGGGCTACCAACTAATTGATCAAACCTATCCATCAAAAGATAGGTTTTTTTAATTAATAATATCCTGTAGCGTTGAGAAATGATTTTAAGAATGATATAATCAATCGAAAGATTTCATTTTTCGTTGAGGTCAGCTAGATGAAACAATTAAAGGATTTTTGCATTAGAGACAAAACTAAAATTCTATTTGCACTCGGTGGGTTGGTCATGAGTGTTATCAGTATTTGGCTATATGAAAGCCTGAATAATACTTCACTCAATTTTTTTATGGTCATTGTCTGTATAGCCTATGCATCCTATCAACTATATTTACTTTATTTTAAAGATAAATCTTTTAATGTAACGTTGAGAGTCATTTTCTCTATATTAGGAACTTATATCATGGCTTTAGTTTTCTTTGCGGTGATGCTAGTCTTTTGTGCATGGATGAAAATCGATGTGGATACAATCGATATATTTATGTATTCGTTGTTTATATTACCTTCTTTTGTCATCAATATTATTCTTTTTTTAATTGGAGTCAGTATTTTAGGAAGTGCTTAGTATCAAGTGTTTCAAATTAAAAGAGAGGTTAGATAAGTGATTAAAGATTGATTATCTATATAATAAAAATAGCGTTATTCTTGTTGCTTTTGACTTATAAGGATCTCAACATAATAAAAATCAAGTTGTTCTGTTCTTTTTAATAAACTGAATGTTTGGACAACCCATCACAAATGATAAAATATAGATTTAGATGTACACTCACTTCTAATTTGATATAATAAGAGAGAATCCATCCGCTCAAGGAGGCAACTATGAGACTATTACAACTAAAGTATTTTGTTGAAACTTGTAACAGTGGCAGTTTCTCACAAGCTAGCAAAGTTCTATTCGTTACACAACCAGCTTTATCAACCGCAATCTCCAACTTGGAAACCGAATTTGGTATCAAGTTGTTTAATCGTACTAGGTATACCCTCACCTTAACCAAAGAAGGAGAAATCTTTTACGAAAGAGCCAAGATTCTTCTAGATAGTCTTGAAAACTTTGAAAAAGATATGAAGGATATTGCTAATAATGTTGTCACGATTCGTGTTGGTGTACCACCCATGATTGGATCATTCTTATTTCCAACCATTTATAACCGATATGTCATGGAACATGTTGGCGCTCATTTTGAAATATGGGAAGATGGTTCGTTGAACATTCGCAAAAAAATCCTTAATCGTGGACTGGATATTGGTTTCTCGATTCTAAACGAATCAGAACATGAACAATATAATCGCTACGTCATGTTAGAAACGGAATTAGAGTATTGTGTTTCTGTCGATAATCCATTATCAAAAAAACAATCGATTACCATTGAAGATATTAAAGATGAACCTGTAGTCATGATGAAAGAAGGTTTTTATCAGACAAGGCTCATCAATAATATGTATCGAGAGATAGAAGCAGAACCTAATATCGTCGTTGTTTCAAGTCAAATCTCTGTCTTACGTAATTTTGTGAAGATGAATTTAGGAGGGGCTTTCTTAATTAGAGAACTGATTGATAAAGATGATAAAACGATTGTGGGGATTCCTTTTACCAATCCGATTGTCATCAAGATTGGATTGCTCTGGCAAAAGAATATTGAACTTTCTAGCAATGTTCAAGAATTCATCCAATATATTAAAAACGTTCAGTTATAAACAAAATTTATATCTTATAAAATAATGGAAACAAGCAAGGATAGAAATATCCTTTTTTTTCTGCTAAAATAGGGACAGTATAGCGCTTACAAACCGTGTGGAGGACATTAATGAAGAATTTTGGAAGTATAAAAAATATTAATACAACGAAAAAAAGAAGAATGATAACCATCATTTTATTTATGGTTATCCTTTTAAGTTCGATTATTGCATCACTCATTCAAAGTAACTTTGGCAAAGTTACAGTAACAACTGAGTCACTTGATACGAGGGACAATCAAACCCTTGTCTATGATCTTTATGTACCAGACAGTGCAACAACTGATAACTTAGCACCTGCTATCGTTATTATCGCTGGATTTCAAAGATCAAGAGAAACGCAAGGACATTTAGCCCTTGAGTTCGCTAGACGTGGATTTGTCGTGTTCAATATCGACCCTTACTCTCAGGGAGACTCAACATCAAGTTCGGGTGTTCAAGGAACATCTATCGCAACACTAGAAGGGTATGGATCTTTCGACTTAATAGACTATATTTATGATAACGATGATGTTTATCCTTTTATCGATAAAACAAGAATTGGTGTTACTGGACACAGTGCAGGTGGAAATGCTGCACTGCAAGCTGCGATTCATTTTGGAAAAGATGCCGTGAATAACCATGGTGTTAGTAAAGTGAATTCAGTGTTTGTTAGTGGATATGTATTATCCATTCAATCAGATATTTCATTTTCATTAAGTAATATGGGAATAGACTATGCATTATATGATGAAGGAGCTTTCCGTAATCAAGTTAATCCGGACGCACCAATTGGAACATCTCTTTCTGATATGACATGGATGATTGAATCGCATGATTTTGTCAACTCAGGACTTGAAAAATCTGGACTTGACGCCATCTCTTATGGCACACAAGTTGAACTTGGAAAAATCTATGGTAATCCAAATCTAAGAAACATGAGACAAGTATTCAACACACCAATAATTCATGCATTCCAACCTTATAGTCTCGCAGCTACAACAAACATCATTAACTTCTTTGAAATCGCAATGAATTTTAGAAGTCAAACAATCACTCCATCCAATCAAATTTGGGTTTACAAAGAAATCTTTACAACGATTTCTTTAATCGCTTCTCTTGCATTACTTGTACCTTTTACAGGCATGCTTTATGAAATTCCATTCTTTAAGAAAACATTAAAAGCACCAGTAATCGTACTTACAAAAAGAACAAAAATTGACTTAATGGTTTATATACTCCTATTTGTTCTCGCAGCGGGATTCGCTGCACTGATGTATTTGCCTTCTGCCAAACTAACATTAACGTTATTTGAGAAGGCAAGTAACTCAGTCAACTCATGGTTCTTCCCACAAAGAATGACCAATGCAGTTGCGGTATGGGCAGTTCTTTCAGGCCTATTCTCTGCTTTTCTTTTTGTTGGATACCATTTTCTATCAAAAGCAATTGGAAAGAATCAACAAAAAGAAGTACCTACAACGGCTAGTTGGGGAATCAATATGAAATTTAAAGATGTGATGAAAACATTCTTGCTCGGAATCATTGTGATAACACTTTACTTTACACTCTTGAATATCATTCAAGCATTACTTCACGTTGATTATAGATTCCTTTTCATCATGTCTGCTCGACATGTTAATTTTAGAATCGTACTACAACTACTCATGTATTTCCCATTATTCTTTGTCTTCTATTTCTCAAACTCAATCAGAGTGAATGGCAGTCAAATGCATGGAAAATTAGGAGAAGCTTGGAAAATGGTCCTCGCAGCTTTTATGAATATTGCCGGACTGGCGATTCTACTTATCATACAATACGTAACATTTGCGAACACAGGAACAATTGCCTTTACGGAATTACCTGATGGGACAACCCAATGGCTTTACATTAACATCTTGTTTACCTTGTTGCCAGTGATGTTTTTAATGCCACTATTCAATCGTTGGTTCTATAAATTAAGCGGAAACGCTTATATTGGACCTGTGATTATCTGTGGTATCTTCCTCGTCATGGCACTTAGCAATTCAGTAGCTTATTTACCTAATTGATAAAAGAAAGGAAAGTAAAAGAAAATGAAGAAATTATTTTTATTGTTTGCAGCTTTATTTATCGTGACTACTTTGGCAGCTTGTAATAACCAAGCGACTTCACAGATTAGTCATACCGTTTCTTTTGATACCGATGGAGGGAATATCATTTCTTCTCAAACAGTATTTGAAGGCGGTTTAGTAACAAAACCAACAGATCCAGAAAAGGCAGGTTATGTTTTTAATGGATTCTATAATGGAAACACAGAATGGAATTTTAGTATTGATATCGTTACAAGTGACCTTACCCTTGTCGCAAAATGGATATTAGTGTCTTCAACGCCAACCAATATTGTGTTAACTGATGACGTGTTTAGTTCAAGTATCACTTGGACTCAAACTGATGCATCTTTACAAACATTTGTGGTTTCTGTGCAAGCAGAAGGACAAACACAGTTCACAGTTGTTACTGGGGATGTTACCATCACTCCAGGAGCAGTACTTGATACTGTTGTATTTACACCAGACACACTACTTGGTGGATATTATACCGTCAAAGTGAGTACAGGTGTAGATGAAGCGACTTCAGAAAGTTTATTATTCGGTGGAGCTGGAACGCTAACAAATCCTTATTTAGTAAGTGATCCAAGTGATGTTCTTGCTATCCTAGAAACACCTGCTTTGGCTGATAAAGTCTTTTTACAAATGAATGACATTATCTCCACTTTGGAAGATCCAATCGAAATTAATGATGCAAGAAAAATATCTTTTAGCGGAACTTACGATGGGGATGGTTATACTTTATCCTTTGGTGGTAACGGTGGATTATTCCATGAAATTACTGCTGACGGTGTTGTAAAAAACATCGTCATTGGGTCAACTTCTCAAATTAGTGCGGCAGAAACAAATCTTTATTCGATTGGTTTCATCGCAAATACGAATTATGGTTTAATTGAAAACATTACTTCAAGTGGTGCAGTAGTGAATACAAGACTTCAAGGTGCATTACCAGTATTTGAAGGCACAGTTGATACAACAGATTTAACAACAGGTGCTGGTGCAATTGTTGGTGTCAATGGTCTTGGTGGTGTGATCAATGATGTCCAAGTATCTGGTTCAGGTGCCGTTAAAGCAGGTCGTGGAATCGGTGGTGTTGCAGCTTATAACTTTGGAACAATCACACGCGCAGTTGTGACAGCAACACTTGCCGCAGGAAACCAAGTCAATAGTGGTAAGAGTTCCAATACTTACTCCTATGGTGGTGGAATTGCTGGATTTAACTTTGGATTAATCGACGAATGTGTTGTCACTGGTAGAGTCTTTGCTCAAAGTGCAATCAGCGTCAACGGCGATGGAAACGAAGGCAAAAACGTTGCTTTTGGTGGAATCGCTGGATACAATGAAGGAACTATTTCAAATTCATCTTTTGCACGTAGTTTAGATGCAAAAGAATTTATCGATAAATCAAGAGCCGATGAACTTGCAGATAGTACTAGTAACCTAGGTGTAGCTTCGATTAGTGGTGATATCTATGTTGGTGGTATCTCTGGAATCAACGCAGGAACGATTACTAATGTTTATGTTGGTGGTGCTGTGATTGGTGGTAGAGACTATATCGGTGGAATCACTGGGTTAACGCTTGGAACGGGATCCATTTCGAACTCCTATGTTTTTGCAGAGGTTGCTGTAAAAGATGAAAATGGATTAAAAATCACTGAAGCTAGCGATAAAACTACAGTGACAACCTACGAAATTGCACCAAGTGGTTTTGATGCTGCTTCAACGATTTATAAAGCATTAATCAATTCAAAGACAAATGCTACTTGGGTACCAGGAGATTTAGACTCCCCAGTGCTTCCTGCATTTACTGCAGATGATTTAGCAAAAGTTGGAAATCAATTCTCAAATGCTGGTGTATTAAAATGGCAAGCTGGTTTAGTCACAGGTGTTAATATTACTTTAGATTCGCTTGTTGTATCTTATGGTTCAACAGCAGTGATTGAATATGCTGTAACACCATCTAATGCTCCAGATACATTTACTATTTGGACATCAAGTGATGACTCCATCGTCGAAATTTTAGGCGAAGGAATGATCAAAGGTGTGAGTGCAGGAACAGCAACTGTAACAGTTACGACCAGAGATGGTGGATTTACTGATACGATTGTTGTAACTGTTGAAGATTATGTTAAAATAGATACTGTAACAGTTACTGCAGCAGAACTAACTTTACCAGAAGCTAATAATGTCGATGATCGTCTTCCTGTCGATATTGGAACAGTCATTACGATTTCAGTAGATATCTTACCACTTGACGCGGCTTATCAAAATTATACAATTACGACATCCAACTCTCGCGCAACTGTAGATGGAAATACTGTTTCCTTCGTCTATGGTGCAACTGGACCTGGTAGCGTAAGCGTTTATGTGACTTTTGAAGATGCATCTATTGCACAACTAAACTACCGTTTTACTACGGTTGAACCTGTTGTGAATGTTCCACTTGAAAGCGTCAATGTGAGTGCAGCTGAATTAACTTTACCAGCTGCAAATACAGAAAATGATGTGTTAACTGTAGTCATCGGACAAACGGCAACGTTGAGCGTTTCAGATTTCTTACCTGTAAATGCAACGAATAAAGCTTATACTATCACGACTTCTAATAATAGAGCCACTGTTCTTGATAATGTTGTTACTTTCGTCTTAGGTGATGGCGTTGGTGATGTAAGTATCTTAGTTACGTTTGAAGACAGTGCAATCGGTGAATTAAATTATCGTTTCACGACAATTGAACCTGTCAGTATCACGAGTGTTACTGTTACAGCAGATGAGATTACTTTACCAGTCTATAATGATGATACAGTTCGTCAAGAAATCGAAATTGGTACGACTGTAACACTTCATGTAACAGATATATTACCTGGAAATGCAACCAACCAAAATTATACAATCACGACATCCAATTCCAGAGCAACTGTAGATGGAAATGTCGTCACCTTCTTATATGGGTCGACAGGACCTGGAAGTGTTAGTATTTATGTAACCTTTGAAGATCCTGCCATTGGAGAACTAAACTATCGTTTTACAACGGTAGAACCTGTAGTAAGTGTTCCTATTTCAAGTGTTACTGTGACTTGTGATGAGTTTACTTTACCAGAAGTAAATAATGCAGATATAAGAATGACAGTCTTAATCGGTCAAACAGCGACGATTAACGTCACTGAAATCTTACCTGCGAACGCAACGAACCAAACCTACACGATTACAACTTCTAATTCAAGAGCGACAGTAGAAGGAAATGTAGTAACTTTCGTCTATGGTGATACAGGGCCTGGAAGTGTTAGTATTTATGTTACTTTCGCTGATAGTGCCATTGGTCAGTTAAATTATCGTTTTACGACGACTGAACCAGTCAATATGACTAGTGCAACAGTTAGTGCAAGTGAGATTACCTTACCAGAAGCAAACAATGTTGCGGATGTTTTATCCGTAGAAATTGGTACAGTCGCTACATTCAGCGTAACGGATATTTTACCAGCGAATGCAACTTACCAAGGATATACCATTACCGCTTCTAATGCATTAGCAACGGTTGATGGGAATGTTGTTACATTCGTTCTTGGAGATGGTGCAGGTGCGGTTGATATTATCGTAACCTTTGATGATCCTACAATGACAGTACTTACTTATCATTTCACTACAGTTGCTGTCGCTGTGACCAGTGTTACTGTGACTTGTGATGAGTTTACTTTACCAGAAGTAAATAATGCAGATATAAGAATGACAGTCTTAATCGGTCAAACAGCTACCATCAACGTCACTGAAATTTTACCTTTAAACGCAACAAATCAAAACTATACGATTACAACATCCAATTCAAGAGCAACTGTTGACGGTAACGTTGTTACCTTCGTCTATGGTGCAACTGGACCTGGAAGTGTTAGTATTTATGTAACTTTTGAAGATCCAGCTATCGGACAACTTAATTATCGATTTACGACAACACAACCAGCATAAAATAATAGGAAGGGGACAAACCTGATGAACTTACTCGAAAAATCTGTACAACTTCATCGTGACCTTAGTGGAAAGATTGAAGTTAAATCAAAATATGAAATAAAAACCAAAGAAGACCTTGCTCTTATCTATACGCCAGGTGTTGCACAAAGCTGTCTCCTGATTCATGATAACCCCGAAGAAGCTTATGCTTTAACTGCGAAAAAAAATACCGTTGCTGTCATTAGTGACGGTACCGCAGTGCTCGGTCTAGGCGATATCGGACCTTTAGCAGCGATTCCAGTAATGGAAGGCAAATGTGCTTTGTTTAAAAAGTTTGGTGATGTCAATGCATTCCCAATCGTTTTAGATACGAAAGATACTGAAGAACTAATCAAAACAATTACCTATTTAGCACCTTCTTTTGGTGGAATAAATTTAGAAGATATTAGTGCTCCTCGTTGTTTTGAAGTAGAACGTCGCTTACGCGAAAAACTTGATATTCCGGTTTTCCATGACGATCAACATGGAACTGCGATTGCTTGTGGTGCAGCCTTATTAAATGCTTTGCGTTTTGTCAAAAAATCCATTGCAGATGTACGAATTGTTTTAAATGGTGCAGGGAGTGCTGGAATTGCGATAAGCAAATTCTTAATTGAACTTGGTGCTAAAAATCTTGTTGTTTGTGATAAAGCTGGAATTTTAGATCCTGAAACACAAGCATTAAATTCGTATCAAATTCATCTAGCAAAAGAGACAAATCCTTTTGGATTAAAAGGAACCTTAAAAGATGCTTTACAAGGGGCTGATGTCTTTGTTGGCGTAAGCGTTGGAAATATCGTCACGAAAGAAATGGCTGCTTCAATGAATAAAGATGCAATCATGTTCCCAATGGCAAATCCTACACCTGAAATAGCTAGAGACATTGCACTTGAAGCTGGTGTATTAATCTATGGCGCGGGTATTTCAAATATTCCGAATCAAATTAATAATGCGTTAGTCTTCCCTGGATTATTTAAAGGACTTCTTGAAGCGAGAGTTAAACAAGTTACGACAGAAATGGAAATTGCGGCTTGTCACGCTTTAAGTAATATTATTCCTGTAGAAGAACTTCGAGCGGATTATATTATTCCAGATATTTTTAACTTAAGCGTCGCAAAAAACATTTCACAAGCGATTGTCAACTTAAAAGGTTAACGGAGTAAAGATGAAAAAAATTATCACTCTATTCCTGTTATTTCTGATTGCAGGACTCGTATCCTGTCAAATGGACACAACCACGACGACAACGACATCTGCAAATGAAACCACGACATCAAGGACGACAGCAGCTACAGATACGCTCAATCCGTTATCTTTGAATGTTGGTAATAATCAAGGATGGACATTTTATAGTAACTATAAGACATCGCCTTCGTTTGGTGTTAATCATGGACAACTGACGTTCACTCAAAAAGAAGCAGATGAAGACTGGGGAAGTAGCACCACTTGGGCAAGAAAGATGACGTATAACTCTTTATCTTTTACAGAAGGGACGACGTATACTGTTTCCTTTGATGCAGAAGGAACGCTTGGAGAAGAATTCTCAATTCAAGTATATGATTCAAGCGCAAATTTGATTGTCGATGAGCAATATACCCTCGATGGGACTCTTCAAACATTTTCGTTTGAATTTACACCAGAAATCACTGTTTTAGCTAATGGAATCTTGGTTATCGGACTCGGAACTTTCAACAATGATAGCACGATTTCGATTTCAAATATTAACATTCATTCGGAGGTCATCGTGAACGAAGAAGTAAATATTCTGTTTATTGGTAACAGCTTCACCTATTATAATAATATGCCAACGATTTTATCACTTATGGCATCGACAAGCGGGTATCAAGTTCATGTCGAACAAATTACCTATGGTGGATTTCAATTATCTCAGTATGTGACACTTGGCACACCTGAAACTGACGAAGTCGTGAGTAAAATCAATGAACGTGCTTGGGATTACGTCATTTTGCAAGAACAGAGTAGTAAACCCGCGACAGATAAGCAGGGCTTTATCGATGCGGTCGGTGAACTTAATCAATTAATTGAAGCGAGCGGTGCGAAGACCATTCTTTATTCCACTTGGAGCTATCGTGATGGCTCGAGTAAACTCGCGAGCACAGGATATACCTACACTGAATTTTATAATGTGTTAACAAGCGCCTATCAAGAGGCATCAGCACTATACAATACAATGCTTGCGCCAGTAGGAACGGTATTCTATCAATTAACGATGAATGAACCAACGATTAACTTACTTGATTATGCGGATGATTTTCA
This sequence comes from Candidatus Izemoplasmatales bacterium, assembly GCA_050177605.1. Lineage (GTDB taxonomy): Bacteria > Bacillota_I > Bacilli_A > Izemoplasmatales > Hujiaoplasmataceae > JAHIVB01. Next base: position 14,750 of record JBFXGX010000020.1, on the reverse strand, counting down.
TCCGACAATTGATGGAAGTTATGTTGCGGCATATACTTTTTACTTAACGATATTTGGAAACGAAAGAACCAATACTTATCATCCAAGTTCTCTTACCGTTTCTAGAGTCGCTATCTTAGAACAATACGTGAAAAATGTACTAGACATTGAATAAAGAAACAGCTTATCTATCATGGATAAGCTTTTTTTATGGGTTATATTGTCGATTATAGTATATAATATATATAAATTACAGTATGAAACGAGGATATTTCGATGGTATCAAAAACTAAAATTGAACTCAGATATAAAGATACAGATCAAATGGGTGTGATTCATCACTCCAATTATTTCGTTTACTTTGAACTCGCTAGAATCGACTTTTTAAAACAACTCGGCTACGATTATTATCAGTTTGAGTCAAGTGGAATGATGTTTCCACTAAGAGATGTTCAATGTACTTATTTAAAGAGCATTAAGGTGACAGATGTCATCTATATCTATACTTCGGTTGTCTCTTTCTCAAAATATCAGATTGAGTTTTCTCATGAAGTGAAGGATGAATCTGGTGAACTAAAAGCGAAAGGAAGAACTAAGGTTGTTTCGGTAGACACGGACACTTTTGAACTTTTGAAGCTTGATAAGCACAACCCAATATTTTATGAAGAATTAGCCAAAGTAGCCCAATAAAGACTCTCCTATTTATCTAATAAATAGGAGTTTTTATATTCATAGATATTCATTTTAATGAATAAATGTTCATCCTTTCGTTTTTTATGAAAAGGTTTACAAAAATGATTGACAAAATATTTTGTTTTTAGTATATTAAAAATATAGGCAGAAAAGTTCTGACTATTAATTTTTCAAAAAATATCGAAACGTTTCGATAAAATGAAGGGGACATTTATGAAAAAAACGCTTTTTATTTTTATGTCATTTGTATTAGCCTTTACACTTGTTGCATGTCAAACGACATCATCAGATACAACGGTTAGCAAAGATTCATTTACCGTTAATTTTGTTTTGTTTGATGATACTAGTCTTGATGCCCTCACAGTAGAAGATGGTGAACTTCTTTCTGTACCGACAACTCCTACAAGAGAAGGATATTCTTTTATGGGATGGTACACAGATAATTCTTTTACTACATCATGGAATTTTAATTCTGATACAGTTACATCGAATATGACCCTATATGCTAAGTGGTCTCAAGACATTACTACATTTACGGTTACTTTTAACACAAATGGTGGGTCAGCGATCAATAGCATCGTCGTCAATGAAAATGCAACTTGTCCAGAACCTGCTTATCCTACCAAAGATGGATATACTTTCGCAGGATGGTATTTAGAAGCTACATTTGAAACTGAATGGTTCTTCTATACTTCTACAGTAACTTCTGATATGACTTTATATGCCAAATGGGATCTTGTTCCAATTGCTTATACTGTTACATTCTCAACAGATGGTGGAACTGCGGTTGTTTCTCAACCAGTCGAAGAAAATGAGACTGCAAATCGTCCAGGAAATCCTGCAAAAGAAGGATTTGTATTTGCTGGATGGTATAGCGATGCAGCGTTCACTACTTTATGGGATTTTGGAAACGATCAAGTCACAGCTGACACGACGCTTTATGCAAAATGGAAAGCAGAAAATAACTATATGAATTCATTTAAAGTGTTATCGATTGGAAATAGTTTCTCTGAAGATGCACAACGTTACCTGTATGCAATTGCACTTTCTTATGGTATTCCAGCAGAAAATATCGTGATTGCGAACATGTATATTGGTGGATGTTCTTTAGCAACACATGTAGCAAACATGGCTACTGATGCCGCAGCTTATCAATACCAACTTTATACAAGTACAACGTTACAAGTAACCAATAATGTGAAATTAAGTGATGCATTAGCCTATGAAGACTGGGATGTTATTACTCTCCAACAAGTATCTAACGATAGTGGAGTTCCAAGTTCTTATAGTAATTATGTATCTCGTCTTGTTACCTATATCGAAGAAAATGCAACCAATCCAAATGTAGCTCTTTATTGGCATATGACCTGGGCATACCAACAAACATCAACTCATTCTGGATTCTTAAATTATCAAAGTGATCAATCTATAATGTACCAAGCAATTACAAGTACAGTCGCTACTGAAGTTTTAACCATTTCACAATTTGAAGGTGTCATTCCTTCAGGGACAGCGATTCAAAATGCAAGAACTTCTTATATGGGAGATAACTTTAACCGTGATGGATATCATTTATCAGATCCACTAGGAAGATATATCGCAGGTCTAATGTTCTTCAAAGAGATTACCGGATTTGACGTGAGCCCTACAACCATAGCTTATATGCCTTCAGGTGTTTCTCAAATCCAACAAGAACTCGCTATGGAAGCAGTCAATAACGCATATGCTCATATGTACAATGTAACCAACTCGACTTATACTACAGAACCTGAGCCAGAACCAATTGATGTGAACGGTGTCGAATTTAGTTTTGAATACGTTCAAGGTTTCTGGAATGACAATGCAACAGCAGTTGCTCCTTCAACTGATGCTTTATACAATAGCTTTGCTGCAGTAATGCCAATACCTAAATATTTACTTCCAGTAGGTTCTGAAATTGTTATGGCAGAAGGATATCAATATCGTGTCATTTTCTTTGAAAAAGTCGGAGAAGATTATCATGTTGTTTATCGTACTGCATTATATCAAGTTCCTTATATTGAAATTGATGAAGCCTTCTGGGGCAATTATGATTACGTAGGATTTAATATTACAACAAATCCAACCTCTGTCATTAATGATCGTTTGGATGAAGTTGTAGGTAAATTCCATCTCTATCATCCTGAAGGAACCGGTGAAGGACATGTGGATGGAGATTTAACTTGGTCTTCAGGACTTTGGGAAGTTGGTGGACATGCTTTAGTAACAACCTCACCAAATTACCTTTCTTCAAACCCACTCACACCTGCATTTTATGATTATGATACAGTTTTTGAAGTGGCAAGTGGATATAAAATGGCTTATGTTGTCTTGAGTTATGATATGGGACAATATACCGTAGATTCTGTGAGTTCATTCCAAACTGAATACTTATACGTAGATCAAACCTTTGCGGATGGTAAAGAATTGCTTGCATTCATTCTTACTACAACAAATGAAGATACAGATTTAACATCAACTGCCGTTGATACAATCCTTTCAATGCATCCAATGGCTGTGCCTCATACAGACAGCGCTATTTCCTTTACAACGGGTTATTGGGAATTAGGAAAACATGCGATTACGACAGGGGATACATCCTTTATTAAAGGATATGGTGCCTCTTCACCACAATCAAAAGAATACTATGCTGGTATTGATTCCATTACAGTAGAAGCAGGATATCAAGTACGTGTGATTTACTTAGGCTATGATGGTTATGGAGAATACACTGTTCTTTTCAGAACTGCGAACTTAACAGGAACGATTTTACTTGATGAAACATTCTGGGGTGAATATGAATATGTCGCATTCAACATTTCTAAAGTAGTTAGTGAGGATTTATCAGGCGTCTTAGCATCACTACCTGGAAAATTAACTTATGCGACCGAAGGTGTAAACTTTAGTTTAGGATATTGGAACACCAATGGTGTTGCATTAACTGCAAGTACAGTCTATGCTGGATCCAATATTATTACAAGACAAGTCCTTCCTGCAGGAACACTCGTTACAATTGAAGCAGGATATCAAGTGCGCGTTATTTTCTTCACCTATTCAGCAGAAACAGGATATAAAGTAGCCGCAAGAAGCGAAAACTTTGTTGGATCATTTGTTTTAACAGATGGACTTTATCTCGATTACCAATGGATTGGTTTCAATATTTCAACTGCACCATCCACTTCAGATTTAACAGCTTCTGTTGATACACTAGGAACGAAATTAACTTTTACGCCGTTTACTGCAGAACTCGTTGATCATTCAGATATGCCATTATCTTTTACAAGCGGATATTGGAATAATTACGCGCAATCAATTACAACGGGTGATACAGCATTCATCAAAGGTTTTGCGGCATCAAATGTTCTTTCTAAATCAACTGTTGGTGTTTATGATACATTAACGGTTGCGGAAGGGTATCAAGTACGCGTTATTTATCTTGATTACTCCTATAATACCTATTCAGTATTATATCGTAGCGCAAATTTAACGGGAGTTATCAACCTTGATGAGGCCTTCTGGGGAGATTATCAATATGTTGCATTTAATATTTCCAAAGTGGTTAGTGAGGATTTATCTGGTGTTTTAGAGACCTTACCTCCATTACTTGTTTTTGCACAAAACACGGTAGAATAAAAATACTTTTATAGACAAAGACTTTAGGTCCACCTAAAGTCTTTTTTCTCTGCTTTATTTTTGAAGCTTATGGTAAAATAGAAGGAGAAGATGAGGTGAGGATGTTGAAGAGCAAATCGAAAACAATTGCTTCGAATGAGACATTGCATGATCTATTTAAAAAAGCTTTGAAGATGGATGTTAAAGAAATCACTTCATTAGGTGATGGTGAATTTAATGCGGTTTATTCCGGTGACGGAATCTACTGTATAAAGATGGCACCTTTAAACACGATTCCTGTCCTTACCTATGAAAAGAATATGATTCAGTCAGAAACCTATTGGTATAATCAGATTGAAAAATATACGGATATTTCTGTTCCGAAACGACTCTACATCTCTACAGATCCAAACGAAAAACCATCGCCTTGGTTTCTGATGGAACAGGTCCCTGGCGTTTCGCTAGAACATTTTAAATTTCAAAATGATGAAGAAAAGAACTGGGCTCATCTTGAACAAATCGCAATGGTTTCTAAAATTCATCAGATTCAATCTGAAAAATTCGGATATATTCAAAATCAGCTTTATGATAATTGGTATGACGCTCTTTATTCAATGGTTATCAATGTGCTTGATGACGCAAAGAAAGTGGGACATCCTTCCAAAAGAGGGGAAAAGTTACTCGAGTTTATCAAGCACTATGAAATTTTATTAAAAGATGTCAGCGCGACGATGGTTAATTTTGATTTATGGCCGTCCAACATTATGTGTCATCAAGCGAATGGTAAAATTCATCTTGCTTGGATTGACCCTGAAAGAAGTTTTTATGGAGATCCGCTTGCGGATTTTGTCTGTTTTGAATTTTTAGTTCCGCTAGACAAAAAGACAAAGACGCTAGCGATGTATAACCAGGTTGCTGAAAAAAAGATTTCTGCTGGTCAGAATGAACAAATTCGATATTCGTTCATGGTAGCTTACCTTGGTCTGATTATGGAAGTTGAAAAATACTACCGCTACACAAGAAGTAATCCTGGATGGGCAAGAAATGTACTTGTCAGTAAGCTTCTATATCGTAGAGCATTTTCTGTGTTAAACAAATATCGTTAGTCTGAGCGAACAACATACAGTTGTTCGCTATTTTTTTAAAACCCCTACCATAATAGGTTAGATATGATAAGATAGATGTAATAAAGTTGAAGGGGATAAGACATGAAAAAACAAGTGTTTGGATTAGATGTACTTCGTGGTGTCGGTATTTTTAGTGTTTTGATTTTACACACGGCTTTTTATTATTTTGACGGAATCTATGATCTTGATTTAAGTAACCCGCCACTCATCATTACTTTAATTGGTTTTGTGCTGATGTTTGCTGGTTTATTTGCGATGATTAGTGGTTTTGTTCATACGTTAAGTGTGGCAAGAAAAATCAAAGAACAAGGTTTTTCTTATAAAATGGTGATGAAGTATTCGTTATTTGCAGGACTTTATGTTCTTGTGATTGCTTATCTTTATTTTTTGTTTACGGGACCCGGTATCATCCACTTTGAATCTCGAAGTATGGACCAAAGCTTGTTAGTAGAACTGATCAAGTCAGGGAGGTTCATTTTGCCTTCTCTTGACAGGATACTTTATATCGATTCTCTCGTGATGATTGGAACGAATGTCATCTTGGTTGGGCTGATTACAGTTGGAGCGTACAAGTTTATTAAAGACGACAAAAAAAGGACTTGGTTTTTTTATCTTCTGGCAACCCTCATTCTTCTTCTCAGTGCGTTTCGTATTCCCTTATATGCGATTTATTTAAACGCAAGAGATGAAGGAAATTATTTCGTTGTCATTGCGCTGAATTTCTTTGTCAATAAAAATAATCCGATATTTCCGTTTTTAGCATTTGGATTATTTGGATCTTTTATGGCTTCACTAATGCTGGAAAATAATCCAAAGAAGATGAAACAGACTATTTTACCAAGTGGTATCCTTTTCTTTGTCGCAGGATTAGTCATCTATTTAACCGCAGAAGAGACGATGCTCGATAGAATGATTGATTATACATGGTATGGAATCATGGTATTTCAAATCGGTCTATTCCAATTACTTATTTATCTGTTTATCTCTATCTATGATAAAACGAATACGGCTAGAAAACCTCTTTCTTTCATTTCAAAATTCTTTTATCGCTTTGGGATTGCTGGGTTGACTGTTTTCTTTATTGAGCAATTATTCTCTTCATTCGTCAAGCAAATCCTCTTGTGGATTCAACCTGGATTACAACTTGAGATGTATACATCAATCTTTTTAGGGTTGGTCATCGCTCTTTTTTGGGGAACCATGTTAATATTATGGGAAAAGGTTCATTATGCATATGGCATTGAATATGGATATACAAGATTTATGGCACGTTTTGGAGGATCAGAAAAAAGACATAAATTGGAGGAGTAATCATGTTTGGATTGATAGATTACATTAGACTAATATATCATCAAAGATATTTTTCGAAAAAACAGATTGAAAAGTATCAGTTTAAACAAATCAAAAAAATCGTCAAATACGCGCGAAAACATAGTCCATTTTACCGGGCGTACTATGAAGGCTATCCTTTGAATACAATCGATGATTTCTACCTTTTTCCAACCATAAACAAGCAAATAATGATGGAAAACTTTTCTTCGCTGAATACCTCTTTGCTGGTGAAAGAAGAAGTTGAAGCGTATGCCATCAAAAAAGAAATAGAAAAAGATTATTATGGTTATTATCAGGATCAGTTTGTCGTCGGATTATCTAGTGGGACAAGTGGGAACAGGGGTATTTACATTACGCCTAAAAAAATGACCAAAAGACTTCCCTTTGTTTTTTTAGCTAGAAGTGGACTAAGACTACGAGAATTACCTTTTCGAATCCTCTTTTTATTAAGAGTTTTCTCACAAGGATTTGATGATATCAATTCTCCTTTTATAAAACTGAAATATATGTCCACGATGGCGTCCCCTGAGACAATAATCAAAACAATTAATGAAATGAACATCAACATTTTAATGGCACCTCCAAGTCTTTTAAGACAAATAATAATATTCGCAGGTCTTATCAAAGTAAAAATAAAAAAAGTAGTAACCTACGCAGAAGTATTAAATAAGGAAGACAAACATCGTTTTGAAGAAGCGTTTCATTCGTCAGTAATTGAGATTTATCAAGCGAGTGAAGGACAGATGGCGAGTGCATGTAAGGATGGCACCTTACATATCAACGAAGACCTCGTATTTGTCGAGTTATATAATCAAAAAAATGAGTTGATTCAAACAAAGGGTGAGATAGGCCATAAAATGATTATTACCAATTTAGTTAATTTTGCACAGCCACTCATTCGGTATGAGATGAATGATATGGTTGTATTAAAAGAAAATTGCTCATGTCATTCCCATTTCAGGGCGATTGACCAAGTCCTTGGGCGACATGATGATCTCCTCTATTTCATAACTTCTTCTGGTGAAGAGCGAATCGTCTATCCTGACCTTTTTGTAAGGTGGATAATTATCTCCAGTGATTTGATCAAAGAGTTCCAAGTTGTTCAACCGAAAAAGAATGAAATCAACATTACACTTGATCTGGCTGTTGAGGATGATTCCGTGATTACGATTCTGAATCAAATCTTACATAATGAATTAGCAAAACTCGATTGTCATCAAGTTGTCATATCCTACACTCTAGCTAAGATTTCGCTTCCACAGGAAAAGAATAAATACAAACGATTTATCAACACAATTAAAAAATAGCTTCCGCTATTGAAACTTCTCTAGGTATAGGCGTATAATGAAATTAGAGGTGATAGAATGAAAAAAATATTCTTTTTAGTTCAAGTCATTTTACTTTCGATTCTAGGTTTTCCAAAAGGACTATTCGCTGATACGATTGAATATCCTTTTGATGAGATTTCGATTATCGCCGCAACAAAATTTGAGATTACCGTGGACGAAGAGCCGAGTGAAACATCTGTTTTGTACGGTCTTGTAGAAGTAGGAGATACCCTCACCATTTATATTGGAGAATTAAAATTCATTATGGAAGGTATCATGGTAGAAGCTTCGCCTTCAATCATGATTGTTACAACTGAAGATGACACGGATATTCTAAGATGGTTAGTTAATTCTGCTGGATCAGATTTGGAAACTTATGAAGCAAGAAGTTATGCATCATGGATCTTAGTCGACCCAGAAATAGGGGTTGTGAAGGATTTTAGTATCGCACAAATGGAAGTCTCGTTTAATCACAATCTCGTCGATAATTCCTTTACATTTATCGATAATACGGGACATAGTATACTGATGAATGCTGGAAGTTTAGTAACGGAGGAAGATTTATCAATCATCATTTCAGCCTATACGGAGGTAACGCCATGAGAAAAATCCTTATTGTCGTTTTATTTGTAGGATTATTCTTCCTATTTGTAGGTTGTGATAAAGCGGATACTTCAACGTTATCGAACACGGATGAAACAGAATATATTTTTTCATACAGCGATTCAATCATTGATAAAATTACTGAGGAAATTAAAAATGTATTTGATGAATAAAAGGGAAGGGTAAACAAGAGGTTGTTTACCCTTTTTCTACTGATTTTTAGGTGTAAAACCAAACATTCTAGTGTATAATATTGAGTAAGTCCATTGTCGGAGGTTCCTATGAAAAAAAATATACTTTTGATCTTCTCGCTTTTATTCATTAGTCTTACATTCCTATCCTGTACCAGTGCTTCAAAAGAAGAAATGTATCAAGATGAAATAAAATCAGCAGTCTTTTTATTATCCTCTGGTGTGAAATCAGACTATCAAGGATTTAGTTCTGCAACGCTCAGTGAAATCTATTTAACTTTTGAAGATGATAATCCAGTGGTTGTCATTAAATCTAGTATCACGAACGCAGGAAATGTGTTCAACTATTATACCCTGGTGACATTTGTGAGTGGAATGACAAATGAAGTCTATGTTGGTAGCTCCGATACTTTAGTTTATGCTTTTGAACAGATGAAATCAGCTTATGAAAACGGCGATGATGGTTATTTCCAAATCGATCTAAAAGTATTTGAAGACTATTATCAAGAAGTATTAGGATAAAAGGCTTGCAAAAGCCTTTTTATTTTTTGTTTTATTGAGAAAGCACGATAGATATGATAAAATACTTGAAGGTAAGGATGTGATTAAGATGGCTGAAAAATGGGAATTATATGATAAAGACCGTCAAAGAACTGGTGTAGTCATAAATCGTGGTGAAGAGGTTCCAAAAGGATATTTCCATACGGTGGTTCACATCTGTATATTTAATCAGCAAGGACAAATGTTGATTCAACAAAGACAACCTTTTAAAGAAAGTTGGTCTAATCTATGGGATGTTACAGTAGGTGGTAGTGCGGTGATGGGAGATACTTCCAGACAAGCTGCAGAAAGAGAAGTCTTCGAAGAATTAGGACTTAAAATTGACCTAAGCAATCAAACGCCAACCTTCACTTTTCGATTTTCATTTGGATTTGATGATGTTTATGTAATCACTGAGGATGTGGACATCCATTCATTGCACTTACAATATGAAGAAGTAAAACAAGTTGCTTGGGCAACAAAACAACAAATATTTGACATGATCGATGACGGAAGATTTATCGACTATCATAAAAGTTTCATTGAAATCATCTTTAATTTACATGAAACAAAAGATATTCATACGTCATTTGCTAGAAAGTGAGTAAACCATGAAGGAATATGTATTGATATTTGAAGACGATTTTTTAGTTGATGGGAAATTAGATGAAACTATCTGGACACACCAAGTCGGTGAAAAGTGGGCAAACAACGAATCTCAATGTTACACTGACGATGATACACATAGTTACATCGCCGATTCCATATTACATATAAAGGCTACCTATGAGCCAGAAGCACATTGTCCGTTTAAATCTGCACGAATTGTCACAAAAGATAAACTTCATTTCCAATATGGAAAATTTGTCTTTCGTGCAAAGATGCCAACAGGAAGAGGTGCCTGGCCAGCGATATGGTTTTTAGGAAACACCGGAAAAGAACGAATTCCTTGGCCAAGATGTGGTGAGATTGACTTGTTAGAATATGCAGGAAACAGGCCATCGCAAGTGACCTGTGCTATTCATACAGAAAGTTATAACCATAAAATTCATACTGAAAAGATGGCAACGACACCGCTCGCAGACGCATCCCTTCAATTTCATGATTATACTTTAGAATGGACTGAAGAAGCACTTCACTTCTTTGTGGACACAGATGAAGTAATGACTATCAAAAAAGAAGAAAACGACACCTTTGCAGAGTGGCCATTCGATCAGCCTTATTACCTGATCATCAACTTAGCGGTTGGTGGATGGTACGCTGGAAAATTAGTCCCAGAAGATTTACCATTTGATTTTCAAATTGATTCGATTAAAATTTATCAAAAAAAGGATTAGTCTTTCGACTAGTCCTTTTTTATTCTTCCTCTTTAAATTTAGTCTTTACATCAAAAGCTTTGTACTCTTCCACGACGGTTTTAATAAAACGGAAGAAGTATGGACGAAATACATAGACTGCGTAAATGATATACGGTGGCATAAATAAAATCGTTGGACCAAACATAATCAAAGTCGTCCAAGTCCATTTTGCTAGTTTCCTTTTCTCACAGTACCTGAAGACTAAGATGTAGATTAGTCCATACCATAATACAAGCGCAGCTAGTCCTAGTAAAACAAAAACCCAGCTACTATTGTCCACGTTGATGATACGTGTGAAAAATACTGGCGTTGTCATACTCGTAAATGAATAAAATGGTGTTACACCCGATTTGAATAGATCAATAAAAAATTCTACTGTACGATAGAGTAACATCCCAACTTGTTGTAAGAAGAAAACAGCGAAAATAATCGCAGCTGCAGTTTCATATGGACGTTTATTTTCTAGTAACTCCTTTTTTTCTTGTTCAAATTCCTCTTTGAAGCTCATCTTGAATCCCCCCTTTTTAATTTCATTGTATCAAATGCCTACAACTTACACAACAAACTATACGAACAAATTCTCATATTTTTGTGGTTTTTTTGATAAATAATGTGTTTTTTGATAAATTTGATATAATAGAGATATTCATGGAGGTGCCGGGTGAAAAAGACAACAATGTATCAATATAAAGAAAGCATGAAATATTTCTATTTAGTGATGCTTATCATACCATTCCTTTTTTTGGTCAATGCTTTTCTTAATCTCACTGACGATGGACATATCAGTTGGCTAGCATATTTGATCAATGTAATCATTGGCGAAGGAATTTTATCACTCTTTGTTTTTTCTCAAAAAAAGGTAAGATTCACTAGTAATGAAGTCGTTCTCTTTCAAAAAAAGAAAGTGTTTGTTTCTATCTTATATAAAGAGATTAACGAGGTATTGATTGAAAAAAAGAAAAGAAATGGGTTCGTGATGTTTAAATCACTGGGTAAAGAGATTATACTAGAATATTCACTTCAAAAAATGGATGAATTAGTAGAACTCATTCCCAACAAAATAGTCCAGCAAAAAATGTTAGGCGAAATAAAAAAATGAGAGACTAGTTGTTGCTAGTCTCTTTTTTACTGCTTGCGTCACCCTTCACTTCATTTAAGAAAATAAAACTTTAATTTTGGGGAATTGAAAAGGATAAGAAATTTCGAGGAAAATAAGTTGGTGACGCGATCCCTTCACATATGCAGGTACCTTCAGGGACAAATAAATTATAACACAATATTAAGAATTATGCAATATATTTTAAATTATTCTTGATTATTTCGTAAAAAGGTGTTAATCTATAAACAAAGGTGATAATATGTTTATCATAATCATAACGAAAAGAGGATTCCTATGGAAGTAGAATATTTAATCATTGAATCAGAGCATATCAAACTTGTTCCACTTGAAAAACGTTTTGCAGAAGAGATCTTTACAGAGTTTAATGAAGACGTCTGCAAGTATATGTATCCTGCTCCAGCCCTGACCATTGATGAGACTTACGAGTTTATCAATTCCACCCTACCCAAAATCAAAGAGGGTAAAGACTACACATTTGTTATATTAAAAAAGGATACAGATGAATTTATAGGATGTGGTGGCGTGCATCATTTGCTAGAGGACATCCCTGAATTTGGTATTTGGACGAAAGTATCCTCTCATGGAAATCATTACGGCTATGAAGCCATTAAAGCAGCATACGATTATTTCAAACCTTACTATAAAGCATTTCTCTATCCTGTCGATATGGATAATACCCCTAGTAAAAAGATTCCTCTGAAACTCGATGGGAAGTTGAACAAACGAATTGATCAACTGAACCAACAAGGGCGTTTACTCAAAATCGAGGAGTATTTAGTGCCAGGGAATCTTCAATAACAATATAAAAATCGAGGAGGAAACAATTATGAAGAAGTTCGCGTTTAGTTTAATCATTGGTTTTCTATTTACTTTCTTATTAGGATGTACCTACTCTGGACCAATAGAAATTGTCTATCATTTAAATAATACTGAAGATGATGTTACTGTTCATTATGATGACAGGGAAAATTTAAATTTTTATTCTGATTTTTCAAAAGAGGGTTACAGTTTTTTAGGATGGTATCTTGATTCAGATCTTTCAGATGAAGTAACAGAAGAAGACTTGACGAAAATAAAAGATTCTTCTATCGAACTTTATGCTTCATGGGAGAAAGAATCTTTTTCAATATCATATTATCTACCAAGTGGAACATTGCTTTTCACTGAGGAGTATGACTATTTAGATAAAGTCACTGCCTTTACTGATTTACCAGAAATAGAAGGCTATCGTTTTACTGGATGGAATCGAATCGTTCCAGCTAAAATGCCATCTAATAATGTCGTGTTAACTGCAGTTTATGAAATCAATGAGTATCAACTGATATATCATAATCCATTTCTTGACTATGTTGTGACTAAAAATGTGAAATACGATGCACAACTAACTTTGCTCGTACCGACAGAACCAGGGTATACATTTGAAGGTTGGTACACAGATGAAGCATTGACTTCAAGATTCACTGGTACCTTCATGCCGTCTAGCAATGTCGAGTTATATGCAAAGTGGAGTAAAACAACATTCCATATCTTCTTTAATTCGATCGATTCTACAATTTATCCTCCAGTGGATACGACGATTGATAGTGTCGTTACAAGCTTACCAAGTGTGTCACTTCCAGGCCTTGTGTTTGAGGGCTGGTTCTATGAAGGAGAGAAACTATCTGCACCATTTAATTTTACCTATGCGAAAGATATTTCTTTAACTTCAAGATGGAGTGATTCATCAGGCCTCATCTATGAAATGTTTTATAGTCATGCTGAGATTTGTGGATATGATGGAAATGCAAGTGTTGTTGTCTTTCCAAATGAAGTAGCACTTCATACGGTTACGTTAGTTCAAGAAAGCGCATTTGAAGGAAATAATACTTTGGAAGAAATTATTGGAAACGAGGATTTGACAACATTAGAAACCAAGAGTTTTGCAAATATGCCAAATCTAAAATCCGCAACATTCTCTTTCAATACGGTGAACTTAGGACAAAATGTATTTTTTAACGATACCTTGATGGAAGAATTAACCATTTCACTCAATATTAATATGATACTTCCACGATTCTTTGGTGTTACTTATGTCGATATTCCAGACAGCTTCTCAAGAATTATTGTTTCAGAAGGAACAACGGAGGTAAATGAAAGTCTCGTTAGTTCATTCTTCCCACATGAAATCACATTATATTTACCAGCTTCATGGACAGAAGTAACCAATGATTTGCTTGGAAAAGCCACAATGACTAGTCTATGGGTTCCTCGTACAATCACAACAATTAAAACGGAAGCATTTGCTGGTGGAACTTTGTCTGAGATCGTCTTTGAAGATGATTCAACACTCACAACGATTGAATATCGTGCATTCTGGGATGCAAATTTTGTATCAATTACCATTCCAAGTTCAGTAACTACGATTGAACCAGGTGCATTTATGGGTTGTAGCGATTTAGTTTCAATCAATGTTGCTGCCGAAAATCCGAATTATATTGATGAGGGTGGCGTTCTATATAACAAAGACAAAACAGTTCTAGTGAAATATCCTTCTGCTTCATTAAGCGATACCTTTACGATACCTGCTACAGTACAAATCATTGAAGCCTATGCATTGTCTACGTCCTATCATCTTCGGTCGATATATTTTGAAGAAGGATCGAATCTAACAGAAATTAAAGAATATAGTTTTTCAAGTTTAAGAGATATTGAAAGTATTATCTTGCCAGACAGTTTACTCACGATTGGTGATGAAGCTTTCCGTGGTATAACGAACGTCAATTACGTTTTTATTCCTGATTCTGTAGTCACTATTGGTGATCACATCTTAAATTTGACCCTTGCAGTCAACGCTGTATTCATCGAGTCTA
>JBFXGX010000019.1:17670-34566 GCA_050177605.1 Candidatus Izemoplasmatales bacterium | reverse complement strand
ATTCGCACAACAAAGTTTGAAGATCTTAACGGCGACATCAAAATATTAAATAACTCAGATATTCGTGGTGCGATTAATACGAGCAATCAATTATCGACTGCTATTTGTCATATTAGTATATCTTATAGTGAAGATATTAAAAAAGTGGAAGAAATCATTCATAAGAATTTGGATAGAATCAAAGCGAATATTCCATCTATTGAAGAGGGACCATTTTATAAAGGTATTGAAAAACTCGATGACTCTAGTGTTGTGATCCGCGTTCAAGCAAAAGTAAAAGAAGTGGCGCGTTATCAAACGGTCAGGGATTTAAATAAAGAAATGAAACTTTTATTTGATGAATATCATATTGCTATACCATTCCCACAACTGGTGGTTCATCAAGATAAAGAATAAAATGCCGTTCATGGCATTTTTTTCTTTTCAAGTGATATTCAATATGTTATAATTTGTATACAGATTTGGAATCATAGCTCAGTGGGAGAGCACCTGCTTGACGTGCAGGTGGTCGGGGGTTCAAGTCCCTCTGGTTCCACCACTCTAAAAAATAAAGCACAGAAATGTGCTTTTTTTTGATATAAAAAATACTTGATATCATCTCTGATTGATGATAAAATATAAATATAATAATACTATTAATATAAGAGGTAAAATATGGATTTACATGATCTTGAAAGACGTATGAAAGAACTTGACCAGATTGTTTTTGATCATCACCCGAATATGCACCTAGAATGTGTCATCGTGGGAGGTGGGGCATTATTAATCAAAAAAGCAACCTCGAGAAGCACACTTGATATCGATGTGTTGTACGCTTCTAAGATCGTAGAAGATTATTTTGATATTTTTGATTTTAATTCAAAAGTAAAATCACTATCATTTTGTTTCCCATATAATTATGAAGATCGTTTAGAACTTGTTGATATTGAAACAAAAGTGATAAGATATTATACACCGTCAATAGAGGACTTAATTATTTCCAAACTATATGCATTTCGAGAAAAAGATCAAGAAGATTTAAAAGCGATCATTCATCAAAAACAATATGATATTCATCAATTGGATAAAGTAGTGGAAGAAGCTAGGTTATCTGCATTAAATGATAGAATGTATAATGAAATGGTAAGTTTGTATAATCGGTTATTTAAGGAGTGAGTCAGATGAAAAAGCAATCATTTTATGGTTTTTTGACACAATATGTGAAAGAGATGAATAATTCACATTCTTTGAGCTTGTTTAAAAATGAGCTTGAGAGTCAAAATGATGTTCGTCTGAAAAATCTTTTTGGATTCTATTTGTTGTTCACTCCTAAGGCCCAAAATGTATTGCTGATGAAACCTAATCGTTTCCCTACACTTCAAAAACAATATTATGAATATGAAGATAAATATTATGGCGCGAATCTAACCAATTTAAAAGAGTATGTGCGTGCTCTTGATCCATTCGACGAACTTCGAAAATTATATCAGTCTTACGATAATCTTATTCATAAACACGATCACTTTATGAAAATAGATTATCGTAATAAAATATTGATTCTTCAAAAAGAAAAGAATATAACTAACTATAAAATCTATTCTAGATTAAATTTTAATATCGGAAACACAAACGATTTTTTAAAAAATAATCATCTTGAAAAACTCTCGCTGGAGAAGATTAAGAAAATGTATGATTTTTGTGTTCAAAGGTAGCGTATTTCCCATAGGCGGTTATATCGATTATATAGGTCGATACTTGTCAAAAGAATAAGAAATATCAGTTACTTTCAAATATATATATATCCTATTATAGAACAATCAAATACAACCAAGAAACACACTCCACAAATCTTTATTGAGATCTTGGAGTGTTTTATTTGCTTGTCTGATTCTAAAAATTTGGATGTTTTTATTTCGCGAGATTTTATAATTGCCTTATAGTTTTTCTTAAGGTAGAGATAAACAAACCTCAATATAATCGAAGAATGTTTATAGATTTAGTCTCGAATCTAGAGTATAATAGAAGCAGGTGATATTGTGAAAAAACGTAAAATTGCGATTATCGGAGCAGGTGCGAGTGGCTTGTACCTCAGTCTGTTATTAAAACAACAAGGTGAAGATGTTACCTTATTTGAACGTAATGCACGGATTGGTAAAAAAATCCTAACGACTGGGAATGGAAGATGTAATCTAACGAATGCTAATTTAACAGGGAAAGATTATAATCACCCTGCTTTTGTAGAAGATTTATTAAAAATCTATTCAGTGAAAGAAACCTTATCTTTTTTTAAAACCATCGGTATTGAAACAGCGAAAGAAGAAAACGGAAAAATATTCCCACTTTCTTTTCAAGCCTCAAGCGTAGTCAATGCTTTTTTATCTGAACTTGATCGACATGAAATCAAATGTATCACCAATACCTATGTCAAACAAATCGAAAAAAAGGATAATCATTTTATCATCAAGGATTTAAATAATCATCATTATCAATTCGATATCGTTGTTCTTTCTACTGGAGGGCTAGCTTTTCCTCAAACAGGAAGTGATGGATTTGGTTATCAACTCGTCAAACCCTTTGGGCATCATACCACAGCACTGCGCCCTTCTCTTGTTAAACTAACACTCAATAGTCCTTATTTAAAACATTTAGATGGACTCAAATTGAATACCACGGTTGAACTAATCGTAAATAACCAGGTAGTCCAATCTGAAACAGGGGATATTTTATTCACAAGCTATGGTGTGAGTGGACCGACCATCTTACAAATGAGCAAATATGCGCTCATTGCGTTAGAAGATAAAAAGCAACCTTTCATCAATATTAAAATTGTTACGACACTTTCAAAAGAAGCTTTACTCGATCGTTTTTATTTACTCAGTCATAAAACGATTGAAGATAGTCTTTCAGGGATTATTCCATCGAGACTTATTCAACCTTTGGTCAAAGATAACGGACTTGACTTACATCAAGAAGTATCTACTCTAACATATGAGGAACTTAGTAAGCTCACCGATTATTTGTTAAATTGGAAATGGAAAGTCACCGGCAGCCTCGATTATCAAGAAGCCCAAGTTACGTCAGGTGGGATAGATTTAAGTGAAGTAAGCAGCAAGACCCTAGAATCCAAAATAGTGGATGGATTATATTTCACTGGTGAAATTCTTGATATTGATGGCAGAAGCGGTGGGTTTAACTTGCAATGGGCATGGAGTAGTGCTGGAGTTGTCGCAAAAGCGATTGGTGAAAGACATGATTAGTTTAAATGAAATCAAGCTTCGTCTTGATGAAGCGCTGAATGTGGAAATAGAACTTAGCAATATCAAACGAAAAATTGCAAAAAAATATTCGATCAACGAAACAGATATCCAAAAAGTTGAACTCATCAAAAAAGCAATTGATGCGAGAAACAAAGAAGATATCTTATTTGTTTATAATGTTGATGTTGCATTAAGAAACGAATCCCATTATTTAAAGAAGAACCCAAAGTTAAACACATCAAAACCAAAACTATATCCATACATTGAAGAAGGAAATGTAGAACTGAAACATCCGATTGTTGTTGTTGGTTTTGGCCCTTCAGGCATATTTGCTAGTTATATTTTAGCAAAAAGAGGTTATCCAGTTGTTGTCATTGAACAAGGCGAAGATGTAATCGAGAGAACAAAAGAAATGGATCACTTCTTAAAAACTGGAGAGTTTAATTCGAAAGCTTCGATTCTATATGGGGAAGGCGGCGCCGGAACCTTTTCAGATGGAAAACTAAATACCCTAGTGAGTGACATTCGTTCAAAACTCATTCTTGATATCTTTGCATCACATGGCGCGCCACAAGAAATCAGGTATATAAACAAACCACACATTGGTACGGATGTCCTAAAAAAAGTTGTATATAATATGAGACAAAGCATTATAAAAAGTGGCGCAGTCGTGCGATTTAACACGAAATTAACCAATGTCTTAATCGAAAATAATCAACTCAAAAAAATAGAATTAAATCATCATGAATGGATGGATGTTTCTGTCTGTCTTTTAGGGATTGGACACAGTGCAAAAGACACAGTGACAATGCTTTATAATCAATCAATGAAGGTATCGCCAAAGCCATTCTCAATTGGTGTACGCATCGAACATTTACAATCTAGTATTAATGAAGCACAATACGGTAAAAGTGCTGTTCATCCTGCTCTTGGTGCGGCAGATTATAAACTATCGTATCATAGCCCAAGTGGCAGAACGGCTTATACGTTTTGTATGTGCCCTGGAGGGTATGTAATGCCTTCTAATGGTGAAGTAGGACATTTAGTCACAAACGGAATGTCAAAGAGCACCCGTGCAGGTATCAATGCAAATAGCGCCTTACTCGTGAATGTCACACCATCCGATTTTCCAAGTGACCATCCACTCTCAGGATTTTCATTTCAAGAAGAATTTGAGAAGAAAGCTTTTATTCTTGGAGGATCGAATTATCACGCTCCTGTACAAAAAGTAGGAGATTTTTTAAGAGATAGGAATTCAATTTCTTTTGGAAAAGTCATTCCTACCTATGAAATTGGTACGAAATTTGTTAAAATGACCGACCTGTTACCTCGTTATGTAACAGATACTTTAAAAGAAGCACTCGTTCAATTTGAAAAACAATTGAAGGGGTTTGCCAGTGATGATGCTATTCTTACCGGCGTTGAAACAAGATCTAGTTCACCAGTGAGACTGGAAAGAAATGAATTTTTTGAATCTTCCATTGCAGGGATTTATCCGATGGGAGAAGGCGCGGGATATGCAGGTGGGATTACTTCATCGGCGATTGATGGTATCAAAACTGCAGAACAAATCATCTCAAAATACAGGAGGAAGTAATATGAAAGTATGTATCTATGGTGCCGGAGCAATGGGCACAGTATTTGGAGCGTATATCGCGGAAACGGTCGATGTTGATTTAGTTTCTCGGAACAGGGCTCATATAGAAGCACTGAAGAAGAACGGGGCCGTGATTATTGGTGAAACGAATAAAAATATTCCAGTGAGCGCTTTGTTGGTTGATGAAATGAAAGAACCTTACGATATTATTTTCTTAATGACAAAACAACTTGAAAACGAATCTGTTGTGAAAAGCTTAGTTCCTTTTTTAAAAGAAGATGGAGTGATCTGTACTATGCAAAACGGATTGCCTGAACATAGCGTTTCTAAAGTGATTGGTGAAGAGAGAACATTAGGTTGTGCCATGGCTTGGGGAGCAACCCTTCATGAAGGTGGTGTCGTTCAATTAACAACGAAAGATTCTTATGATACGTTAACCTTTAGTTTAGGTTCATTTAGTGAATTGAAACATCCTTTATTTGATGAAGTGTATCGCATCTTAAGTTTGATGGGAAAAACGACAGTTGAAGAAAACTGGATTGGCGCTCGTTACGCTAAACTAATGATTAATAGTGCATTTAGCGGATTAAGCGTTGTACTCGATCTCACTTTTGGTGAAATCGCGAAAGACAAACAAACAAGAAAGTATGCACAGGCGATATTAAAAGAATGTATTGATGTAGCAAAACAAGGCCATATTAAGATTGAAAAGATTCAAGGGAAAGATGCAGTGAAGTTGCTCGACTATCATTCTAAGTTTAAAAAGTGGATCTCTTATCAAATTATTCCGATTGCCATGAAAAAGCATCAAATGATTAAAAGTTCGATGTTACAAGATCTAGAACGCGGAAGAAAATGTGAAATTCATGCCATTAATGGTGTCGTTTCTTCCTTTGGAAAGGAATTTGGTTATCCAACGCCTTGGAATGATCAAATCGTAAAAATCGTCGAAGGATTTGAGAGAAAAGAAAATCGTCCAGGTCTTCACAACTTAAAGATTCTTGAAAGTTGGGCTTCTTTATGAAATTCTATGGGCGCAAACTAAAAAATATCTCAAATCTTCTATTTGAACTTGTCATTTTCATCTTTGTTTTATACATTGCTTTTACACCGCTATACTATAATCAACTCACTTCTTTATCGGTTTTCTTACTATATTTTATTATGATTGCGGATTTTTTGATGTTACAAGCTTCAATTCAAAAAACGATATTGATGATTCGAAAGTTACCGCTACTTGAGATTTCAAAAGACACGATTATCCATTTTTCTTTTTTCTTTCTAAACAAAGTGGCAATCGACCAAATCGAAAAAGTCGTGGAAGATGCTGCATCAAAAAAAAGATTTATCTATCTCAAAATAAAAGATAAACCTACCAAGCATTTCTTTGATCCAATCTTAAAGCCAATCACTAGACAAAAGATGATTGATACGACATTGGTCTATGGAACGTATCAGGATATTTACAAAGCAATTACACAAAAAAAATAGTTTTATAATGATTTTAATTTGAATATGATATAATAAAATAAATAAAAAAAGAAACGGGGGACTCACAATGAAAAGAAAAATTAGTATTTTTATGTTAATCAGTATATTATCTTTACTCCTTATTGGATGTGATTTGTTTAATAACGATCAAACAACCATTACAACAGCACCAGAATCATCCACAACAACGACCACTACAACCACAACAACGACTACTACAACCACAACAACGACAGAATTAATTACTTACGAACATCAAGATTATTTGGATATGCTTAGTGCTATTACAGGTGAATCTGATAGTGAAGTATTAGAAGAAGTTGGAGATATGATCTTCACGATGTCGGGATTTGACACCGAAGAAGAAGTGTACCTTTTATTATCCTCTCTAGAAAGCTCATTATTGTCTCTTTCATCAGTAGAATCTGTTACTGAATTACAAGCTTGGTGGGCTGACTTTAAAGCAGCAGGATTTACTGAAGATTATGTAAGCACAACATTAATTGCAATCTTAATCAATGTATCTGCTTATGCGCAAACGATGTTACCAAATGATAATCCTCAAGAAGAAATCGCAAGTATCATGTTAGAAATTAGTGATTTGCAATCTGAAATTGATGGATACAATTCAGATTACAGTGCGCAAGAACAAGTTATTGCGAACTATATCAATGGTCTTCCTTCAGGATCAAGTGATGCACTTGCTTATTATCAAGCATTGTTGCTTCAAGGACAATCACTGAATGCATATTATGATTATCAAAATACAGTTTATGATACCTATGATATATGGCTTGATTGGTATACTATTAATAATCTTGAATCAACACTTGAAAATTACTATTCTGTTTATCAATCAGAAGGTTCAAGTGTAGCGAGTCCTATCTATGATGGATATTTAGACTTACTCGCTCTAGCTGATGACACTGCAGATGGACATTATTCTATTTTAATGGACTTCTATGATGAGTATTTACAAACGGAATACATTACCTTACCAGCTGCAGAACTTGCATTAACCGATGTAGTAGATAACAGTGGGTTATCGGTCATGGCAGAAATTGATTCAATGGTTTAGGATTTAGAAGATATCGCATGGAATATTGATATGAATAATTTTGATATTGAAAGCAAACTATCAATGATTGACTCCCTTAATCAACAAGCGATGATGACTGGCGCAGCCAATTCTCTTGTTGAATATGTACAAAACCCAGCGAATACAGCAAAATTAGTTTTACTTGTCGCTTCTGTGTATGGAGAAGTCGATGCATTAATCACAAATCTTGATGCTTCGACAATTGACTTTATTATTTATATGACTGAAAATCAAGTAGAAGAACCTACTCAAGAATTGATTTTAGGAGCATTTAGTGCTTTGCTAGATGTTGCCAATGTATTAAATGATGCTCTAACGCAAGAAGAAATCGATAATGTTCAAACGATTCTTACTGAAGTTGGCACGATTTTCATTGAAGCTACAGTAACCGATGAAACATTACAAGCTGAATATATCCAACTATTAGAAGATCAAGTTGATTATGTTTTCACAACAGCAAGACTTATTTCAACAAACCTTTTAACATTTATGAATGAACTTACCCTTGCAGAACAAGTACAAATATATACTTTCATTAATGAAGCTAGTTTAGGAAATTTAAGTGAAACTGAATTAACAATCGAAATGTGTCAATTACTTGATTCTATCGTATTTGATTCATCACTCAATGTTCGTTTATTACTAGATAATATTGTTTATGCATACTGGACTGGTGATACAGAGTTTGACTTAGCCAGTGTTCCTCTTTCAACCATTCAAGAAAATGCATATAATGCTTACTTAGAATTTGTTGATGTCGTTGGTGAAGTTGCTACATTTGATGCTTCTACTTTAACAGAAGCTCAAATCACAACGATTCAGTCTCTTGAAACTGCAATGAATGATATCATATCTGCAGTCTCAACCAATCCAAACAATCTTCCAGTTTAAATTGATTAGGCACCTTTCTTAGGTGCCTTTTTATTTTACCTGTATCATATTAAATAAATAACAAAAAGAAATATTTATAGATAATATTTTATTGAATATGTTATAATGAACTTAATTATATATTTGACGGAGGACCATAATGAAAAGAAAAATTAGTGTTTTTATGTTAAGCAGTATATTATCATTATTACTTATCGGATGTGATTTGTTTAATAACAATCAAACGACCGTTACAACTGAATTAGAATCAGCTACAACGACTACAACCATTTGGAGTAATATATTTGTGACTACACAATATGACCCGTACAGACATCAAGATTATTTGGATTTACTTAGTGTGATGACAGGTGAATCTAATAGTGAAGTATTAGAAGAAGTTGGAGCAATGATATTCTCGATTTCAGGGTTTGATACAGAGGAAGAAGTCTACAAGCTATTAGTAAGTCTTGAAGACTCATTTACGGAACTTATAGAGATCGAGTCGCTAGCAGATTTACAAGAATGGTGGAACAACTTTAAACTAGCAGGATTTAATGAGAGTTATGTAAGTGAAACGATGGTCGCAGTGCTCATTAATTTGTATGATTACACGGCATCTCAATTCGATACTGCAAGTTATACATCCAGAATCGATGAAATAAATGCGGAAAATGTTCTGCTACAAGAAGATATCACATCTTTATTAGAGGACAAATCTAATTTTGAAAATAATTTTTCTACTTATATTAGTCAACTTCCATCGCATAATACAGAAGCCCAAACTTATTATAATGCACTCTATGATTATGATCATTTAATAACTGATTATTATGATCGGATTGATGAGATTTATTTCACTTATGATTACATTTTGGATTATTCCCTGTTAAATTCACTTCAAAATCTTTTAAAAAGCTATTATGAAACAAATGAACCTCAAAAACTAACTGATTATCAAACTGAATTATCATATGTGGATGGAACCGAAGGCTTCTATACAGACGTGATGGATATTTATGATGATTATTTAATCGCTAAATATGTAACAATTCCTGATTGTATCTCTGCTTTAAGTGGAATCATCGATGGAGATGGGCAATATGTTATAACTGAAATTGAAAGTAAACATAATCAATACGAAAACATAATCTGGAATCTTTTAATCAAAGAAAGTGAGGTTTTCGATAATAATAATGCAATTGTTATGATAGAACAAGAAATCAAAGATATTCAATTATACGGTTTTTTCAGTGACTACATCAGCGAACCATCTAGCCAAGCGAAGTTTGTGATGCTTATTGCGACGATTTATGGAGAACTTGATGGATTATTAAGTAATGTTAGTGAGGACACTGTGAATTTCATCTTTTCAATGTTAACTGAGCAAATGGAAACCAATGAAGAAACGATGCTTCAAGCATTCGAATCTTATTTAGAAATTGCAATGATTTTAAATAATGCAATTAGTGAAGAAGAATTCAATAACATGAAAGATATATCCTATGATGTTGCCTCCATCCTGATTGGTTTTTATATTGACGATCCAGTGGAGGAAGTCGCTTTAAAAGATTTGTTAGAATCTCAAATAGATTATCTATTTAGCACTTCCAGAGAGATTAATAATAACGTTCTATCATTCTTAGATTCGCTTACTTATGTAGAAAAAGTTCAAATCTATGCATTGATTGCTTCTGCTAGTGACTATTCAGTATCAGAAGAAGAACTCGTAATACAAGCTTGTGTCTTGATTGATTCAATCCTTGTTGATTCAGAGTTAGATATGGATGCTATCCTTGATTTTATAGTTTATTTCTACTGGGTTGATACCCTAAATGTCGAGTTTGGAACAGTTAATGTTACACAAATACAAGAGAATGCAGCTGCTGCCTTTGACGATTTCCTTTTACTCGTAAGTGAAGTGGCGACATTTGATTCCTCGAATTTGACAGAAGCTCAAATCACAACGATTCAGTCTCTTGAAACTGCAATGAATGATATCATATCTGCAGTCACAACCAATCCTAACAATCTTCCAGCTTAAATTAAAAACACCTTTGAAAGGTGTTTTTTTTTGACTTTATAGTAATCCTTGATCATACAAAAGAATAAATTTATCAACGACTTCAGGATCAAACTGTAGGTTAGAACAACGATTAATTTCATCGATTGCTTCTTGTTTGGTTAAGGCTTTTCGGTACGGTCTCGACTGGGTCATCGCATCAAATGAATCCGCAACAGAGATAATTCTAGAGGCGAGAGGAATGGTATGACCACTAATCTTTCTTGGGTATCCTTTTCCATCATAACGTTCGTGATGGAAGAGGATGATTGTCGCAAGTTCATAATATTCAGGAACAGAAGATAAAATTTTAAATCCAGCTTCAGAATGTTTGTTAATTTTTAGTCTTTCTTCTTTCGTTAAATCGTTTGGTTTATTGAGTATTTCCTCTGAGATGGTGATTTTTCCTATATCATGAAGGACTCCAGCTACACGAACACGGTTTTCAAAAGAAGTGCCAAGATGAAATTCTTTGGCGATTAAATAAGCAATCTCACTAACACGGTCACTATGAAGTTTTTCTCGTTTGCTTTTCGCGAACAAGGCAGAGATAATCATATCGACTGTTTTGGCTGAGTAACTAGAATTATCATAGATTTTATTTTCGTGTAGATGATTCATTGCGATTTCAAAGGATGCTTGATAGGACTGAGCTGGGCTAAGGATGATGTCATAGCCAAAACTAATACTAATGGAGATATCTGCCACCTTGATGAGTGCGATTTGTTTTTTAATTTGTTCGATCAAATGAATGGTCTCTTCTTCCGGAAAATCAGGAATCAGAAGTGCAAACTGGTCTCCACCGATGCGGTAGATATTATTATGAAGAACTTCTTTGGTTTGTAATAAAATAGCTGCGACTTTCTGGATAACGCGATTTCCTTCTTCATATCCAAACGAAGCATTGATGACATTGAGTGAATTGATGTCCGCAGTAATGAAAGCAATCGGAAAATTAGAGACGGGTACACTGTTAAGAACATCATTGTCAAAAGTGATTCGGTTATATAAGGTTGTAAGGATATCCCGTTCACTTAACTTGACGATTTGTTCTGTCATCGAGTACTGGAAGGTTAAGTCTTCCACAATTCCAAATCCTCCTTGAACTCTTCCGTGGATATAGATTGGTGTAAACTGGATTCTTGCAGGGAACGTTTTGTTAGAGAAGTAGCAAGTATAATGGTTTTCATAGATGGTTATTTCTCCTTGTAAAGAACGGTCGACTAAATCGATTAGTTCTTTATTGGGTAGACGATGCATATCGAAAAGAAATAAGTCTTCAGGGGTTGCGTTAAGGATAGTATAAAAAGCTTTGTTCGCAACTAGGATCTTTCCCGTCAAATCATACTCAATCACACCAATATGAGCAGAATCAATGAGTGTTCGATACTTGAGTTCAAATTCACGTAGAATTTCCATTGATAAAATCCTTTTTTTATAGTTCATAAAGGCCATTGATAAAAATACAGTGATGATTGGGTAGATTATCATTACAGGAAGAAAAATGGAAGAGATAATTTCAATGTTTGTTGGGTAAGGTATCCATAGCTGAGAAAGAAGCATTGCGATTTGAATGATCAAACCAAAGAGATAGTATTCAAAATGGGGATGAACACGTTTAGATGGTCGTTTATATTTTCTCCATGCAAGTCCGATTAAATAGGACAAAACGAGGGTGCTAACTCCTGCCATCGTTCCGATGCCACCCATATAGATTCGATATAATGAAGACATCACAACCGCAATCAAAACAGAAATTGGTGAGAAATAAAGAGTCGTAACGCTAATGAAAATGGAGCGAATATCATAATGCGCACCAGTTGATGTCGTGAATCCAGTAAGCATAAGAATAATCGTAATGAGACCGACACCTAGACCAATCAGAAGCGTAGATAACCAAGGACGCTTCGGTTTTGTTGAAAAATCAAAAAGACTAATCATCGCAATGATACCGAATAAAAAAAGTATATTTGAAACAATCTCAATCAAAAAATCCATTCTATTCCCCCATCGTTTAGTTTATTAATTTCATTCTATCAAAACGAAACCAAGATAACAAGGTTTTCACTAAATTTAGTTGAATATTATTGGAAGACGATGAAAGCGATTAATTTATCATATCATTTTTTGTTTTTTCACAAATATTATATAATTATCTTGTACGGAGGTAGTGAAATGAAAGTAATCGTTATTGGTTGTACTCATGCGGGTACTGCAGCAGTCAAAAATATTAAAACAATCTATCCTGAAGTAGAGGTTACAGTGTATGAAAGAAATGATAATGTAAGTTTCTTATCTTGTGGAATTGCATTATATGTTGGTGGTGTGATTAAGGATGTCAATGGACTATTTTATAGTTCGCCAAGTGAACTAGCTTCTCTTGGTGTCAATACCAAAATGCTTCATGAAGTTGTCAAAGTCGATTTCGAAGGAAAACAAGTCACTGTCAAAGATTTATCGACAGGTGAGTTATTGAGTGATCACTATGACAAACTAGTGATTGCATCGGGTTCTTGGCCAATTATTCCTCGCATTCCTGGAATTGAATCAGAAAATGTATTGTTATCGAAAAATTTCTTTCAAGCAAATGAAATCATCGAAAAAACAAAAGATGTTCAAAAAATCACCGTTGTCGGCGCCGGCTATATCGGTGTTGAACTGGCGGAAGCTTTTGAAATGCAAGGAAAAGAAGTTGTATTAATCGATGCAGAAGAAAGAATTATGCCTAAGTATTTAGACCCAGAATTTACAAGTATTGCTGAAAAGGCATTTACAGATCATGGAATCAAGTTAGCTTTAGGTGAAAAAGTCGATCATTTTGAAACCGAAAATGGCAAAGTTGTGAAAGTACATACGAATAAGTCTGCCTATCAAACAGATTTAGTGATTATGTGTATTGGCTTTAGACCAAATACGAAATTATTTGAAGCCGGCGTTGAAATGACACCTTTCGGTGCGATTGTCGTTGATGAATATATGCAAACTAGCAGAAAAGATGTTTTTGCTTGTGGCGATAGTGCAACAGTGATGTATAATCCAACAGGGGAAACTAGATACATTCCTTTAGCAACCAATGCAGTTCGTATGGGGACGCTTGTCGCAAGAAACTTAATGAAACCAACAATGAAGAGTCTTGGCACCCAAGGAACTTCAGGAATTAAGATCTACGAACATAATATCGCTTCAACAGGACTCACTGAAGGGGTCGCAAAAGAAAGAAATATCAATTATGGTAGTGTACTTATTCAAGATACCAATCGTCCAACCTTTATGCCTGAGTATGAAAGTGTTATGTTAAAAGTCGTTTTTGATAAGGACTCAAGAAAGTTACTTGGTGGTCAAATCTTATCAAATGCAGATACAACACAACATATGAATACTTTAAGTGTATGTATTCAAAATAAGATGACAGTAGAAGAATTAGCTGTCGTTGATTTCTTCTTCCAACCTCATTTCAATAAACCATGGAATTTACTTAATTTAGCTGCATTAGCGGCTCTTGATGTTAAATAAAGAAAATGTCACACAAATCGTGTGACATTCTTTTTTAAGGATTTTAATAACAAGTAGGATCTGGATAGGTTTCGCCTCTCGTATCGACAGTGACAGTTTTCATTGTGATTGTCGTTAATGGACGATCACTATAATCAGTATCAACACTAGCAAGAGCATCGAGTGTTTCAAAACCGCTGATCATCATGCCAAATGCTGCGTAATTTCCATCAAGGTAAGTACTATCGGCATGAACGATAAAGAATTGGCTGGTAGCTGAATTCTTATCGGTCGTTCTTGCCATCGAGATGACTCCTCGTGTATGGCTTAGGTCATTTGTAATTCCATTGGAAGAAAACTCGCCTGCAATTTTACAAGAAAGAGTCGAACCTGCTCCACCTTGAATCATGAAGCCCTCAATAATACGATGGAAAGTAAGTCCATCATAATAGCCTTGGGATACTAAATAAATAAAGTTGTTTACGGTATTGGGTGCTACATCAGGATATAATTCAATCATGATTGGATCATAATTCTCAAATGTAATCGTTACTACTGGGTTATTTTTACTCACAGTGTTTAAATCTCCTTTGCATGATATGAGTGAGAAACTGATTGTTCCTACAAGAAGCATTAAAAATAGTCTTTTCACATGTCTACCTCACTTTTTCTAAAGATATTATACATTAATTGTTTGAAAATGTCACATTTTTTTGATTGCATCGATGGTTTTGTAAACTTTGTGTAAGGTAAGATAACATTGCTTGACTTCATCGAGTTCTATTCAGTAATATAGTGATGGGTGATAACTTGGTTGAATACACGCAAGAATTTTTAGGAACCATGATACTTGTGCTT
The DNA here is from genome assembly GCA_050177605.1 of Candidatus Izemoplasmatales bacterium. Taxonomy (GTDB): domain Bacteria; phylum Bacillota_I; class Bacilli_A; order Izemoplasmatales; family Hujiaoplasmataceae; genus JAHIVB01. Next base: position 19,861 of record JBFXGX010000019.1, on the reverse strand, counting down.
CTCAACAATGGAATTGTTGCGAATGTACTTCTAAAGAAAACCAAAGGAAATACAAAGAGTCACTGGTGGATGGTTAGTATCGGCGCTGGTCTTGCTGTTATGCTCGGAATCTTTATTGCCTCTACGGCTAGTCTTGCATTCTTGAATCCAGCGATTGCTTTTTCGATGTTTGTGATTAAAAAAATATCATTTTCGAAGATGATATGGTATATTGTTAGTGAAATGTTAGGCGGAATGACTGGAGCTCTTCTTGTATATCTTGCCTATAAAAATCATTATGACCTAACAGAAGACAAAGAAAGTATCCTCTCTACGTTCGTTACAACACCAGCCATAGGTCGGCGAAAATGGAATGTCGTTACAGAAATAATCGCGACATTTATATTAGCTTCTGTCATCGTTAGTGTTGCTTTTCAACAGATAACTTCTGGGCTCATCCCTCTTATTATTGGTTTTACGGTCACAAGTTTAGGGTTATCCCTTGGTGGGCCGACTGGATTTGCGATGAATCCAGCGAGAGATTTTGGTCCTCGACTTATTCATCATTTCTTAAAACTGGGAGATAGTCATTTTGAATACGCTTTTGTACCCATCCTCGGACCGATGATTGGGGCACTACTAGGCACAACTTTATTTACATATATCTTAGGAGGACTTTAATGGAAAAATACGTCGTTGCATTTGTTTGTACACACAATAGTTGTCGCTCGATTATGGCTGAAGGATTCGCTCGACATTTAGGAAGTGAACTATTTGAAGTATATTCTGCAGGAACAGAAAAATACAGTGCTCCCAAGCCACTTGCTCTGGAAGTAATGGAAGATATCGGCATTGATATGTCAACTGCGAAAAGTAAATTACTTGATCAAATTCCAGCAAAAGTAGATATCTTAATTACGATGGGGTGTGGCGTTATCTGCCCTTATATCCCAACAAAAGTGAGAGAAGACTGGGGACTTGATGATCCTTCAGGTCAACCAAAAGAAGCTTTTGAACAGACACGAGATTTAATTGAAGTGAAAGTGAAAGATTTAATCGAGAGAGTTAAAAATAATCTATTATAAAATAGATAAAACCCTATTCATTTTATACTGAATAGGGTTTTTATTTTAGTATTTATCTTGGACAATTCGTAGGAATGTCAAGCCATAATGATCAAGTTTAATGAGGTAATGCGTATCTTGATAAACAAAACCAAAATCTCTACGTAAGGTGATTGTTGGGTTTGTTATCTCATTAATTGGCATTTTTAATGCAGTAGCTCCAGAGATTGTGAAATATCCTTTGTCATACGTCAGTGTTACTTCACCTAGGAGGTCCTGTGCATCATTTTCCATTTTTACATGATAAAGCATTCCAGTAGAAGTGACTTTAGTTTGTCTTAATTTTTCTGAGAAACCACGTTGGAATTGATTCCATTCAACTAAATTATCAAAAACAAAATCGTGGATGAATCCATATTGATCGATACTACCTTCTTTATGACATGCACTGCACCGTACTTTATTTCCAATGGACTCAATCGTATTGATGGCTTCACAGTGAGGACATACATACACTGCATTTTCGATGCCATGCGCGAGTTCTGTTCCTGGATGAGGAATCATTTTTTGTTTTTGATATTCGTAATCGTTATGATAGAGGGCTTTGACTACGCGGTCATTGATTTCTTCAACAGAGAGGTTGCTGAGCTCTTCTTTTGTAATTTCAACTTTATAATTTAGTTCTATTTGTCGATGCTTTCTTGGTGAAGTAGCCCATCTTGGTTTTCCAAGATAACCACCTTTGACATTACAAACGACAACATCAAGTTTGAGTTTTTTAATCAGTTTCATCGTTGATGATTCGATATAATTTGTTTCTCCAAAAAATGTTGTGTCACCTTCAGGGAAAATAAGAATTGGATATCCTCTTTTCACTGCACTGAAGATTTTTAAAATCGTTTGAGAGTCACTGCGACCTTTGGATTTAGGAATCACATGCGCGACTTGGGAAACTAAGAATTTTGATGGTTGTTTTGTGAATAATGTTTGACTCGCGATAATAAAAGGAACTTTAAATAATCTTAATGGAACATGGACGACATCAAACATAAAGGTATGATTTGCAAGCATCACATAAGGTTCTTTACGAATAAACCGAAATGATGGATCTCGGTGCACGATTCGTTTCGCATCTAGTCTCATCCAAA
>JBFXGX010000019.1:0-17570 GCA_050177605.1 Candidatus Izemoplasmatales bacterium | reverse complement strand
AGCGCAACAAATCGTCAAGGGATTCTCTTGTCTTATACAAATCATGAACTTCGGATTGAAAATCACAAACCAGGAGCCTACGACCTTGTTGATTTAGGAATTGCGAAACGATTGTTTGAAATCGCGACGCAGAAAGGGACATTTGAGGATGGCGATCATGCCTTGTTTCAAATAACAGAATAAAATGAAGTGTGAATATTGTCAAAAGGAAATGAATCTAGGTGACCGTTTTTGTTCCCATTGTGGTATGTCTCCTACAAAGAAATATATTGATTATCAAGCGAGTATCATCAAGAAACAACAGAATGAGCCTTTGATAAAATGGATCATTGGTTTAACAATTGCGTTCGTGTTTCCAATCGGAGTTCCTTTGATGTGGATGTTAGAGGTTTATACCTTAAAAACAAGAGTCATCGTCACACTAGCATTTGTGATTTCATCGCTTCTTGGATTCATCATGATTATTGTATGGACAACGAGTCCAGGGTACCTTTATTAATAAAAAAAACACTTTCGAATTTGAAAGTGTTTTTCATTTATTCTTTTTTTGTTTTGCAAGTATTAATGCCAAATAAGGTATAAAGTCCACAGAATCCTAGAGCACCAGTCGCTATTGCAATAGCGGCAGGAATGAAGAACCAGTAGCTTACTGCACTAAAAATAGAGCACCAAGTACATAACGTACGATTTTGTCAGTCTTTCCTACATTCTTTTTCATATCTTTCACCTCTTGCTATTATTATACCGTTGTTTGAGTCCCGTTCAAAATACTTTGCTCAAGTTGATTCATTTTTAATACGTATTCCTCGATATTAAATTTTCGTCGTAAACCAGAATCATTCATATATCTTAGTTTTCCAAAAATCTCTCTTTCTGTCCATGGGCGATCATGTTTACCAAAGCACCAAGCAATTCCCGTAAAGGATAAAGCATCTCGTCCATCAAGAAAGTAGGTATTGTTTAATTTTTTAATATTTTCGTAAGCTATTTCGTAACTAGGTGACCACTCTATGATTTTCTTTGCCCAGTACATCCGCATGTAATTATGCATATAGCCAGTATAGACCATTTGTTTCATTGCGGCATTGAAATAAGGATCATGGGTATTAAACTCGGTGTAGTCTTCTACAGTATAAAGATACGCTCGTTTGTCTTCTAAATGATCGCTCATGGTGAGGTATGCCCACTTTTCAGTAATACCACCAAAAGTATCGTAATGATGATTATAAAAAATATAATTATTCGCAAGTTCTCTTCTTACAAGAAGTTGTTCTATATAAGCATTTTTGTTTTCCTCAGAAGCATTACTTTCAAGGATATGATGATAAATCTCCAAACTGGAGATTTGTCCAAAATGAAGATACATCGACATCTTTGAAGTAAAATCACTGGATGGATCATTACTCAGTAGATAATTTGGAAGACCATATTGAATAAATAAATCAAGCTGCTTTTTTGCTTCAGTGTATCCGCCATGATAGATTGGTGAAGGTTGAATCGTTTTATCAAGTTCTAACCTCGATAATAAGTCACTGACGGAATAGGTCTTTAGTTCATTGGATTGCTTGTTGATCAGAGGAAGACTCACTTTAGAAGTAAAATTAGGTAGTTGCTTATGAAGTTTATTGCGAATGGTATAGGCACCGTACTCTTCTTTATCTGAAGCGATTTTGACTGGGATGATACTATCGGTCTCTACGCTATAAAGGTCAACTGATGGATGATGAATCATGATTTCGTGATAGATTTCTTTTCGCCAATAACGTTGGATTTTCGTATAGCCGATATCAAATATAACAGTAGAAGCTTCTTTTAAATAGGGAAGGATTCCTACTTCAGGAGAAGCAAGGACAATATCAAATCGAATTCCTTTTTCTCTTAACTTAACCGATAGTTCCACAAGACCTTCAATCATAAATTGGTAATGTCGTAAGTTTGCCTCAGGATAATTACTCGTGAGTCCGAAAAAACATATTAATTCTTGATTTGATTGATTTGCTTTCTGAATTGCAAATTCTAGTGCATGATTATAGGCATATCGCTGTGCTTGTTGTAAAAAATAAAGGACATAACTGCCTTTTTGTTCTGCACTTCTTTTTATTAAATGTAGTACGCGTCCATTTTCCAAAGTTATCACCTAAAATTATTTTATCATTCTTTTCTTGTTTAGAAACGAGCCACGCTTAAAAAAGTTTCTTTTTCTGGTAAAAAATAGTTGAAAAAAGAAACGACTTCATATACAATATATATTGCTAACGAAAACAAGATTGTTTAGTTGCAGGTGTAGTTTAATGGTAAAACATCTGCTTGCCATGCAGATGATGGGGGTTCGATTCCCCTCGCTTGCTCCACTTTTTAATCCAAAGGATTGATATAGATATCAATCTTTTTTTTCGTTTTACGGCCTATTTCAGTATATATTATATAAAATGGGCAAAGACACCCTAAAAGTAAAATACTGTATTATTTTTCTAAGATTTATGATATACTTAATTTATAAAAAAGGTTGAATTACCCGAAAAATATAATAGGTGATCTAAATGATAATTAAAAGAAATGATTATTTAAGTAAAATAATAAGGCATAAAAACAACGGATTGATAAAAGTGGTTACAGGTATGAGAAGAGTGGGTAAATCATTTCTTTTGTTCAATTTGTTTTATGACTATCTAATTAGTATAGGAATTGATAAAAGTCATATAATAAAATATGCATTAGATGACAGAAGAAACAAAGAGTTAAGAAACCCTGATAAATTATTAAATGCTATTGATGATGAGATAAAAGATGAGGAAATGTATTACATTTTACTAGATGAAATTCAAATGGTTGATGAGTTTGAAGATGTTTTAAATAGTTTGCTGCATATTAAAAACGTTGATACATATGTTACAGGTAGTAACTCTAAATTTTTATCAAAAGATTTGATTACTGAGTTTAGGGGAAGAAGTGATGAAATCCGAGTATATCCTTTAACATTTAAAGAATTTACGTCTGTATTTGATGGTGATGTAAATGAAGCATGGAATCAATACTATACATATGGCGGTTTACCTTTAACGCTTAGTTTCACTGAACACGAAGAAAAATCCAATTATTTAGTAAAACAATTTGAAAAAGTATATATTAGCGATATTGTTGATAGAAACAATATCAGAAATGTTAGTGATTTAGAAGAATTAGTAAATATACTTGCTTCAAATATTGGATCATTAATTAACCCCAAAAAATTATCAAATACATTTAAAAGTATTAAAGGAGTATCTGTTACAGAACCAACAATCAAATCATATTTAACTTATCTAGAAGATTCATTTTTAATTGAAAAATCCATGAGATATGATGTAAAAGGTAAAAAATATATATCAACTCCAAGTAAATATTATTTTACTGATTTAGGGTTAAGAAATGGTCGACTGAATTTTAGACAACAAGAAGAAAATCACATTATGGAAAACATCATTTACAACGAATTGAAAGTTCGTGGATTTAATATAGATGTAGGTGTAGTTGAAGTTAGAGAGCAACAAGAAGGGAAGTTACTTAAGAAAAAATTAGAAGTAGATTTTATTGCACAAAGAGGAAATGAAAAATATTATATTCAGTCAGCTTATGAAATGAGTACCATAGAAAAAAGAAAACAAGAAGAAAGGTCTCTACTTAATATCCCGGATTCTTTTAAAAAAGTTATTATAGTAAAGGATAATCTAATGCCTAAACGAGATGAACATGGAGTAATAACTATTGGTTTGTTAGATTTTTTATTGAGAAAAGTTGGACTTGACTACTAAGATAAAAAGAATAAATAAATCAAGTGGAAAGAAGTTGAGCAAATGAAATATATGTGTTTTTTCGTTCATGTTCTTATGTTTGTGTTAGAAAGTATAAAAGTGTAATCAGCAAAACACACAACTTAAATATGAAAAACTATAGTATGATTGGAGGAACATATGGGATTAAAAGAGTTAAGTGGTTATAGATCCTTGTGGAGAGGGTATAATTATTACATACAAGGAAAAGTTTTAGAAATAGAGAAAGTAAACGATCAAGAATATAATGCGAAAGTTAGAAATGATGAAAATACGATATATAATATTCATTTGAACGTAAATCATCCACGAAAATCTACATGCAACTGTCCTCATGCAGACGGAAGAAGTATTATTTGCAAACATATGGTAGCTTCATACTTTGCTATTTTTCCAGAAAAAGCAAAAGAATTCATTGAAGAAGTTGAGCGTTATGAGAAAGAGGAAGAAGAACGTGTCCGACAATCAATAATAATGCGAGAAGAACGAATAAAAGACATTAAGAAATATGTAAATAAACTGACAAAAAAAGAGTTAAAAGAAAAGCTTCTGGAATATATGATAGAGTCTGATTTTTTTGATGATGATGATTTATATTAAAATAGGTCACACAACCCATTTAACAACCAAGGGATTGATATAATTTGTCAATCCTTTTTTTTGTGCTATATAGGGACTTTTTGGACTTTAAAATTTTAGTTTGGGAAAAAAACATCGAAAAAAAGCGGTTAATTTGGGGGGGTCAATATACTTCTACACGATTACATTTCAATTCACACGATTTGGCTTTAGGATAGTATGAATATTGCTTTTGACGTTATTTTCACAAACAAAAATGTGTTATTTTTAAATCGATACTGTAAATGATAATATATAAGCAGACACCACCAATATTGTAAATAGGTATCAATGATTTATGTTGTAAACTGGGAGGTTATTGAAAGTAAGATAATAAGATATATGGTGTGTATTGATTGATATCAGTTGACAAACTAAAACGATGAGACCGATACTCAAATGAACAATGTAATACATAAAGAATGAATTCCTATTCGTACTTTTTCTTGGTATGAATTGGTTTGTATATTTTACTTTGTCTAGTTTTTTACAAAAGATTATTGACAATCCACAAAAACTATTATACAATATACAATAGTAAATATAGAACACTAATCAGGGAGTGGTGACTTTGAACATTCAGTACAAAAAAGGTGTCATAGAATTGTGTATTCTCGCACAACTAAATAAATCAGATATGTATGGTTACGAACTTTCTACAGTAATATCAAAAGAAATGGATATTTCGGATGGTACGGTCTATCCTATTTTACGAAAGTTAAAACAAGAAGGGCTCGTTACGACTTATTTATCAGAAGACAGTGGTGGTCCAGCACGTAAATACTATTCCATTACGAAAATGGGAATAGAAAGTTTCAAAGTTGATGCGAAAGAATGGACTGACTTTACTGAATTAGTCAAACGAATGATTGGAGATGAGATGAAATGAATAAACAAGACTTTTTAAATAATTTAAGAATTGAACTGAATAAAAACAATGTTCAAGACATTGATGACATTATGTCTGATTTTGAAGAACATTTCGCGAATCGAATCGAAGAAGGAATTAAAGAAGATGACATTTCACGAAAAATAGGTCTTCCAGAAGATATTGCAAAGGATTATGCAAAACAAAGTCTTCCAGAAAAGAACCCAAGTAAAGGATGGATAAGATTTGGGTTAGTATTCATTGATTTCTTCGCAATCCTATTATTAGTTACGGTATTTCTTTCATTTATTGTGCTAGCAGCATTTACGGTATCTTTGTTTGTACTTGGATTATTCTTGGTCATTGGAGCTAATATCTCTAATCTAATTCCTACGATGCCTTATGTTTCGGGCTTGTTGATAGGGATATCGATGATTAGCTTATCTGTCTTTTCAGGAATTGGAACTATGACCATCTACCTCTACATAAGACAATGGGTACGAGCTTATTCTAGATGGCACAAGAATAAATTAGTTGGTAACATTTATCCTTCCTTAAGTAAACATCCAAAGGTTTCAAAAAGAAAATCATCTATCTTAAAACTGATCAACATCTATTCAATCATCCTATTTATTTCTACATTTACCATTGGGTATATCGTCAGCGCGCTACTTGCAAATTCATTTGAGTTTTGGCACGTTTGGCATTGGTTTGTTTAATATCATCTAACAATTAAAATTTTTGTATATTGTTTTGCGACAATATACAAAAAAAATAACTTACTATTATACAATATATAGTAGTAGATAATATATAAAAAAAGGAGAGGATTATACAATGAATTGGGTATTAGTTACTGGCGCAACTTCCGGTATTGGTTATGAAATTTGTAAGGCATGTCTAGAGGATCAATTTGAAATTATCGGAATAGGAAGAAATAAAGAGAAAATCATCGAAGTTGAAAATGAGCTTACTGGGTTGTATCCAGGAAGAAGAATCGTATTTTTTCAAGCGAATTTATCTGAACTAGATGAGACTGAAGTTTTATCAAAGCAAATCGTTGATTTTCTTCAAAAGGAGAATCAGGGCAAATTGTTTGGGCTTGTGAATAATGTAGGATGTGTTAAAAGTTGGTATGAAACCAATCGACTTGGCTATGAACTACAATTTTCAACAAATCATCTTTCATCCTATGTACTCACACATAATTTATTACCTTCACTGATATTGGGCCATGGTAGAATCTTATTTACATCAAGCAAGTCTCATAAAATGATGAAAATCAATTGGAAAGATATGATGTACGAAAGAAAGTATCATCCTTTACTTGCTTATAAGCAATCGAAACTATGTAATCTACTCTTTGCACATGAAATCAACAACAGATTTGCACATTTAGGTGTAAAAGCCTATGGAATTGATCCAGGATTAGTGAAAACCGACATAGGAAACAAGAACACAAAAGGGTTGGTGGATTTTGTCTGGAGAATAAGAAAAAATGGAGGAGTTCATCCTTCTGTTCCAGCGAAGACATTTGCTTGGATCTTACGACAAAACTCACATCCAGAAGGTTTTTATTATTATAATCTAAAAGTACGCTCGTTTAGTAAAGAAGTGAATGATATCAATTCAACTAAATTAATCGAATACTCGGATCAATTATGTAAAATAAAGTTTGGGGGGAATGTTCAATGAAAGTGATTATTACTGGTGCCGCTGGGGGATTAGGTAGAGCTTTTGTCAATGAATGTGTGAAAAGAGGATATGAAGTATTTGCGACAGATATCAATTTGTATGGATTAAAGTTGATTCAAGAAGGGATCTATGCGAGATATGGCAAAAAAATCAATATTATAGAAACAGATATCCGAAGTGACCAAAGTGTAGGTGCACTTTTTCAGGAAATGAAGAATAAACAATTTAAGCCAGACTTACTACTCAATGTAGCTGGAATAGATTATGAAGGAAGATTTTCTCTTCGTCCTTTTTCTGAACTACAAAAGATTATTGAGATTAACGTCATCGGTACGATGAGAATGATTCACTCTTTTATTGATGCAGATCAAGATAATAAACATCGTTATATCATTAATATAGCAAGTTTAGCTGCGGAACAACCCATTCCCTTGAAGGCGACTTATGCAGCTTCAAAACGATTCTTGATTCACTTTGGTTCCGGTATAAGGGAAGAACTAAAAACTAATAATATCCATTTATTATCAGTGTGTCCAGCAGGACTTGCGACTAACCCAGAAGTTATTAAAGCGATCCATGCTCAAGGATTTTTTGGAGCGATTAGTACTTGTCATATAGAACAAGTTGTCTCAAGATCGATTGATTACTGTCTTCAAGGAAAGAAGAAGTATGTGCCTGGAGGATTTAATCAGCTTACGGTGATTTTAAATAAGTTCATTCCAACTTCACTTACTACAAAAATACTCTATAAACGTTGGAATAAAGCGCAAAAATTATGGTTGAAGTGATAGGTGATTATCGATGTTATTTAATATGATTAGCCTACTTGGCCTTATCTTCTCATTTTTTGTTTTAGTAGCTATTTATAAGTCAAATCGTGGAGAAAAGATCCTTAAATTATTCTCAGCATTATTAGTAATCTATAAAACGATTGAATATGTTATTATCAATATCCATGGACAGTATACATTTCCGATTGAGATATCAACGATTTCTTATTTTATGTTTGCATTCATACTTTTCTCTAACAAAGAAAAATATTATCACATTGCATCATTTTTTGGGATTTTAAGTGGAACAGGATTTTTTTTCTACTACAGCATCTTTGGGTTTGTTTCAGAACCATTTATTGGAACATATCAACATATCGTTGCGACCATAGGACATGGAATTCTTTTTGTAGGTGGTTTTTATTTGTTTTTTAAATATCCATTTTCAAGTCAATTCAAATATCAGATTTACCTTGTATTATTAGCTATTATGTGTCATGCAGCCATCTTCCAAACACCAGATTATTTAAATCGGACTTTAATTATGTTTATCATCAATCCGTATTTTCTTTCTTTCAGCGATTATCTATGGATGAATCATTTGCTTTGGATAATCTATTATTTGTTACTTTTCATGATATTTAATCGATTCACAAAATGGTTCTATGCTTTCAGTGAAACACTGAAGGATTTTCAACAGGATGCTCAACTGCACTATTAGCTTATCCTTATTAGAGATTATTGATTATAAAGAAATGCAAATCGCATTTCTTTTTTTAATCAAATCGATTGAAATCCATTCATTTATGATATGATTACTATGTATGAAATTGATGAGGTGATTTTGGATGCTACTTATTAAAGAGACAAGAGAAAAAGATTTAGACATGCTCATGGAGTTATGGAACACACCAAGTGTAATGATGTATGTAGGATTCCCAAATGGGCTCAACACCACCAAAGAAAAGATGATTTCATGGTTTGAGCATATCCAACAAAAAGAAAATACAAAGCACTATTCGATCTTCCTAAGGCATCAAGGGTTTATGGGCGAAACCTATTATTCCTTTGAAAATACGAATGAACCTGCTATTCTTGATATCAAGTTATTTGAAAAAGGAAGAGGAAAACATATTGGACTACAGGCATTCTCATTTGCGATAGACCAACTTTTTAAGAATACCAGTGCATTGTCTGCGAAAGTTGATCCTCATATTGATAATATTCCTGCAATTCATCTATATCATAAACTAGGTTTTATCGACGAATATTCTTTCGATTATCAAGGTGAAAAACATCTATATATGACCTTGCAAAAATCATCTTGGCAAGAAAATAGAATAGCACAAGTTCATCTAGAAGATGTGACCATCGATAACTTTATTGAGGTGTCTAAACTCAAACTCAAAGTAGAACAAGAAAATTTTATTGCTTCAAATGCACTTAGTTTAGCGCAATCAAAATACCAAGAGGAATGTATTCCAAAAGCAATCATGGTTCATCAGAATATTGTTGGATTTTTAATGTATTGTGTAGACCGTACTGACCATGAGTATTGGATCTACCGATTAATGATTGATGAGTTATATCAAGGATTAGGCTATGGACAAAAAGCGATGGAAATTATTTTAAAGGATTTAAAAGAAGTCGCCTCCAACCATCTCATTAGAATTAGTTTTGAACCAGAAAACGTTGTTGCGAAACAACTTTATGAAAAACTAGGATTTCAAGATACGGGCATCGTTGATGGTGGGGAAATCATTTATGATTTAAAATGGTAAGTCATTTTTTAAGAGAAACTTAATTGTTTCTCTTTTTTTCAAAAGTAAAATTTTAGAATAAATCATTCTTAGTTGTGGACTTCCATACCTTTTTAAGGTATGATATATTCTTGTAAGAAGGGGGATGGTAAAGTGATCATAAACTTCATTAGTTTACTTGGAATTATAATGACTGTATTCTTAATTAAGTTTTTTGGAAAAGAACCTAGTAAAATGAAATACGTCAAGATAATCTCATGGGTATTGCTTATTTACAAACTAATCCAATATACGTATTTAAGCATCACAGAAGGTTTTACTTTCCCTGTAGAGATTTCAACAATCACCTATTTTCTTTTTACAATCATTGTTGTGATTGGAAAAGAGAAGTACTATCACATCGCATCGTTCTTTGGTATTTTAAGTGGATTTGGGTACTTTACATACTATTCTATTTTTGGCTATTTAGCGACATTCCATCTTGGAATGTATGATTTAGTAATTGCGATATTCAGCCACGGTATTATATTTGCCGGTGGCATTTATTTATCAAAAGTGACACCTTTTAAAAGAACGAAACAATATCAGATATTCTTAGTTTTATTTTTTATTCTCGTTCACGCGGCTTTATTTTACGCTGATAAAACAGAAGGAACAACATTTATCTATAATATTGTGAAACCAACTTTTTTAGATATCACGAATAGTGATTTCTTAAATCTTGGTGTAAAGTTACTATTCTATGGTGCTTGGATTGCGTTTATTCTCATCTGTACAAAGATTTTTTATAAGATGAATAGAAAATACCATCAAGAAGATATCAAAGCATTAACTTAACTTTTTAGGAGGCCCTATGGCAAAAGATTTTAAACTAGATAAAGAGCTATATCCTTTGCTACTGTTAAGGATGCCAAAAAATGTATTTTTGATTCATTTATCGAATCTACTTGTTCGTTTTTTATACGTCCTTAAGAAACCTGAAGCTGGAGTTACTCAAAAAAGAATACAAGTAAAAATGAGAGATGGTGGAATGATTCACATCGATATCTTCACACCTGAGAAGCGCCATACGAAAGAAACGCTTCTTTATTTTCCTGGTGGAGGATTTATGATGCCGGGAACACATATTCATAAGATGAGTCTTTCCTATATCGCAAAAGAACTCGGAATGAGAACATTTATGGTTCATTACCGTCTCGCGCCAAAATATCCGTTTCCTACCGCTTTTTATGATGTGATAGATTCATACATGTATATCAAGGAAAATGCGTCACAATTTGATATTTTAGAGGATAGAATCGGACTTGGTGGGGATTCAGCTGGAGGAAATCTCGCTGCGGGGTTAAGTTTATATTTAAAAGATGAAGGAATAGATTTACCACCTTACCAATTACTTCTCTATCCTGCACTAGATAAAACGCTTACTTCTCATTCAAGAATGACCTATACTTTTACACCGATGTTCAATTCAAAAATGTTAAAGTTTGTGATGAAGCATTATTATAAAAATGGCGTGTATGATTTGGAAAAATATACGTTCCCTTGTGTTCATCCAAATTTAGCTCAACTAGAACCAACCTACATCGAGATATTAGAGTATGATCCACTTCATGATGATGGTGTCTGTTTTACAGAACTATTAAAACAAAATCAAGTTGATGTTCTATTAAGAGATATCAAACATGCGGTCCATGGATATGATGCAATGGCTAAAGCGAGTGTCGTGAGAGAGAGTATTAGAGAGAGAATTAACTTTATAAAAGGCAAACTAAAAGAGTGATGAAATTCATCACTCTTTATTGTTTTAGGGCTTTTTTACGATATTCAAGTGGGGTCATATTTTTACTGCGTTTAAAGACTTCAATAAAGTAACTTTGTGAACAGTAAGATAGACTAGCCGATACTTCCGCAATCGACATCTTCGAAAACTTAATTAAGTTTTCAGCTTCTTGCATTTTTCGGTCTTGAATATAGGTTTGGACTGTCACACCAACTTCTTTTGAAAACATTTGAGAAAGGTAAGGTCTGGATAACTTTACATACTCACTGATTTCTTCAAGAGAAATCGGATAATGAATATGTTTATCAATATAGTTAATTGCCTTTTTCACTGCTTTGGAGTAATTGTTTTTATTGAGTTCTTGATGAACGATGTTTGTGAAACCAAGAATCATTTTTTTAAACAATGCGACAAAATCATTCGGCTTTTGAAAGTTTTCTGCGAGTTGAATGAAAGAAGAACCAAGCGCTGATATTTCAACGAAGTCACATCCAGAATCAACCGCTGCTTTTCCGAGTAATGCGGATAAAGAAATAATGTTATAAAGATTTCTTTGTGGGTTGGCAGTGGAATATTGATGGAATAGTAATTTCGTGCTAAATAAAGCATTCATCTTTGCTAAATCACCACGTTTTACAACATCAATATACTTTTCTATTGCTTCTCCGATTTGACTTGTAGGAATCATCTCTTTTGGGTCTAAGATGATTTGGTTAGAAAAGTCATCATTTTCAACGGCGGACAGAATCGTTTGTCTTTCTTGGAGAATGGATTCTCCCGGGAAGTCTTTTCCAGAAACCTCATGGAAGATAAGTTCTAAATAAGATGCAAACTGAGATAAAGTATGTTGTGGAATTAATGCCACAAAACGCTTAATAATATCCTCTTGTCTTAAATGATAGAAGGAGAGGTATTTTAAGTTTTCATCAACCAGTGGGCGTGAAGTTAAAATAGGACCAACAATGATGAGATATTCCTTTCCTTCAAGAATGTAATTAAAGATACCAAAACATTCAATGGAATTATGACAAATCATTTGAACTTTGTCTGTAGAGAAAGACATCTCTTTGATTTTTGGATAAATCCCAAAATCAAAAACATCTTTTAATTCGAATGAACAATAGATTATTTTTTGTTTGTAAATAACGGTTGTTTCAATATTTGTATATTTATGAAACAACTCAATTTTTTTCAGTATATGATCTATACTCATGTTTATCACCAAACTATATTATAACATAGAACAATTACTAGTAATAGTGAATAGCAAAAAATTCGCATTCAAATTAGATTTTTCACAAATGTAACAAGAATGAAAATGAAATATCAAATATCTCCATCTCTCATATCATAGATATGATATAATGAATTTGTAATGATTGTATAGTAGAAGGAGCAGAAAAGGAAAATGACAGATCGTTATTCTTTGCCTGATGAAGTCAAGGTCACGGCAGTTGTCAAGGATCAACCAGCAAAAGGATTTAGTATTAAAGAAAAAAAGATTTCAACGATTTTAAAGGATGATGAAGTACTGATTAAAGTCTTAACCACTTCGTTTTGTGGAACAGACTATCATATCTATACTTATGATGATTGGAGTAAAAAAAGATTAAAACTACCTTTAACCGTTGGCCACGAATTTAGTGGCGAAATTGTAAAAATAGGGAAGAAAGTAACGAGAGTACAACTTGGAGACATCGTCAGTGCAGAAACACATATTATCTGCAATGAATGTGAATTCTGTAAAAGAGGTGAAGGCCATATCTGTAAAAACACAAAGATTATCGGTGTGGATATTGATGGGTGCTTTGCGGATTATTTAAAAATTCCAGCAGCGAATTGTTTTGTCAATGATAAATCAATGAATATGCATCATTTAAGCATTCAAGAACCTTTAGGAAACGCTGTGCATACAATGACTCATTTTGATGTTTTTGATAAAGATGTATGTGTCGTTGGATGTGGTCCGATTGGATTAATGGGCGTTGATGTCGCAAAAGCGCTTGGCGCAAGAAAAGTAATTGCGATTGAAGTGAATGATTTTAGAAGAAATCTTGCGAAAGAGATTGGTGCGGATGCTGTCATCAATCCAAAACAAGAAAACGTCTATGAAACTGTAATGGCTCTTACAAATGGTGCAGGTGTGGATGTTATTGGCGAATTTTCAGGGAATAAAACGGCCATCGAACAAGCTTTTTCGTATTTGAAACCTGGTGGTGGTTTATCTATGCTTGGTATTCCATCTTCCAAAATAGAGATTGATGTCGCGAATGATATCGTCTTTAAAGGCATTCATATTTATGGTGTTGTTGGTCGAAGAATCTATGATACTTGGTACCAAGTCAAAGAGCTAATACATAGTGGAAAACTTCATTTAGAAAAGATTATCACGCATGAGT
The DNA here is from genome assembly GCA_050177605.1 of Candidatus Izemoplasmatales bacterium. Taxonomy (GTDB): domain Bacteria; phylum Bacillota_I; class Bacilli_A; order Izemoplasmatales; family Hujiaoplasmataceae; genus JAHIVB01. The sequence goes on along the minus strand of JBFXGX010000019.1, from coordinate 3,871 downwards.
TTCCGTTAACAGAGATTAATACTGCCGCAGAGATTATGGGGAGTGGAAACTGTGGTAAAATCATTTTAATTCCAGGAGGTAAATAATATTGTCAAAACTAGATTATTTTTATGAACAAGTGGAAGAACTAAAAAAAGCAGGGGTGTACCGTAAGTTACCAGTGAATTATGGTCCTTGTTCGAATGTGATTGATTTAAATCACAAAAGAACAATCAATCTATCTAGTAATAATTATCTAGGACTTGCAAGTCATGAAAGAGTCAAACAAGCTTCGATAGACGCTATTCATAAATATGGTGTTGGTGCTGGTAGTGTAAGAACCATTATCGGGAATCAAGATTTACTAGAAGAACTAGAAGAACTTCTCGCAGCGTTTAAAGGTGAAGAAGCAGTCACGGTTTTTCAATCTGGTCTCAATTGTAATATAGGTGTCATTCAAGCGATTACGAACCCAGGGGATTTAATTCTTTCAGATAGTTTAAATCACGCGTCAATTATCGATGGCACAAGACTATCCAAAGCAGATAAAGCTGTTTATAAACACTCGGATATGGAAGACTTAGAACGTATCTTAATTGAAAAAAGAGCAATGTATAAAAATATATTGATTATTACTGATGGTGTCTTTTCAATGGATGGAGATATTGCTAAACTACCTGATATCGTCAGATTAGCGAAACAGTATGATTGCCTAACTTATGTAGATGATGCCCATGGAAGTGGTGTTCTTGGAACCTCCGGTAGAGGAAGTGTCGATCATTTTCATTTACATGGTGAAATTGATTTTATTATCGGTACATTATCAAAAGCGATTGGCGTCATCGGTGGCTATGTCGCTTCAAAACAAATCGTGAAAGATTGGTTGCTTCACCGTGCTAGACCTTTACTGTTTTCAACGGCTCTTCCACCAAGTGCGATTGCTGCAGCGATTGAAAGTGTAAAAATCTTGATGGAAACAGAAGAGTTTACCGATCGTCTTTGGTCGAATGCTCGTTATTTTAAAGATGAAATGAAAAAGGCTGGGTTTGACATTGGTCATTCTGAAACACCAATCACTCCTTTGATGATTGGTGATGAGGCGAAAACAATGGCGTTTTCAAAGGCACTGATGAATCAAGGTGTTTTTGTATCCGGAATTGTCTTTCCAACCGTTCCCAAAGGAACAGGAAGATTACGTGTGATGATTAGTGCTTCTCATACATTAGAAGATTTATATGAAGCAATTCAAATCTTCAAACGTGTCGGGAAAGAACTTGAAATTATAAAATAATTCGCGATTTTCGCGAATTTTTTTATCTTCACTAGCATATTTTTTTATATTTGGTATAATGACAGTAATTAATAATCTAGGAGGATAAATCATGGAAAAAAATCTATTTTCAAAGTACTATGACGATATCTTCCCACTGAACCAAGATACAGTAGATTTTTTACTGGCTCACTTTGAGAAAGGGAAGACACTTGACTTAGGATCAGCAACAGGAGAATACTCACTTGCATTATCAAGAAAAGGATATGAGACACTCGGTATCGATATTGATCCTCAGATGGTTCATATCGCTTTAGAGAAAACGAAACGATTGTCACTTTTAGGACGTTTTTTAGAGGGCAATTGTTTAGATGTTGTTTATGTGAACCAATTCAAAAATGTTTTTTGTATTGGCAATACCCTCGTTCATTTAAAAAACAAAGAAGAGATAAGGACTTCACTTAAACACGTTCATGAATCGCTTTTAGAAGGTGGGCACCTCGTTATTAGTATTATTAATTATGATCGTATTCTAGACCAAGATATTAAGGGATTACCGACCATAAAAAATGATACTGTCACTTTTGAACGTAAATACGTTCTAAAAGATGAATATATTTCTTTTGATACGGTTCTTACGGTTGGCGAGGATGTAGAAGTAAGCAGTACGCCTTTATTCCCAATCAGAAGTCAAGATTTAATCAAAATTTGTGCATCATTAGGGTTTAAAGATATAGTTAGTTATGGTAATATGTTAAAAGACGCGTTTGATAAAGATAAAAGTTATCATTTAGTCTTAGTAATGAAGAAATAAGATTTTGATAATGAAGTTAGGAGTAACTATGTTTGAAAAGATTAAGAAATGGAGAAATATCTACTTAATTCTCTTATTAGTAGGAAACGCAATCGGTCTATTTCTCGCATTTTATCAAAGCGAAAATCTATTACAAGAGTTCTCGTATTATACTGTTCAAAGTAATCTTTTTGTTTTTGGATTCTTTTTGTATTTGTTACTGAAGAAAAGAACGACGACGAGAATACAAAACATCAAAGGTGCAATTACGATTGCGATTATGATTACCTTTATCGTTTATCATTTAATGCTCGCACCAACGCTTACCGAGAAACCTGACTTCTGGATGAATTTCTTTGTCCATACGTATACGCCTTTAATGGTGTTGCTTGATTATTTCTTATTTGATCCTAAAGGAGAACTGAGTTATAAATTTGTTCCATACTGGTTAGTCGTACCAATCTATTATTTAGTTTATGCAAACATGTATGCTTTACTTGGTGGTCTTTTTATTTATGATGAATCTGTATCAAGATACCCTTACTACTTTATTAATCCAGATAAAATTGGATGGGGCGGTGTCTTATTTTATGTCCTTGGGATTTCTGTTTTTGTCATTTTGTTGTCCTATGGATTTGTTTTCCTTGATCAACAAATAGTAAAGGAGAAAACACGCGCATGAAACTAAATCAAAAATATATTATTTATGGCTTTATGGCTATTCATACGATTTTTATTATCATTAGCTTTATCTTATTACCTAGTGAACTTGTCATGCAACTAGCCTTTTCTGGCGAACCAGGGACAGTGTTACCTAAATTTGTTGGATTAGGACTGATGTTAATTCTCGTACTCTATGCGAATGTTCGATTGAATAAAGAAGAAAAGGGTAGCAATAATTTACTTAGATTAACACTCATTAACCTTATTTTCCTTGCTTTAGAAATAACAATCTTTGTTTGGAATATTTAGTAAAGATGCAAATATTTGCATCTTTTCTTTTTTGAAAACACTTTACTAGGCGAGTGCTATATAGAATTAGAAATTATCAAGTATAATAAAGGTGAGGTGACATTATGAAGATCATGATACAAATCTTTACCATTCTCCTTTTCTTTGTCTTAGGTGAAACGGTAAGTAAAATCGTACAATTACTTTTCCCAAGTATTTTCGTGCCAGGGACTATCCTCGGACTATTGTTCCTTGTGATTGCTTTATCAATGAAATGGGTCAAAAAAGATAAAGTAGAAGATGTCGGTAATTTCTTAACTGGAAATATGGCTTTTTTCTTTATTCCTGCGGCCGTTGGTGTGCTCGAATACGTAGATATATTACAAGAAGATTTCTTTAAGATATTGTTATTAATACTTATTTCGATATTGATTAGTTTTACTTGTATTTATTTGAGTGTTAAACTCACACTCTTCCTACAAAATAAAATACAAGGAGGTAAATCAAATGTCTGAGATTTTTGCTTCCCAAGAGTTTGGGGTAATGCTTACATTTTTAGCGTATATGATTGGTGTCTTTATTTATCAAAAGACAAAACTTCCGATTTTTTCTCCGTTACTAGTTGCGACAATATTACTCATTGCTTATATTAAAATTGCCGGGATTGATTTAGCTACTTTCGTTACAGATTTAAGTGGTATTCATGTGTTTTTAGGTCCACTAATTGTATCGCTTGCAGTGCCAATTATGTCAAAGATGGATATTATTAAAAAGAACTTTGTGGTGATTATTGTAGGTTCTTTTGTTGGGGCTTTGAGTTCAATGTTAGCAGTGATTTATATTGGTCCTTTATTAGGAATTGATCCGACATTAATATC
>JBFXGX010000018.1:0-35234 GCA_050177605.1 Candidatus Izemoplasmatales bacterium | reverse complement strand
TTTTTTTAAGCTTTCTCGATGACTTTTTTAATAATTTCTACAGCCAGATCCATTTCTTCTACACTGGCGTATTCATAGGGACCATGATAATTATATCCACCTGTGCCGAGGTTTGGACAAGGGAGCCCTTCATAAGTTAATCTTGCTCCATCGGTTCCGCCACGAATCGGTTCAATAATCGGTTCAAGTCCGCATTCCTTGATAGCAGCGATTGCGATGTCGATAATGTCTTGTTTTTCATCTAGGATATATCTCATATTATAGTATGAATCTTCTAAGGTTAGTGAAACTGTACCCGCACCATATTTCTTGTTCATAAATGCTACAGCGGATTCAAACATTTTCTTTTGTTCTTCAAAGATGCTTTTTGAATGGTTTCTTATAATATATTTTGTTTTTGTCTCTTCACACATTCCAGAGATATCTGTTAAGTGGTTAAAACCTTCATATTTTTCCGTTGTTTCTGGACGCATATATTTTGGTAATAATTGATCAAACTCATAAGCTAAGAAGATTGAGTTTAGCATTTTGTTTTTTGCGCTTCCTGGGTGGACTGAGATACCTTTAAAAGTGAGAAAAGCCCAAGCGGCATTAAAATTTTCATAGGCAATTTCGCCAACAGTAGATCCATCAAGCGTGTATCCAAAATCCGCGCCAACTTTTTTTAAATCTAGAAAATCTGTACCTTGTCCGACTTCTTCATCAGGTGTAAACACAATGACAATTTCACCATGGAGATAATCACTAGCTGACATCACATATTCGGCAAACGTCATAATTTCAGCAACCCCTGCTTTATCATCTGCGCCAAGGAGTGTGTGACCATCAGTTGTGATTAATGTATGTCCGATTTGTTTTTTTAAACTTTCAAAAACATCTGGACTCAGAACCATCCCTGTTTCTTTATTTAGTAAGATATCTCCACCTTGATAATTTTTTACGATTTGTGGATTAACATTTTCTCCACTAGCATCAGGGCTAGTGTCCATATGGGCAATTAAGGCAATGCTTGGTTTGTTAGGAGTATTAGCTGGTATTTTCCCAATCACATATCCAAACTCATCAATAGTTGACTCAATGCCTAACGATACTAGTTCATCCTTTAAAAAGTTTCCCAAAACAAGTTGGTTCGCAGTAGAAGGATAACTTTTTGATTCATGAGAAGATTGTGTGTTAAATTTTGCGTAAGTTAATAAACGTTCATATGCTTTCATGATATTCACCTCGAGACTATTATACAATACTTTTAAAATAGATGTAGTATTTATGAAAAATTCTTTTTTAATGAAGGAATTCTTGATATAATGTATTCAAAGAATTACGATAAAATATGAATAAAACGATAAAACGAGACTCTCGTTTATTATAGGAGATTTAAATGTCAAAAGAGAAACCTTATCAAGAATGGTATAAACTTGATAACTCTGCGAAAATATTTCCAGAAGTGTCCAATACGAAAGAAACAAATACTTTTAGAGTACAAATTGCATTAAAAGAAACGCTTGATCCGGACACACTACAAAAAGCTGTCGATCATGTCTTAGAAAGATATCCGATGTTCAAAGTAAGATTGAAAACGGGTATTTTTTGGCGCTATTTTGATTATAATACACGTCCTTTTATTGTTGAGCCAATGAGTCATATGGTATGTGGGCCATTGCTTCCAAAAGATAATAATGGATATTTATTTAAAGTGTTTTATCGCAACAATATTCTTGCGATTGAGATGTTCCATTCGCTTGCGGATGGTGGCGGAGCTTACATGTTTTTGAAGTCGATTGTCTATGAATACTTTGTTCAAAGAGGATATAAAGTCACGCCAGACAACATGATTCTCACAACGGATAGCCGACCAACGATTGAAGAATATGAAGATTCAAATGTAGCTTATTACGATCCTAAAAATAGGAAGCATGTCAATGAAAAAAAGGCGTTAGGAATCAAAGGTACACCGCTTGGAGATAGTAATATTGGTTTAATTTCTGGTTGTGTATCAACAAAGAAAATACTAGAGATATCTAGAAGTCATCAAGCAACTGTAACCGAATTTTTGGTCGCGATAATGATGATGACGATTTATAATGTGAAAATCAAACATCGTGAGCACCAAAAGTACCACCAAAAACCTGTGAAGATTTTTGTTCCTGTCAACTTAAGAAATCATCTTCCATCGAAAACGTTACGCAATTTTTCTAACTTTACAAAAACGGATATGGTTATGAACCGTCCAGACATCACATTTGAGGAAGTTCTTGCACTTGCAAAAGAGCAACTAAGATATGGACTTCAAAAAGATGAATTGATTCGTAAAATGAGTGAAAACGTAGCATTCGAAAAAAACATTATATTAAGAATAACACCGTTCCATCTCAAAAAATTTGTGATGAAGCTAGGATACAGTTTAATGGGATTATCGTTAAATACAATGAGTTTTACGAATATTGGTCGGATTGATTTTCCTGAATCAATGAAACCGTATATTGATAATGTCAGTGCTGCGGTATATAGTGGTAAGTTCAATACATTCAATTGTGCAATCGTTTCTTTTGAAGATAAATTCAAGATTACCTTTACACGCTCAATTGTCGAAACATCGCTAGAAAAGGAGTTTTTCCGTAGTTTAAATCAAATGGGTCTTGACGTCAAAATCGAGAGTAATTACGTGGAGGAGTACCTATGAAACACTGTGATAAATGTAACATTACCATCGAAACAAATCAAGAGTACTGTCCTCTATGTCATCAAACATTACAGGGTACAAGCGATCCCTCTATTCCTGAGGTTTATCCCGAATATATTCCTCCTAGAAGAGAAGTATTACCCTTAACGAAAAAGATATTGTTATTTATAACATTAGTATCGATTCTAATATTGATTGGTATAAATCTTGTGGATGGATCGAATAAACCATGGGCAATGATTCCTGTTGGCGCAATTCTATATTTTTGGATGATTGTAAGATACGGGATTTTGACGAATCAAAACATAGCATTTAGGTTAGCTTTTCTTACGACTTTTCTGATTGTTATCTTAAATGTAATTGATCAAAATTATGATACCCATGCTGGATGGGCACTAAATTATGTTACACCATTTGCCTTACTCGCTTGTAATCTAGCTATCTCATTTATCATTTGGATTAAAAGAATCAATTACCGCGACTATCTTTTCTATTTATTCACTATTTTAATCTTTAGTGTCATTCCACTCGTTTTATACTTTTTCAAAGTCATAACGATACCTTGGCCAAGTATCACAGCGTTTGGGCTAGCTATTTTTATTCTATTGTTCATCATCTTTTTCTTTCCAAAGTCAATCAAAGATGAAATAAGAAAAAGATTCCATTTCTAAAAAAAAGACGTATTCGATTTTTCGAATACGTTTTTACTTGAAATAATTCGTTATCTTATCATTTTGAACAAGAATGTTCTCTTGATTTAAGTAGTAGAAAGGATTGGTCTCGTCCACGATATCAAAAACAATCCGATAAGACAGAAGCAGTTGTGTCTTTTCGTGCATCATTTGATTCATTTTCTTATTTCCATAAAGTGGATCACCAAGAACTGGATGACCGATATGCGCTAAATGAGCTCTAATCTGGTGCGTCTTTCCAGTAATCAGTTCGACTTCTAATAAACTAAATCCTTTATGTTCTTTTAATACGGTGTATTTTGTTTTTATCTCAGAAGCATCTAACGTAGGCGTAGATGATAAGCGAACTACGCTATTCTCACTATCCTTTAGGAGATAAGCAGTGATTACATCTTCTAATTTGTCTATATACCCCACGACGATTGCACGATATTTTTTAGCAATCCCACTGGTTTGTCCAAGCTTAGATAAAATCGATGCTGCCACAGCGTTTTTCGCTAGCAAGACTAGTCCTTCTGTATTGGCGTCAAGTCTAGTAATGACATGATAATTTGGTTGTTTCAACTCAGTTAGTAAATCACCTAAATTGGACTTAACGGCACGGTGTGAAAGCAATCCTATTGGTTTATAAACAACTAATATATCTTTATCTTCATAAATCGTTTTAATCATATTGAACCTCACTAAAAAAATAGGGCAAGACGAACTTACCCTACTAAAATCTTTTCTGTAGCATAATCAATACTACTTACATTAGGGTGCCCCCAGTTACGATTAACAATACCAAATAATGTGATTGGACCTAATCGTCCCATAAACATTAAAATGGTGAGGACGATTTTTGAAGCTGGCATAAGATATGGTGTGATTCCTGTTGATAACCCAACGGTACCAAAAGCAGAAACAGTTTCAAACAATACGCTAAGGAAATCCATATTATGATTTGGGTTATTCCGTTCAATCGTCGAAACAATGACGAAGATGATAAAGGTTGATGAAAGAGCTAGTAAAACAAGCGTAAATGCCTTTGCACGATTATCATCATCAATTTTTCTGTTTTTTACAATCGTCGGCTTGCCACGGAGGAAACTAACAGTTGATTTAAAAATGACATAGAATGTGGTTGTCTTCACACCACCACCTGTGGAGTTAGGAGAAGCACCAATAAACATAAAAATCATTATAATTGCGAGTGTAGTGTAGCTAAACATACTGATATTGACAGTAGAAAAACCAGCGGTTCTTGTCGTTACACTTTGGAATAATGCTTCAAGCCAAGTTACATGATCATACTCTAATATTTTAATAATCAGTAATCCTGCAACGATTAAGAATCCAGTCGTTTTTAAGACAATCTTAGAATAGAGCGTAAGTCCTTTCCAAGATTTCTTTTTTAAGATGTCTTGAATCACAATAAAACCAATACCACCAATAATGATTTGTAACATGGTGTTAATATTTAAAAGGATATTGGAAGAGAACATTTGTAAACTGCTATCTCCAAAAATATCGAAACCTGCATTGTTAAATGAAGAGATAGAATGGAAGGCGCTTAGTCCTAAAGCTGGCCAAAAATCGTAATATCCAATCAAGGCGATGAAATTGATAATCATTCCGAAAAATTCAATAATAACGGTTGTAAAGATGATTGATCTAACGAGTCTTACCATTCCTGAAATTGAATGTTGATTTAAAGCTTCTCGTAATAAATAACGTTCAGTGACACCAATCTTGATTCCTAGAATAACGAGCAAATAAATCGCAAAAGTAACGATTCCAATCCCACCTATTTGAATTAAGACGGCTAATACGACTTTACCGAAAATGCTTAAAGTGATACTTAAATCACTGATCGTCGATAATCCGGTAACACATACAGCTGAAGTTGATAGAAAAATTGCATCAGACCATTTCATTGTTATTCCGTCTTGTACACTAAAAGGTAATTTAAGTAAAAGTGCACCAGCAACGATGATTCCTAAGAAACTAAGAACGATAACAAGTAATGGCGAAAGTTGTTTCTTTTTCATCAAAAGACACCCCGCTCATCAAGATAAAAAATTATCTTAAAGTATTATACTACTAATTGAGTAAATACGCAAATATATTCAAAATGATATCGAAAAAGTACTAGTCCCAAAATAATATATCGTGATATAATGATTTTGAAAGAAAGGTGAAGATATGCTAATCCTAATTGGCCCAAGTGCATCAGGTAAAACTGAATCAGCGAAAATCATGATTAATCGCTACCCAATCTCGCGTGTTGTTACCTGTACAACGAGACCAAAAAGAATAAATGAAATCGATGGTTTCGATTACTACTTCTTAACAGAAGAACAATTTACGCTCAAAGAAAAAGAATCATTTTTTGCGGAAACTGCCTCTTATAATGGCTTCCATTATGGCACTCCGCTCAATGAAATCGCCGATGATAAACTCATCATCCTTGAACCACAAGGATTTCAATCGTTCTTAAAATTAGGCTTACCTTCTATCGTCGCTATTTTCTTGAAAACAAGCGAAGCCTGTCGAATCGAAAGAATGAGATTAAGAATGGACAAACAAGAAAATATTGATTCGAGAATTCTGTCGGATCGAACGGACTTTGATTTATCAAAAATTGAAGGACTCGACTTGATTGTCGACACCACGGATATGAAGCTAAGTGAATTAGCGGATTATATTTATAATAATTATCAAAAAATCTTAAAAGACAAGCAACAAGGTTTCTATCAACTTTCGTTGTTTAATGACAAGTAGGTATTTATGAATGAATTTACAATAGTAAAAGCTGAAAGAAAAGATGTGAAATCGATTTATAACTGTATTGTTGGCCTCGCTGAATACGAAAAACTTCTTGACCAAATTGATATGAATGAAGCACAATTAGAACACGCTATTTTTGATTTGCATGAAGCCATGGTCGTCTTAGGGAAAGAAGAAGATAATGTTGTTGGATTTGCTCTCTATTTTTATAACTTTTCAACGTTTAAAGCGAAGAAAGGGCTCTATCTTGAAGACTTGTTTATCTTTCCAAAATATCGACAAAAAGGCTATGGAAAAAAGTTATTTCTTTATCTAATCGAACAAGCTGTACAAGAAGGATGTAGGAGGATGGAATGGTCCTGTCTTGATTGGAACCAACCAGCCATTGATTTTTATCATTCTTTAGGCGCAACTAGGCTCGAAGATTGGTCGATTTTTAGAATTGATGAAAAAACATTACAATTGTATAAGCAAAACAGTAGATAAATAAGAAATTATTTGGTAAAATAAATTGAAAATTTTTGACTATTCTAGGAGGATTTAAAAATGCCAGTAAAAATTACTAGTGAAAACTTTAAAAAAGAAGTACTTGAATCAGATGTTCCTGTTATCGTGGACTTCTGGGCACAATGGTGCCGCCCATGCCTAATGTTAGGACCAATCATCGAAGAAATCGCTGAAGATATGGCCGGACAAGTGAAGGTAGGAAAAGTAAATGTTGATGAAGAAGGATATTTAGCAAATCAATTCAGAATTTCTTCTATTCCAACTGTAATGCTTTTCAAAGAAGGAAAACCAGTAAGCCAAGTTATCGGATTATTAAGAAAAGAAGATTTAATCAGACGCTTAGGCCTTTAATCCATGGTTGATGTAGTTGTTGTCGGCGGAGGACCCGCAGGGGTTTCCGCCGCAATTTATCTAAAAAGATTTAAACTCGATGTCACGATCATTATGAAAGATTCTGGAACGCTTGGAAAGACAGACCACATTGAAAATTACTATGGCTTTGTAGAACCCATCACAGGTAAACAGTTATTTGAAAATGGAATTAAACAAGCGAAGAGATTAGAGATTCCAGTATTTGAAGAAGAAGTGTTGGGGATCGATTATTTTGACACGTTCACCGTGAAAACAACCAAACAAGAACATGAAGCAAAAGCAGTTCTTTTAGCGACGGGGGCTAACCGCGCTTCGTTAAGAGTGAAGGGATTCAACGATTATGTTGGAAAAGGAATTTCCTTCTGTGCTGTTTGCGATGGCTTTATCTATCGTGGAAAAAAGATTGGACTTGTAGGTAGTGGAGAGTTTATGCTAGAGGAACTAGATGTTTTACGAAACTTCAGTTCAGATATTACCGTTTTCACAAACAATAGCCCTTTAGAACATCCTATTGAAGATGTAAAACTCGTCACTGAAAAAATTACTGAAATCAAAGGTGAAGAAACCATTTCTACTGTCGTAACCACCGAAGGAAGTCATCCAATCGATGTGCTTTTTGTTGCGATGGGTACGCCATCGGCTGCTGATTTTGCTCTCCGAATGGGTGCATTCACAGATAAAAATGATATTGTTGTTGATCATCGCTTAATGACGAATATTCCTGGACTATTTGCTGCAGGAGATTGCATTGGTGGAGGTTGGCTTCAAATTGTCAAAGCTGCCGATGATGGTTCAAAAGCTGCTTTTGAAATCAATAAATATCTTCGAAAGAAGTAATCTGATAAAACGAAAAGTCTTGTATTCAAGACTTTTTTTTATGTTATAATATACATAATATTGTATATTAAGGAGCAAAGTCATGGATATTAAAGTATTGAGAGATCAAATTGATCAAATTGATGAACAAATGGCTAATCTATTTGTGAAAAGAATGGAAATTGTCAAAGAAGTTGCTGAATACAAAATGAGTCAAGACTTGACTGTTTATGATCATACGAGAGAACTTGAAGTCATCGAAAAAAACCTAGCTCGAATTGAAGACCCGATTTACAAAGAATATTATCTAGAAGTAATCACTAATTTAATGAAAGTATCAAAAGAATATCAAAAATACTTAATTTTAAGGAGCACACTATGAGATATATTGACTTAAGAAGTGATACAGTAACAACCCCTACCAAAGAAATGATGGATGCGATGATGGTCGCTATGGTTGGAGATGATGTTTTTTCAGATGATCCGACGATGAATGATTTCGAGGATCTTGTAGCGAAGAAACTAGGAAAAGAAGCTGGAGTTTTCGTTCCTTCAGGGACGTTTTCAAATCAATTAGCCCTTTTTACACATTGTAACCAAGGTGACGAAGTCATCCTAGATCAATATGCTCATATTGTCCAACATGAATCTGGCGCATCGCCTGTGATTTCTGGTGTTCAATTATTTACGTTGGAAAGTAATGGTGGTATTTGGGACTTAGAAAAACTCAAAAAATCATTTAAACAAAGAACCATCTCAACCACAAGAACAAAACTGGTTTGTGTAGAAAATGCTTATGGCGGAAAGGTACTACCAATCGAATATTTAAAACAAGTATATGAGATTACACATGAAAGAGGTCTCCAAGTTCACTTAGATGGCGCACGTATTTTTAATGCTGCGACAGCGCTACATTGTGAAGTGAAAGATATTGCACAGTATGCAGATACGGTTAGTGTTTGCTTATCCAAAGGATTATGTGCACCTATCGGTACGGTACTTGTTGGATCAAAAGAGTTTATTGATAAAGCAAGATATAACCGTAAAATCATGGGTGGTGGAATGAGACAAGTTGGTATACTCGCTGCTGCCGGGAAAATCGCCATCGAAGAAATGTCAAAAAGACTGTCTGTCGACCATGAGAATGCAACCTATATGGCATCCCTTTTAGAAGAAATTCCAGGAATTAACATCGATGAAACTCAAAGAGATATCAATATGGTTTTCTTTGACATAGACAACCCTAAAAAAACTGAACTTGAATCCTATTTATTTCATAACGGAGTGAAGATTCTTGATTACGAAGGTGCATTCCGTTTTGTAACACATAAAGACGTTACTCAAGAAGACATTAAAAAAGCGATTCAACATGTGAAAGAGTTTTTTACGACAAAATGAATCTTTTAACGACTTTATATCGACAAAACGATATTTTTTTGGATGGAACAGTACTATTCCGAATTGCGTATCGAGCCATTATTAAAAAGGGAACTAAATACTTATTAGTTCAAAGCAAAAAATATGGAGAAATTAAATTCCCCGGTGGGGGAAAAGAACAAAACGAATCAAGATTTGATGTGCTTCGCCGCGAGGTGGAAGAGGAAACAGGATATCATATTAAATCGTTCATTCGTCCTTTTGGTAAAACAGTTGAATATGCAAAAGATTTTTTAGGTGATTTTGATGTTTTTAAACAAGAATCGAGATACTATTTTTGTAGTGTTTTTGATGGACAATCTACCTTGAACCTCGACGACTACGAAATCGAATATGGGTACCATCCAATATGGGTAACCTTAGAGGAAGCGATAGAACAAAATCAAAACGTTCCTTCCAATGACCTTATTCCTTGGAAAGAACGTGACACATTTGTTTTTAAGTTGCTTCTAGAAATGGAGAAAAGCAGTGAGAATTAATCAATTTATTAGTAGTAGTGGCTATTGTTCAAGAAGAGCTGCGGATAAACTAATAGAAGAAAAAAGAGTTGTTGTCAATCAACAAATAGCGACGATCGGTATGGAAATTTCACCGAATGATCAACTATTTATTGATGGCGTGTTATTAAAAGATCGACCAGATTATATTTATATGCTTTATAACAAACCAAAAGGAATTGAGTCGACAACGGATACTTCAAAACCCGGGAATATTATCGATGCGATACACTTTCATGAACGGATCTTTCCGATAGGCAGACTGGATAAAGACAGTACGGGACTCATTATGCTCACCAATCATGGAGACATTGTCAATAAAATTCTTCGAAGTGAAAACCATCATGAAAAGGAATATCATGTAAGGGTTGATAAAGAGATTACATCAGCTTTTCTAGAATCGATGAGTCAAGGCCTTGAAATTTATAACCCAGTGAAGCATCAAAACCAAATAACAAAACCTGCCCAGTGCAAAAAAATTGGTTCTAAACAATTTTCGATTATTTTGACAGAAGGTTTGAACTTACAAATTCGCAGAATGTCAAAGGCATTAGGGTACCGAGTTTTTGAATTAGATCGAGTTAGAATCATGAATTTACACAAAGGAAATATACCCTTAGGAGAGTATCGTTTGCTTTCCGAAAATGAGGTTTCAAGCTTAATGAAAATGCTCGATTAATTTTCAATTAAAGAGCTTGTAAAATATGTTTGTAGTATTTCAAAAATGTGCTATAATAACAACGTTATCTTAACGTTGTATGAAGGAGGATATTTTAATGTTGTTACGAAAATCAAAAGGATTAAAAATCGAAGGTCGTAAGTCAATGTCCAAGAAAGACAAGATGTATCTCGATTACAGTCCAAAATTTGTATATATTCACCTACTCCAACAAAACAGCCCATTAAAAAGAGTTGTTGAAGTAGGCGAGTCTGTAAAAGTTGGTCAAACAGTAGCTTTACGTGAAGGGTTTGGCGCAATGCCAATTCATGCGTCTATTTCGGGTACGGTGACTTCAGTTAAAAAGGTATGGCACTCTAGTGGAAAAATGGTCGATGCAATCGAGATTGAAAGCGATGGCTTATTCACACTGCATGAGTCTATCCAAAAAGAAGAGCATGTTGATGGGTTATCCAAAGAAGATCTAGTGAAAAGAATGCAGGAAGCTGGACTTTCAGGGCTAGGTGGAGCGGGATTTCCGACCTATGTAAAATATCAATCAAAATCACCTATCGATACAATCATTGTGAATGCAGTAGAGTGTGAGCCTTATTTAACATGTGACTATGCATTATTCCAAGAAGATCCTGAAAAATTGCTTCGTGGATTATCTTATTCGATGAAGGCTGCCGGTGCAAGCAAAGGGTATATTGCTTACAAAGGATATAACCATCAATATCCGGACATGCTAGAGTATCTTTTAAAAAAATATCCTCAAATTAGTTTATTCCCTGTCGCAGATGTCTATCCTTCTGGTTGGGAAAAATACATTGTTGAACATGTAATTAATAAAACCTACACACGATTACCTGGTGAAGCTGGGGTGATCGTTGATAATCTAGCTACAGTAATGAACTTCGCAGATGTTGTCGAATTTAACCATCCATTGACTCATCGTGCGATTACGATTACCGGTGAGGGAATCAAGAATCCTAGAAACTATTATGTTCCTATCGGGACAAAAGTCAGTGACTTGATTCAATTATCAGGTGGATACATTGAAGGACTAAATCCTGCAGAAGCTTTATATATTGCGGGTGGCCCTATGACAGGTAGAGCGATATTGATTGATGACTTAATCGTCAATGATACTTTAGGCGCTGTCATTGTCAAACCATTACCAGAACCAAAAGATCATCCAGCTTGTTTAGGATGTGGAAGATGTAGTGATGTATGTCCAGTCTTCTTAGCACCAACTGAAATTCAACGTACTTTTGAAGCTGGGGATATGGTTCAAGTGAAAGAATTAAATGCAGATAAATGTATTGCTTGTGGACTTTGCAGTCACATTTGTCCATCACATATTGAAATTACAGAAGCAGTTGTAAAAGCTAAAACAGCTCTTCTTACCAAGAAAGGAGCATAATTATGGCAAGATTCTCAAACGGAAAAGCACCATTTATTCGTTTATCAGATACCAATAAAGATACCGCCACGATTATGAGAGACTTCCTCATTGGAATGAGTTTAGTCATTTTGTTTTCTTGGTTTAAAAACGGAATCTTAGTTTACATCAATGGAGATGCTACATTCTTAGAAATGCTATATCCATTAGTGTTCATCTTAACAGGAGGATTCTTATCCATTTTAATGGAAGCTGTCTTCTTCTATAAAACAGATCCTGAAGCAAATAATCTAAAAGGAATCGTTAAAAGATTAAAAACTTCTTACGCGGTCTTTCCTGGGTTTATTTTAGCTTTATTACTTCCACTTTATACACCAATTTGGGTATTGATGGTTGGGGTCTTCTTTGCAACCATCGTTGGTAAAATGTTATTCGGTGGATTTGGATACAATTTATTTAATCCAGCGATTATCGGTAGAGTCGTTGTGATGGCTTCACTTATGGGTCTCGTCATGTCAAATGGAGGTTTCTTAAATCCTTCTGAAGTGATTATCGATGCTGCAGCTGGCGCAACACCATTAGCAGTTCTTGCAGAGACACATCAAATTAGTTATCAAGTACTTGTCGCGCCATATGGAAGTCTTTGGAATTTCTTCTTAGGAACGATTCCTGGATCTCTTGGTGAAACAAGTGCGCTTGTAATTATCATTGCTTATCTTTGGTTCTCGTTCAGAAAAGTTATTAAATGGACAACACCACTTATCTATATTGTTACCGTATTTGTACTTACATGGATTATTGGTGCAGTGAACGGTGAAACAGGACTTTGGTTCCCTGTATATGGAATTTTAAGTGGAGGATTAATGTATGGAGCTGTGTTCATGTCAACAGAACCAGTCACCACTCCAAGAAATCCTTTAGGAAAAGTATTTAATGCCTTGTTCCTTGGTGCATTAACTGTTCTTTTCCGTTATATTGGTACTTTCCCAGAAGGGGTTGCTACGGCAATCATTGTGATGAATATTTTCTTAATGCCACTCGATAAAACAACCGCAGTCATTCGTTCTTCAGGTCTTAATAAAAAGACATGGGGTAAATTTGCATTATTAGTATTTATCTTGGTCGCAATTATGGCATATGGTGTGTATAAATCAATTGACATGTATTCTGCAATGACATTTTTCGTAGGAGGTAACTTCTAATGAAAAAAATATTGAATTTTATTATAAAATGTCCTACATTGATAAAAAACTTCTTTGTAACACATAAAATATCATTCGCATTCACATTAATCTTCTTGTTTATTTTCATCCTTGGAGGGTTCTATTCTAGGTACATGGTAAACCAAATCGCAGTACATGAACAAGAAAATATTACTTTTGAAATTACTGGCTATGATTATAATTTTGATTTAGAAACGGTTGGCACTTATCCTTATCTTGTCCATGTGAACTTTGGAGAAAACCAACAAGCAACACTTTATTTAACGAAGTCAAAACTGATTAGTGGTGTACAAAGTGGAGATGATGTTCCAACGAGTGACCTACTTGATATTCAAGCTGCTGTAAGTAAAGCTAATACTGGCCTAGATATGAATACTTACATCCAAAGTTATGATGCTGACACGCATACTGTTGTTATTGTAACTGCTGCTTACGCAAGTATCATCAGTGTTTCTGTCGTTTATAACAATGATTTCACAGCAGTTCTCAGTTATTTAGTTACGACTTCAGAAACATATCAAGGGACTGCTGGTCATCCAACACCTTACGTAGAAAACTACTATATGGATGGATATGCTCAAGGAAATACAAATTTAGATGCAATTGCTGGTGCTTCCGAAGGCACTTCACCAGCAATGCAAGATCTAGTTGATATACTAACACTCTTCGTGAGTGCTCAAACAGGAGGTAATTAAGATGTCTAAAGGATTAACTTCTGGATTAGTTTTATTAGTATTAGGATTAGTGATGGGATCCATTCTTGCTTTTGTCAACTCGCTCACAGCTCCAACGATTTTAGAGAACGAAAATAAAGCGAAATATGATGCCATTGGTGAATTTTATGATTTGAGTCAATATACTATTACCGAACTAGCTGTGTCAGATAGTATTATTGATACCTTATACATTTTGAAACAAGGTGATGAAATCAAAGCAATTGTCTATAGTGTTACGAAATATGGATTCCAATCAGACATTAAGATGTTAATTGCAGTGTCTAGTAATCTTATCGTTGATGGATATGCAATTGTTAGTCAATCTGAAACCTCAGGCTATGGAGCTAAAGCTCCGGGATATGATTTCAAAATGACCGGTGTAAGTATTGTCGGTTTTGATGATGCCAATTGGGACGTATCACTTTGGAAAACCGATACGGGTACGACATTTGATGGCATTGCAGGAGCAACCGTAACATCTACAGCTATCAACAATTGTTTCCATGCTGTATTTGAACGTGCAGAAGCAGATTTTGGAGGTGGAAACTAATGAACCAAAAAGAAAATTTTGTAAAAGGGATTTTTAAAGAGAACCCATTATTTGTTTCCGTTCTTGGTATGTGTCCTTCGCTTGCGGTAACTACCTCGCTTGAAAACGCAATTGGGATGACAATCGCTGTCTTCTTTGTATTAGTATTATCGAATTTCTTTGTTTCGTTATTAATGAGTAGTGCAAAATTAAGAGAACTAGTCAAACCAGTTCGTATTCCGGTTTATATCGTAATTATTGCGACCCTTGTTACAGTCGTTGAAATGGTGATGCATGCGTTCTTACTTCCTTTATACATTAGCCTAGGCGTATTTATTCCGTTAATCGTTGTGAACTGTATCATCCTAGGACGTGCAGAAGCATTCGCATCCAATCACGGTGTAGTTGATTCTGTCGTGGATGGCATGGGGATGGCATTAGGTTATGGCTTAGGCTTAATGCTTATCGCAACGGTTCGTGAATTCTTAGGAAACGGAACGTTAACGATTTGGGGAGAATTACAAATTAACTTTAGTTTCCTGTTTGATTTCTTAAAGATCACACCAATTGATGTCTTTACGAAAGCACCTGGTGCATTTATCACGTTTGCATTCCTTCTTGCAGGAATCATGGCTATCTCAAACAAAAAGCAAGCAAAACTTCAAGCAAAGGGGGCAACTAAATAATGAGTGATTTAATTAGTTTAGCTTTTGGAGCTTTTATTATTGAAAATATTATTTTAACGCAATTCTTAGGTATATGTCCTTTCCTCGGCGTATCAAGAAAAAGAAGTAGTGCCGTTGGTATGGGGATGGCTGTTTTATTTGTTATCATTCTATCCTCGACCATCACTTGGTTACTCTACCATTTACTACTTGTTAGATTATCACTTGAATACCTAAGAACGATTGTATTCATTCTTGTTATTGCGGCACTAGTTCAAATGGTCGAAATCTTCCTAAAAAAGGTATCGCCAGCTTTGTATAAAGCTTTAGGAATCTATTTGCCTTTAATTACAACAAACTGTGCTGTGCTTGGTGTTGCAATTCTAAACATCAATAACGACTATTCTTTCATCGAAATGCTTGTATATTCGACATTTATTTCATTAGGATTCTTATTTGTGATGTATATCTTCTCCGCAATGAGAGAGAGACTTGACTTCGCTCCAGTACCAAAAGCTTTCAAAGGAACACCGATTGCATTAATCGTCGCTGCAATCCTAGCATTAATCTTTGCTAGATTCGGAGGACTTGTCTAATGTTTTGGGATATTGCTAGAGCCGCTTTATCTTTAGCTGTAATCGGCTTTGTCTTAGGGTTCTTAATCTTTTTAGTTAGTAAATATTTTTATGTTGAAGAAGATAATCGTATTGAGGGAATCGTTGAATTATTACCTAAATATAACTGTGGTGCTTGTGGGTACCCAGGATGCAAAGAGATGGCAGTTGGACTTCTTGCCAAAGAAAGCAAACCATCGGGTTGTAAACCAATGAAAAAAGAAGATGCGGACATCTTACAAAAACATTTAGACGAACTTTTTGCAGCAAAAGCAGAGTCATAAAAAAACAGGCACTTACAGCGAATGTAAGTGCTTTTCTTTATTTTTGAAAATGTTTTCTTTATAGCTTCATTAGACAAATCGCTTTTTTTTAGTTATAATGAAGGCAAGAACAAATCAAAAATAAGGGAGGAAAGAAAATGAAAAGGCTCGCCATACTACTATTAGTAGTACTGACGTCCGTTACACTCCTTGGGTGTAACAGTAGTGAATTCAAAGTAGACGGTGAATTCACTGCATATGAATTAAGTGTTTCAAGCAATAGACCGGTTTTAACAACAGTAACAGTTACAATTGATAAAGGTAGCATTGTTGGTTATAACATCGATGTGAGACAAGGATATCGTAATGTAAGTGTTGCTGATCAAGGAACCGAAGATACCTCTGATGATGTATCAACCTACAGCTTCGGATGGAATGAACAAACCAAGAAAGACCTTGGTTTAAACTACAAAATGCATTACTCTTCTTACAAAGCTTCACTGGAAGATGTCAATCAAGCATCGATTGAAGGTTATGCAACGTGGTTAGAAGAAAACAACATGCTTGACTGGGCTGGACAAGCTAGCTTAATTGAAGCCTTTTGGTTAGAAAACGGTATTGACGCAACCGAAACAGATGAAGATGGTGACTTTATCAATGTTGCATCCGTAAGTATTTCAGATGAAGGATATTCAAAACTAGCGAAAGAAGCAGTTGAATTAGCTCGAAACGGTGAATTTCAAGCAGTTCTCTGTGATGGGACCGATCTTTATATCGCTACGATGAATGTTAGCGAAAAAGGCGTTGTCTCGAATCTTATGATTGATGTTCAACAAGCAACAAAAAGCACTACTGAAGGTACATTTGCTTGGAAAGAACACACGAAACAAGATTTAAGATATTCTTACAAGATGCATTACACGACGTATACATCAAGTTTAGAAGATCCAAATACGGCATCGATTGAAGGATATGAAGCTTGGCTTCATAACACCTACAATTTAGAATGGTTTGAACAAGTTGGATTAATCTGTGATTACATTATGGAACACGGCTGGAATCCTTCACTTCAATCCGTTGATGGCGATGGGGTATCACTCGATGGAGTATCTGTCATTGATTCAGTTTCAAGTGTCTCGATTTCAACCGATGAGTATTTTAAAGTATTAGGATACTTATTCGATCGTGTTGCTAGTGGTGAAATTAAGTAACATTCCTCATGTATTAGTTGTCCTATTTATAGGGCAACTTTTTCTTTTCAAAGAAAGCGGTGTTTGATATAATGGACTCAAGGTTTGGTGATAAATGTGGAATGGTATTATTATTTAATAATCGCAGTCGTTATCCTAATTTTGATTGGTAGTTTAGGACAAGTGATGAAAATTCGTCTTGAATCATCGATGATAATCAAAATTGTCGGTGAGTTAAAGCGTGTTCTTTCAGATAATTTCTCTGTTGAAGTAGTAAAGTCAAAACCTTACCAAATTGAAATCAATTCAGAAGATACAACTTATCTATTCAAAACGATTCGATTTAATCCAAATCACGAACTGATTATCACTAACCAGTATTATTGGTGTATTAATGAAAATATCAAAAATTACAAAAGAAGTGAAAAGCCAGTTTTGATTCACGGCGTTCCTGAGTTTTTAAAATATCAAATTGAAGGAAATAAAAAAGTCATAAAACTAGCAATCATTTATCCTGGATGTTATAATAGAACAAGATATTTGAATGAATCGGATGTAGAACTAGTTAATTTCAAAAAAGCAGTTCATCAAGTCTACTTTTTAACCTTTGATGAAATCAAAGAATTTTTCCTTTCCAGATAAAAAAAGTATTTACAAATTGGACCGAATCATTTAATATAGATATGCACGCGCTATTAGCTCAGTTGGTAGAGCAAATGACTCTTAATCATTGGGTCCCCGGTTCGAGTCCGTGATGGCGCACCAGTTAACAATCAAACGACTAAATTTTAGTCGTTTTTTCTTTTTAGCTATTTTTGGACGTGTATGATTTTAGAACAGAAAGGTGTAATGCTTCATGTATATAAATATACTTTCTTTATTGACTTAATTTCATTTTTAGTATAAAATAAAGTTGAAGTTTAAATTATACTAAATGTTAGGAGAAAAAATCGATGATAAAAAGAACAATTCTTCAATACGTCAACGTTGAACTTTCAAATTATCCTGTTGTTGTCATTACTGGCCCAAGACAAGTTGGAAAATCCACGCTTGCCTATTCTTTTGTTGAGACAAGGAACTTTAATTACGTTTCACTAGATGATATCAATGAAAGACAACTCGCTACAGAAGATCCTAAATACTTTATTGAAAAAAATGGTTATCCGTTAATCATTGATGAAGTCCAATATGCTCCAAGATTGATAGAGGTCATTGAGAGCATAGTCAATTCTAGAAGATTAGAAAAAAAAGCGTCGAATGGGCTGTTTTTACTCACCGGTTCACAAACATATAGACTAATGAAAAATTTAACAGAATCTTTGGCTGGAAGAGCAGCTATTATAAAAATGATGCCTTTAAGTGAAAATGAAGTAAATCAAACAAAGGAAACTCCATTTCTTCCATCAATAGATCATATTCGGGAAAATAGTGAAAGACCAATACTGAAAGTAGATGACTTGTTTCAAAAAATCACTAAAGGATATTATCCTGAGTTATTTAACAATCCCAACATTGATTCAAATCGTTATTATAGTTATTATGTTTCAACATATATTGATCGAGATATTTCAGAATTAATCAACGTAAAAGATAAATTGAAATTCAGTCAGTTTATGACGGTTTTAGCATCTTTGACCGGGCAAGAATTCGTGATGGATAACTTATCAAAAATCATCGGTGTTTCGATTCCAACGATTAAGGAATGGTTATCAGTTCTAGAAACAAGCGGAATCATCTACTTGCTTCAACCATATAATGAAGATTCAATTGTCAAGCGGATTGTAAAGCGACCAAAAATATATTTTAGTGATACAGGGTTAGCGAGTTATTTGGCCAAGTTGCAAAATGCTAAAAATCTGGCAACTAGTCATTTTGCTGGAGCATTTGTTGAAACTTATGTCATGAACGAAATTATGAAATCCTATATCAATAATGGGTATGAGTTCAATGCGTATTATTATCGAGACAATAACCTAAATGAAATAGATTTAATTCTTGTAAGAGAAGGAGTTCTATATTGTGTAGAAATAAAATCTGGAATGACTTATTCCTTGAATGATGTAAAAGCTTTTAAACAAATAGAAAAAACGAAATATTCATTAGGGGCTTCAGGTATCATCTGTTCTACTCCAAAGTATTATTCATTATCTTCAAGTGTTCATGTAATTCCAATTTCATCAATATAATATATCTTGTAGCAAGGCAGTATGTTTGTGTTATGCTTAAACTGATTTTTGAAGTTAGTTTTATATAAATTAACTGCTGTCAGCGTGGATGTGAAAGGTAACTAAACCTGTAAATATAGCGCTTTAAATATTTTATGGTATAGAACTCGTAATCAATAGGCCCCCGGGTTGAGACCGTGGTGGCGCACCAGCTTATAAATTATAGGGAAGCAGTAACCTACTGCATCCCTTTTTTTATCACTCGTTGATACTTTGAATTTGATAATGAAAAAAGAACAGAGTTTATCTGTTCTTTAAGACTTTTATCTTTTGTTATAATCTTCAATGCTTTCTTTGACGATTTCCATCGCTCTTTTTAGCTTTTCTTCTCCAAGCACATAGGCAATACGTACTTGTTTTTCCCCAAGTTCTTTATGAACATAAAAATCTCTTGCTGGAGCGAGCATGACTGTTTCGTTTTGATTAGAATAAGACTCCAAAAGCCATTTACAATAATTCTCTGCATTATCAATAGGTAAGGTAACGACAAAGTAAAATGCTCCTTTGGGTATTTTGTAAGTGATATTTGGGATTTTTTTTAATGCTTCCATAACGATATCTCTTCTTCTTTGATATTCATTCTTTACAGAAGAAACATATTCATCATCAAGCAGATATAATGCACTAGCCCCTACTTGGTCAAGGGTAGATATGGATAATCTTAATTGAGCTAGTTTTAATATGTGAGCAATTAGTTGTTTGTTTTTAGATACGACAGCCCCTATTCTTGCCCCACATGAGGAATATCTCTTAGATACACTTTCGATAATAATAGCTCTATCGTCAATTCCATTTAGCTCACCTAAAGATATCGATACTTCATCATCAAAGACAAGTTTTCGATAAACTTCATCACTAATGATGTATAAATTATATTTCAGTGCTAGCTCCTTTAACATTTCGAGTTCGTCTTTATGATATACAGTACCTGTTGGGTTCCCTGGGTTTGAAAAGAGAATTGCTTTTGTTTTATCTGTAATCAGCGCTTCGATAATTTCCTTCTTGGGTAAATGAAAACCATCTTCAGCGTAGGTGATCATGGGCACTGGAGTAGCCCCTGCTTGTGCCATAAAACCACTATAATTCGTATAAAAAGGTTCTGGAATCAACACTTCGTCACCTGGATCACAAATGGCCATAAGTGAGAAAATGAGTGCTTCCGAACCGCCATTAGTGATAATCATTTCATCGTCATGATAGATCAAACCATCTTTTTTAAAATAAGTTTTGATTGACTCAATTAACAATGGATCACCATTGGAAAGTTGATAAGGAATGACGGAATCTTTGACCTGATTAATTGCTTCTAGAAAGCAAGGAGGAGTTGGAATATCCGGTTGGCCAATATTAAGATGATAGACAGTTTTTCCTTCTTTTTTGGCTTTGATAGCAAAGGGCATTAATTTTCTAATCGGGGATGCTTGTAAAGATTCAACACGTTTTGAATAATTCATTCTCTGCGACCTCCTTAACGTTAAGACATTGTAACATTTTTTTAAATATTAGACAAGTAGCTCATTAAAAAACAATATGAAAGTGTTGTTTTCAGCCTTCATCGCTTTATTTCTTTACTTTGATAAAGCGCTAAATTTAGCCATTTATTATCATTTATGCTCTTCCTTTTTTGTGTTTGCTAGAGTATAATGTAAAAAAGGCTTGGTGATACTATGATTCTAGGAAACAAAAGATTAACGCTTGAAGATTTCATTGAAATCGTCAGAAAAAACGAAGTAGTCGAAATCGCCGATGAGGCAAAAGAAAAAGTCAATTGGTCACGCCATATTGTTGATCAAATTGTCGAAAAAGAAATTCCAACCTATGGAATAAATACTGGTTTTGGAAGACTATCTGACTTAGCAATCAATAAAACAGACACTACAAAATTACAAACAAATTTGTTAATGTCGCATGCGTGCGGTGTCGGTGAACCTTATTCTGTTGAAATCGTTCGAGGAATGATGCTTCTAAGAGTCAACGCTTTATTACAAGGACATAGTGGAATTCGGATTGAAGTACTCGAAAAACTGGTTGAATTTCTGAATAAGCAAATAACACCCGTTGTATTTGAAAAAGGAAGTTTAGGTGCTAGTGGAGATTTAGCACCTCTTAGTCATATGTCCTTACCTTTAATTGGACTTGGTGAAGTCTATTTTCAAGGAACAAGATATCCTGCAAAAGAAGGATTAAAACTCGCTGGAATCAATCCATTATCTTCTTTAGAAGCAAAAGAAGGATTGTGTTTAATTAATGGAACACAAGCAATGGCATCTGTTGGAGCACTTACACTCTATGACACAATTCATTTATTCGAGGTATCAAAACAATCATATGCGATGGTATTTGAAGCGCTAGAAGGAATTACAGATGTTTTCCACCCTACGATACATTCACTTCGAGGTCAGCCTGGACAAATTACTTTTTCTAAAGATTTAAACGAACTACTTGAGGGAAGTAAGTTAACGACAAAACAAGGTGAAAAAAGAATTCAAGATGCGTATTCGCTCCGGTGCGCTCCACAAGTGAGCGGAGCTATTTTGGATACAATTCATTTTGTAAAAACCATCATTGAAACAGAAATGAATGCTGTAACAGATAATCCGATCATTATCAATGAAGATGAAATCATCAGTGCAGGGAATTTCCACGGAGAACCTTTGGCATTTGCATTTGATTATATAGGCATTGCAATCTCTGAGATGGCAAACATTGCTGAAAGAAGAATTGAACGTCTAGTCAACTCTTCTTTATCAAATGGGCTTCCTCCATTTTTAGTAGCGAAACCAGGACTGAATTCAGGATTTATGATTGTTCAATATAGTGCAGCATCTTTAGTAAGCGAAAACAAGGTACTTGCACATCCCGCGAGTGTAGATTCGATTCCGTCTTCTGCAAATCAAGAAGATCATGTTTCGATGGGATCTATTTCCACTAGAAAGGCTAGTTCCATTTTAGATAATACAAGAAAAGTTATCGCAATGGAATTATTCGCTTCAGCACAAGCAATTGATTTTAGAAATCCAAGTCTACTCGCAAAAAAGACCAAAATAGTGTATGATAAAATAAGAGACATCGTACCATTTATTCAGTGTGATGATGTCATGTATCCACATATCCAAAAAATAGAACAATTAATTAAGAACGAAGTTATTTAAGGGAGTGGTATGATGCTACAAAAAGC
The DNA here is from genome assembly GCA_050177605.1 of Candidatus Izemoplasmatales bacterium. Classification (GTDB taxonomy): domain Bacteria; phylum Bacillota_I; class Bacilli_A; order Izemoplasmatales; family Hujiaoplasmataceae; genus JAHIVB01. The sequence continues at coordinate 12,798 of JBFXGX010000018.1, read as the reverse complement.
AATTACTCTAAAAGACATATTTTCTAGTTTGCCACCTAGAAAAGAATTTCAAGACGGCATTAGAAGAGCTCCAAAGCGCGAGCTGTCATTAAATGATGATGAATTAGTATTATCTTTACAAAATGCAATGCGATATATTCCGCTAGAATGGCAAGAAGAACTTGAAGAGGAGTTTATTAACGAATTGCTCACGAGAGGAAAAATCTATGGTTACAGGTTCCGTCCTGAAGGAAGAATCATCGGGAAGCCAATTGATGAATATCCTGGAATGACCATCGAAGGAAAAGCATTTCAAGTGATGATTGATAACAATCTTGATTTTGAGATTGCACTCTATCCCTATGAACTTGTTACGTATGGCGAAACTGGATCCGTATTTCAAAACTGGATGCAATATCATCTAACAAAAAAATACCTCGAGATGATGAATGATCATCAAACACTCGTGTTGCTATCAGGACATCCTTTAGGTCTATTTGCTTCACACAAAATGAGTCCGCGAGTCATCTTAACCAATGGACTTATGATTGGAGAATTTGATAATCTTCATCAATTCAATCGTGCTTCTAGTTTAGGCGTTGCTTCCTATGGACAAATGACTGCAGGAGGTTGGATGTACATTGGTCCTCAAGGAATTGTACATGGAACCTACTCTACACTTCTTAATGCTGGAAGACTTAAACTTGGTTTAGGTATCAAAGATGACTTAAAAGGAAAACTCTTTATTTCTTCAGGTTTAGGTGGAATGAGTGGTGCGCAAGGAAAAGCGATTGAAATCGCAGGAGGTGTTGGCATCATTGCTGAAGTGGACGTTTCAAGAATTGAAACCAGACATCGACAAGGTTGGATTAAGTTGGTTGCTTCCTCTCCTCAAGAAGCTTTTCAACTAGCTAAACACTATCTTGACCGAAACGAAGCAGTTTCTATTGCATATCATGGCAATATTGTCACGCTTCTAACCTATGCTTACGAACATCAATTATCGATTGATTTATTATCTGACCAAACAAGTTGTCACGCCGTATATGATGGCGGATATACGCCTGTTGGACTTACTTTTGAGGAAAGAACATCGATGCTTTCAACGAATCCAAATGAGTTTAGAAAATACGTGGATGAAAGTTTAAAACTTCATTTTGAAGTTATTCAAAAACTAGTAAGTAATGGAACTTATTTCTTTGATTATGGAAATTCATTCCTCAAAGCCATCTATGACAGTGGAATCAAAGAAATCTGTAAAAATAAAATCAATGATTTAGATGGATTCATCTTCCCTAGTTATGTAGAAGACTTAATGGGACCGTTGCTTTTTGACTATGGATATGGTCCTTTCCGATGGGTGTGTTTATCTGGAAAACAATCAGATTTGGATTTGACCGATCAAGCAGCAATGTCCTCAATCGACCCGACAAGAAGATTTCAAGATTATGATAATTATCGATGGATTGAAGATGCAAAAAAGAATGAACTGGTTGTTGGAACAAAAGCTCGAATCCTCTACCAAGATGCTTATGGAAGACTAAAAATAGCGTTAAAATTTAATGAAATGGTACGAAATAAAGAAATTGGCCCAGTGATGTTAGGAAGAGACCATCATGACACTGGAGGAACAGACTCTCCATTTAGAGAAACAGCGAATATCAAAGATGGATCCAATATCATGGCTGAAATGGCAACACATACTGCCCTTGGAAATGCTGCGAGAGGAATGAGTCTTGTGAGTCTTCATAATGGTGGTGGTGTAGGAATTGGAAAAGTTATTAATGGCGGATATGGCATGGTGTTAGATGGTTCTAAACACGTCGATGAAGTCTTAGAAAAAGCCATGATTTTTGATGTGATGAATGGGGTATCAAGACGGTCTTGGGCTAGAAATGATCATGCCATCGAAACGGTGAAAGCTTTTAATGATTTAGATAATAATTCCATTGTTACAATTCCTTTTTCATCAAATATAGATTCGATTACCCATAAAATAAAAAATCAAAAGGATAAACTATGAAAAAACTCGTTGAGTGTGTGCCTAATTTTAGTGAAGGAAGAGATCAAACAAAAATTGATCTGATTATGTCAACCTTGTACCAAAGAGAAGGTGTGCGTGTAGTCAATGTTGAAAGTGACAAAGATTACAACCGTACCGTTGTTACTTTAATCGGAGAACCAGAACAAATTATTGAGGCGATGGTTCCTTTTACCAATCAAGTTATTTCCTCTATCGATATGAACTTCCACCGCGGGGAACATGCGAGAATGGGAGCAATTGATGTCATTCCATTTATTCCGCTTGAAAATACAACGATGAAAGACTGTGTTGAATATGCACATCAATTAGCGGCATTACTAAGCAGTACTTTTACTATACCGGTTTTCTTATATGCTGAAGCGGCGACTTCTGAAGAGCGAATTTTGCTTCCAAACATTCGTAAAGGTGAGTTTGAAGGCATGATTGATAAAATCAAATTACCTGCATGGGCGCCAGATTATGGTAAACCTGAAATACACCCTACTTTCGGAGCTGTTGCGATTGGCGCAAGAGAATTTTTAGTCGCATATAATATCGATATTCTGTCGATGGATGAAAATATTGCGAAGAACATCTCCAAAGCAATTCGAAAATCAAGTGGAGGATTTGCACATATTCAAGCTGGCCCCGTTACACTTGAAAATCGAAATCACACACAAGTAACAATGAATATTTTAAATTATAAACAAAATCCTCTTTACCGGATTTTTGAAACAGTTATCATGGAAGCAGCACGTTATCATATACAAGTACCAAGCGCTGAAATTGTTGGATTAATCCCGAAGCGTGCTTTAATAGATTCGATTCACTATTATCAAGATGTGAATAATGAAGAAAAGAAGAAAGAAATGTCGTTAGATGAAATCGTCATAAAGGCAATTCAATATCTTCATTTAAGAGATTTTACAAAGGACAAAATAATTGAGAATTTTCTATAGGGGGAATGTTCTTTGAAAGCAGAACTTATCATTACGAATATTTCAAAAATATATACGTCTAGTCAAAAAGCTCCAGTTCGTGGAGAAAAGATGAAAGATATACGTATTTTTGAACATGCCTCTATTGCGATTAAAAATGGAAAAATCATCGCCCTAGGCGATATTGATTTTGAGCATTATCAAGATGCCAAAACGAAAATAATCGATGCTAAGAATAACATCATGATTCCTGGGTTCATCGATTCTCATACTCATCTAGTTCACGCCGGGTCACGTGTAAAAGAAACGATGATGTTAATTGAAGGAAAATCTTATCTGGATATTCTTAAAGAAGGTGGAGGAATCTTGTCTACAGTCAAGCAAACAAGAGAATCCTCATTTGAAGATTTATATCAGAAAGGTGCTCAAGACCTGACTGAAATGTTATCATTTGGCGTGACAACGGTTGAAGCAAAATCAGGATATGGTTTAGATTTTGAAACCGAAGTAAAACAATTGGAAGTTTCTAAGAAATTAGGGGAAGATCAAGCAATTGATATCTATAACACCTATCTTGGAGCGCATGCTATTCCAAAAGAGTTTGAGAGCAACCGAAAAAGTTATATTTCGATGGTAAAAAATAATATGATCTACATTAAAAACAATCATCTTGCGGATGCAGTAGATGTTTTTATGGAACAAGGTGTCTTTGATTATGAAGAGACCAAGGAATTGCTAGAAGAAGCAAAAAAATTAGGATTCAAAATACATTTACATGCGGACGAAATGATTCCGCTGGGTGGAACAAAACTTGGAATTGAGCTTGGCGCTTCATCCGTAGATCACTTAATGGCAATGTCGACAGAAGACATGAAATTATTAAAATCAACAAAGACGATATGTAATCTATTGCCTTCCACATCATTTTTCTTAAATAAAGATTATGCAAAAGCAAGAAAAATGATTGAGAGTGGTGCGTGTATTGCGATTTCATCCGACTACAATCCAGGATCAGCTCCATCAAAAAATTTTCAATTCGCAATGCAGTTAGCATTTAACAAACTCAAAATGCATCCTTATGAAATCCTGACCGCTGTAACAATCAATCCTGCTTACAGTCTCGGTATTCATGAGGAAGTTGGCACAATCGATATAGGAAAACAAGCCGATCTTGTATTGATTGATAGAGAGAACTTTGAGTCCATTTTGATGAGTGTTGGATCGAACTATGTATCACAAGTGTTTAAAAAAGGAAAATTAGTTTATTCTAAATAGAGGTGGCCTATGTTAATCAAATCGAGTATTAAAGACTTTATTGCTCTAGTCGATTCGAGTAGTCCTGCACCTGGTGGAGGATCAGTCAGTGCTTTAGCTTCTACTCTAGGTAGCGCATTGTCTAGAATGGTAGGGCATTTAACGATAACTAAAAAGAGTTTTGCAAAGCTTGAACCAAGTATTCAAATTAAAATGATTTCCAAAATGGAAATGATTTTAGAACATCAAGCAGCTTTATTAAGTCTGATTGATCAGGATACAGATGCATTTAACAAAATGATGGATGCCTATAGCTTGCCAAAAGAAACTGAAGAAGATAAAAAACATCGTTTTGGCATGATTCAAAAAGCGACAGTAGGTGGCATTGATGTACCATTATCTGTTATGAGACATAGTCTAGCCATCCTTGATACCCTTGATTTTTTTGTTAAATATGGGAATAAAACAGCCATCTCAGATATCGGAGTTGGTTGTCACTTATTGTACAGTGGTATCATGGGAGCCTATCTAAATGTAAAGATCAACTTGCCTACTTTAAAAGATGAAGAATTAAAGAATGCTTATTTAAAAGAATCTACAGACATTACCTTAAAAGCATTTGATATTTTGAACATTTGCTTAGGTGAAATTAATCATGTATTAGATCAATCTATGGTATAATATTGACGAATAAATAAGGAGGAATGAATATGCAATTTTTTATTGATACAGCAAATATTGAAGAAATTAGAAAAGCTTCTACTTGGGGGATTATTGATGGTGTTACAACCAATCCATCGCTCATTGCAAAAGAAGGAAAAAACCTTGTCGATGTCATCAAAGAAATCACAACTTTGATTGACGGACCGATCAGTGCAGAAGTTAAAGAAGCAAGTGCAGAAGAAATGGTCAAGGAAGCATTTGGTTATGCTAGAATTCATCCAAACATTGTTATCAAAATACCAATGACTTTTGAAGGAATAAAAGCAACAAAGATCTTAACCAGTTATAATATTAAAACAAATGTTACTTTAGTGTTCTCTGTTTCACAAGCGTTAATGGCTGCAAAAGCAGGCGCAACGTATGTATCTCCGTTTATGGGTCGTTTAGATGACGCAGAAAATTCAACCACTGCTGGATATGAACTATTAGAAGATATCCGTATTGCATTTGATAATTTTGGTTATGAAACGATGACCATTGCGGCAAGTATTCGCCATAAATTACATTTAGAACAAGCTGCACTAGCAGGAAGTGACGTTGCGACAATACCTTACAAAGTTTTTCTTGAAATGATTGAACACCCATTAACCACTAAAGGGCTAGATATCTTTAGAAACGCTGCAAAATAGGACGGATATTCCGTCTTTTTTTTGTGAATATCCGGTGAGGAATTCGTAAGGCAAGTGTAAAATAACATCATTCTAATTGACATATGACACCCTGTCATATATAATGATTGTAGCATTCATAAAGGGGGCATTAACGTGCCAACACAAACATTTTTTAATTTACCGAAAGAAAAACAAAATAGTATTCATTTAGCCGCAATGAATGAATTCTCCAAAGTAGAGTTTTCAAAGGCATCGATTAATCAGATTATCAAAGATGCAGGGATACCTAGAGGAAGCTTTTATATGTACTTTGAAGATAAATATGATCTGTTCAATTTTTGTATTCAAGCGATGATGGATGAGTTAAGAACAGCGCTCTTTAGAGAGCTGATGAAATCCGGAGGAGATTTAGAATCATTAATCTATGGGCTTCATGATTATCTCTTTGATACCTATGAACAAAATAAGCAATACGAAGGCTTTGTAAAACACGTAATGATTTACTTTCAATCTCAGTTTGAAACACTCGATCATACAAAGAAGAATCATCAACCTTTAAGAGAAGGTATGAGACGAATTGTACCTCATCTGAATGATGATCAATTTGAAGATTGTTCTGACGAATCAAAATATATCGCTGTCGAGATTGCTTTCTCAGTTTTGAGAAGTGTAATGGTAAATTCATTTATGCAAAATAAGTCTCATCAAGTATCAAAACTCGAATTAAAAAAATATATGAGTATCGTTCAATCTGGATACATTAAGAAAGTAGGGAAAACATGCTAAAATTAGTAGATATTAAAAAAAGTTATACAACCGGCGATTTTACTCAAGTAGCACTGAATAAAGTTAACTTAGAATTTCGTCAAAATGAGTTTGTCACGATTCTTGGCCCATCAGGATGCGGAAAAACGACATTGCTGAATATCATCGGTGGACTTGATCAATATGATGAAGGTGATTTAATCATCAATGGAAAATCCACAAAAAACTTCTCTGAACAAGAATGGGATATGTATCGTAACAACTCCATTGGATTTATCTTTCAAACACATAATCTAATTCCCCATTTAAGTGTTCTTCAAAATGTTGAAATGGGCATGACCTTAAGTGGTATCAGCAGGCAAGAATCGAAAGCTAGAGCAATTGAAGTATTAAACGAAGTCGGATTAGGAGATCATATCCATAAAAGACCGAATCAATTATCCGGAGGTCAATCTCAACGTGTCGCTATTGCAAGAGCACTTGCAAATAATCCTGATGTCATTTTAGCGGATGAACCTACAGGATCGCTAGATTCAGTGACTAGTGTTCAAATTATGGAACTGATTAAGAGAATTGCTAAAGAAAAATTAGTGATTATGGTTTCACATAATTCAGAGCTTGCTAAAACTTATTCAAACCGAATTATTAAACTGAAAGATGGTGAAGTCACTGACGATTCAAGACCGATTGTCGATGAAATCGAAGACACCACGAAATTCAGCCTTAAAAAGACAGCGATGTCTTACAAAACAGCCTTTATTTCTTCAATCAATAACATTAAAACAAAACTCGGAAGAACATTACTAACAGCGTTCGCTGGTAGTATTGGAATTATTGGTATTGCACTAATCTTATCTTTATCCAACGGACTGGACCAAGAAATATCGAATTTCGAACAAGACACGTTAGCGGGATATCCAATCTCGATTACTAGTTCTCGTCTTGATTTCGATAAAATTAGACAAGCTGGAGTAGAAGATTTAATTGCTTATCCAGATGATCAATTTGCGACAGCCTATGATGAAAATCGTTTAGCATCTTTCCTGACTGAAAATATAATTACAGATGATTATGTTAATTATGTGAAAGACTATGTGAATAATATCTCTCCTGATACGATTGCGGGGGTGAAATATACACACGCGATGAATTTTAGTTTATTAACATATGTTTCAACCGATGTGTATAGCGGATACGTTCCACTCTATTCCGAGTCAATTGATGGAGAAGAAGACAATTCATCAAGTCCATTTGCTTCGATGGCATCGTTCTTTACGTTACTACCAGATGGAGACGTATTCAACAATAACTATGATATTCTATATGGTAATTATCCATCGGACAATGTGAATAGTACTTCGTTTGAAGTGGTCCTTGTCGTAGATGAATATAACCGTATATACACATCAACTTTACAGGCACTGGGATTTGATCCGACGACAGAGACAGAATTTCAATTTTCTGATATCGTGGGTAAAACCTTTAAATTATATGTCGGAAGTTACAACCCATTAACAAGTGATGGTAGTGAGGGAATCGATATTACGATTTCTGGGATTATCCGTATGCAAGATGGTTCCAATGTAAGCTTACTTTACAACGGACTTGGGTATACCTCTTCCTTAGTGAATTATATTGAATCAAACTATCCTACAGAAGTTGGGCCAATTAATTCTATCTATATTTATCCAAATGATTTTGATAGTAAAGATACTTTAAAAAAATATCTTGATGCTTATAATGATGGACTTGCCAGTGACGATCCTTCCCGTATCGAATATATTGATCAATCCGCAACATTCACTTCTATGGTTGGTGGGGTTATTGATACAATATCTATCGTATTAATCGCATTCGCGGCCATTTCCCTTGTTGTTTCATCGATTATGATTTCGATTATTACTTACATTTCGGTGTTAGAAAGAATTAAAGAAATTGGTGTATTAAGAGCCTTAGGTGCGAGAAAAAAAGATATATCACGCGTTTTCAACACAGAGAATATCATTATTGGTCTTGTAGCTGGTTTGGTAGGAATTGGTGTCAGCCTAGTCCTAATTATTCCAATTAATATCATTATTGAACGACTTGCGGACATGCCTAATGTTGCGAAATTATCAGTCTTTCATGGTTTATTCTTAGTTTCTATTAGTATTGTGCTTGCATTCGTCGCAGGACTCGTTCCTTCCAGAATGGCATCAAAGAAAGATCCAGTGATTGCATTAAGAACTGAATAGCCCTAACAAGAAGCGCAAATTGCGCTTCTTTTTTTTGAATTTTACTTTACAAATAGTCCACATTTAATCTATATACAAATGTATATAAATTGTGATATAATATGTGCATTATGGTGTAAAAAGGGAGAAAAAAGTGAAAGAAATCCAAGAAAAAATAAATGCTATTTTATCTTCAACTGAAGAAGATTTCTTACTCGAAGACGAAAGTTTTGTTGAAGTAAGCGAAGACTTTGAAGTTGAAGAATTATATACAGACATTTATGTTTTAATTAAAAATATCGATGAATATTATGGCGGTGAAGCAACATACAAAGCCGCTTTATTAATGGAATCATTCTTACTAGAAACAATGGTGTTACTCAAAAAGAATCCGGAAGTTGTCTTAGTTGAATCGGGAGACTTCTTTGTAAAGGCAACTGCGTTTTCACCGACGGGTGAAGAAGTATTTAGTATTTTTGAAGACGCAGTAATGATTAATTCAATGGCAGAAATCTATAATCAAGCGTTAAGTGAAAACGGCTTTCCTCAAATGGAAGTTGGAATTGGTGTAGCAACATTTGTCAAAGAACAACTAGAACATGAACACGACCATTTTGAAGATGAATGTGATTGTGATCATGAAGAAGGTGAAACTTGTTCTTGTGGACATGATCACCACCATGATGACGAAGATGAATTTGAGTATGGTATTGATTTTGATAATACAGCTTCAATGCTCGCAGAACTTGGTAATAATGGGGAATTTGATCCGATTGTCATCAATGATATTGCCTATGGTTTACTTGTAAGCGTTGAAGAAGAGTTTTTCCAAGAACATTTAGATGAAGTTGAACTTGAAGAAGGATTTTCAGTATTTCACGGTAACATCGTGAAAGAAGAATAATAGGGTGGAGAAAATGGATTTATTTAAAAAATGTGATGATTTTACAACAGTAGATGAGTTTAAAACTTTAGGAATCTATCCTTACTTCCATGCGCTTGAAACAAAACAAGACATTGAAGTAACGATGGAAGGTCATCGTAAAATAATGATTGGTTCCAATAATTATCTAGGATTAACAGGTGATCCAAGAGTCATTCAAGCGGGAATTAAGGCATTTGAAGATTTTGGTTCTGGTGTTAGTGGCTCTAGATTTTTAAATGGAACGCTAACAACACACGTAGAACTTGAAAAAGAACTTGCAGCTTTTCTACATAAAGAAGCTTGTGTTACTTTCTCAACAGGATTTCAAACTAATTTAGGAATTATTTCAGCGATTGCTGGTAGAAATGACCTTGTTTTTTCAGACAGAGAAAACCATGCGTCAATCTATGATGGTATTAAATTATCTTACGCAACACTTGTAAGATTTAAACATAACGATATGGCTGACTTAGAAAAACTCCTTGCTTCAGCGGATCCAGAAAAGGGAAAACTGATTGTGACTGATGGTGTTTTTTCAATGAGTGGTGATATTTGTAATCTTCCAGAAATTGTTCGTTTAGCCAAACAATACGGCGCAAGAGTGATGGTTGATGACGCTCATGGTTTTGGTGTTTTAGGGGCAAGAGGTAGAGGGACAGCCGAGTATTTTGGATTAGAAGATGATGTGGATATCATTATGGGAACATTCTCAAAATCATTAGCTAGTTTAGGTGGCTATATGGTCGCTAGCGAAAAAGTATGTGAATTCGTTCGTCATAAATCAAGACCATTTATTTTCTGTGCTGCAATTACGCCTGCGAACGCTGCTTCTGCTTTAGAAGCTCTGCGCATTTTAGAAAGAGAACCTGAGAGACCAAAAGCTCTTCTTGATATTGCTAAATATGTACGTACTTCTTTAAAAGAAAAAGGATTGAAAGTTATCGATCATTCTATCGTTCCAATCATTCCGATTTATACCTATACTATGCTTAGAACTTTAGTTGCTTGTAAGATTTTATATGATCGTGGGGTTTATGTGAATCCAGTATTACCACCTGCAACGCCTGAGGGTGAATGCTTAATTCGTACATCCTATACTTCCACACATACCAAAGAATTAATGGATGAAGCTGTGAATATTATTTCTGAAGTACTGCACAGTTTACCGGAGTCTGATGAAGAATTAATGGAGTTTTTGCATACGCATCATGAGTAAAGTACTAGTTATTACAGGCGCGTCAAGTGGGATTGGAAAAGCTGCGGCAGATTTCTTTTCAAAAAAAGGGTTTAATGTTGTTGGCGTTTCAAGAAAAGTTCCAAAAGACATCTCATATGATTACTATCCTTGTGATGTTTCGATTGAAGCTGAAGTAGTAAGCACAGTTAAGAAAATAGAAGAAAAATATGGCGTCATTGACATCTTAGTCAATTGTGCTGGAATGGGTGTTAGTGGTGCGGTTGAATACGCCACTTACGATGATATCAAAAAAATCTTTGAAGTGAATGTTTATGGAGTATTTCTATTCTCTAAACAAGCAATTCCGTTACTCAGAAAATCCTCAAAACCTAAAATCATCAACATTGGATCTGTGGCAGGGGACTTAACCATTCCTTTCCAAACATTCTATTCAATGTCAAAAGCAAGTGTGCATGTGTTATCCGAAGGGTTAAGAATGGAATTGAAGCCATTTGGAATCGATGTATCTGCTGTACTTCCAGGAGATACAAAAACAGGATTCACTGCCGCTAGAGAACAACCTCATGTTTTAGTTGATGATTACTATAAAGACCGCATCAAGAAGTCGATTGCTCGTATGGAACACGACGAACAAAATGGAAAATCTCCGATGTCAGTAGTGAAAGTAATACATAAACTAATAAAGAGAAAATCGATGCCTGTCAAAGTGACGGTTGGATTTGAATATAAAGTATTTGTTTTCTTGAAAAGAGTTTTACCAAAGCGCTTTGAAAATTGGATTCTTTATATCATGTATGGTAAATAAAAAGCAAAAAGAAAGACCCTTTTTGCTTTTTTCTTTCGATTCTTGGTATAATAGTAAAAGGTGATACATATGAAAGAACAAATTGTTAAATGTACAGAATTAAATGAACAAGGATATGGCGTATGTTTTCTTCAAAACAGAAGATACCTCGTCCCAAACTTCTTACCAGGTGAAGAAGCAAAAGTATCCTTTTTTAATAATGGATTTGGTAAAATTACAGAATTTATCAAACAAAGTAGTGATCGAATTAAGGCTAAGTGTGCAAGATTTCATGAGTGCGGTGGATGCCAGCTTCAACATATTCCATATGAGAAACAGATGAATCTTAAAACAAGTTATGTGATTTCTTCGTTTCAAAAAGTAGGAATGAAGGACGCGATTGTTTTACCTGTACTAGGTTCAAAAAACGAATTCAATTATCGAAATAAAAACCAAATGGTACTTAGTGAGAAGAATAAAAAAGTGATGTCTGGTTTCTATGAAGAGTTCACTCACAATCTCGTGAATGTCGATGAATGCGTAATTCAAAATAAAATAGCCAATAACATCATTCGAAGTGCAAAACAAATCATGACAAAACAACATATCGTACCATTCGATGAAAAATCGAACCAGGGACTTGTAAAGCATATTTTAGTAAGGGTTTCTGAAACAACGAATCAAGTGCTCGTTTGTTTGGTTACAAAAGAGGAGATGTTTCCTGGAAGAAACAATTTTGTCAAGGAATTAAGAGCTGCTCATCCAGAAATTACAACGATTGTTCAAAATATTAATCCGCGTCATACCTCGATTCTTTTAGGTGATCTAGAGCGCGTGTTATATGGACCTGGATACATCAAGGATGAACTACTAGATAAGACTTTCATGATTTCATCGAAAACATTTTATCAAGTAAATTCACGTCAAACTGCAACGTTATATAAAAAAGCCTTAGAAGTTGCCAAGCCGAAAAAAGATGAGATAATGATTGATGCCTATTCTGGTGTAGGAACAATTGGTATATTATTCGCAGAACATGTTAAACAAGTGTTTGCGGTAGAATCGAATAAAGAATCAGTGAAGAATGCGATTATGAATTCGAAACTTAATCAAGTGAGTAATGTAAGGTTTGTTCATGCGGACGCGCTAGATTATATGCAGTCTTGGGTTGATGAAGGGAACTCCCCTGATATTTTATTAGTAGATCCGCCAAGATCGGGTTTAACGAAACCATTTATGGAAAAAGTATTATTAATGAAACCAAAGAAATTTGTTTATATATCCTGTAATCCAGAAACATTAGCATCCGATGTTGTAGAGCTTGTTAAAAATGGTTATACAATGCATGCTGTACAACCAGTGGATATGTTTCCACAAACGAATCA